>JAUIHW010000002.1 GCA_030431775.1 Gammaproteobacteria bacterium
CTTCCTGCTGGTAACCGTTATAATCTTCAGTCGTGGGATAACCGGCTTGTTCACCTGCCTTGATAAAAGCCTGATACAGTGGGTTCAGCTGCATATTATTGCCATTGTTGACAGCTATCGGGCCTGTACCGCCGCGAAAGTCATTCGACCCGCCCATCCAGGATTCAAGGCGCTTGAAATACGGCAAACAAGCACGGAAGTGCCAACCTTCGGCGCCCATCTCTTCCCACTCTTCATAGTCGCAGGCATGACCACGCACAAAGACCATTCCGTTGATTGACGAAGAACCGCCCAGCACTTTACCGCGTGGACAATGCAGAGAGCGGCCTTCCAGACCGGGCTCGGGCTCACTGTGATAAAACCAATTAAGGCGCCGCGTGTTCATCGGGTAGGACAAGGCCGTTGGCATGCGAATAAAAAGACTGTGATCTGTTCCGCCTGCTTCGACCAGAAGAACGGATGTATTCGGGTCTTCAGTTAGACGGTTGGCAAGGATGCAGCCAGCCGAGCCAGCGCCGGCAATTATGTAGTCAAATGTCATCTGTCGCAGTACCTGTCCAGAAAACTAGCTTTAACAGAGGGGCACATCAATATATCAGTGCAGACTCATTGGAGCAGCTAATCTGTGCACACTGCACGCAATTCGGTACACTTGGCTGCCACCACATGGGAAGCGGACATAATGAGCAAAGAGTTTCCAGAATACAAACATCCACTGGTGCGACTGCGTGAGCGAGTGCAGGAAAACGCCAAAAAAAGCTGGCTCCATGAGCAAGTCAACGGAGATTGGGTCAGCTACAGTTGCGAAGAGGTTTACGAGCAAGCGCTGCGCATTGCCAGTGCCCTGTATGCGCAGGGCATTGAACCCGGGGACCGGGTGGCACTGATTGCAAAGAACAGCCCTCAGTGGATGATCAGCGATTTCGCGATGATGCTGGCGGGTGTTATCTCGGTGCCCATTTACACAACTGCTGGCGAGCCGACCTTGCGCTATGTGGTCGAGCACAGTGGCGCCAAGGCAGTATTCATGGGGAAGCTGGAAAACACTGCCGCTGCAGAAGCCGCCTTTAGTGACTTGCCAGTCATCACTTTTCCCGATTTCAACGCGGCTCCTGAACTTGCTCGCTATCACTGGGCCGATTGCCTGGAACACCCGCCACTGAGAGAGCCCGCAGAGCCAGGAAAACACGACCTGGCAACGCTGGTCTACACCTCAGGGAGTACTGGCAACCCGAAAGGTGTAGCCCTGTCGTTTGACAATCTCGCCGCCGGAGCGCAGGGCCTGATCGACTCCTGGCCAGCGGAGAATAAAAGCCGGCGGATTCTATCTTATCTGCCAATGGCTCATATTACCGAACGGTCTGTGGTCGCAATGGTGTCGCTGTATGAGCCAATCGATTTGTATTTTAGCGGCGGTCTGGACACTTTTCTTGATGACTTGCAGCATGCCAAACCAACTAACTTTGTATCTGTGCCGCGCTTATGGGCCAAGTTCCAGGCGCAGGTGCTCGCCGTAATTCCTGATTCAGACCTGCAAGCCATGCTGCAATCAACAGACGGCGACGGCGTAGCGGCCGGCATACGGGAAAAGCTGGGGCTAGGCCATGCTGAGCAATTCGGCTGTGGCTCCGCTCCTATTTCCAAGGGTTTGCTGGAGTGGTATCGGCGAATCGGAATAGACATATCGGAAGGTTGGGGCATGACCGAAACGTCCGGTGCTGTTTGCGGCAATATGCCATTTAATGCGGACGATCTGGGCACCATAGGCCGGCCATTCTCTTCGGTTGATATCCGCCTGTCGGATGAAGGTGAAATACTGGTTCGAGGCCCGGCTATTTTCAGCGAATACTATAAAAACCCGGAGGCGAGCGCCGAGGCTTTTATCGATGGCTGGTTTCGCACTGGCGACCGCGGTGAAATGACAGACAGTGGTGCTCTGAAAATCATTGGTCGCGTCAAGGAGCAGTTTAAAACGGCAAAAGGTAAATACGTAGCGCCTGTCCCTATTGAAAGCCGACTGCTGGCCTTGCCCCACATAGAGCAGGCAATGGTCATGGGAATTGGGCGTGCCCAGCCGCTGGCGATCATTGTGCTGACTGAATCGGCGGCCAATGAAAGCCGCGACACTTTGACCGAGCAATTGCAGCAGGATCTGGACACCTTGAACAGCGAGCTGGAACCTCACTGTCGCCTAAACTGCCTGGTAGTCAGTGAGCAAGCGATGACCATTGAGAACGATATGCTCACGCCAACTTTGAAGCTGCGCCGCAACACCATCGAAAAGCACTTTGCAGACTATTTGGATGACCGCCACAGCGGCGTTGTGTGGGCCTCATAACATCAATTGACAGGAGTATTTGCGCATGCAGGAATTAATCGCCAATGCAGCACGCTATGGAGATAACATTGCCATTGTTGATCACAGCGAACACAGTTACGCCAGCCTGTTACAAAAGTCCGCAAACATTTCCGGTTTTTTGCTTGGCTCACAAAACAACGACCTGAACGAAGAGGTTGTCGCCTTTGCCGCTCCGGCTGGCGCAGATTATGTAGCCTGCCTATGGGGCATCTGGCGAGCTGGTGGCATTGCCATGCCGTTGAATGTGCATTCCAAATTACCCGAAGTCGAACACTGTGTCGCCACTGGTGGAGTACAGCGCTTACTGACTACTGACGACTATTTCGAGCAGCTGGCCCCATTGTCAAAGTCGCATGGTGTTGAGCAGATACGCTTGCAACAGCTTACAGCGCTGCAGCCCACCGCGCTGCCGGAGATATCGCCGGACCGACGCGCAATGATGATTTTTACCAGTGGTACAACCAGCAAGCCCAAGGGCGTTGTCACAACTCATAAAAACATTCGTGCCCAGGTGCAAACGCTGTTGCAGGCCTGGGAATGGCAGGCCGAGGACTCGATACCGTTATTCCTGCCGCTGCATCACGTGCATGGAATCATTAACGTATTGACCTGCGCCTTGTGGGCAGGTGCTCGCGTTGACGCGTACGCCGGTGGTTTCGATGTGCAAAAAGTTCTGCAGGCCGTTGCCAACGGGAAATATAGCGTCTTCATGGCGGTGCCCACCATCTATGTCAAGCTCATCGAGGCGATTGAGCACAGTGATGATGCTTTTCGCCGCACAGTATGCGACGGGTTCCAGAGCATGCGTTTGATGATATCCGGTTCGGCGGCTCTGCCGGTGCCCGTTCATGAGAAATGGCAAGCACTGACCGGCCAGGTCCTGCTCGAGCGCTACGGCATGACAGAGATTGGCATGGCTTTATCCAACCCCATGCATGGCGAGCGCCGCCCCGGCTCGGTAGGCGTGCCGCTGCCAGGAGTCAGCATACGGCTGGTCGGTGAAGATGGGCAGGTAGTACCTGCTGGCGAAGAAGATTCCCCCGGCGAAATACAAGTCCGCTCCGACACGGTGTTTCTGGAATACTGGAACAACCCTCAGGCAACGGCGGACAGTTTTGAAGGTGACTGGTTTCGCACCGGTGACATGGCCGTACTCGAAAATGCTTATTACCGAATCATGGGCCGACTGTCCGTGGACATTATTAAATCCGGCGCTTACAAGTTGTCGGCATTGGAGATTGAAAATGTGTTGCTGGGGCATGCCGCAATTGCTGAGTGCGCAGTCTTAGGCCTGCCGGATGATACCTGGGGCGAGATTGTCGCAGCTGCTGTGGTTCTAGCACCTGGTGCCCAGCTTAGCCTGGAGGAGCTCCAAACCTGGGCTGCCAACGACCTGTCAAATTACAAGCTGCCCAGAGTACTCAAAATTCTGGACGCCCTACCGCGCAATGCCATGGGCAAAATCACCAAGCCGGCACTGCTGAATAGCCTCCAGAGCACAAGCGGTTAGGCTTGAGAATGGCCGAGCGAAAAAGTCATGTGGTCGTCGTCAGCAATGACGTCGTGCGTCTTCGGGAATGGGTTGAAGGCCTGAATGCCAGCGCGCAGGCCACTACCAATGACGTATTGGACAGGTTTCTTTTCCTGCCCTGCAGCAGCGCTGCCGATCTTCAGAGCCGGGCGCTGAGCGATGGGCTATTACAGGCGGCAATCATCGACGGAGCAGACCCTTCAGCAGGGCAAACTCTGGAAAAAGTTCATGAATCGCGAGCTGAGTTGAACCTGTTTCTGGCCGCCACACCAGGCAGCTCAGCACCGGCCGGAATCCAGCAAGCAAGCAGGGCTGAATTGCTGGATCGGAATGATCATAATTACAACCGCATGTTCCGTCAGGTGAAAACAGCTGTTTTACGCCGAGCCCGAACACCCTTTGCCGATACGCTACGGGATTATGTTTTCAGCGCCAAGGATGCCTGGCACACGCCCGGCCATTCCGGTGGTGACAGTTTGCGAGACAGCCCATGGGTCGATGACTTTTATCGAATGATGGGCGAACACATATTTAACACGGATCTTTCAGTATCCGTCCAGGCCTTGGACTCCCTACTTGAACCGCACAGTGTGATACAGGAAGCCCAAGATCTGGCAGCAATCGCATTTGGCGCAGACCGTACCTTCTTCATCACCAATGGCACCTCAACCGCGAACAAGGTAATTGTTCAGCATGTATTGGGCGCTGGTGGAAAGATGATTGTGGATCAGGCGTGCCACAAGTCCATTCACCATGCGATTATTCTTAATGGCATCACACCTGTCTATCTAGCCGCAGCCAGTAAACCCGAGTATGGGTTTTATGGCCCGGTACCGAAACAAACAATCTATGCAGCTATTGACGCACACCGCGATGCGAGCCTGTTAACGCTGACATCTTGCACCTACGATGGCTTTTATTATGACCTTGAGCCCATCATTGATTACGCACATCAGCATGGCATCAAGGTACTCATTGACGAAGCCTGGTATGCGCATGGTCGGTTCCATCCGGCGTTTCGACCAACAGCATTGGAGTGCGGCGCCGATTACGTTACCCAAAGCACGCATAAAATGTTATCGGCGTTTTCGCAAGCGAGCATGATTCACGTGGCCGAACCTGGTTTTGATGAACACAGGTTTCGGGAAAATCTTAACATGCACACATCCACCAGCCCGCAATATGCGATGATCGCCAGCCTTGATGTAGCGCGCAAGCAGATGAGCATGGAAGGCTTCTCCCAATTGTCCCGCCTGTTAGACGTAACCCAGAGGCTGCGCGACGGCATTGCGGAAACCGGAGCCTTTCAGGCGCTAGAGCTGCAGAATATGTTGCCAGACAGTCTGAGAGATGACGGGATTCGACTGGACTCTACCAAGTTGACCATCGATGTTTCCGGATCCGGCATGAGCGCCCGTCAGGTGCAACTTGCTTTGTTCGAGCACTATGGCATTCAGGCTGAAAAGATCACCCACAATACGATAAGCCTGCTGGTCACATTGGGCACGACCGAAAGCAAGGTGCTGCGTCTTTTGAATGCGCTGCGAAAGCTGGCCAGTCGCCAACCCGGTGACACCCGGGTGCGCGAACGCCACCCCACGCGACTGCCAATGCTTAGCCATATCGAGCAATTACCGCAGGAAGCCTATTTTGGGCCTTGCGAAGTCCTGCCATTGCTCGCGCAGGACCACAGCTTCAATACCAGCCTGTCCGGAAGAATCTGCGCTGATCAGATTGTGCCTTACCCCCCCGGAATCCCTGTGCTGGTTCCCGGGCAGCGCATCACCGATGAAATCGGCCGTTTCCTTGTAGATCTGTACCATGGCAGTAGCGGTGTTGAGCTCCACGGCCTGATACTGGACGAGGACGATCCTGGCCTGCGCGTTACGACAACAACTTGAATAACCTTACCGCATTGTATTTGACTGATGGCCGCTACCCTCGGGATACTCAGCGTATTCGCAACACAGAGGCAAGTTCATGCAAACCCCTATCTGCAAAAAACTGGGTATCGACTACCCCATCTTCGCGTTTACTCATTGCCGCGATGTCGTAGTCGAAGTCAGCAAGGCCGGTGGCATTGGCGTTCTCGGCGCCGTAGGCTTCACGCCCGACCAATTGCGCGAGGAGTTGGACTGGATCGACGAGCACATTGGTGATAAACCCTATGGTGTGGACGTGGTCATTCCACAAAAGTATGAGGGTATGGGGGATATGGATGCAGATCACCTTGAAGCCGAGCTGCGCAAGATGATCCCCCAGGAGCACCGTGACTTTGCGGCCAGATTGTTGGCTGAGCATGGTGTGCCCGAGTTGCCTGATTCCGACGGCCGGGAGCTGTTGGGCTGGACCGAGGCAACCGCTGGGCCACTGGTTGACGAAGCTTTGTCCCGCAGCAATTGCAAACTGATCGCCAATGCACTCGGCACTCCCCCGGCAGAGACTATCAAAAAAATTCAAGACAGTGGCCGGCTGGTCGGAGCGCTCTGCGGCCGGGTCAAGCAGGCTGTGGCCCACAAAGAAGCCGGGCTGGATTTTATAGTTGCCCAGGGTGGCGAAGGGGGTGGCCATACTGGCGATGTTGGCAGCATCGTACTGTGGCCACAAATCATCGACGCTGTTGGTGACGTACCGGTGCTGGCCGCTGGCGGCATTGGCAGCGGTCGGCAAATGGCAGCTGCCCTGGCTATGGGTGCGCAAGGAGTGTGGACCGGTTCACTGTGGCTGGCCGTTCAGGAGGCCCATGCCGAACCCGCACAGAAGGAATCCTATTTTCAGGCCACCAGCGAAGATACAGTGCGCTCGCGTTCTTACACCGGGAAACCCTGCCGAATGCTGAAAAACACCTGGACCGAAGCCTGGGCCGCCGAGGACACACCAGACCCGTTAGGCATGCCCTTGCAGGGTATGGTCACCTTCGATGCTGTGCAACGCACAAGCCGCTACGCTGGCGTGGCTGACACACAGAAAGTGGCCTTTAATCCGGTTGGCCAGGTGGTGGGCCAAATCAACAGCGTCCAAAGCTCACGCGACGTGATGTTCGAGCTGTTAAGCGGCTATGTGGATGCCGCAGAGCGACTGAACGGCTTGTTGCCAGACAATTAAAAGCTGTCGATAAAGCGCTGAATGCGCGCCGCATTGGCCCCCAGGTCACCGACGCCTACACGCGAGTTGGAACGCAGATCAATGCGGCTTCCGCCAGAGTCACCTGGCCGGATACGAAGCACAACATCATCCTTGAAGCCAAACATGGCCGTTTCTTCAACGGCCTCGATACGGCCACTCGCAGGGTCTTGATCGAGAAGCTCCCAGCCTAACTGATTGATTACAGTAAGACTGTGGTCAAAGGCGGCATCAGGGGCCAAATCAGTTTCCAGTGGCTGCAATTCAGGAAAGGCCGCGCGTTGTTGCTCTGCGATAACCTCGCCTTCATATTCGGTTGAATTTTCTTCCGCTGTTCGTTGTTGCGCGGCCGCAACGAACTCGGGCGGATTGTTCAGGTCAGTGCTGATGTCATGAATCGGTGGTGCCGACAGGCCGGGGCCAACCAAAACAATAGTGACAAGCAAGGGCAACAGACCCAACAGGAACATACGCCCGGCCACCAGACGGGCACCATCATTGCCTTTAATAAAGCCCCAGACCAGAGCCATCAAGCCAAAAACCCCAAATAGCACCACAATCAGCAGACACAGCGCAAAGCCATAGAAAGCCAGTTGAAAATCCAACAGACCAAACTTCAGGCCAAGCATTGCCATTAAAGCAAGCAGCAAGGCGCCCAATTGAATTTTTGCCGAGTTACGCATCACACTCCCCTTAGTGCACCAGCCTTGTTCATCACTTAGCAGTGTACTGAAGTCGGGCGGCTATGTCTCATTTCGGTCTGTAATCTGCAGCTGATACAAGCGCCAGGCCGCCACAGCCCCTAGCAAGCCAACCGCAGCTATGATAGTGAAATAGGCTGCATAGCCAGTACGGCCTGGAAACTGCGTGAGCAAATAGCCGTTCAACAATGGCAGATAGATATCCGGCGAATACCCGACCATCGACATCAACCCGATGGCCAGACCCTTGATGCGCGCCGGTACCTTACAGGCATCTAAAGTGCTCCAGTACAAACCGCGCACGGCATAAGTCAAAAAGCCGATCACCAGGACCATTGTTAATAACAGCAGCGTTGCAGCCCGCGCGGGCATCACAACGATTCCCAATAAAGCGATAGCCGCCAGTACCATCAGAATGCACAACACAAGTTCACAATTGTAGCGGTCACCCACAAAACCCGCGGTAATTGCGCCAAAAGGTCGCATCCAGAGCTTGGCCACGGTAATGGTACCGACGGTTACAGCGGTCAGACCGAAACTGTTTTGCAGATAGGCCGAGAACGAGTAAGTCGCCCAAAACAACTGATACCCACACATCAGGCACAGGCCCGCCAGCCACAGGCGGCCATTGCTCAGTACCACTCGGCAATCTGCCCATAAATTTGGTTTCGGCTGCGCTGTCTTTTTTTCTTCAGAGGTGTTATCGCCTAGGGTGAACAAAATCACTGGCGCCACCAAGAACATCAAGCCGACATAGCAGTAGATAACCGTCTGCAGACTGGCGTCAACTGTAGTGTCGCTCTGCAGCAGGTAGGCAAACAGAGCAACGGCCAGGCTCGCGAGTATGGCTTCCACCAGGCCACGTCCACCATCTAAAATACCAAAAAAACGGCCCTGTTCATCGGAGTGAGCCAGTAGTGCCACGCCTTTAATCAAGGCCGCCCACAAACACAGGCCTGTCGACAGGCCCCAGCCAATAAAAATCAGGCGCAGAGCATTGAAATCCGGATAGCTGGCGAACCACAGCCCCAGCAATGCCGTTGCAAGCAACGAAAGCGAGATCAACCACCGAGCGGGAAAACGATCCGCCAGCCAGCCGCTGGGCAGATACGTCAAGGTGAACATCACTCCCAGCAAGGCATAACACTGTCCAAGCTGTTCCGCATTAATGCCCAATGCCTCCAACAGGGAAACTTCAAAATTCTGCCGCAGATACACCAGCGGAAACACTGAGCCAGAGCCAACGACTAACACCAGCAGTTGCAGGTAGCGTTTGAGTTTGTCCTGGTTCAGCCTGGCCATTAGAATCGGATTACATTACGCAAGGCACGGCCAGCTTCCACGTCGGCAATGGCTTCGTTAATTTCTTCCAGCGGATAGCATTTGCTTATCAGCTCGGCAAGCTTGAGCGCACCTTCTTGATGACGATCCAGCAGCTTGGGAATATCCCGCTGAATGCGCACATCGCCCATCTTGCTACCCAGCAAACGGCGACCATCCGTCAATTTGTGCGCATCAACTGCAAAAACCTTTTCGTTATCAGCGGGCATGCCAACGATGACACTGGTACCGTATTTACTAAGCATGTCCAATGAAGCGCTAAACATTTCAGCGCTGCCAGCGGTCACAAACACATAGTCTGCCGGGCCCGCACATATTTCCATCACTTGCTCAACAACATCATTGCTTGTGGCATTGACCGCGTGAGTTGCACCAAACTCCAAGCCCGCCTGGAGCTTGTTTTCTAACACATCTACAGCAACCAGCGGCCAGGCCCGCTGTGCAGCGGCCGCCTGAATTGTATTGAGCCCGAGGCCACCGACCCCAATCACCACAACCTTTTGTCTTTTCGGAAGTTGCGCCACATTGCTGACCGAACAATAGCCGGTGATCACGCCACAACCAAGCAGTGCGGCGTACTCAAACGCGACACTGTGCTGGTATTTCACCAACTGGCTTTGATGCACTACACACGCTTCTGCGAAGGCTGCCGTTGCAAGCCCCTGATGCAGTAGACCGTTCTGCGCATCCGTCAGCGGTGATCGTTCGGCTGAAAACAGCATTTGATCACAACTCACCGGGTGGTCGATACGGCACGCGGCGCACTGTCCGCAGGCTCGCACCAGTGTAACAACCACCTTATCCCCAACAGCCAGCCCCTGCACCTGCTCCCCGACCGCTTCTACCACACCAGCGCCTTCATGCCCGGCCACCATCGGTAAGAGTGTGCCACCCCACCGGCCACGCACCAAGCTGATGTCACTGTGACAAATAGCTGTTGCATGAAGGCGCACCCGAACCTGCTCTGGCCCGGGTTCCGCAAGGCGGATCATTTCAATTTGCAGCGCGCCTCCAAATTCCCGGCAGACTGCCGCACGGACTTTGGTACTCAAACAAGCCCCCTGTTCGACAAGGCTCACATCATACAGGCATTGTTTAGACGTCGCGCGTAATTCTCGACTTGAAGCCTAGGGACTCAGCGTCCAGCTTGCCCTCCGCAGCATTCAGCAATTGCACTGGCGATTTTCCAGCTGCGCAGCCAGGTACTCGGCGACCTTCCTGGTCTGCCCTTCACGCGTGGCATACAGAACTACCAATTTACCCATGAATAATTTCCCCACACACACCGCCGGACAGTCCATTTTACGATGCTCTCAGATTAGTAAGCCAGCGGGCAATAATCGGGTTTACCATAGCCGGTAAATCACTCATCAGTGGTCAGAGGCCATGCATACAATGAGAATTACAAGCTTACTGTTAGTGAGCCTTCTTCAGGCTTCCTGTGGTGACCCTGAAGTGCCAGCGGAACAGTTTACGGTCAGCTCTCATGCACCGGCTACCCAATCCAGCCGCGTTCCATGCGCAGATTATAATCCGCTAAAGAATGCCTACTTTGGCGACCTGCACGTACACACGTCGCTATCCAATGATGCGAATTCTTTCGGCAGCCGCGCGACACCGGATGATGCTTACCGCTTTGCCTTTGCAGGCGGCAGTATAGCGTTACCGGTTAATAAAGGGGATCAGACCTTAGCACGCCGCGTAACCATTGATCGCCCGTTGGATTTTATGGCCGTTACTGATCATGCCGAGTTTCTAGGCGAGCAGACCTTGTGCTTTGATGATGACAGCGGGGTAGCAGGTGCCGAGTTTTGCAATGCTTTCAAGGAAGGTCAGGGTCGCAACCCCAGCCTGCTGGCAAAAATATTCAGCCCATTTCCCAGTCGTGACGCAGACCTGTGCAGCAATGACGGCGAGCGTTGTGCGCAGGCCGCGGAAATACCCTGGCAACAGGCGATCGATGCTGCAGAGAAATGGAATGACAACAGCATGGAATGTCAGCGCAGTACGTTTATCGCCTTTGAGTACAGCTCCGTCAGGTTGGGCAGTAATTTGCACCGTAATGTGATTTTTCGCAATGCCGTTGTGCCAAAGCGACCGATCAGCTACCTGGATGCACCACGCGAATGGCGCTTGTGGGAGATACTCGACCAGCAATGCTTGAGCAGTGACAGTGGCTGCGATGCACTGGCCATTCCACACAACTCGAACATCAGCAATGGCCGGATGTTCGCCGTTGACTATTGGGGCGCCAATAGCGATTCGGCACAAACTGCGCGCGCCCGTCTGCGAATGAAAATCGAACCCGTTGTTGAGATCATGCAACACAAGGGTGATTCCGAGTGCCGAACCGGCTTGAGTGGTGTGTTAGGTGACGAAGATGAGCTTTGTACATTTGAAAAATTTGAAAACCTGGCGTTCCAATCGGTTGCTGATACCCCGGCCCCAGGCGACTGTTACGACGGCCCTTTCGCGGACTTCGTGCCGCACAAAGGCCCGAATTGTCTCAGCCGCAACAGCTACGTTCGTAATGCCCTGATCGAAGGCTTGCGGGAGGAAGAGCGCATTGGAGTCAACCCCTTCAAGTTTGGCCTGTCTGCCTCCACAGATACCCACAATGGCACTGGTGGTGCGGTTGCTGAGCGAAACTTTGCGGGGCATCTGGGCTGGGGCGACGGCACGGCGGAACGGCGGGTCAGCTATACCTCTGCTGTTCCCGGCAATGCCAGCAACAACCCAGGTGGACTGACCGGAGTCTGGGCAGAGCAGAACAGTCGTTCAACGCTGTTTGACAGTTTGCGACGCAAAGAGGTTTTTGGCACCAGTGGCCCGCGCATCAAACCACGGTTTTTTGCAGCTTGGCGCTTCGCGCCCGAATTATGCGATGCGCCGGATTTACTGGAGCAGGCCTATCAGCAAGGTGTGCCAATGGGCGGCGACCTGCCGACCGCACCAAGCAACGCCAGCACACCCAGCTTTGTCGCGATGGCCAGCAGCGACCCCGGCACTGCAGCGGCTCCGGGCACTCCCCTGCAACGCCTGCAGATAGTAAAAGGCTGGTATGACAGCGCAGGCAACCATCATCAAGCAATTCATGACGTTGCTGGCAATGCCAATAATGGTGCACACGTGGACCTGAGGACCTGCGAACGCCAGGGCCAGGGTTTTCAACAACTGTGCGCCGTTTGGCAGGACCCGGACTTTGATCCGGAGCAACGGGCAGTGTATTACCTCCGCGCAGTGGAAAACCCCAGTTGCCGCTACAGCACCTGGCAATGCCTGGAATTCCCGGATTCAGAGAAACCTGCGGATTGCAGTAATCCGAAAGTGCCCAAAACGATTCAGGAGCGCGCCTGGTCATCGCCAATCTGGTACACACCCTGAGCGAACGGTGTGACAGCTAAACCTCGACCCTAAAATCCAGGCCGGCATCAGCCTGCAATCGGGCAATAAGCCGACTGCCCAGCAGAGTGGCCGGCGTCCAGAATCCACCGGGCGCATCGTCTGCAATATCCTGTGCCAGACAAGCCGCCGCCTGCGCCAACATCTTCGCGGTTGAACCGTAGCCCGGGTCACGATCACCGGACACTTCGCAGCGTAAGGACTCACCCTCTGCAGTTGTACCAATAAAGACCAACCGGTACCTGCCATTTAGCTGCTCCTCCGCCGAGGGCCCTTCACCCGGCTGAGGAAGCACATATTTCTCAAGCAACCAGCGAACCGGTGTGATTGATGCCGCGACCATAAAACTACCCAACCCCCAAAGCAGCTTCTGAGCCCGGCGCTTTCCGCTGCCGCCATCCCCGGTCATCATCGCTTCCTGATATTTGAACTCAGACCCATAGCGACCGTCTGCCAGGGCATTGCTGCGGTGTACGACTCGGGTGTTGATTGCCGCCATTACAAATGGCGCCAGCCAGCTTTGGAATTCCTCGTCGTATTCCACTTTCACAGTATGCTGACGCACTTTAAAGCCATGCCCAGGCGGGCAGATCGAATAGGGGTTGGCCAATTCTTTGCGCAGTGCCGGGTCTTTCGCTGCCTCTTTACTGAGGTTAATCATACTGGCAATCGTGCCGCCGGAGGCGCCTCCTTTGAGCTGCGCCACCCCCATTTTTACTTCGCTACAGGTCACACCAAATTTCGCCAGCGATTGTTCCTGCAGAAAAAACACTCCGAGATCGGATGGAATAGAATCGAATCCGCAGCAGTGAACGATGCGGGCCCCGCTGGCTTTGGCCACCGTTTCGTAGCGATCGAGCATGCGTTTAATCCACTGCACCTCACCGGTCAGGTCACAGTAATGGGTGCCGGTCTCGGCACAGACTTTTACGAGCGACTCACCATACAGGGCGTACGGCCCGACGCAGGACATAATCACCTTCGCCTGATCACACATGTCACGCAGAGCTTGCTCATCTGTGGCATCGGCCACTATCAAGTCGCGTGCGCCGCCACCGATATCTGTACGAACCTCCTTGAGCTTGGCTTCAGAGCGGCCGGCCATCGCCCAATTAAGATCCTGCCCGGCAAACTGCTGCTGCATGTAACGGACCACAATCTGCCCGACAAAGCTGGTTGCTCCATACACAACCACATCAAACTTCTTCATATTTCACCTAAAAAACGATTCGGCAACCACTGACTCTTGCTAAGAGTTTCAGAAGCTTACTTAGAACACTTACCGATACTCCCCAGATTCCAGGGGGTTCAAGTGTACACCCAATGCCTGATAGGGGTTCTGGCGAGCCACTGTCTCATTAAGCTCAACTCCCAAACCGGGCTCAGTGGACGGAATCACATAGCCGTCCTCCCACTGGATGGGCTTATCGAGGATCTCCGCATGAAAGCCCGACCAATCACGAATGCCCTCCAGAATGAGAAAGTTCGGGCTGCAACTGGCGAGCTGAATATTGGCGGCCCCCACAATCGGACCACAATACAGATGCGGCGCGATCTGCGCGTAATGGGCTTCAGCAAGGGCGGTGATTTTTTTCGCTTCTAACAGTCCACCACAGCGGCCGAGGTTCATTTGCACAATGGCCACGGCCTCTTGGCTCAGCAAGGCATGAAAATCCCATTTTGTACTGAGCCGCTCACCACTGGCGATCGGTATGCTGGTGGCTCTGGCAACACGCGCCATTGCTGCTGCATTCGCTGGTCCCGTCGGCTCTTCCAACCACAGTGGGTCACAAGGCTCAAGGCGCTTTGCCAGGCGAACAGCACTGTCGGGTGTCATCTGCCCATGGGTGCCCAACAGTAGATCGGCACGACCGCCAACAGCTTCACGAACCGCTTTGGTGTAACGTTCGCTCAAGTCCAGGCTTTCCAGCGACAACTGCCGCGGGTCAAATGATGTGTAAGGACCCACCGGGTCAAACTTCACAGCGGTAAAGCCCTGCTGCACAAACTCAGCCGCCCGTTTTGCGCCAAGCTCCGCAGAGGTATACACGTCTTCGCTGTCCTGCGGCTCCGGATACAGATAAGTATAGCTGCGCAGGCGTTCGCGGACCTTTCCGCCCAAAAGCTCATACACCGGCTTGCCCGTTTCCTTACCAACAATGTCCCAACAGGCCATTTCAAGCCCGCTGAGAATTGCCAACACGCTGACATCCGGATGCTGGGTATAGCCGCTGGCAAAAACCCGGTGCCATAGGCGCTCAATTTCGAAGGGACTGTTCCCTATCACAAAGCGTTCGGCAATATCTTTAACCATGAGCTCAGCAACCGGAGGGCTGAACGGCAGACAATAAACTTCGCCGTAGCCAACAATGCCGGAATCGCTGATCAATTTTACAAACAGGAAGCCTGGCCCACCTTCGCCTGGCTTTGGGTTGCGTACGGCGAAGGTTTCCAGTTGCTGTATTTTCATGACACTACCTTTTACATCGCGGCTGTTATTGTAAATTCCGGTTTTGAGTGAGCCTACCATGTGAACACGCTACTTTACTGCCAAGCTTCAAAAATCCGCTAAAAACAGACCTATTCATCCTGTCATACTTGCCAAATTGCGGAAGCTATCGCGCTGCCTTACACTGGCGCTTATTTCAGCGAGCGGGCAAAACATTGAATCAAGAACTGCTACAAAAACTGGAACTGCCACAATTGGACCAGGTGGGTTTTGTATATCGGGATATCGATGCAGCCCTGGCGCTATATGAACCGGTATTTGGTGAGTTTAGCCGCATGGATTCCGGGGTGTTTGACTATCAGTATCGCGGCCATACGGAGCCGGCGGAACTCAAACTGGCGTTTGGCCGCAGTGGTGATGTGGAAATCGAATTGATTGAGTGGGTCTCCGGTGGCACCCCACACAAGGAGTTTATAGATGCCGGTCGGGAAGGTATGCATCACCTGCGCTTTGTGATCGACGATCTGGAGCAAAAAATTGCCGAAGCACAACCACTGGGTTACCAGTCTATCTGGCAGGCGCAATTCGCACCCGGTTTGGCCGTTGCCTATCTTGAGCGGCCGGGTGATCCATTGTTGATCGAGCTGTTTGAAAACCACGGCAGGCAATAAGCCGGTACGTTTTCTGACCAGATATATGGCCGTTTTCCCACAGACCGCTGAATTTCCCTAAGGCATAGTACGCTCACGGTGCTGCCATGGATTGGCCGGCACCGACCAAACCCCAGACAAGGAGTGTCTTATGGGTATCTCGTCTTCGCCGTTAAAACGGCAAGGTGGCTATTCCATGCTGGAAGGGCTAACCATTCTACTGATGATTTCCATAGCGCTGGCCGCCGGAACACCGTCCCTGCAGGGCATGCTCGGGCGCAGTCAGGCGAGTGCGGATGTGCGCAACCTGATTAGCGCACTGAACCTCGCGCGCACCCACGCGATCACCCAAAACACGGTCACCATACTGTGTGCCAGCTCAGACGGCCGCCAGTGCGGCGGCCGCTGGAACAGCGGCACATTATTGTTTCGCGACGAGAACAATAACCGCCGACTGGATGGGGAAGACCGCCTGATCGAACGAGGCCCAAAGCTTGATGAACGGGTGCGGCTTGACTGGCGTGCCTCTGCCGGGCGCAATGATTACATTCGTTTTTCCCGCCACGGCATGGCCATGGAGTTTGGCAGCTTCACCTACTGCGCTCCCCACCTGGGTCCCAGTTCAGGTTACCGTCTGGTTCTGAACCGAATGGGTCGAATACGCGTCGAACGCGAATTGCGCGACGCTGGTGCGAACAGTATTTGCCGTGGTGGAGACTGAGCAACACCGTGCCAATCAGCCGGGCCTTAGTCTTCCCAACACTTCACGCCAGCCGCCCCGCCCGACCCTCGAACCCCGGTATTGGTCAGGGTTAACGTGCCACACTGGTCATTGGCCTGCCCGCCTACCGGCGTGGCCGTTAACGTGAAAGTGTTGTTATCTGCCGCCGTAATGGTCAAGTTGTAGTGCGCGGTACCGCCTTCCACCGGTGATTGGGTTGCAAATACTGTCGGGGCACCGGTATCACCACCTCCAGCGCCCGCTCCCGCATAGGTGTATCGTTTGGTGTAGTGGCGCTCCATGGCTTGGCGAAACTGCTGCAGCGCTGCTTGCGCGTCGCCACGCCGTGATTTGCGAATGCTATCCTGATAACTGGGTATCGCAACCGCCGCCAAAATACCGACGATAACCACTACTATCATCAGCTCCACCAGGGTAAAGCCTGCGATTTTTTTTACCGGTAGATTTCTCATTATTCTATCTCCTGCCTATGGCCGAGCCAGAATGACAACATCAATGATATCGCCTTCATCACCAAACTCACGCTGATATTTGACATAAAACTGGGGCTGCAATGCTTCAAGAGGCAATGCCGAACCGTCTTGCTCGCTGACCCTCGCCTTCAGGGCGATACGGTACTTTTCCTGGTCGATGACGAGCTGCCGCTCTTTATAATTGATCGCGTACACAACGCCGGTTGGCCAACCGTCGGCGCCTTGCTCGGCGACGCTCTGTGGCGAACTCGCCAGCACGATCAGGGTTACAATCAGTGACAATGGTGTTTTCAATCGCATAGTAATTACCTGCTAAGTGGTTCAGTGGCTGGCTCAGTTCAACTGTCGCCAGCGCACCCGCCCTTCTATCGTGGTGTCGGGAGTGGTCGCTGTACCAATGCCGCCACCGGCCGAGCCAAGGTCCGAGGAGCCGTAGATAATATAGTCCTTCCCATCACTGCCCTCCGCGTAAGTCGGGTCTGAAATAACCGCATCAATAAAGGATGCTGAGGAAACGCCACCGGCGTAATCCGAGTTGTCGATCTCACCATCACCGTTGTGATCGAAGACCTGAACCGGTGGTTGCCCGCCATCAATTCGATCCAAGGCGTAAATCCAGCTGCTACCGCCCGATTCACAGCGCGTATCGTCAGGCTCCAGCGTCGTGAACACAACGATTTCGCCGCGCAACACCGGCGTGCCCAGGGCGCGTTCGCCTTCACTAGTCGGGAAGTTAATGTACCAACCATTCTCGCTTGACCAGTCAACCTGATTCTGAGTGGTTTCACGGATACCGTTGACATCCACCGTTACGGACTGGGCCTGGAGGTCAGTGCGACTGAATGTATCGCGCACATGGTTTTTGGCATCCCCAGGCGTCACCTCGGCACAACTCCTTTCTGCGCCAGACACAGAGCAGATGTCCTTGTCCCAAACCCCATAGAAGGATTGCTGTGTAGTGGTCTGATTGTCGCTGTCTTCGAGGTATTTGCCGGTACCGAAGTACACCAGGTTGCCGCCAAGGAAGTGCCGGCTGACCCTTGGAGTGGACTGAATCGGTTGCGCATTTGTGCCATCGCTGGCTTGGAACAGCGGTGCCGGTGAGGCCCCAACCGAATAAGCAGAGCCCCAGTCGGCGGCGTCCTCAGAACTGATATCGAATTTCCACAGGTTTCCATAAAGGTCGCCTGCATAGACGTAATCTACCGTTAAGTCCGTGTCATTCAATATCGGCGCAATGCCCGAAATACCGTTAGGCTCTGCAAGACTGCCAACGCCGGTATCCAGTTTTCGAATCAGCAGACCGGTTTCAATATCAACCACATAGAGAACTGCATTACCGGTGGTCGACACTGAACCATCGGCAAAGTTCGCGTTATAGCCATTACCGAAAATCGCCACCCATCGGCCGGTATTGCTCCCCCCGGCGGTGTAGTTCACTTTAACAATGCGCGGATCGCCAAAAGTGAAGCCGAGATCCCGGTCGCCGTTGGCACCCATCGTTCCATCGGGTACGCCGGCTGTGTTGGTGTCCGTGAATTCCCAGCGAAACAGCTGATTGGCAAAGCCATTGGACTCGGTATTGATATTGCTGGCACTGGTCACATCCAGCGCGTAGTAAGCCTGTCCGCCGGTACGCAGACCACCCACCAGAACTGTGTGCCAGGCGTTGTTGTAGAAAACATCGGACGACGTCAACTCGCCATCCACATAGGAGCCTGTTGTGAAAGAGGGTTCGGTCAATTCATGCAGGTCTTCAATCACCGACGGAGGCACAAAGTTGAACAATTCGCTGCCACCGTTTGGATGGTCAAGTCGCGCATCGTAGGCGTGCAGCATGCCGTCGTTGCCACCGACATAGACAATCGGGTCGCGGGTATTGCGGATACCACCGGCGCAGGAATCGATAATCCCGTCATTGTCCGAGTCTGTGGCATTGGTGCAAACAAACTCCCGGTGCGTCTGACCTGAGCTTTCCAGGTCATCCGGGAAGAGCACATCAAAGTCGCCACTGGCATCGAAACCGTTGCCAACGTACTCAGGAGACGAGTGCACCAGGGCACCTACCCTGGAATCAATACGGGTACGAAAACCGCCGCCATTCGACTCTTCATTCGCTTCTGAGCCCCGGATGTAATTCAGCCTTGCCTGACCGACGGCAACCGAATCTCCATTGCGCAGCGCGGCCTGTTGAGCCGCATCCAAGCCCGACCACTGGAAACGCCGGCCACGGCTACCGAGCGCGGAGCTGTTGTCCGCTGTGAACACAATTCGCTGGTCCACGCCACCGGGAAATAAATCATTAACCGTATTCTCCGCCGCTGTGCTCCAGGCTGGGCTGCACACACTGCCAATCGGTGCTGAATTGCAGGCATTGCTACCGGTACCATCCGAAATCGGCCGGCCCTGCAAGTCACCGGTCCAGTTATCGGTAAAGAACCTGGCCTGGTAAACCCCAACGCCCGCTGCAATCGAGGAGCTGTTCAGGTCGACCGACGCGGCTGAAGACTCACGGTCGGCAATGGCATTGATCACTGACACCAGCGAATTCACCAGTTCGTCCGGCCGACTGGCACTGAAAAACTGCCCGCGACTGTTAATGGCGGCGTGCCACATGTCATCGGCCCTGCCTTCGTTGATCCACACTCCGGTCCAGCCGTTTTGGGTGGCATTATTTTCATTGATGAAGTTGTTGCCATTCAACAAGGCGTTGTAGGAGGTCTGGTTCAGGGGGATCTGCCCGGCAATACCGAAGGCAATCGGGTAGGTCACCATATGTTGCCAGTTGGCCGGGTCGTTGAACGGATCCCAGTAGTCGGCAACCGGGTTGCCTGAGCTGCGCGGGAAGTAGGGAGCGACATTATTGGTGAGTGCACTGAGATCATTCGACCAGTAATGGAACGCAACGTCAGCCAGCGTCAAGGTGCCCTGGTTGTCCGCATAGATATTATGGTCTGCGGAGTTTGCATCATAGGCTGTTCCATCGGGAAGTGTTTTGTTGTTTTCGTCTCGGTCTATGCCGCCCGGCGTCCAACCATTCCAGTAGCCGTCTGACAGTAAAATATGCGCATTCAGGCGACAGGAAACTTGCTCAGAGCCGGCCGTGCCGGGCTCCTCGGAATATGGACTATTGGTACCGGTGGTTTCAAAGTAGCGCCCGGCGGTATCCGTCGCGGCTCGCAGCGGCGTACCACCATTATTTCTGATATTGAACAGCCAGTTGTAGAAGTTGGTTCGTTCCGCGGCGTCAAAGGCCGCCACATGACCGGGGCCGCTGGCGTTGTTCCAGCCGGGATTACCCGAGCGAATGGTCTGCCGGTTCAAAGTCTGGCGGCCCACGCGAATCGCCGAGGAGATGTTTTCCGGAGCCAGAGCACGGCTCAATACGGTTTTTCCGGCAATGAATCGATAGGAGTAATACTGATACCAGTTAGCAAAATTGGTACGCTCATCAGTGGACACAGCCCAACCGAATTCTGGCCGTGGGCGGGCAGGCCCCGAGGTGGCGCTAACATTGACTCGCTCGTAACAGTCGTTATCAAAATCGGTCCCATCACAGCCCGGCAATGCGTCATTACGATTGAAATAATACGCCTGCTCAAAGTTTGGGCCAGAGTAGCGTGGCCCCCAACCACCTACGTTGCTGGGGTTCCATACCGGCCGAAAATTGCTTGCCAGATTCACCGAGGCTGGACGCCAGTTGCCACCATCCTGGCCAAAATTGTAGATGTTCGTTAAAGCGTTGTTGAAATTGGCCTCGCCCAACGATGAGCCGTCAGCTGCAAGCCCCGGGCGATAATCAATATTCGGGTCGTAGTACATCTTGTTATAAAAGACCGATTTGGTCGCGGCGCGATTGGCATTGTTCGCCGCAAAATCGCCAAACTGGATGATATCCGGCAAATAGCCCCACAACATACTGCCCGAATCATCAAAGGTAATCGCCAGATTGGGCGACACGCTTTCCACCAAAAACAGAGGAATATCACTCAGTGCCAGAGTACTGCTTTGCGAGTACGATGGGCTTGAGCCGGCGCACAGCACAGCGCTTGCCAACAGCAGTTGCGGAAACAGGGAACGATTAGACTTGCGAGAGCGATCAATCAGTGTCATGGCTTTTCCTCTCTACCTACTTGTAGCGCGCGAACAGCACGCTTTGCACGGTACTTTCGGTGGTTTGTTCAGCGCCAAAACCTTTTACAGTGACACTGTACATCTCAGCACCGATGCGTTTGCTGCGTGATTCAAAACTGAGGTCGTCTGGGGCCAGACCAATATGCTCTCGCACACAAACCGGCGCGACGGAGACGGCTCCACGCCCGAGGGCATCGGCATCAGCCGATACGGCCCAGTCCATTTCCAAACCAAGGCCAGCCCATACGGCAGGGTCATCCCACCAAAACTCGAAACCACCGCCCATAGCGGCTTCCGCTTCACCCTGCTCATAATAGTCCGCTTCACTCAGCGCCGGGTTGGTGGTAGCCACATCGAGCTCGCAGGCTGCCAGACCGGACTCCGCGGCCTGAAATGACACGTTCTCATCGCGCATATTGCTGATCATGCGCTCCTCCATGGTCAGCGTTGTCATACTGCTGGTACCAATGACGGTCATCGCTAACAGAACCAGCAGGGCAACGATCAAAGTTGCCCCGCGTTGCTGACCCATAACCACTGGGGCAAAGGCCGCGCCATGAAAGGCAGTGTGTTGTCTGTTCACCCTCATAAGCTCGCATTCCAATTCTGGTTACGCAGGCGGATAGTCTGCGCAAATTGCTGGCGCGCTCGACCATCGACATACTCCGGAGAGGTGTAGTCGAGCAAGTCGTAGCTGATACCGGGGCCAGCCGCGGATAAGGGCTCAGTGTCAGAAGCCGACACCAACGCGACTTTAACTGAGCTGACAAAACGCCATTCACCAGCACCCACGTCATCGGCGTTCACCCAACGACTGACCTGCGCAGAGTCGAATTCGTCCCCGGCCGCTGCGGATACGCCCGGATTCAGCCCGTACATTACCTGCATTTCTTCTATACCCTGCACCAGCACCGCATTCTGCACACTGGTGCCGTCGTCGCTGCGGCAGCGAAAATCGTTTTGCGCATCAATAAAGAAACTGAACTGCGCCCAGACATCCGCGTCGATGGGGCGCCCCTGGCAATCCGTCACTGAGCCATCCGCCATGCCTTGCAGTCGAACGTGGACTGCATCGGAATCCGCTTTCGCCGCCACTACACCGCTGCCGCCGTTTTCCCCCCAGACCACGGCCTGCTCTTCAAAGCTGGCAAAGTCGAGATTCTCCGGCATTTTTGCGCTGCGCCAAGTGTTATCAACAAGGCTGATATCGGGCAGACCGTCCGGGGGAATCAGCTCACTGGGGTAGCCAGCCATGCGAACACTGCGAGTCATGAACAGAAATGCGAAGCGGGCATTTTCCTGCATGCGTGCCTGAGCCTGAACAATATTGGAGCTTTGCCGGCTGCCGAGAAATGACTGCACGACGGCCGCCATCAGAAACACCGACAGCCCCATCGCAATCAAGAGCTCAACCAGCGTTACGCCAGCCTGAGCGTGCGCCTGTTGTGAGTTGGATACTGGTTTTCTTGCTCGCATGCTGGCCCGGCTCCTAAGGGTTGGGATTGCGAATTTGGACGTTGATGATCAGACACGCCAGATCATTTTCGTCATTCGGGTCACAATCCTGCCCGGCGGCTCCATTGCGACGTTCGTCCCACATCATCTGAATGGTCCAAAGCCCTGCCAGCGGTTGAGAGATGATGGCATCTCCGGCGGGTAAGGCATTTTGCACCCAGTTCAGCCATTCATTAAGATCCGCCGCGGCAATTTCCGCCGAGTCACAATCGGCTCCGGCCCCGCCACACCCTGGATCCGCAGGTGCTGCGCCGCCGTCGAACTCGTATTCCCCATCCTGTACCGCCGCCCGGTTGGCTCGCATACGCTCTGCCATATCATTGGCCAACAGATCAGCCTGGGTCCGAAAGTAGGTGTTCTGGGTTCCCTGCAAACTGCTCGATTGCAGAGCCGCCAGCCCCAGAAAACCCACGGCCAGGATAATCAGCGAAACCAGAATCTCGATGAGAGTAAAGCCCTGCTGCCCCCGCCTGCGTAGCATCAGCAATTCCATTAGCAACCACCTATGGTTTCTGAAGAACGAGTGATCGCACCGGTCACTGCGATACTCAATGTGCGACCGGTTGTCTCCTGGTCCGGGTGGCACATACTGTAATCACCGGCACCGGCTGTTGCCTGCCCGATGCGATTGAAGGTAATTGCCGTGGCAGCCGCTGCGTAAGTAGTGACCCGATTCTCGGCGTACTGGACCTGCAGGATCTGCTCGCCGCCATCCAGTGCACTGTCGCCGTCCGTATCGGCAAATACTATCCAGCCATCCTGCCAGTCATTGTTGCCGGCACAAGCAGCCTGGTCTGCACTGCTGCACACACTGACAGGAGACTTGCGTTTCAGGGCTTCACTGCGAGCATACTGTAAACTGCTCACCAGGCTGTCGCGTACGCCGCTGACCTGACTGCGGGCGATGGCGCCATTGAAGCTGGGAGCCGCCAGAGTCGCGAGTATGGATATAACAACCAGCACGATCAAAAGCTCCATCAGAGTCACGCCAGCCTGACGGCGATCGCTAACGGCTGATTGTTTTGTGTTCAATATCATTGCTGTGCCCGGTTTGTCTGTTCGCGCACTATTGGTCGCCAACACCTACAACCATAGCGCTATCGCAACTGCGCTTTAAGTGTAGAAGGACCGGAGGGTTAAAAGCGGGATAAATGGTCGGAACTATTACCGAGCTGCTCGGGAATCAACCACCATCACTGGCAATACGTAACTCCCTTGGCATGGAAAACGTGACATTTTCCGGCTGCCCCGGCAGCTCTTGCGCCGGCTTAGCGCCGAGTGCCTCTATATGCCGCACGACCTGTTGGACCAGCACTTCCGGCGCAGAGGCACCGGCCGTTACGCCCACCGAGGCAACCCCCTTCAACCACTCCGGGTTTATGTCCTCAGTCGTATCGATCAAGTAGGCCACACTGCCACGACGTTCTGCCAGTTCGCGCAATCGATTGGAATTTGAACTGTTTGGAGAGCCCACAACCAGCACCACATCACTGCATTCAGCCAGTTTCTTCACGGCGTCCTGACGATTTTGCGTGGCGTAACAGATGTCGTCTTTCCTGGGCCCGCTGATTGCGGGGAAGCGCTCTCTGAGTGCATCAATGACCAACGCAGTATCGTCCATGGACAACGTGGTTTGGGTAACATAACTGAGCTTGTCAGCGAACTTCACCTCCAGCCGCTGAGCCTGTTCGACATCTTCGACCAGGTAAATTTCTCCGCCATTACTGCGGTCATACTGTCCCATCGTTCCTTCCACTTCGGGGTGCCCACGGTGGCCAATCAGCACACACTCCTGGCCCTGCTGACTGTAGCGTGCAACTTCCATGTGCACTTTGGTTACCAACGGACAGGTCGCATCAAACACTCGCAAACCTCGCGCGGCTGCCTCCTGGCGCACCGCCTGTGAAACGCCGTGCGCGCTGAAAATAACAATGCATTCATCCGGCACTTCGATCAGCTCATCCACAAAAACAGCACCTCGAATCCGTAGGTCTTCCACCACCGTTTTGTTGTGAACCACTTCGTGGCGGACATAAATCGGTGCACCAAACAGCTCGAGTGCACGGTTAACAATCTCGATAGCCCGATCCACACCGGCACAGAAGCCGCGCGGATTGGCCAGATGCAAACTCATTGTGGGCATTGTCGTCATGTGCCTTGCTCAACCGAGTGAATACAAACTTCAAACAAAACGGGGCGACCCGCAAGTGGATGATTGAAATCCACGGTAACCATATCACCATCGACGGACCGCACAACGCCCGGCTTTTCGCCCTCGGCATCCGCAAATGAGATTACGAGGCCGGGCTCCAGTTCAAGCTCCTTAAAGCGATGACGCGGAAAACGTAATTCGCGATCCTCTTGCCATTCCCCAAAGGCCTGGTCAGCGGCTAACTCGATCACTTGTCGATCACCTGCAGACAATCCCAACAGGCTTTGCTCAAAACCGGGCAACAAGCTGCCGTCACCATAACGAAAGCGACAAGGCGCAGCGTCCAAATTGGAATCAATTTCTGAACCATCCTGCAGTCGCAGTGCGAAGTTCAGCATGACAGTACTGTCTTTCGTGATTCGCCCAGAGTCACTACTGCTTACCATCGTGCTCCCCAAAAAACATATCCAGCAGCATGACTGCCGCGCCCGCGGTGATCGCAGAGTCTGCAATGTTGAAGGCCGGAAAGTACCAGTTGTTGTAATGCACGGAAATGAAGTCAACGACGTAACCCAGAGTTACTCGATCATACAGATTACCGACAGCACCGCCCAGGATCAGCGCCAGGCTGAGCGCAAGCCATTTTTCCCGCGGCTGCAAGCGGCCAAGCCAGACAACCAATACAACGCTGACGATCGCTGAAACGGCCGTAAAAAACCAACGTTGCCATCCGCCAGCATCGCTGAGGAAGCTGAACGCCGCACCGGTATTGTGCAGCAACGTGAAGTTGAGCATCGGCAATATCTCCACGGGCCGTGCATACACAAGCTCACTACTTGCCAGGCTTTTCGTCCAAAGATCCAGCACCAATACCAGCAGGCTCAGCGCCAGCCAGCGCAAATTGCGCACCGTAAAAGACGCGCCAGAAGAAGCATCAGGCATACAATCTTCGCTCACCATCACCATAGACATTATCGACGCAACGTTTGCACAGCGTTGCATGGGCTGAATCGCAGCCGACGTCCTGTCGATGATGCCAGCAGCGTTCGCATTTTTCAGCAGCACTCGCCGATACCTGTATCTTTAGGCCTTCGATATCGGTGGGCTCCAGTGTGTCGGGGGCCTTAGCCAGTGCCTCAACCCGCGCACTTGAACTGATCAGAACAAAACGTAATTCATCAGCCAAGCCGTCAAGCACTGTTCGCAGCTCCGAGTCACAATACAACACCACATCGCAACTTAAGGAAGCACCCACCGAGTTAAGGCTGCGCTGTTTCTCCATTTCCTTGTTCACCGCCGCCTTTACCCGTTGTACGGTTGGCCAGTACTCCGAGTCGCCGGCCACGACTTGAGGCAGCTGAAACCAGGTCTCCAGAAAAACGCTGTCAGAGCGTTCACCGGGCATTTGTGACCAGGCTTCATCAGCGGTAAAACTGAGAATGGGTGCAATCCAGCGAACCATTGCCTCTGCGACGTAATAGAGCGCGGTTTGCGCTGATCGCCGGCCCAGCGAATCAACGGCCATGGTGTATTGACGGTCCTTGATTATATCCAGATAAAAGCCACCCAAGTCAGCAACACAGAAATTGTGGAGCTTCTGATAGATCTGATGGAACTGATAGCGTTGATAGGCTTCTGCGGTTTCCTGCTGCAGCTCGCCCGCACGCTGCACCACCCAACGATCCAAGGCCACCATATCAGCCACATTGACACTGTGCAGCGCGGGATCGAAGCCAGACAGATTCGCCAACAAAAAACGCAAAGTGTTTCGAATACGCCGGTAGGAGTCGGCCGTGCGCTTGAATATTTCATCCGATACCGCCATTTCATCGCGGTAATCGGTCGCAGCAACCCACAACCGCAAAACGTCAGCCCCCAGGGTTTTCATCACCTGCTGCGGTGCAATGACATTGCCGAGCGACTTCGACATCTTGCGGCCTTGCGCGTCCACGGTAAAACCGTGCGTCATGGCTGCTTTGTAAGGTGCCGCCCCGGTCATGGCGACGCTGGTCAACAAGGAAGACTGAAACCAGCCGCGATGCTGGTCGGAACCTTCCAGATAGAGGTCGGCCGGAGCGCTCAAGTCCGGGTTTGCAACCAGCACGCAATAGTGCGAAGCACCAGAGTCAAACCAGACATCAAGAGTGTCCTGAACTTTTTCATAGTGCGCCGCGTCCTCGCCCAACAACGCTTCCGCATCAAGTTCAAACCAAGCTTCAATTCCTTTTTCAGAAACCAACTCAGCAACCCGTTCAATCAAGTGTTCGGTATCCGGGTGCAGGTCCGCACTCTGCTTGTGTACGAATAATGGTATTGGCACGCCCCAGGTACGCTGCCGTGATATGCACCAGTCCGGACGGTTTTCCAGCATCGCGGTAATCCGGGCCTTACCCCAGCCCGGCAACCAATCCACCTGATCCAACACCTGCATGGTCTTGGGAAGGAGCTTGCCCGACTGCATACTGACAAACCATTGGGGGGTGGCACGAAATATCAATGGAGTTTTATGACGCCAGCAATGTGGATAGCTGTGCTCGATCGTCTCATGAAAGAACAGACGCCCAGTTTCCGTGAGCTTGTCCACTACCGCCGCATTGGCTTTCATCACATGGAGACCGGCAAAAAACTCGGTGTCGTCATTAAATACGCCATTATTGCCAACCGGGTTGATGATCTCGATCGAGTACTTCTGGCACACAGCAAAGTCATCCGCACCGTGCCCCGGTGCTGTATGCACGGCGCCAGTTCCCGAATCTGTGGTTACGTGATCGCCCAATATGAGCAATGATGTTCTGGCATAAAAAGGATGCTCAAGCTCAAGTCCTTCAAGCTCGCTACCTTTCACCGTAGCAAGCACCTGATAGTTTTCTATTCCCGCGCGTTTAAAAACCTCGTCCACCAGCTTGGCGGCCACGACCGCAATACAGTCTGCCTCAGCACGTCGGTGCCGCACCGCGGCATAATTGATGTCCGGGTGCACAGCGACCGCCTGATTGGCCGGCAAAGTCCAGGGAGTCGTCGTCCAGATGAGCACACTGGCCGAACCGACGTCGTCAGCCGACAGGGAAAATTTCGCTAACAATGCGCGCGGATCCAGCGCATCAAAGTAAACATCGATCGCTGGTGACTGCTTGGCTTGGTATTCAACTTCGGCCTCCGCCAGCGCGGAACCGCAATCTGTACACCAATGCACGGGTTTGAAACCCTTTTGCACATGACCATTCGCAATAATCCTGCCGAGCGCACGAATCTGATCGGCCTCGTAATTGAAACTCATGGTCAGATAGGGTCTGGCCCAATCGCCGAATACCCCTAAACGCTGGAAATCCTGGCTTTGCTTGTTGACCTGTGACTGGGCATACTCGCGACATTTGCGCCGGAACTCGCCGGCATCCACTTTGGTGCCTGGTTTGCCTACCTTTTTTTCCACATTCAGTTCAATCGGCAGACCATGGCAATCCCAGCCTGGGACATAAGGTGCATCATAACCGTCCATGAAGCGCGACTTGACAATGATGTCTTTCAAAATTTTATTGACAGCGTGCCCAATGTGAATATCGCCGTTGGCATAGGGCGGGCCGTCGTGCAGGATAAACTTGGGTCGTCCTGCAGCTGCGGCACGCATGCGCTCATACAGGCCCATTTCTTGCCAGCGCTTTAACAATTCCGGCTCGCGGTTGGCCAGATTGGCCTTCATCGGAAACCCGGTATTTGGAAGGTTCAGGGTGGACTTGTAATCACTCATTTACTGCACTGCCCGTATCAGACCAAAATATTCGTAGGCCTGGTCTATGTCATGGTGGATCTGCTGCTTCAATTCAGCCAGCGAGGGAAATTTGCGCTCAGCGCGCAAACGCTCACAAAAACGAATCTGTAAGGTCTTGCCATACAAGTTACCAGAATAATTCAGTACGTGAACCTCCAAAATGGCCTTCACGAGATCACCCAGCGTTGGGCGGGTGCCGACGTTAGCCACGCCATAATGCAGGCTGTCGTCAATTCCGCGGACCTCAACGGCATAAACCCCATTTAGGGCCGCGCGATAGCGGTCCAATTCCAAATTGGCAGTCGGCGCACCTAAGGTCCGCCCATTTTGCTGGCCAAAGACCACCTTACCGACTATTTGATAGGGCCGCCCCAGCAGTTTTTCCGCCAGAGAAAATTCGTTATCCAGCAAGGCCTGGCGAATCCGGGTGCTGGATACCCGCTCCCCTTCGATACTAAAGGTATCGCTCGCTTCCACATCAAAATGATGGATCGCCCCCAACTCTCGCAACAGCGCAAAATCCCCCTGCCGTTCATGGCCAAAGCGCAAATCGTCGCCAACGACCATGTAGCGCACACCCAGCTTGTCTACAAATATATCCTCGATAAAATCTCTGGCTGGGATTTCACTAAGGCCGCGGGTAAAACGAATTCGCAACACCCGGTCAAGGCCAACCTCACGTAAGGCCGCAAATTTCTCTCGAAAACTCATCAGGCGCGGCGGTGCTTCGGCAGGCGCAAAAAACTCGCGTGGCAAAGGCTCCAGCACGATGATGGTCGCCGGCACGGAAAGCTCTCTGGCTTTAGCGATCAAGCCATTGAGCACCTGCTGATGCCCCAGATGCACGCCATCAAAGGCGCCAATAGTAAGCACGCTTGGCTTGTGCCGGTCACGCAAATTGTGCAAACCGCGGATTAATTCCAAAAGTTCGCCCTTAGAAAGCCAGGGTAATTCGCCATTATATCGCACCAAACCGCTTCGGCGCGCCAGCCGGGAATGTTACCTGCATAAATGCCCTCAGGCCTGACGTCGAAAGTCTTTAAGCCTGGCCCCGCTGAGCGCAAGAACGCCGACGTACACCAGCATACCGGCCGCACACAGCCCCAGAGTTCGCAACACCCGCTGAACTGCGGACAAATCCAGCCATAGCGCATGATCACCGCGCACCACCAGCAAAAACGCGGCCATTAATGAGGCCGCCAAAACCACCCGAAGCATGCTTCTCAGAAAGCCGGCCTGCCACTGCACAACCGAACGACGCAGCAGTCCCAGCAGCAATGAGCCCGCATTGAAGTACGCCGCCAACGAGGTAGCCAACGCTAAGCCGACATGGCCAATATTAAAGTAGAAGTACAAAGGAACCACCAGAACAAGGTTCAACACCATGTTCACAAGCATCGCCTGTATGCCTATGCGTACCGGCGTTTTCATGTCCTGCTGCGCGTAATACCCGGTGGCCAGCACCTTAATCAGCATGAACGCCAGCAAGCCAAGCGCGTAGGCTTTCAGGCTGTAGCTTGCCATCAGAATATCATTGGCGGTCAGCTTGCCGTAATTGAACAGTGTCATTAATAAGGGGTGAGCCAACACCCACAGCGCCAGCGTCGCCGGTACGGCAATGAAGGCCACCATGCGAATCGCCCAATCCAGCGTGGACTCAAAACTGCTTTCGTTACTGCCGGCGTGCTGGCGGGATAGCTGTGGCAGTATGACAGTGGCAATTGCCACCCCGAAAACACCGAGTGGTAATTCCGCCAGCCGGTCGGAGTAAAACAGCCAGGAAATACTGCCGGTCGGCAAAAAGGACGCCAACACCGTGTCCAGCAGCAGATTAATCTGCGACACCGATACACCAAACAACGCAGGCACCATCAGCCGCAATATGCGCTGCACGCCTTCGTGTTGCCAGCCCCAGCCAGGACGGGGCAGCAAACCAATTCGCGCCAGAAACGGCAGCTGAAACAGCAGCTGCAATATTCCGGCGGCAATCACAGCCCAGGCAAGCGCAAAAACCGGCTCTTCGAAACTGTCGGCAAAAAACAGCGCACCGGTGATCAGGCTGATGTTTAACAATACCGGGGTAAACGCTGGCACGGCAAAACGATTAAAGCTGTTGAGAATCGCTCCGGCAAACCCGGTCATGGATATCAGCAACAGGTAGGGAAAGGTGATTCTCAGCAATTGGCTGGTCAGGGCAAACTTTTCGGCCTGGCCAATAAAACCGGGAGCAAACAATGTGGTCACCAAAGGAGCCGCAACAACGGCCAGCAGGCAGGTCAGTAGCAGTGCAAAACCAAGACAACCCGCCACGCAGTTGATTAACCGTTTGACCTCATCCAGGCTTTGTTGCTGACGGTACTCCGACAACACCGGCACGAATGCCTGAGCAAAAGCGCCTTCACCAAACAGGCGGCGGAGAAACTGCGGAATCTTGAAAGCGACAAAAAAGGCATCGGCATTGGCGCTTGCGCCAACGGTGATTGCAAACACTATGTCACGGCAAAGTCCCATTACCCGCGACAGCATGGTCATGCTGCTGACCAGTAAGCTGGACTGCAGCAGTCCAGCCTTTTTTTCCTGCGGCTCGCGCTTATCCACTGTCCTTTGCCCTGGTTTTTTGAACAGTCAGGCTAACAAGCAGGCGGCTATTGAAAGCGACTGCCGGTGTACCAGTTAACCGGCCTGGATTCACGATCAACCTGGCCAACAACATCCAGTACCAGCGCAAACAGTGCCATGCGCACCAGAACGCCGTTGTCGGTCTGACGAAAGATCGCCAGGTTAGGGTTTTCATTGAGATCGTTGTCCAGCTCATTGGCCCCGGAGCGAGAATCACGTGGCAGGGGGTGCATGATGACAGTGTTTGGTTCGCAGTACTTAGTATAGATAGCCTGATTCAGGCGATAGCGGCCACGGTATAATTTGGCTTCTTCCGCGCTGGCAAAGCGCTCTTCCTGCAATCGAGTTGAATAAGCGATATCCACACCAGCTATCGCTGGCTCCAACTCGTCGGTTTCCACCACTTCATGACCCGAATGACGCAGGGCATCGATATAACTGTCCGGCATTGCCAGCTCATTGGGCGACACCAGTACAACCTTCACCCGTTGATAAAGCCCCAACAGCTTACACAGGGAATGTACGGTTCGACCGTATTTCAAATCGCCAATCAGGGCGATCCTGAAGTCATCCAGACTGCGACCTTTAGTGTCCAGCTCTTTGCGGATTGTATACAGATCAAGCAGGGCCTGGCTGGGGTGTTCATTGTCGCCATCCCCACCATTCAGCACCGGCACCCGGCTGGCCTCGGCAAATTCAGCCACCGAGCCCGATTGTGGGTGGCGCATAACAATGACGTCGCTGTAACCACTGAGCACGCGAGCGGTATCATAAAGAGATTCACCTTTGGCGATCGCCGAGTTCTCCACTCCGGTGGTTTCCCGCACCTCACCGCCCAGCAGGTTAAACGCACTGCCAAAGCTCACCCGCGTTCGGGTACTGGGCTCGAAAAACATATTGCCCAGAATCGCCCCATCCAAAACCTTGGTGACTTTTTTCCGGTGAGCATACGGCTCCATGCTATCGGCAACGCTGAAGATGGTGTCGATGTCACCGCGACTGAGTTGATCAATACTGAGAATATGTCTGCCGGTAAAATTCAAGATCAGTGACCACCCTGCGCTTGGTTGAGCTGCCGCATGCTAACCGCAATTCAATGGGCCGACAAGCGGTCGCGTAAGCCCTGAGCATAGCGCTCCATCTGTTGAAGCAATTCCGCTGGTGCTTTTTGTGCATCTCTCAAATCAGCCAATTCATCCGCAAACGCCTGGAAGCCAAAACCGGGCGTCTCGTTGAGACGCCGGAAGCAGTGTTCACGCCAGGTGCTGCTTTCCTCTTCATCCAGGCTGGCAGGAAAGTTGCGCGCCCGGTACCGAAAAAGTAACTTCGGCAAGCGGGGATCCTCGAAGGCGAACTCCTGCTCAGCGAGCTGCTGGGGAGAACAGCGACGCACTGCCTGCAATAGCTGCCGGTCAGCGTCGCAAAAAAAGCTGCCACTGTATAACTGCGCATCCACATCCTGTTGTTCGAATTCCGACGCTGCAAAGACATCCTGGATCTTGGCAAGCCAGCCTGGGTCGCTTTGCAGCAGTCTGGCGTGCTGCTCGCATGCGGCCAGATCAAGCCCCACCCGCTCGGCTGCCTGATTATCCAATAGCGCGGCGGTTGCCACCATTGGACTGCGATTCAAATGGATCACCTTCAGCGGAATCCGCGGCGTATCGGCTGTTCTCTGCTCAGCGGGTTTAAACAAGGCATCAGCAAGCTCGCCAGCACTGGCCTGCAACAGGATATCCGGCTGGTAACGCAGGTCCACGCAGACGACGCCATTGCTGTTGGTCGGGTGCGCCGACACCGGCAGTACCAGCGAGGTGCAGTAATGCTCGCTGGGAAATTTGGAAGACACGTGAACAATCGGCCGGGCGGCCTCAAGATTGAGCTGTTTGGCAACGAAGCGCTTATTACGCAGTTTAAGGGCATAGTCGAACAAGCGTGGTTTTCGGGCTTTTACCAGTTTGGCAAGCTCAATGGTTGCGATCACGTCCGATAAGGCATCGTGGGCATCTTCATGTGTGATCCCATTGGCTTCACTCAACCGTTCCAGCTTAAAAACTGGACGTCCAAGTTCATCACGCGGCCAGTTGATACCCTCCGGACGCAGGGCGCAGCACAGCCGCACCACATCGATCAGATCCCAGCGAGAATTGCCGTTGCGGTACTCACGCTCGTAGGCATCGTAAAAATTTCTGTACAGCGTAAAACGAGTGAACTCATCGTCAAAGCGAATACTGTTGTAGCCCACACTACAGGTTCCGGGCTGGGCCATCTCATGATGAATTCGCCTGATAAACTCATGCTCACCAACCCCAAGTTCATTGGCTTTTTGAGGTGCAATTCCGGTGACCGCACAGGCCATAGGATGGGGCAAAACATCGGGCGGTAACTGGCAGTAAATTCTCAGTGGTTCCGAGCATATGTTGAGTTCTGCGTCTGTGCGCACTCCGGCAAACTGCATCGGCCGGTCAAGCGCGGGGTCGGTACCACTGGTCTCATAATCATGCCAGTAAAAGGTGAACGACATGAACTACTGAACAACCACCGCGCGTTGCTCGATCTTGGCGGCCCACTCCTGCGGCCCTGTCTGGTGCACAGATTCCCCACGAGAGTCCACGGCCACAGTGACCGGCATGTCTTTCACTTCAAACTCGTATATCGCCTCCATACCGAGCTCCGGGAAGGCGACTACGCGGCTGTTGGTGATCGCTTTGGAAACCAGGTAAGCAGCCCCGCCAACCGCCATCAGATACACGGCCTGGTGCTTCCTGATCGCATCGATAGCCACCTGCCCTCTTTCCGCCTTGCCGATCATACCGAGCAATCCGGTATTCTCGAGAATCATACCAGTGAATTTGTCCATTCGGGTCGACGTGGTCGGCCCGGCCGGGCCAACCACTTCATCGCGCACCGCATCGACCGGACCCACGTAGTAGATAAAGCGCCCCTTCAGATCAACGCCCTCAGGAAGCCCCTGGCCACTCTCGATCAGTTCCTGGATGCGCTTGTGTGCAGCATCCCGACCGGTGAGCATTTTGCCACTGAGAAGAATTGTTTCGCCAGGCTGCCACTCAAGTACATCCTGGGGGCTGACTGAATCCAGGTTTACACGGCGCGCACTGGGGCCTACATCCCAGGAAATTTCAGGCCAGTCAGACAAATCCGGCGGCGTTTGCAGCGCAGGTCCTTCACCCTTTAGAACAAAGTGCGCGTGCCGGGTTGCCGCACAATTTGGGATCATAGCCACGGGCAGCGAGGCGGCGTGCGTGGGATAGTCCTTGATCTTGACATCTAACACTGTGGTCAAGCCCCCCAGACCCTGAGCACCAATTCCCAACTGATTCACTTTATCCATAATTTCCAGGCGTAACTCCTCGACCCTGGTCTGCGGACCACGGCTTCGTAGCTCGTGAATATCGATGGGGTCCATCAGAGACTCTTTGGCAAGCACAGCTGCCTTTTCCGCGGTGCCGCCTATCCCAATGCCCAGCATACCCGGTGGGCACCAGCCCGCGCCCATGGTAGGCACCGTTTTCAGAACCCAGTCAACAATGCTGTCGCTTGGGTTCAACATGACCATTTTCGATTTATTCTCCGAGCCACCCCCCTTGGCTGCCAGGGTAACATCGACGGTATTGCCCGGTACTACCTCAGTGTGAATAACGGCCGGGGTGTTGTCGCGGGTATTGCGGCGCTCGCCGGCAGGATCCGCCAGAATGCTCGCCCGAAGCACATTGTCAGGATGGGTGTAGGCTCGGCGAACACCTTCGTTGATCATCTCGGAGACGCTCATAGCAGCGTCCCATTGCACATCCATACCAATCTTAATGAACACGGTGACAATACCGGTGTCCTGGCACAACGGCCGCTTACCCTCAGCACACATGCGCGAGTTAATGAGGATCTGTGCCATCGCATCTTTGGCAGCCTGCGATTCCTCTTTCAGGTACGCCTCATGAACGGCCTGGATAAAATCCTTCGGGTGATAATAAGAAATGAATTGCAGCGCATCCGCTACGGATTCAATCAGATCATCCTGACGGATCATGGTCATATCGAAGTCCTTGTGGTTTATTTAAAATTGGGTTTGCGTTTTTCCAGATTGGCGGCAACCGCTTCCAACTGGTTTTCCAAAAATATCACTTCGCTTTGCAGCTCGGCCTCGAGTGCCAGGCCATCGGCACGGTTCATATCCCAAGAACGTTCCAGCAAGCGCTTGTTACGCTGAATCGCATCCGGAGAATTGTCTGCAATCATTTCTGCCATCGCCCGTGCTTCGTTCAGCGGTTCGTCCACAACCCGGGTCACGAGTCCCATCGACAACGCTTCCTCGGCATCGAATACCCGCCCAGTAAACAGCAGCTCTTTGGCAACATCAATACGGCTGAGCTTTCGCAATGCCTGCGTGATTCCCATGTCGGGCACCAGACCCCAGCGAATTTCCATCACTGAGAATCGCGCATCCCTGCGCACATATCGCAGGTCGGCACCCAGGGCAATCTGCAAGCCACCCCCATAACAGATGCCGTGTACCGCCGCGATGACAGGCACGTCCAGGTCGTGCCAGACAGTTGCACAGCGCTGAAACTTGTTCGAGTCACTATCATTCACATTCTGTAATGCGCTGACTGCAAAGTCCTTATTGCTGGACGCCAACTCACCAAAGCTACTGACATCCAGCCCGGAGCAAAAGTGCTTTCCAGCACCATGGAGAATGACCACTCGCACAGCATCATTCTGTCGTAAGGATTCGCCAGCTGCGGCGATTGCGTCGAACATGGCAGGGTCCAGGCAATTGTATTTATCCGGACGGTTGAGTTGCACTTCAGCGACATGCTGATTTATCGATACTGATACTCTCTCATTCATTCATCATGCTCATTCGGGTTGATACCAGACCGGCGAGCTGTACGCCCGCTCTTGAATAACGCTCGGCCCGCGTGGCGGTTCGGCCAAACCAAGCGCCAGCGCGTTGAACAGACTTTGCCGCGGTGTAGGAATTTGCAATACGCGCACATAATACAGCGCCGGCTGACTCGGGTCGAATGCGGGATCCGTCCAATCTGCCTGCAGTTGCGCCGCGCCAATGTCGTTGGTAAACCTTGCCTGACTGCGATCCACAGTGTCGCCAACCGCCGGCAAAAGCCCGGTTTTATCCAGATCGCGCGCCCCGGACCAAGCTACATTGAATACCTTTTCCTGCAAGCCGCCCGCCGCACTGCGCCACAGCTTGATCACTTGAATCCTGTCCAGGTTGGCATCGATCGGATCTTTCTCGGCCCATACCTGAATCCGCGGTGATGCGTCACCAGACGGAGCAGATGGCAACACAGCACCCATCGGCCACTTGGACGCTTGTTCCCCCCAGCCAGCGGCAACTCGCAAGCGGATACGCGGTCCAGTGGTTGCGTACACCTCGCGGCGCTGCATTGCCGCAAACAGACTTTCACGGGTATTTTCCTCGGCCCAAACTGCCGCCAGTCCGGACGCTGACATATTCCACCCAGAGGTGACACCATTACCGGCACCTGGGCGCTCCATGGTAGACGGCGTGCTATCGCGCACCAGCTTGCCGCCGAAATTGTTTTCTTCCGCGGTGGCCAGTCCGGTGTGCGCGTCGGTCGACCCAATGACCCCAAACTGAAAGGGATTGACGCCTGTTCGCTGCGCAATGTCCATACCCAGTTTCAGCGCACTGCGGATATAGTCACCCGGCTCTGGCTTATAAGGCTGAGATTCGCGCTGAATATAAAACGGATAGGTCTCAAATTCGGCGAATGGATCGTCCGGTGACAACAGCGGGTGGGTTTCGGAATCACCTTTAATCTGGGTAACTTCCACAACTCGCTCCCAACGTTGCCTCAGCGTCAGCTTCTCGCGACTCATAGGCTCACCGCGCAAGCTGTCGGCGGTAAACATATAGCCTTTGGAAATATTGGAATTATGCGGAATAGCGAGGAAGTCACTGCCGGTCGCGCTGGCGGTTGTTTCAAGCCATTGCCACAAGTCCTCAGGATAAGGGCTTTGGTCTGAACCAAAGGGCATGTACTGCTGGGCGACCTCAGCATCAGCGTCGGTCAGTACCACCCGATGCAGGTTCGCTCCGCCGGGCAGGGAGCTCCACTCCCAGCCAATAAACGCAGTGAATTCGCCCGGCAAGGTGTATTGATCGGCCAATGATGTCGCCTCGCGCCAACTGTCTGCAGATATTGCCTGGGCCCCGGGAAACTGCGCCGGTTGATCCTCCCATAAAGATTTGGCCGCCACGGACGGATTCCCCGACACCGGCAAAAATTCCGTGAAGAAATCCCAGCCCTTTTCTTCGTCGACCACTTCGCGCAGCTTACGCCCCCCCAGCCAGGCTTTGAGTCGATCGATCAGGCCCAAGTCGGCCGACTGCGCATTGCCAAAATAGACGGCCCGCGCCACCCCAAGGTTTTCCGCGTGGTCAGCTACCACCAGGAAATCCAGTGGCGTACGCAGTTGCATCCAGGCTTTGTGATAGGGGTGCTCTACCGGCAGACCCCTGGCAAAGCGATACGCCTGCTCGGGCCCGACCGAGGTATTCCCGTTCAAAAATGCATCAAAGGAATTGCTGGTGTGCAGATGTGTGTCTCCCCAAAACAGTTGTTTCTCCGCAGCCAATGAGCCAAACGGCGTATTGAGGATTAACACCACGGCCAGCGCTACGCTTGGCCGAGGGGTTTTGCTATGGTTTACCCTGCATAAAAGCACTGACAAATCTCCCTGCTGGTAAACGCCCATGGTACCAAGATTTTGCCTGTTAATTGCCGCATTCTGGCTACTGCTGCCTTTGTCCAGGGCCGGTGCCACCCACCCGGCTAACACATGGGTTCTCAACAGCGGCGTCACGCAAATCAGCCTGCTGGAACTGTACACATCGCAAGGTTGCTACAGTTGTCCACCAGCCGAACACTGGCTGAACGCCCTCCTACAACACCCAGACCTGTGGCATAAGGTTGTGCCCGTGGCACTGCATGTTGATTACTGGGATTATCTGGGCTGGCCAGACCCGTACGGGGACAAGCGCAACCAGGAACGCCACTACGCCTATAAGAAACAGGGGCACACGCGGGCCATCTATACGCCCGAGATTATCCTCAATGGGCGTGATTACACTATCTGGCGCAAAGGGGAATACCCTCGCTTTCACCAAGACCAGTCGCCCGGCGAACTGGAAGTCAGCCGAGAGGATAACGGAATCAAAGTGTATTTCCAGCGCAGCCAGGCCAGCCCTGAGGCATTGCGTGCCACCGTGGCTTTACTTGGCTTCGGTATCAAGCATGATATAAAGGCCGGTGAAAACAAGGGTAAGCGGCTGGCGCACGAATTTGTGGTACTGACACAACACATTGGCATCGCTCACCCGGTCGGTAAACTCTACCTGTGGAAATTCCCGAAGCTGTATTCTGAGCATACCCGCGAACGCAGCGCCATTGTGGCCTGGTTGGATCGTCCCAAAGACAACCGGCCTATCCAGGCGGTAGGGGGCTGGGCTGACTGGTCCTCTGAATAATGGAATCTTCCAACTGATTCAGCTTGCTATTGATTTGCCTGCGAAAACTATTGAATGATTGCACCCACTCTTCATTTTCGCCAACCTTTTTCTGCAAACCGCCCGCACTGACCTTCAGTGCCGCCACAGCATCATTGAGCTCGGAAAGTTGCGCATTTTGTGCGATGGAACTGGCTTGCACCTCTTTGACGAGCTGTGCCTGCTGCTGAGCTTTTTGCAGCTCAGCTTCAACTCGTTCTATCGATGCTTGCAGGGAATCCACACCGTTTTGCATGCTCCCAAGCCGTGAGCTTTGCGACGCAAGCTGCTTGCCCTGTTCCTCAAGCGTTGCTTTGTTTTTCCGCCAGGCCGATGCCCACAGCTTGTCAATTTCGCTCATGGCTTTATCAGCCTGAGCACCCAGCTCCTTGATTTTTACAGCTTGCACTGCAGCTGACTCGGACACGCTTTCGTCGGTACTGGACAAGCGGTCTTCGAGAGAGCTGATTCTGTCGGTCGCGTCGGCCAGTGCTGCAGTGCTCTTCAGCAATTCCTGATACAGGTAGCCAGCCGCCACCGCTGCCGCGAGTGCCAATAAAAAGGCCAGGAACAATAAGAACCCGCCAGAACCTCCAGAACTTTTGGAGGTGGTTTTCCCAGCTCGTGTTTGCTGGTAGGAGGCAATTTCATCGCGCTCGGGAGCAACACTGGGGATGTCGTCTAAAGGTTCGTCGTCTCTCACGGTTTGTCCATCTCTTGCAAAGCAATGCTGTGGGAATGATCGCTAATTATAGCGATTTATTGGCAACTGATTTACCAATAACAACAGGGAGAAGTTTGCTGGACGATAAATACCCGCCACACAAACAACAACGGCCGCGCACGGCGGCCGTTGAATTGCAGTGGAAACAGTCTGCTCTTATAGAAAGTGCACCAACGCAAAGATTACCGCAGTCAGACCCAGGCTGCTGTGGATAACGCCGTTCACCGTTTGCATCGGGCCGATTTTGCCCATAATGGCGTTGGCTTCAATCGCAAGGATGATAATCAGCGGAATCAGGAAGCCCATATCGCTGAACGCAATTCCGGCGAAACCTCCGCCGTCAGCGGCGGCCAAACCGTGCTTAGAGGCAAACATACCGTACAGCATCGGCCCAGAGAACAAGGTGTTGGTGCGCGACGCCAGCAGGGCTTTGGGCCCAGCAGCTGCTTTGTCACCTTCTTCAATGCCACAGACAATTTTCTGCGCCGGCCAGATAATCAGCCAGACATTCAGAAACATGAAGATGCCCATTAAAGCACCGAGCACGATGTACTGATTGATTCCCCCACCCAACATGTGTAGCAAATACAAGCCGGTCAGGAAGGTAAACATGGCACCCCAGCGGAACCACCACAGCGCGCGCGGCGCAAGCTTGGCCGTAGCATCGGCCTTGGCATCAGCCGTGGCTTCCTTAAAGTACTCACCTTGAACGAAATTAAAGTAGTACAACAAGCCTATCCAGGTAATGCCGAACAGCCCGTGCCCCCAGCGAAACAGAAAATCAATCAACTCTCCCATCACAACCCCCTTATCAATAAAACCGTTTTTCTAGTTTGGACGATGCGAACACTTTAACGCAAAACCATGCCAAGCGTAAGTCCGCTTGCTCAATCAGCAGCCGATTTAACGAAAAAAAGTTCAGTCTATCAAGCTCTTACAGACTAACTTGCATAAAAAAACCCGCCTTGCGGCGGGTTTTTCGAGCCTTGGCTCATGGCGGATGATTTACATCATGCCGCCCATGCCACCCATGCCGCCCATGTCAGGCATTGCAGGTGCAGCAGCCTTGTCTTCCGGCTTGTCGGTGATCATCGCTTCCGTGGTGATCATCAGACCGGCAACAGAGCCCGCCGCCTGCAAAGCAGTACGGGTAACTTTGGCCGGGTCGAGGATGCCCATTTCCAGCATGTCGCCGTATTCGCCAGTCGCCGCATTGTAGCCGGTGTTACCAGAGGCTTGCTTGACCTTCTCGAGCACAACAGAGGCCTCTTCGCCAGCATTCGCAACGATTTGACGCAGCGGCGCTTCCATCGCGCGGCATGCCAGACGAATGCCTACGGTTTGCTCGTCGTTGTCGCCCGTCAGCTCACCCAGGCCTTGCAAAGCTCGGACCAGGGCAACCCCACCGCCGGCAACCACACCTTCTTCAACAGCAGCGCGAGTTGAATGCAGCGCGTCTTCAACACGTGCTTTCTTCTCTTTCATTTCCACTTCGGTAGCGGCACCAACTTTAATGACTGCCACACCGCCGGCCAGCTTGGCCACACGCTCTTGCAGCTTCTCCCGGTCGTAGTCAGAGCTGGTGTCTTCGATCTGCTGGCGGATTTGGTTAACCCGGCCAGTGATGTTGTCCGCGCTGCCAGCGCCATCGATGATGGTGCTGTTTTCCTTGTCCATGGTCACGCGCTTGGCTTGACCAAGGTGGTCCAGAGTCGCTGATTCCAGATCCAGGCCGACTTCTTCAGCAATTACCGTGCCGCCAGTCAGAATGGCGATGTCTTCCAGCATGGCCTTGCGACGATCGCCGAAGCCAGGTGCTTTACAGGCCGCAACCTTGACGATGCCACGCATGTTGTTAACAACCAGAGTCGCCAAAGCTTCGCCTTCAATGTCTTCAGCAATAATGACCAGAGGTCGGCTGGACTTGGCAATTTGCTCCAGCAGCGGCAGCAGATCACGAATGTTGGAGATCTTCTTGTCAACCAGCAGGATGAACGGATCTTCCAGTTCAACGCTCATGTTTTCCTGGTTATTGATGAAGTATGGAGACAGGTAGCCGCGGTCAAACTGCATACCTTCAACCACGTCCAGCTGGTTTTCCAGGCCGGACCCTTCTTCGACAGTGATCACGCCTTCTTTACCAACTTTGTCCATGGCTTCCGCGATAATGTCGCCAACGGCCGAGTCACTATTGGCAGAAATTGTGCCCACCTGAGCGATGGCCTTGGAATCTTCGCATGGCGTGGCCATGGCGCTGACCGCCTTGACCGCCGCTGCAACCGCTTTGTCGATACCGCGCTTCAGATCCATTGGGTTCATGCCGGCCGCAACCGCTTTCAGGCCTTCATTCACAATAGCTTGAGCCAGAACAGTTGCGGTCGTGGTGCCGTCGCCCGCTTCGTCGGAGGACTTTGAAGCGACTTCCTTAACCATTTGCGCGCCCATGTTTTCGAACTTGTCTTCCAGTTCGATTTCCTTCGCGACAGAGACACCGTCTTTGGTGACAGTCGGGGCACCGAAGGACTTGTCCAGAATTACGTTACGGCCTTTGGGGCCCAGTGTTGCTTTTACAGCGTCTGCCAGCAGGTTCACACCGGCCAGCATTTTGTTGCGCGCTGAATCGCCGAATTTGACGTCTTTAGCAGCCATTTCTCTTTTCCTTTACGTTGAATGTTGATTGATGAGTGACAAAAACTGACCGGTATCAGCCTTCGACAACCGCGTAAATCTCGCTTTCACTCAGGATGATGAGCTCTTCGTCATCAACCTTGACTGTATTGCTGCCAGCGTATTGGCCAAAAACCACCTTATCGCCAACTTTTACAGCCAATGAACGCGTATCGCCATTGTCCAGCAGTGCGCCGTCGCCAACAGCGACTACTTCACCCTGGTTGGGCTTTTCTTTGGCAGTGCCAGGCAGAACGATACCGCCTGCACTGGTTTCTTCTTCTTCCTGGCGACGAACGAGGACTCGATCGTATAGCGGACGAATTTTCATTGCAGTGTTTCTCCGTGAGTTTGGGTTAACGAAATTAGCACTCTCATTCGAGGAGTGCTAATAATAGTGACGGAATTGTTCTCGTCAAGCCTTTAGCCGCCAAAATCCGCGGCTTGCGCAGGTTTATGGGGTGTAGCGCGGGGATTTCAAGTCAGAATTCGGAATTTTTTTCCTTTTCCAGCTCCGGCGACTCCGATTTGCCGCTCTGATACTCACCTTCAATGATGATATGACCGCTCTCATCTTCACTGTAGCGGTTGAATTCGCCGTGCATCGCCGTCTTGATCCGGCCCTGTTCCAGCCAGTGATTGAACAGTTTTTTCGCCATCCAGCGGCGGCTGGCCGGAATCAGGCAAGCGAAGCCGAATGCATCGGTCGCAAACCCCGGCGTCAGCAACAGCGCCCCACCCACCGCCAAGGCGAGCCCTTCCACCATTTCCAAGGCCGGGACATTGCCAGTGGACAGCCGTTCCTGAGCCCGCAACAGCGTGGAAATCCCCTGAAAGCGCAGTAATTGCACACCGATCACAGCTGTCAGCAACACCAGGCCGATGGTGGGTAAGGCGCCGATCATCTGGCCGATTGTAATCAGCAGCCACATCTCAAGGACCGGAACGACTAAAAAAGCGGCGAACAAAATTTTCATAAGGAAATGCGCTTCCGCAAAGCCACAATCAACAAAATTGCAGGCGTACCCAGAGCAGCTGCGTATGAGAAAAACATGGCATAGCCTTGAGCGTCAACGATCACGCCGGCAAATCCGGCCAGAAATTTGGCCGGCAGAGTCATCAACGAGCTGAACAAGGCGTATTGAGTTGCCGTGTACTGTGCATTCACCATGCCCGACAAATAGGCGATAAACGCCGCGCCGGCCAGCCCGCCACTGAGGTTATCAGCACTGATTACGACGGCCAGCCAAGGCACACTGGGACCAATTGAGTTAAGCAACACAAACAGCAGATTGGTCACCGCCACCAACACGGCGCCGAGCAGCAGCGGCCGGTAGACGCCGTACTTCATCACCAGCACACCGCCCAGGCCCGCACCAAATATGGTCATAAAGAAACCAAAGAACTTACCGACATTGGCAATTTGCAACTTGCTGTAGCCGAGGTCCAGATAGAACGGGTTGGCCATAACCCCCATCGTAATATCACTTAGCCGGTAGAAGCCGACCAGGCAGAGAATGGGCAGTGACCAGCGCGCGTAACGGCGGAAAAAATCCTGAAATGGGTCGACCACCGCGTGGCGTAACCAGGCACCAATTGTATCGAAATCGGCGGTTTGGCGATGCAAAGGTTCAGCAATCAATACAGTGGTCAGCATGCCCACGCCCAGCAGACAACCCATGGTCAGGTAGCTAACGTTCCAGGATTGAAATTCAGCCACATAAAACGCTCCAGCACCGGATGCCAGCAACGCCAGGCGATAACCCAGTATATAGGTTGCGGACATGGCGCCCTGGCGCTCGGTATCGACCGCCTCGATTCGATAGGCATCGATTGCAACATCCTGCGTTGCCGAGCAGAAGGCAACAAACAGCGCTGCCAGGGCAACCATCTGGAGCTCATCGCCCGGAGACAGCGAACTCATAAAAATCAAGCCGCCGGCAATGCCCAGTTGCGCGGCCAGTATCCAGGAGCGACGCTGCCCCAACACGGACAGCAAAGGCAGGCTGACGTGGTCAACAACCGGTGCCCACAGCACCTTAATCGAATAGGTAATTCCGACCCAGCTGAAAAAACCAATCGCCGTTCGGGTTAACCCTTCTTCAGTCAGCCAGGCGGTCAGTGTAGAAAATACCAGCAGAAAAGGCAGGCCCGCACTGAACCCGAGAAACAGCATGGCAACCACCCTGGGGTGCGTGTAGACCTGCAGTGCCTCTCGCCAGCTGAGCGACTTGTTGGCTTCGGTATTCAATCAGCGCACATTATCAGTCGCGAAAATTTTCAAACTGCAGTGGCATGCCCAGCTGGGCTTCCCGGAGCAGCGCAATTACCTGCTGCAGATCGTCCCGCTTTTTGCCATTAACCCGCACCTGGTCCCCTTGAACCTGGGCCTGTACCTTCAGCTTGCTGTCCTTGATCATCTTGACAATTTTTTTGCACAACGGCTGCTCAAGGCCATGCTTGATCACCACCGTCTGTTTGTACAGCTTGCCGGACAGCGCCGAATCTCCTGGCTCCATGCACTCCGGATCAATCGAACACTTGATAAGACTCGCACGCAGCATATCCACCATCTGGTCCAACTGGAATTCCGCTTCTGCAGTAAGGTGCACCGCATAGTCATCGCGCTCAAATGATGCCTCCACTCCTTTAAAATCGAAGCGTGTATCAACGACTCTATTGGATTGATCTACCGCATTGGTCAATTGATGCATATCCACTTCCGAGACAATATCAAATGATGGCATACGCTGGCCTCCATTGTGAGCAGGGCTTTACAAAAAAGTTGAATGCAAAAGGGACCAGTCTCGTTTCGAGGCGCACTGATCATGCTAGGCTTAGCGCTTTGCAATCGGTTCAAAACCGCATAATAGCATCATGCACAGCCCACAAAAAACGTGGCATATTTTAGGTGCCGGAGCCATTGGCTCACTATGGGCAATTCGATTGCAACAAGCCGGCGTTGCGGTTCGTCTCATATTGTCGCCAAGGCGACACAACAAGCACCCAGCGGATGAACCCGTGATTGTGCATTTCTCGGATCACAGCGGCCGTCAAAAACCTGCAACTCAACATAGGCTGGCAGTGGCATCACCCGATGAGAGTATTCACAACTTGCTGCTCGCAACCAAGGCCAACGCTGCATTGAGCGCTCTCGAGCCGCATGTCAACCGGATGCGGGCAGATGCACAGCTGGTCAGCCTCAGCAATGGCATGGGCTACCACGACGCCATTCAACAGCAGCTCGGCAGGCGTCCTCTGTACATGGTGACAACCACCGATGGCGCCTACTTCGCGGCGCCGGGCCAGCTGATCCTGGCCGGGCGAGGCCACAGCAAAATTGCCCGCTATATCGGCTCAAAGAACACCACAGAGCAGGCACTACTCAGCGGGAAAGAACGGTATCAACTTCGGCAGGTGGTGCGCGAGCTAAGCGTGCCCGGACACCGCCTTGCACCGAGAATCGATGCAAGGCGACTGCTGCTCGACAAGCTGTCTATTAACGCCTGCATCAATGGCCTGACCGCTATTCACAACTGCCGCAATGGCGCCCTGGCAAACGGGCCGGCAACGCCCCGTTTGTATCGCCTTATTACGGAATGCCAAGAGCTGCTAGAAGCGGCTGGGCAACGCACCCTGGCCAGCTCACTGCGACCCAAAGTACTCTCCGTCATTCATGCAACAGCCGATAATATTTCTTCAAGCTGCAGCGATATTCGCGCAGGCCGGGCCACGGAAATTAAGCACATCAATGGCTTTCTACTGCGTCTGGGCCAGGAGTTGGGCGTTTCAACCGCAGAGAATGCTGCCATTGTGAAGGATATCAAGGCACTGGAAAAAGGCGCGCGGCACCCCTGACTCCGCTAGCGGCACCGTAACGTGGTTGGACGATGGCCGTCGTGACCGTATCACTGAATACTTCCGCCGGTAGACAGCGCTGCAGTTCCTCTGCCAACTGCGGAATCTGACCAACACCACCTCCCAATACGATGGCATCCGGGTCAAGAATGTTCACAACGACAGCGAGCGCAGCCGCCAGGTCCTGATAGTACTGCTGCAACACGTCGAGGGCCAACTGCTCCCCGGCCTGAGCTCGGGCGACTATGGTTTGTACCGGCACGCTGCCGCTTCCGCCACAGGCCTCCAGATAGCTGCGTTCCAGGCCCGGCCCGGACAGCCAGGTTTCATTGCAGTCGTCACGGCCACAGTAACATTGCCGGGTGGATGCTTTCACGTGCGCGTTGGGGAAACGGTTATGCCCCCACTCACCAGCAATGCGATTAGCACCGCGTATAAGGCGCCGATCCACAACGATACCGGCACCCATGCCGGTTCCTAAAATAACGCCAAACACGCAAGCAAAATCGGCCGCTGCTCCATCCGTGGCCTCAGACAACACAAAGCAGTTTGCGTCATTCTCGATACGCACCTCACGAGCCAACCGCTCCGCCAGGTCGGCGCGTAAGCGCTGTCCATTGAGGCAGGTGGAATTACTGTTACGCAGATAATCGCCGAGCGGTGATTCACTGCCTGGAGCCGCCAGGCCAACCGGGCAAGTTGTGCCGGCAATTCTGTCCGCCTGCCGGGCCAGCGCCACTATTGCCGAAAGCGTAGCTTCGTAATCGCCTTTTGGGGTGGGCAGCTGCTCGGTATAAAGCTGTTCACCGTTTGCCGCCAATAACAGGGCGGCTATTTTGGTTCCTCCCAGATCGATACCACACCGCATCAGACGTGATCCTTCAGGTAAACAGCACCAACACGGCGGCGACAACAATCCACAAAACCAGGGCACGCTTGAACAGAGCCAACTGCTCTTCTGCACGCTCCACGGCCTCTGCCGGCTGCAGTTCACTGTCGAGCGAACTCCCCACAAACGCATGCAAGCTCGCGCGGGTATCCAAACCGTGTTCTAACACCTCATCCCAGCTTGAGACAAAGTCGTCGAAATTACCGACCAATGCCAGACTCAAACCGGTCAGCCGGGCCGGCACCCATTCAACCAGCCCCAACACGGGCTCCCAGGCATCATCACGTGCTTCCAGCCAGGAAATGATACGATAGGCAACAGCGGCCACCGGTCCTGCAACAAAAAACCAGAACACAATTGGGAACCAGCGCTGAAATTCATTGTATGCAAGCTCGTATTCCACCTCGTATTGCATACTGACCAGGTCGTCGGCATCATCACCGATTGCACCAAGACCAAGCCGCGCAGCCTGTACATCATTATTACGCAAGCTGTTCAGATAATTTGCCAGCACGGCATCAAACTCAAAGCGCCCCAAAGAATAAGCCACTGCAAACAGGGCAAACAACAACTCAAACAAACCCAGCCAATCATGCTGAATCCATTCGAACAACCAGCCCATCAACAACACGGGCACCAGTATAAGTAACAGCCGCAACAGCAGGTCTGGCAGCGACAGCTCATTAATGAAGCTGTACCAGCCTTGCAGCCAGTCATCGTTCTGTACACGACTCAACAGTTTTTTATTTCGCACGCAAAGCGCGGAAATTAGACTGACTATGAATTCCACGATGTTCTCCCTTGCAGACGCTTACTCAGCAGGCTATTGAAGTAGGCCCACTCAAACGCCTCTCCCGGATCGGTCTTCCGCCCGGGAGCAATATCACTGTGGCCTACAATACGGTCCGGTCGAACAGCCGGATGATTGTTCATTATATCCAAACTGAGCTCAGCCAGTCGTTTGTACTGGCTTTGCGTGTAAGGCCGGTCATCCTCGCCTTCCAACTCAACGCCAATGCTGAAATCATTGCAGCGTTCACGACCGCAGTACTTTGAGACCCCCGCATGCCAGGCGCGCTGCTGAGTGGATACAAACTGGGTGAGCTCACCACACCGATCGATAAAAAAATGCGCGGACACCCTGAGACCAAGCAGTTGCTCAAAGTAGGGGTGGCGCGAACAATCCAGAGCGTTACAAAAAAAAGCGTCCACCGCACCCGTGCCGAACTTTCCTGGCGGCAGGCTGATGCTGTGAACGACCAGCAGATCAACCTTTGTGTCCGCAGGTCGCGCATCGTAATTTGGCGAATAGCAGTGGCGCACACCCTGTAGCCACCCGGAATCAGAAAACACCACAGTCAGCTGCAAACACAGGATTTGCCGCAAGGATACACCCAGCGACTGAGCAAAGAAACTGTCAGAGGTGAAGAAACTGCGTATCAGGCTACCGGTTTTTTGACCGAGCGCAGATTGGTGATGACCGATTGCAGGGCACGATCAAACAGAGCACCATCGTCGAGCATGCGAATTGCGTCAAGTTGCAACTTGCCAGCCAGATCCCGCAAAGGCAGCTCCAGCACCTTGATCCCTGAGCGATTCACAAAAATATGGGTATCCTCAGGCGGTACCTTGGCGGCCAGTTTGGCGCGAAACCTGGGTTGGTCTTCCGTACGAACTTCCACCCAGCTGCCTACTCGCAGCCGATTGGCCATTTCAATATACGTCGCTTCAACGTCGACGGCCACAGAGTGCTCTTGGGCATCGTCAGGGCTTCCCTCGCCGCTAGACTCAAACACATCGGACGTCTCATCCTCCATGGCCGGGGACAGGCCTTCAGTTCCGAGCAAGCCATCAACATCGCTGAGCAACTCGTCCATGTCTGCATCCAGCTCCACAGAGTCCGGTAAATCGTCGGCTTGCAATAGAGCTGCATCAATATCGTCAAGGCTAAGATCCGGGTCGTCAGCGCGCGACCCGGGCGAACGTTCATTGTCCAGTGTATCTGCGAGCTCTGCCGTCGACTCGCTTGAATCCGGCTCTGGATTTGGCTCGGGGTCCGGGTTTAATTGGCGCCCCAGGATGCGAAGGTGAACCTGCTCAAGATCCGTGAACAGGGCATTCATCTTAAACGGATCGTAGCTGATTTGCGTGAGGCCCTCGCGCAACTTTCGCAACAGATCCGGCAGTACGGTTAATAATTGCTCACGACTGCGATCTTCAACGCCGTCGGCTACGCTCCACAAGAGCTGCTCAGCCGTGCCCAAAGCGTCTTGCCACGCGTCACTGTCCGTGCCTGCACGCACATAGGCCAGGAACATTACATTGGACCAGGCTTCTCTGAGCAACTGTTCCACCACCTCAGGCACCCGTGTGTTAGCAAGCTTCTCATCCAGAGTATCCTGCACCAGTTGGCGCGCCTGAGCTGATTTGGCTTTGCCGTCTGCAGCGTCAATGGCGCGTTTTTCAAGCAGGCTGGCACGTTTGTTTTCCTGCTGCAGGAACAGTTCAAAGTCCTGCAGCAAGCGGGCAAATACATCCTGGTCCTGATCGTATTCGCCCAGCACTGTATCAACCACGTGCTGAACCTTGGACAACAATGGGTCTTTGCCTTTATCTTTGCCTTCTGCAGGCACCCATCCCAGCGCCGCGGTTGCAATCTGGTTTAACAGTTTGCGCGCCGGATGCCCTTCCGTGCCAAAGAAGGATTTGTCGAGCATTGCGGCTTTCAGCAACGGAATCTGTAACCTGGCAATCAGTGCCTTCATTGGGTCGGCAAGATTGCCGTCATCCAGAATGAACTGGAACAACATTGAAACCAGGTTTATCGCATCAAAGTCAACCTGTCCCAGACTGCGTTGCTCCTGCACATCCTGTTCGGCCAGCATAGATTTCAGTAAGCCATGCACGTCCAGAATGCCTGGCTTGTCGGCAGCCCCCGTCAGTGCAGACTGACTGGACCGTGTGCCGCTGAGCATCTGGTTCTGTGCTCGTCCCAGTAAGTCAAAAATCTGGGTGCGTGGAAGCTCTGGTGCCGCACCTGGTAGAAACCAGTTGGCATTGCGTAAAAGCTCCTGACCCAATAAATACCCTTGCTGCTGCGCGAGCAAGTTTTGTACGTTGGAGAATACTTGGTCAGACGCCACCTGCTCTTCGTTAGCTGCCACGCCAGAATGCGCTTGCTCTCCCTGGCCTTGCGCCGCCGCTCTGGCACGTCCGCTTTTGCCACTGCTCTTACTACTTGAAGACAATCCTGGCAGTATGCCTTCGTCACGAAGGAGCTGGTTGCAGTCGTCATGAATAGTAGTAAAGTCGGTCAGCAATTGCTTTTCAAAAAGCTTGTAAACAACCAGTTTTGATTTCAGATCAACTTCCAGACACTCGCAAGCTTTCATGAAGCTGTCGCAGACAACCCTTGGACCCACCGGATTATTGTTCTCATCGATTTGGGTGTGCGCCACCAAAGAATCTACGCGCTGGGTCAGTTCACGTAAAGCATCTGATTCGCTGTTAAGGAGACGAGCTACAATCGAGTCGATGGCAACCTGCTCCTCAAGCTCGTCTTTTTGTACAAGACTGAGCGAACCGGCTTCCAGCGCATTATCCTCATCATCAGCATCATTGGCGGCCACGGTGACGACGGTGAAGGCCTGCGGAATGAGTTGCGCAAATGCTGCTTCTATCATGCGGCGCTTAAGACGGATGTCACGCATGGACTCAAAATAGACGTTCTGCTCGGCATTGGTCTGCGCCTTGTCGGCCAATTCAAACAAGGCGTCATCAGCATTGTCGAACATTCCCTGCAGCAATTGCAGCAGCATTTGACGGCCCCGATCTCGCAGCTTTTGAAGCGGCGCGCTCAATGCACTGTGTGTACCAGCCTGGCTGTTGCCGCTGTCGGGATTGCCGGCTTTGATCGAAACGACTTTATTTGCGGGTTTTGGCATCGAATTATCGCGTCTCTGAAATGATCAATTGAGTCAAAATTCGCCAGCAGGCAAGTCATGGCTGCCCTGAACAAATTTGGCTATCGATTAAAGTATATACAGCTTCCTTCGTTCGGAAAGTCAGGAACGGAACTGGTTCTCAATTCAGGGGGTTAAATATCGGGTTGTTCAGAGCGTCAGTGTTCAAATGGCGTTAGCCTACACTACGAAACCAAGCCCTTTGGCGACAATGACAGAAGCCGGGCTTGACTATATTTCAGCCGCCCCGTATGCCCGCTATTGCCGGGCAGACACGCTGTTGTGGCGATTTTTTTGCTGAGCCGGTGCGCAAAAGTGGAGATTGTAAAACTCTGATCTAGACTTAAAGCAGTAGTGCACCATTTTAAGCCCTTAACTGTTGCCGAAAATGAAAAAAACTGTCGTACGTCCGGCCAGATTTGTCGAGCAAACCCAGAAAACCCCGATTCCAGTCGAGGGCTTGAAAGTGGGTATGTTTGTGTCGGAGCTCGACCGACCATGGACCGACACGCCTTTCATTCTGCAAGGATTTGAAATTCGCAGCGTGGATGACATTGAGGAAATCGCTAAACATTGCGAATACGTGTTCGTTGATAATGCTGAGCATGTCAAGCTCGGGCCGGTTGAACGAAGTGTCGGTGCTGGCAAGACCAAAGCTCGTAAAACGTTTGTGAACAAGACTTCCAACCGCCAGGAAAGGTCGCGCGCCACCGCAGCCATTTCCTCGGCGCGCCAGCTGACCAGCTCCTTTATGGATGATGTGCGGCTGGGCAAGGCCATTAATGTTCGTGAAATCAAGCAGACTGTTTCGGAATGCGTGCAGAGCATATTGCGCAACCCGGACGCCATGATGTGGCTGAGCAAAATCAAGGACAAAGACAGCTATACCTCGCAGCACAGCCTAAATGTTTGCATCCTGGCCATCAACTTCGGCCGCCACTTAGGTGCACCTGAGGACGAACTGGGCAAACTTGGAATATCAGCACTCATGCACGATGTAGGCAAAATGCGTATTCCTGCAGAGATTCTGCATAAGGCTGGCCCATTGACGGCCGAAGAACAGGCAACATTTGAAAAGCACCCGATCTACGGCCGCGATATACTTTTGCAACAAGATGGTTTGTATCACGGTGCGGTGGACGTTGCCTATGCGCATCACGAGCTGTTGGACGGCAGCGGCTATCCACGCGGTATCAAAGCCGCTGGCATCGGCGACTTCACCCGGATTGTAGCCATCTGTGACCAGTACGACGCATTAACTTCAGACCGACCGGCCAGCGCTGGCAAGTCGTCACGCGCCGCATTGCGCTACCTCTATGACCGCCGCGGCAAGCAGTATGACGAGCGCCTGGTACACCACTTTATTGAGTGTATTGGTTTATACCCGGCCGGTAGCGTTGTCGAGCTGAAAAACGGTTGTGTAGGACTGGTGGTTGGCACCAACTACCGGCACCGTCATTTACCTAAAGTGCTGATCTTGACTAACGAAAGCAAGCAGAAAGACAAAGAGCGTATCATCAATCTAGGCAGCCTCGGCGACGATCGAGACAGCGACCTGTTGATTGCGCGTGTTCTACCCAATGGCTCCCACGGTATTCATCTTGAGGAATACATCGAGAAGGGTCTGATGCTCGACTGAGCAGCGTCTTCCGCTGGCAGCCGATGAGCATTTAGGACGAGAGCCCAAAAAAAGCCAGGCTGTTAAGGCGACATTGTTCGCGCAACACATCCTCCGACTCACCACGACAGTGCGCGACGGTTTTGGCAATATGGGCCAGAGTACAGGGCTCGTTGCGGCGTTGCGACTGCATCTTAGATTTCAGCGGGTAATCCCGAGGCATTAGGTAAGGCGCATCAGTTTCCAGCATCAGACGATCAGCCGGAATTTTCCTGACCAGCGTACGCAAGTCAGTACCGCGACGCTCGTCACAAATCCATCCGGTGATACCAATGAACAGATCCAGGTCGAGATAAGCGTCCAGTGTGCGTTCCGAGCCGGTAAAACAATGCACAACCAAATGCTCCAGGCGCGGTCGAAAGTGAGTTAGAAGGCGCAACATGTCATCAGCGGCGTCACGCTCATGAATGAACACCGGCATAGCCAATTCAGTGGCCAGCTCCAGCTGCGCTTCGAACGCGCCCAGCTGAGCATCACGCGGGGAATAATTGCGGTGATAATCCAGGCCGGCCTCACCTAAGGCAACGCACGCACTGTGCCCAGCGTACTGACGCAGCAAGTCAATATCAGCAAGCGAAAACTCACTGGCCTCATGCGGGTGAACACCGGCTGTGGAATACAGTCGCCCTGGGTATTGCTCAGCAAGCAACAATGCCTCGCGACTGGCCGCCACCGATGTGCCAGTCACCAGTATTTCACCCACCCCATGCTGCAAAGCACGCTCAAGAACATCATCGAGATCATCGCTAAAAGACTGGTGGGTAAGATTGGCGCCGATGTCGATCAACGCCGTATTTGGGTGTTGTTGCATGAAGTCCGGCAGCGGAGTTTTTTTGCATGGTGCCGGAAATAGGAATCGAACCTACGACCTTCTCATTACGAATGAGCTGCTCTACCGACTGAGCTATTCCGGCGCAGATCGTATTATAGCCAAGTCGCTTAGATTCGACACTCGCGGGGCAAAAATTTGTTCAACGCCGCATCACTGATAGCACAGGTCCAGGCAACGCCTTGATTAACATCATAAGCTGGTGTCATACCCAGGGATGCTGCGTCCAGCCCGGTATCACCAGTGCCTTGCACCGCAAGCGTAATAACGCCATTGGCGCCGACAGTGACACTTTCAACAAAATCGCTGTTAATATCGGCCGCCGCTCCTAAACCGACATCGGAATTGCTGCCGCAGTTGGCGGTCCCACCCTCGGCCAGTATGCATTCACTGACAGCGGTTTTAGCGGCTCCGGCAAAGCCAATCACTTCAGCCATTTTAGAGCGGGCCGTATAGCTCTGGTAGTAAGGCACGGCCGTGGATGCCAGTATCCCGATTATCGCAATCACAATCATCAATTCGATCAGGGTGAAGCCAGTTTGCTTGCTATTCATCCGTAAACCCTCGTTCTGAGAAGTTGGCTAAAAAAAAGGGAGCCTGAGCTCCCTTTTTCCCCTTATGCCAGCCCCGCAGGGCTGGCTCAGGTCATGGCGAGCCTATTATGCTCGACACTCACGCGGCATGTACTTGTTCAGTGCAGCTGCACTTACGGCACAAGCCCAATCGACACCAGCGGACTGGTCGTACGTTGGGGTCATAGTGATGCTACCGGCGTCCAGGTCAGCTTGGGCTGTACCCTGGATAGCGATAGTGATCAGGCCATTTGCACCAACGGTCACACTTTCTACGTAATCGCTGGTGATGTCAGCGGCGGCACCCAAACCAACGTCTCCGTTGCTGCCGCAGTTGGCTGTACCGCCTTCGGCCAGAATACACTCACTGACCGCACCTTTAGCAGCGGCGGCAAAGCCAACCACTTCACTCATTTTGGCGCGAATGGTGTAGTCCTGATAAGCCGGCAGCGCGACTGCCGCCAGAATGCCGATAATGGCAACCACGATCATCAGTTCGATAAGGGTAAAACCCTGTTGTGCTTTCTTCATTTCAGAAGTCTCCTTCGGTTAAGAATGTTTAAAATGCCTCTGTCTTACAAGCTTAGACCTTGTGAGACAGCTTGCAAATTTGTGCGCATTAAAAATAGCAATTGCTGTGCCAACAATGCGAAACCCACAAACAATGTTACTAAGTTACTGATTAGCACGGCTTTTGTACAATTTGCAAACAAATCGATGAATTTTCAACCGGCCGGATGCCGATTGCTTTGTGTGTCAGAAGCTGACAAATTTTGTCACTTTGTGACCGCTGGCGATCTAACAAGACCATAACAGTACGCCAGGGAAGTTTACAAATAGAACACTATAAAGAAGAGAAACCCTGAGTTTGCTTGCTATACTGAAAGGTGGGTTGAAACGCATCGCAAACGTTGCGTGGGGCGGCTCATGGAATCATACCGGTTTAACGGCGTGGTCTGACTGGCAAGCCCAACTAAGTGGTTAAGTAAAAGCAGAGTTCAAGCAATAATGAATGCTCCCAATACAGTTCGCTTAAGCGGTTTGGCTTTACGCCTGGTGGATGATGGCATACTGGATGAAGAACCGGCCAAGCAGGCAACGTTGGAAGCGCAGCAAAGCAACCGACCGTTCGTCAGCTGTGTTGTCGAACAAGGTCTGGCTGACAGCCGGGTAATTGCAAAAGCCGCCAGCGAAGAATTTGGCTCCCCGCTGTTTGACCTCGAGGCTATGAACCGTGAATTCATGCCGGCAAGCCTGGTCGACAGCAAATTGGTACAGAAGCATCATACGCTGCCGCTCTACAAGCGCGGAAACCGCCTGTTTATTGCGGTCTCTGATCCCACCAACCTCAAAGCCATTGACGAAATCAAGTTTCACACCGGCCTGTCCGTTGAGGCCGTTCTGGTCGAAGACCAGCTGTTGTCGCAAGCCATTACCCGTTTTCTTGAACAGGAGGATTCAAACTTTGGATCTTCTTTGGGCGACCTTGATGATGCGGGGCTTGAAGACCTGGATGTCGAGGCGGTTGACACTGATGACAAAGATGGTGGCGGTACTTCCGATGAGGACGAAACCCCAATTGTGCGCTTCGTCAACAAAGTTCTGGTAGACGCGATAAAAACCGGTGCATCGGACATCCATTTCGAACCCTATGAAAAAACCTACAGGGTACGTTTTCGCACCGACGGTATTCTGCATACGGTTACCTCGCCACCTCAAAACTTGGGCGGGCGGCTTGCGGCGCGCCTGAAGGTGATGTCACAGATGGACATTTCTGAAAGACGCGTGCCACAGGATGGTCGCATTAAAATGAAGCTGTCCAAAAAGCGCGCGATCGATTTTCGTGTGAATACTTTGCCGACTCTGTTTGGCGAAAAGATTGTGCTGCGTATTCTGGACCCCACATCGGCACAAATGGGCATCGACGCTCTGGGTTATGAGCCAGAGCAGAAGCAAATGTACATGGACGCTCTGCACCAACCCCAAGGCATGGTGCTGGTAACTGGCCCTACTGGTAGCGGTAAAACCGTGTCACTTTATACCGGGCTGAATATTCTGAACACAGCAGAACGCAATATATCCACGGCGGAAGACCCGGTGGAGATCAACCTTGAGGGCATTAATCAGGTCAATGTGAACGCCAAGGTTGGCTTGAATTTCGCCGAAGCCTTGCGCTCCTTTCTGCGTCAGGACCCCGATGTGATCATGGTCGGTGAGATTCGCGATCTTGAAACCGCAGAAATCGCTATTAAGGCGGCGCAAACCGGTCATATGGTGATGTCCACGCTGCACACTAATAGCGCTGCTGAAACGGTCACCCGATTATTGAATATGGGTGTTCCCCCATTCAACCTGGCTACGTCCGTCAGCCTGATCATCGCCCAGCGATTGGCTCGCCGCCTGTGTGCCACCTGTGCCGAGCCGGCTGATCTGCCCCCGGAAGTTCTGCTCAAAGAAGGTTTTCGTGAGGACCAACTCGGTGAACTGAACATCATGAAACCGGTGGGTTGTGACAAATGTAACAATGGTTATAAGGGGCGTGTCGGAATCTATGAAGTAGTTCGCTTAACGCCGGAGCTATCACGTATTATTATGGAAGAAGGCAATTCCATCATGATCGACCAGCAGGCTCGCAAAGAAGGCTTCGACGACCTGCGCCGCAGCGCACTGAAGAAAGCAGCGCAGGGTCTGACCAGCCTTGAAGAAGTGAACCGAGTAACGAAGGATTAAGCATGGCAACACAAGCAGCAGCCAGCCATACCTATGTCTGGCAAGGCGTAGACCGACGCGGCAATAAGACCAAGGGCGAGATCACCGGTACTACCCAGGCGAACGCCAAAGCCTTATTGCGCAAGCAAGGTATTGTCGCCAACAGCGTCAAGAAAAAATCTGAGCCGCTGTTTGCCAAGCGCGGCAAAAAAATAAAGCCGGCCGATGTGGCCGTATTCACCCGTCAACTTGCCACCATGGTCAAGGCTGGTGTTCCACTAATCCAGTCGTTTGATATTGTTGCTGAAGGTGTTGATAACCCCAGCATGCGTAACCTGATCAACGAGGTGAAAGCCGATGTGGCCGGCGGTTCCAGCCTTGCCGGCAGCCTCAACAAGCACCCCCAGTATTTTGACGAGCTATTCTGCAATCTTGTTGAATCCGGCGAGCAGTCCGGTGCCTTGGAGACCATGCTGGACAGGGTTGCCACTTACAAAGAAAAAACCGAGGCGCTGAAATCAAAAATCAAGAAAGCACTGAACTACCCCATCGCTGTGGTTGCCGTTGCCCTGGTTGTAACCGGCATTCTGCTGGTTAAGGTGGTACCGCAGTTCGCTGAAACCTTCAGCGGTTTTGGCTCAGAGCTGCCCGCCTTTACCCTGTTTGTGCTGAAAATTTCTGAGTTCACTCAGGAATGGTGGTGGGTCATTCTGTTGGGCATCGCAGCCACGGTCTGGATGTTCGGTCAGGCGAAGCGACGCTCTGCGGCGTTCTCGGCAGGGGTTGACCGCTTTATGCTGAAGGCACCTATAGTCGGTGATATCGTAGAGCAATCCGTTTATGCTCGCTTCAGTCGCACCCTGGCCACCACCTTTGCTGCCGGCGTACCTTTGGTGGACGCGCTGGATTCAGTCGCAGGCGCTGCTGGCAACTCCGTGTACGCCAATACGATTCGTGAAGTGAAGGAAGACGTCACTTCAGGTACTCAATTGAACGTTGCCATTCGCAGTACCGGAATGTTTCCAAGCATGCTGATGCAGATGGTTGCCATTGGTGAAGAATCCGGCGCGCTGGACGAGATGCTTGACAAGGTTGCCACGCACTATGAAGATGAAGTGGACAACAGCGTAGATGGTCTCACTTCTTTGCTGGAACCCTTGATCATGTCAGTGCTCGGCATTCTGGTGGGCGGATTGATGATTGCTATGTATCTGCCTATCTTTATGCTCGGTTCGGTTGTCTAAGCCAGACTCTTGTCTATGTGGCAGCTATTGGAAGAGCCAGTGTGGCTACTCACTCTGGGCGGTCTGCTTGGTCTCTTGGTGGGCAGTTTTCTTAATGTGGTCATCCACCGTGTGCCACGCATGTTGGAGCGGAGCTGGCGCTACGAATGCGCCCTATTGCTCGAGGATCAGAAGCTTGTTCAGGCGGAGGAAAAGTCGACACGCTTCAATCTGCTAACGCCCGGATCGCATTGCCCGCAATGCGGAACCGCAATCAAGCCCTGGCAGAACATCCCGCTTATCAGTTACCTGGCGCAAGGCGGCAAATGCGCCCACTGCAAAACCAGAATTTCTTTACGTTACCCAATCATTGAAGCCCTAACGGCAGCGGTTACCGTGTTTGCGCTGTGGCAGTTTGGCGGCGGTGCGGCCGGTGGGCTGGCCATGCTGTTCTGCTGGATGCTGATTGCGCTTACCTTTATCGACCTCGACCATCAGCTGCTACCCGACAACATCACTCTACCGCTATTATGGCTGGGGCTGCTTGCCAATACGGGTGAGGTATTTGTCAGCCTTGAGAGCGCCGTATGGGGTGCGGTAGCGGGTTATCTCAGCCTGTGGTCAGTGTACTGGTTGTTCAAATTGTTAACCGGTAAGGAAGGGATGGGCTACGGAGATTTCAAATTGCTGGCAGCCCTTGGAGCCTGGCTGGGCTGGCAGGTTCTTCCACTGATTGTCGTGCTCTCCTCACTGGTGGGCGCTGTCCTTGGCAGCATCCTGCTGATGCGTCAGAAAAAATCCCAAAGTACACCAATTCCTTTTGGGCCTTTTCTGGCGGTTGCCGGAATAATTGCCCTGTTCTGGGGTGATCAGCTGGTAGCTGCTTACCTGCAATACAGCGGGGTCTGATACTTGCTGGTCATCGGTGTCACCGGAGGTATTGGCAGTGGCAAAAGCGCTGTCACAGACCGCTTTGCCGAGCATGGCGTTACTGTTGTGGATGCAGATCTGGCGGCAAGAGTTATTGTGCAGCCAGGGAAACCTGCCCTACAGAGCATAGCCGAACACTATGGCGAGGGTTTAATTCTGGACAATGGGGAACTTGATCGTGCTGCCTTGCGGACCATCATTTTCGCTGACCCGGAGGAACGCCACTGGCTGGAAGCACTTACCCACCCGTTAATCAATGAAGAAATACAGGCGCAAATCGCTGCGGCCAGTTCTTCCTACACCATTCTGGCAAGCCCTTTACTGATCGAGACCATGCAGCATCAACTGGTCGACCGGATTTTGGTGGTGGACGTTCCGGTGGAGTTGCAAATTCAGCGAACGGTCGCGCGTGATCAGAACTCTGAACAACAGGTAAGAGCTATCATCAACAGTCAGGCCAGTCGCGAAGAACGCCTGGCAAAGGCAGACGATGTTATCGTGAACGACAGGGGTTTAAGCTGGCTGGACCAGGAGGTCAAACGTCTGCATGCATTCTACCTTAGCCTGCTTGACTGACCAGCCGCTGCACGACTGGCCGGTTAGCCGCGGGAAACTCATAGTTTGCCAGCTCTGACAACTCAACCCAGCGAACTTCCTGACCTTCGCGGCCGAGAGGCTCGCCGGAAAAGGCTGTGACAAAACACACTCTAAGGCGAACCGAACGATCCGGGTAGTGATGAACAAGATCAAATTGCTCACCTGTACTGGATACTGAAATCCCCAATTCCTCATTGAGTTCGCGGTCCAGCGCCTCTTGCAAACTTTCACCAGAGCCAACTTTGCCTCCGGGAAACTCCCACAGGCCGCCCTGGTGAACATGCTCGGGACGCTTTGCTATCAGGCAATAACCCGCGCGCAGCAGCACTCCGACCGCTACATTAAGCAGCGGCTTAGCTCCGGTAGTCGGCGTTGATGCTGACATAGTCGTGCGACAGGTCAGAGGTCAATACAGCGGCATGCGCCTGCCCCTGGCCGAGTGCAATGGTAATAATGTATTCGTCCTTCTGCATGGTCGCGGCGGCCTTAGCTTCACTGTAACCCACCGCCAGACCACCATTCTCGCTCACCAGCTCATCGCCGACTCGAATAGTCACCCGCTCGATCGCTAGCTGCTCCAATGGGGCGCGACCCACCGCCGCCAGAATCCGTCCCCAATTGGGGTCAGCAGCAAACAAAGCCGTTTTTACCAGCGGTGACTCGGCAACTGTATACGCCACGGCCAGGCAATCAGCTTCGCAGCGACCCTGCTCAACCTGAATGGTCACGCATTTGCTGGCGCCTTCGGCATCGCGAATAATCTGGCGTGACAGGTCCTGGCAGGCATTGGTAACCACCGCCTGCAGCTCTGCTGTCAGCGATTCATTGTCCGGGCTTACTCGCAGGCCATCGGCTTGCCCGGTAGCCAACAGCACGCAAGCGTCGTTTGTAGAAGTATCACCATCCACGGTGATGCGGTTGAATGACTGCTCGACTGCCCGAGTAAGGATAGACTGCAGCAGCCCGGCATCCACGTTCGCGTCGGTCGCCAGATAAGCAAGCATCGTCGCCATATTGGGCTTGATCATGCCCGCGCCTTTGGCAATACCCAACAAGCGGTGCGTTTTACCCGCCAGTTGAAATTCCGTGGCCACCTGTTTGCTCACCGTATCGGTAGTCAGTATTCCCTGAGCTGCTGCTGGCCAGTGCCCGGAATCCAGTTTTTTCAGCAAGGTCGGCACAGCTTGCCTGATGGCGTCCACATTCAAGGCCTCGCCAATCACGCCGGTGGAAAACGGCAGCACATTGGCTTGCGGCACAGCCGCTGTGTTGGCAACCGCTTCACAGCACTGCTGCGCTGCTTCGAGACCAGCCTGTCCCGTCCCTGCATTCGCATTACCGGAATTAATCAGCAAGAAGGTCGGACGAGAGGGGTCGCGCTGGGGTAAATGGTCCAGAGCGAGCTTTACCGGCGCTGCAGCAAAGCGATTGCGGGTGAACGTTGCCGCCAGCTCGCTCCCCGGGCAAGCTTCGATAAGCACCAGGTCAGTCCGTCCTTCATAACGAATTCCGGCGGCCATGGCCGCCAAGCGGATACCGTTAACCGAGCTCGGGCTGGCAGAATCAGACCTTGCCATGACAATGTTTGTATTTCTTGCCCGAACCACAGGGGCACGGTGCATTTCGCCCGACTTTAGGCTGCTCGCGCTTGAAGGTTTCAACAGGCGCCGCTTCAGGTTCAGGCGTCGGCTCAGCCTCAGCCAACGCTGAACTCTCTGCGTGCTGAAATTGCATTTCCTCCATCGCCTGCGCTTCGCGGCGCTGTCGTTCAGCCGCTTCAACATCACTTTCGTGACGAATTTCCACACGGCACAGAAACCTGACCACCTCGTGCTTAATTTCTTCAAGCATGGATTGGAATAACTCGAACGATTCGCGCTTGTACTCCTGCTTGGGATTTTTCTGCGCGTAGGCACGCAAGTGAATGCCCTGCCGCAAATGATCCATGGTCGCCAGATGTTCCTTCCAGTGCTGATCCAGGACCTGCAGCATGACGTGTTTCTCGAGTTTGCGCGCATCGTCGCCCAGCCCGTCCATTTTCTCGTCGTATACGGAAACAAAGTTCGCCAGAATCCGCTCGCGCATCGGCTCCTCATGCAGGTCATCTTCCGCATCCAGCCACTGCTGCACTGGCAGCTGCAAACCCAGTTCGTTCTTGAGGGTTTCCTCCAGCCCAGCAATATCCCATTGTTCCTCCAGGCTTTGCGGAGGGACAAACTGGGTGATGATATCGTTAACCACATCGGCCCGAATTGCTTCGATCATGTCTGATATATCATCCGATTCCATGATCTCATTGCGTTGCTGATACACGACCTGACGCTGATCATTGGCAACATCATCATACTCCAGCAATTGTTTACGCATGTCGAAGTTTCGTCCCTCAACCTTGCGCTGCGCCTTTTCAATTGCATTCGTCACCATCCGGTGTTCGATCGCTTCACCGCGCTCCATACCTAACGCCTGCATGAAGTTTTTCACCCGGTCAGATGCGAAAATTCGCATCAGGTTGTCTTCCAGGGACAGGTAGAAACGTGTTACTCCGGGGTCACCTTGTCGTCCGGCACGGCCGCGCAACTGGTTGTCAATACGGCGGGATTCGTGTCGCTCGGTCGCCAGTATGTGCAGGCCACCCGCCTCCAGAACACGGTCATGCCGCTCCTGCCAGGCCCCGGTCAGAGCCTGACGATCGGCATCTGATAGGTTTTCATGACTGGCCAGTTCGGCATCCAGGTTTCCGCCTAACACGATATCTGTGCCACGCCCTGCCATATTGGTCGCAATAGTCACCGCACCTGGTCGACCGGCCTGGGCGATAATTTCAGCTTCCTGGGCATGAAACTTGGCATTCAGAACTTTGTGATCGATTTTCGATTCTTTTAGATACTCCGACAGCTCTTCTGAGCTTTCAATGGATGCTGTACCGACCAGAACCGGGCTGTCCTGATTGATGCATTCTTTAATGTCTTCCAGGATCGCCTCAAACTTTTCCTCCTTGGTCAGGAACACCACATCATTCAGATCCTTGCGAATGGTGGGTAAGTTGGTTGGAATAACCAGCACATCCAGGCCGTAAATCTGACGGAATTCAAACGCCTCCGTATCGGCCGTACCGGTCATTCCGCTCAACTTGTCATAGAGGCGAAAGTAGTTCTGAAAAGTAGTCGATGCCAGCGTTTGACTTTCTGCCTGAATCTCCACTTTTTCCTTGGCTTCAATGGCCTGGTGCAAACCTTCCGATAGACGTCGCCCCGGCATGGTACGTCCGGTGTGCTCATCAATCAGTACAATTCGGCCATCCTGCACAATGTACTCAACGTTACGCTGAAAAAACACATGCGCCCGAAGTGCTGAATGCACATGGTGCAATAAGTTCAGGTTGGCTGGCGAGTACAGGTTATCGTCGGCTTCCAGCAGCCCATCATCAATGAGCAAGTCTTCAACAAACTGATGCCCATCTTCAGTCAGCTCTATGTGGCGCTGCTTTTCATCCAGTGTGTAATGGCCGCCTTCCCCCACGTCGGGCTGCAGCTTTTTGATGAACTTGTCGATACGCTTGTATAAAGCAGAGCTGTCTTCGGCGGGGCCAGAGATAATCAGCGGGGTTCGTGCTTCATCGATCAGGATCGAATCCACCTCATCGACGATTGCGAAATTCCGACCTTTCTGCAAACGGTCTTCCGGCCCAAAGGCCATGTTGTCACGCAGATAATCAAAGCCGAATTCATTGTTGGTGCCATAGGTGATATCGGCCGCATACGCCGTTCGCTTTTCCTCAGCACTTTGACCCGACAGAATAGCGCCAACCGTCAAACCGAGTATTTCATAGATTGGGCGCATCCAGTTTGCATCGCGTTGCGCCAGATAATCATTGACCGTCACCAGGTGCACCCCTTTGCCGCCCAGCGAATTCAGATAGGCCGGCAGGGTTGCGACCAGGGTTTTACCCTCCCCCGTTCGCATTTCAGCGATATTGCCTTCGTGTAAGGCACAGCCTCCCATCATTTGTACATCGAAGTGGCGTAAGCCGAGAGTTCGCTTGCTGGCTTCGCGGACCAGCGCGAAGGCTTCAGGCAGTATGGAATCAAGGCTTTCGCCGCCGCTGATTCTTTGCTGGAACTCCGCGGTCTTTTCTTTGAGGCCCGGGTCTTCAAGAGCCTCAAACTCTTCTTCAAGGGCATTGATACGCTTAACGACTTTACGCAAGCGTTTCAGTTCACGATCGTTTTTCGTGCCAACTACGGCTTTGAACAGTTTTCCAATCATGGGCTCACTTCAGACGCCCACAGAATGGGCAGTGGGGTGATACATTTAGCAGGGTGCAAAGTAAACCGGATGCGCCGCTGTGACGCAAGTAGAAAGTTCTCAGTGTCGGCTGTTCGCGGGCTGTAACGGCTTACTGGCGATTGATGTAAGTCATCGGATTAACCGACTTGCCGCCTTTCAATACCTCAAAGTGAACATGCGCGCCGGTTGAACGGCCGCTGCTACCCATTTTGGCAATCACCTGACCTTTCTTAACGACATCGCCAGGGCTGACGGTAATTTCTGAATTATGACCGTAACGGGTGCTGAAACCATTCCCATGATTGATCTGTACCAGGTTGCCATAGCCGTAGCGCTTGTCAGCCCAGGTCACCACACCAGCGGCCACCGCCACAATGTCGCTGCCCATTTTACCGGCAAAATCAACGCCCTTGTGCCAGGCTCGGTGCCCTTTGAACGGATCGGTTCGGTAGCCAAAGCCGGATGACATCCAGCCCTTTCGAATCGGCCGGCCTGCAATCATGCCTGCATCTCGCAGCTCTCGATTGCTCAGCAAACTCTCCATATACTCCAATTGCTGTTCGCGACGATCAATCTGGTCGGCCAGCATATCGAGCGACTTATAGAAATCCGGCATGCGATCAGCGCCTTCATCCACGTACTCTTCCGGACCACCCATCGCAGGCTGATCAGAAAAGTCAAATTCGGACTTGTCAAGCTTGGCCATGGTGGCCATGCGCTCGGCCAAAGCATCCAGGCGTAACAAACGCGATTGCAGCTCGGCCGTTTTCACAGCCAGCGCCTCAATTTTGGCCTGACTGGCCTGGCGGGTGGCCACCAGCTCCTCGCGTTGCTCGGCGAGAATTCCCTGCCACTCGGCAATCAGTGGAGATTGCGGGGTGGGTGTTTGCCAAAGGCGTGCAACCGCAATACCTCCCGCAACAATGCCTCCAATCAACAGCGCCCCAAGAGCAAGCAACAAGGGCACGGGGAGACGAATACTTCTGGATCGGCTGTGCCGCCTGCTGACAAAAATAATTTGCATAATGGTCTCAAAAAACTCCCTTCCACTACGTTTGCAGCGGGGCTATATTCTATTTTTCTACCCTTCTTCTCTCAAAGTATAGTCCGGATTGGTCAAACAGCAACCACCGGGCTGAGATAGGTCACGGGCGCCTTTTCGGCATCGTCAAAACTTGCCAACTCCCAGGCATCCGGGTTGGCGAGCAGCGCTTTGACGGCCATATTGTTCAAAGAATGGCCAGATTTATAGGCTTGATATTCCCCTATCAGCCCATGTCCCAACAAATACAAGTCTCCGATCGCGTCAAGAATCTTGTGTTTAACGAACTCGTCTTCATAGCGCAGCCCATCCTCATTCAAAATTCGGTACTGATCAACCACAATCGCGTTATCAACACTGCCGCCAAGTGCGAAACCTCTGGAACGAAGGTACTCAATTTCGTGCATGAAGCCAAAGGTTCGAGCCCGGCTGACTTCGCGCACATAGGATGTGCTTGAAAAATCCACACAGGCCTCAACCGTCCGATTTTCAAAAACCGGATGATCAAATGCAATGGTGAAATCAACCTTAAAGCCGTTAAATGGCTTGAGGACCGCTTTTTTGTCCTCGTCTTCCACCGTAACCGGTTTCTTAATCCGTATAAACTGCTTGGCTGCAGCCTGTTCTTCAATACCCGCCGACTGTATAAGGAAGATAAACGGGCCAGCACTACCGTCCATGATCGGCACTTCTTCAGCGCTGAGATCAACAATCGCATTGTCGATGCCAAGGCCCGCCATGGCAGATAAAAGATGCTCTACCGTGGACACTTTGACCCCGTCACGCTCCAAAGCTGTAGACAGCATGGTTTCACCAACGTAGTCAGAATAAGCTGGAATTTCCTTAACAGGGTCAAGGTCGACGCGACGAAACACAATGCCATGGTTCGGCGGAGCCGGCCGCAGGGTTAAATAGACCTTTTTGCCGGTATGCAATCCAATACCGGTGGCCTTGATGGAATTACGCAGGGTACGTTGCCGAATCATGGTCTCTATCTTTCTGCTGGTTTTTCTGGACGAAACTCACCAATGGCGTCAGCGCAACCATTAGCGCCAGGCCACCAGCGGGTATCAGACCGCTTATACCACCTTGTGGCCGATAAAAACGCTGGGCATTGTACCCGACCGTCCCGCTCGAAACCACTAAGATTTCACACTAGCTTAGTGTATTTAGTCCGCTTGTCTACGAATAAATGCTGGAATATCAAGGAATTGGAGGTCATCCCCAGCAACTTTTTCGACCAGTTCCGGTATTTGCTCAGCAGACGAAGGCGTATTCTGTACGGAATCCAGCGGACGCACATTGGCACTTCGCGCGGGCCGGGCTTCTTCTTTCCTTGGCCGTCTGATCGCCGTGGGCATGTCGTAGTCCTTGTAATTCGGTGCTTCACCGGAAGGCATCGGGTCAAGCGTTGCCACCTGAGTCCGTGCGCCAATCTGTTCTATCTGATTGAGGCCGGTCGCCACAACGGTCACCCGCAGCTCATCGCTCATATCCGGGTCCAGCACTGTGCCCACAACAATGGTTGCATTATCAGAGGCAAACTCCTTTATCGTATCGCCCACTTCAGAAAACTCGCCCAACAGCAGATCCAGACCAGCCGTGATATTCACCAGAATACCGCGAGCGCCCTCCAGATTCACATCTTCCAGAAGCGGGCTGCGGATGGCTTTCTCAGCGGCTTCACGAGCGCGGTTCTCCCCGTGTGATGCACCCGTGCCCATCATCGCCATTCCCATCTCAGACATCACTGTGCGCACGTCAGCGAAGTCTACGTTCATCATTCCCGGGCGAATAATCAGGTCGGCAATTCCCTGAACAGCCCCCAAAAGCACATCGTTAGCCGCTTTAAACGCATCCAGCAAGGTGACGTTTTGACCGAGTACCGGCAACAGTTTTTCGTTCGGTATTGTAATCAGGGAGTCAACATGCTGTTCCAATTCTTCCATGCCAGCCTGGGCAACGGACATCCGGCTGGCGCCTTCAAAGGAAAAAGGCTTGGTGACAACAGCGACTGTCAGTATGCCCATGTCGCGCGCAATTTCGGCAACCACCGGGGCACCTCCGGTACCTGTGCCTCCACCCATGCCAGCTGTAATGAAGACCATGTCGGCGCCTTGCAATGACTCGGCGATACGATCGCGGTCTTCAAGTGCCGCTTGACGGCCAACTTCAGGATTTGCGCCGGCACCCAGCCCATTGGTCACCGTACCTCCGAGTTGCAGAACTGTATGCGAATCCACATCAGACAGAGCCTGGGCATCCGTATTGGCACAGATAAATTGCACGCCGTCGACATGGTTACTGATCATATGTTTGACCGCGTTTCCGCCGCCACCACCCACTCCGAGCACTTTGATAACTGCGTTCTGTGGAACGTTATCGACTAATTCAAACATGTCATATCTCCCTCTAGAGTACTCATCGATTCAAAAATGTTGTTGCAGGTAACGCTGCATTCTTGAGAAAAAGCCGTTGTTGGCATTTTCTCCGGTATTTATGTATTCGGCTTCTTCCTGCTGCTTGATGCCATACATCAGCAGCCCCACGCCAGTTGCGTATATGGGATTACGAACAATGTCCTGCAGCCCATGTACATTGATTGGCACACCGAGCCTGACTGGCATATGAAAAATGGATTCAGCCAGTTCTATCACTCCTTCCATTCGCGACGTTCCGCCGGTCAGCACAATACCGGCGGCCACCAGGTCTTCGAATCCGGAACGCCGTAATTCGGCCTGGACCAGAGTCAACAATTCGTCGTAGCGTGGTTCAACAACCTCAGCCAGCGCCTGACGGGACAAATCTCTGGCCGGACGGTCTGCCACACTGGGCACCTTGATGGTTTCGTCGGCACCGGCGAGCTGCGCCAAGGCACAGGCGTATTTGATTTTAATTTCTTCTGCATTCTGAGTCGGCGTGCGCAGCGCCATTGCGATGTCATTAGTCACCTGATCACCGGCGATGGGAATCACCCCGGTATGCCGGATCGCTCCGTCAGTAAACACCGCGATATCGGTCGTGCCACCACCAATATCCACAAGGCAAACGCCGAGGTCCCGCTCATCGTCGGTCAGCACGGAATAACTGGAAGCCAACTGTTCCAGAATGATGTCTTCGACTTCAAGCCCACAGCGGCGAATGCACTTCTCAATATTCTGTGCAGCATTGACCGCACAGGTTACCAGATGAACCTTGGCTTCAAGCCGAACGCCAGACATACCAAGTGGCTTCTTGATGCCTTCCTGGTCATCAATCAGAAATTCCTGCGGCAATATGTGCAACACTTTCTGGTCAGCCGGAATGGCCACTGCTTGCGCCGCATCGATTACTCGTTCTACATCGAGCTGTCTTACTTCCTTATCACGAATGGCAACGATGCCGTGCGAGTTCAGGCTGCGAATATGGCTCCCCGCAATTCCCGCGTAAACGGAGTGAATCTGGCAGCCCGCCATTAACTCGGCCTCTTCAACCGCACTCTGAATCGACTGTATCGTCGATTCGATATTGACGACTACGCCTTTCTTTAAGCCGCGGGACGGCTTTGAGCCGATACCAACGATATTTACCTGGCCGTCAGCTTCCACCTCAGCCACAATGGCAACAATCTTGGAAGTGCCAATATCAAGGCCAACAATCATTTTTTTATTGTCAGCCGCCATCAGATCATACTTCCTGAAGCCAATTCCTGGTGCTGCGAGGCAATATCAACCTCACCCTCTCGCCAGCGTAAAGCCGCACCCTGCTGATAACGAAAATCAATATAAACCAGGCGATCCATCTGGGCGCCAAGCAGCTGTGAATGCAGGCTGAGAAATTGTTGCATTTTATCCAGTAGTCGATCGCTGCCAAAACGCACTTCCGTTCCATTGCTCAGCAACGCGGTAACACCGAGCGCCGCATCTGAACGGAAAGACGAAATACTGAAACCCAAGGGCCGCAGCATTTCACTGAACTCTCTGTAATGGCCGATCACTTCATCACGCTGGCTGCTGGAACCGCCAAGATGTGGGAGATGAAAGCGGCTGCCGGCGTCTTGGCTGCTTGCAAACAACTCTCCATTGGCATTAATCAGGTCACGATTGTTCCAGATCGCTATCGGCGACTCTTCGGTAATAACAACGCCAATACCCGATGGCCAACGACGCTCTACACGAGCTTCGGCCACCCACTCCAATTGTTCGAGTTGCTGTTTAATGGGTGCTAACTGCAATGCGAAGAAGCCCTGTTGTAAATGTGGTCTGATCAAATCCTCGACCTGCCGCCGCTGGACTTGCTGAAACGAGCCGTTTAACTCCACCTGGCTAACCGCCAGCTCAATCAGACTGCGCGCGTTATTGAAGCCCAACATACCGAATCCCAGCACCGCAATCCAGATAAGCAATACCATAAACAGCTGTTTAACACGGGTTTTTTTCGCAATCAGCTGCGAATGACGGACAGCGCCACGGCGAGGAGCGCGATTGCCGAGCCTAGTTGTCGCCGCCTCAATTCGTGACATCACGACTCTCCAGGCTATCAAGCAAAATATTCAGCACCAGCGCAGGAAAGCTGACGCCAACTTTCGCCGCCGACATCGGCACAATACTGTGCGTTGTCATACCGGGCACGGTATTGACTTCCAATACATAAAATTCCTGGTCGTCAGACTGCATCAAATCCACGCGAGCCCAGCCGCTGCACCCCAGGGTCTCATAGGCGCGCAGTGCCAGCTGATCAGCAGCCGCCTGCTGCTTACTGGCTAGAGAAGCCGGGCACTCGTATTCCGTCTCGTCTGAGAAATACTTGGCCTCGTAATCATAAAATTCGTTCTTGGGCTTCAATTGAACAGTCGGCAGGACGTTACCGCAGACAATGGGAATACTGTATTCAGGACCATCGATGTACTGTTCTGCGAGCACCTGGGTGTCAAACTGCTTGGCGTCCTGGATCGCCTTGCGCAATGCACCGGCATCGCGCGCAATGGACATACCGAGGCTTGACCCTTCGTGGCAGGGCTTAACCATTACCGCACCACCCAATCGATCGAGGATCGCCGCATGGTCAACCGTGTTGCTGACATCCACAAAATCCGGCGTGCTTACACCCGCTCCCAACCAAAGCTGTTTGCTGCGCAGTTTGTCCATTGCCAACGCAGAGGCTAAAACGCCACTGCTGGTTGAACTGATACCAAGAAGCTGCAACAGACCTTCCAAAACACCGTCTTCACCGAATGGCCCATGTAACGCATTAAAGCTGTGGGAGACCTTGCGCGATTGCAAAGTTCGGGCAATATCACGATCCACGTCAATAGCTTCAACTTCCAGACCGAGATGTGCAAAAGCATCGAGAACAGCTCGGCCACTGAGAAGAGAAATTTCCCGCTCGGCCGACCAGCCACCGTAGAGCACAGCTAGGGCCCCGTGCATTTTTCGGGAGCACAAATCGATAAGCTCTTGTTCGTTGGTGAGCAAGTTCACGTTAGACCTTCTCTATGAATACGCCGGGCGATCGCCCCAACGTTGCCCGCACCCTGAGTCAGAACAATATCGTCTTGACGCGCAACATCGACCAAAACTTCTGGTAATTTGGCGATGTCTTCAACAAACACCGGGTCAATGTGGCCACGAGTTCGAATACTGCGACTCAAACTGCGCCCGTCGGCCCCTTGAATGGGCGTCTCACCCGCGCTATAGACATCCAGTAGCAACAGCACATCCACCTGTGACAAAGTGGCCACAAAGTCTTCGTAAAGATCTCTCGTTCGGCTGTAGCGATGAGGTTGAAACACCATCAGCAGCCGGCGTTCTGGCCATGCCTGTCTCGCCGCTTTGATGGTGGCGGCGATCTCGGTCGGATGGTGACCATAGTCATCCACCAGCGTGGCAGCCCCTTCTGATAGGGGGATATCTCCATATACCTGAAAGCGCCGTCCCACGCCCTCGAACTCGGCAAGCCCGGCAACAATTTGTGCATCATTGACACCTTCGTCGCTGGCCACCGCAACCGCTGCGGTCGCATTCAGAACGTTATGCATGCCTGGCATACGCAGGCAAATTTCAAGAGCCGGCAGCTTGTCGGGACGTTCCACGACGAAGCTGGTTTCCAGCCCACTGGTGTTGACGTCGAGGACTCGATAGTCGGCGTCCTCGGAAAAACCGTAGGTCAATGTAGGTCGGCCGACTTCACCAAGCAGTGATCTGACGACCGGGTCGTCAATACAAAGCACGGCCAATCCGTAGAAAGGAAGATTGTGCAGAAAACTGATAAAGGTTGCCTTGAGCTTATCAAAATCTCCGTCATAGCTTTCCATATGATCCGCATCGATGTTGGTCACCACGGCGGTCATAGGCTGCAGATGGACAAAAGAGGCGTCGCTTTCATCAGCTTCGGCCACCAGATAACGACTTAGCCCGAGGCGCGCATTGGAACCCGCACTGTTCAACAGGCCGCCAATAATAAAGGTTGGATCGAGATCGCCTGCCGCAAGAACGGAAGCGACCAGGCTGGTGGTAGTGGTTTTGCCGTGGGTCCCGGCAATTGCGATACCATGACGAAAGCGCATCAATTCAGCCAGCATTTCGGCACGCCTTACAATCGGAATGCGTAATTCTTTGGCCGCGCACAATTCTACATTTTCAGGTTTAATCGCAGCAGATACAACGACCACATTGGCATCCCGAACATTTTCGGCCGCATGCCCAATAAACACCTTCGCACCCAGGCTCTGCAAACGCCGCGTACTGTCTGATTCGATCATGTCGGAACCGCTGACCAGGTATTTCTGATTCGCGAGCACTTCAGCAATTCCGCTCATGCCGGCACCACCGATACCAACAAAGTGTATTTTGCGTATTCGTCGCATTTCCGGTATTTCAATGGGTTGCTGTTGGGTTGCCATGCTCAAGACGCTTCCAATTGTTGCCGGCAGTGGTTGGCCACTTGCTGGTCTGAATCATGAATCGCCAGCTCGGCAGCTGCCCGAGCCATCGCCGAGCGCTTATTTTCGCCACACAGCAACGTAGCGATTCTTTCCTGCGTTTCTGCCTCCTCAAGCTGTGTTTGCGGTACCAGCAGGCCGGCACCACCACGTTCAAGCCAGCGCGCATTCTCTGTCTGATGATCATCAATCGCATAAGGAAATGGCACCAAAACCGACGCAACACCCGCGCATGCCAGCTCTGCCACCGTCATGGCACCAGCTCTGCAAATCACCAGGTCTGCCCATTGATAGGCCTTCGCCATATCACCGATAAATGCCACCACTTCTGCGGTGAGATTATTTGCCTGGTATCGCTCCTGAGTTTCCTGCATTTCGGCGTCACCGGACTGATGAATAATTTCCAGCTCTATGGAATGCTTGCGGGTAACATGTTGCAGAATCGTCGGCACCAGCTGATTTAAGGCCCTGGCCCCTCGACTACCGCCCACAATAAGTACCCGGCAGCTGTCGGGTTCCGCGGGCTCGGCAGCCGCGCGGTGCTGCGACAGCTCGGCAATTTCTTTTCGAACCGGATTGCCAACATAAAAAGTATTACGGCGCCGGCTAAAAGTTTGCGGAAAACCCTCCAGTCGAACACTCGCGATATGCTGCAGTAATTTGTTAGTCGTCCCCAGGACAGAGTTTTGCTCATGCAGCACCAGCGGCTTACCCATGAGCCTTGCAACCAGGGCACCCGGACCCGAAGCGAACCCGCCCATTCCGATAACCACAGCGGGCTTCACCTGGCGCAGAATTCGCGCGGCAGCCCAAAGAGAACGGAAAATCATCCACGGGGCCAGCAGTAGAGCGCGCAAGCCTTTACCGCGCACCCCACTGACCGGAATACAGTGCAAGGTAAAACCCTGCTCGGGTACCAGACGTGACTCTATACCTGCGCGAGTACCCAGCCATTGCACCTCATACCCGGCGTCACGCAAACGGTTGCCCAGCGCGATTCCCGGAAACACGTGTCCTCCGGTACCGCCGGCCATAATTACGAACGTGTGCGACATGGCAGTTCAAGCTCATAGTTAATTCGGACCACGCAGGCCAGCATCAGGCAACTGACCAACAGGCTGCTACCACCGTAACTGAAGAATGGCAGGGTTAAACCTTTGGTTGGCAACAGGCCAACATTGACACCGATATTGATAAAGCTCTGGATGGCAAATAGCAGTGCAATTCCATAACCCAGATAGGCCGCAAAAAGATGACCACGACGCTCTGCCCGCTGCGCGATCAGCAGTATCCGCCAAACAAGCAACGCAAACAGACCGATAACAAATATTGCACCCATAAAACCGAGCTCTTCACCAACAATCGCAAATACAAAATCGGTATGCGCTTCCGGCAAATAGAAAAGCTTCTGAACGCTACGACCCAAACCCAGGCCAACCCATTCTCCTCGCCCAAAGGCAATCAGAGACTGCACCAACTGATACCCACTGCCGAACGGATCGGACCACGGATCCAGAAACGCCGTAATTCGTTGCAGGCGATACGGTGACAACAGTGCCATGCAACCTACCGCCAGCAAACTGCTGCAAACCACCAAAAGAAAGTGCTGCAAGCGCACGCCGGCAAGAAAGAGCATTCCCAACACAGCTCCAAGCATCACCACGACTGCACCAAAATCGGGCTCCATGAGCAACATCACAATAAGTGTTGCCAGCACCAGCAATGGTTTGAGAAAACCCATCCAGTTTGTTCGAACATTTTTTTGATGCCGCACCAGATAGGCCGAGACGTAGGCAATCACACAGAATTTGGCCAGTTCTGAGGCCTGTAGATTGAAGACTCCTAGTGCGATCCAGCGCTGACTGCCATTCACCTCGCGGCCAATTCCAGGGATCAGTACCACGAGCAGTAATACGAAGCCAAGACAGAGCAGGTGTCCGGAGTGTGCCCGCCAAGCACTGACGGGCACTTGAACGCCGACTATAAATATAATAAGCCCCAACCCCATATATAACAGTTGTCGCTTCACAAAATGCCAGGGGTCGGCGAACTGCTGGCCGGCAAACTCCATTGATGCAGATCCAAGCATTAGCAAGCCGGTTCCCAGCAGTAATAGCAGGCAATAGACAAGCAAGCGATCAACTCGACTTGCTGCACTCGGTGCCAGCGGCCCGCCTGCCGTTGCGCTTGCAGAGTCAGCCAAAGTCTGCCTCCTGATCTTGCAACTGCGCCTGTACGAGTTGTTTAAATACCTCGCCACGCTCTGCAAAATTAGCAAACATGTCAAAGCTCGCGCAGGCCGGTGAAAACAGCACAAAATCACCAGGCTGGGCTGCGGCTACCGCTTCAATGACCGCTTCTCTAAGACCCGCCACGCGAACAATTTTTCCCGCCGTGCCCAGTGCCGCAACGATCTGTTCACGATCCTGCCCATAGACAACGACCCGGCGCGCATACTGACTTACCAGTGGGCGCAATTCAGTAAAATCAGCGCCTTTCCCAACACCACCCAGAATGAGAATAATGTTTGCACGCTCGGCACTGCCGAAGCTTTTTAAAGCCGTCGCCGTGGCGCCAGTATTCGTGCCCTTGGAATCATTGATAAAGCGAACGCCCCGGCGCTCTGCAACCAACTCGCAGCGATGAGACAAACCGCTGAACTCTGCCAGAGACTCCAAAATGGCCGACTCAGGAATACCGATGGCTTGTGCGGCGGCAATTGCGGCAAGCGCATTGCCGGCATTGTGGCGACCCGCCAATGCCAAATCACTGGCAGTAAACAATTCACGATCACCGTGCCATAAGCTCAGCTTCTTGTCGCTTATTCGAAGGTGATAATCCGCTTGCTCACCAGGCTCCGAGGAGAAGGACACTGAATCGGCGATGTCGGCGGACGATGCTTCGAGCTGATCATGACCTATAACGCACACTTTCGCGCCCGCGAATATCCGCCGCTTGGCCGCCGCATAGTCGGCAAGACTCTGGTAACGGTCCATATGGTCGGCACTGACATTGAGCAGCACTGCCACATCAGCGTTTGGCGCCTGACTACGCTCCAGTTGAAAACTGGACAACTCAACGACATAGCAGTCTCGACTGGCGTCCAGTGCATCCAGCATCGGCAAACCAATATTACCGCAAAGCCCGACATTCCAGCCGGCACGCTCAGCCATATCGGCAACCCAACTGGCCACTGTGCTCTTTCCATTGGAGCCGGTAATACACACCAGTGGCTGCGTTACCCGCTCCCGAAATAGATCAAGATCGCTGAATAAGCTGACCCCACATTCAATGGCTTCTCGAATGGGCGGCAGATCAAGAGAGATACCAGGGCTGACGATCAAATGACTGACACGTCGCAACACATCGATCGGCAGATCACCCAATATCAAGTCGACATCTCCGAACTCGGCAAATACACGCTCTATACCCGGCGGAGCACTTCGCGTATCCAGCAGCAGAAATGGCCGGTTGTGCTTTTTCAGAAAGCGGGCGCACGACAGCCCAGTGGCCCCTACACCCACTATGGCGTAGCACTCGGCTGTCGGTTCAATATTGCTCGCTAATGCAGTCATGTTTAACGTATTTTCAAGGTGGCCAGCCCGAATAGAACGAGGATTACTGTAATAATCCAGAAGCGCACAATAACCCTGGGCTCTGGCCAGCCCTTAAGTTCAAAGTGATGGTGTATGGGCGCCATACGGAAAATTCTTTTCCCGGTCAGTTTGAAAGAAGCGACCTGCAGGATCACTGATAAAGTTTCCATGACGAATACGCCGGCCATAATAAAAAACACAATTTCATGACGAGTGATCACCGCGATTGCTCCCAGAGCAGCACCGATTGCCAGGGCGCCAACGTCACCCATAAACACCTGAGCTGGATAGGTGTTGAACCACAGAAAGCCGAGCCCGGCACCGGCAAGAGCACCGCAGAAAACAATTAGCTCACCAGCTCCAGGAACATAACCGATGTGCAGGTACTCGGAAAATTCAACATGACCACTCAGATAGGCTATGGCTGCCAGAGCAGTTGCAATAAGCACGCTGGGCAATATTGCGAGCCCATCCAAACCATCCGTCAGGTTTACTGCATTACTGCTACCAACAATGACCAAAAAGCTCAGCAGGACAAAGACCGGCCCGAGATCAATGATTACGTTCTTGAAAAAGGGGACGAAAAGCTGTGTCTCGACCGGATTTACCGCGGAGTGATACAAAAAAACGGCCGCTCCGAATCCACCAATGGATTGCCAGAAGAACTTCCAGCGGGCCGGCAGCCCACGGGAATCCTTTTCGATCACCTTGCGATAATCATCCACCCAACCGACGGCACCAAAAACAAAGGTTACGAACAGAACGGTCCAAACATAGCGATTGCCCAGATCACCCCACAAAAGAGTACTTACGAAAACCCCGACCAGAATCAGCGCACCGCCCATTGTCGGTGTACCGCTCTTGCTGAAATGCGACTCCGGGCCATCCAGCCGTATCGTCTGTCCAACCTGATGCATGTTCAGCCGTTGAATCATGAATGGCCCAACGATCAGAGTTATTGCCAAGGCTGTTAGTACGCTCAGGATGCCACGCAAGGTCAGATACTGAAAAACCTGAAAGGCGTCGTACAGCTCAGCGAGATAGTTTGAGATATAAAGCAACATGGCGCATCAAGTCTCCATCAGAGCGTGCACAAATTCTTCCATCGCGGCGGAGCGGGAACCTTTGACCAGCACCACGGCTGGAGTCTTCAGCTGTTGGACCAGTGTCTTGCAATAGTCAATGCCCTCAGGCTTGTTGGAAAAATGACGTGCGTTGCTACCAAAGGCATCGCAACTGAACTGTGTCAGGCTGCCCACACCCAGCAGATAGTCCACCCCAGCTTGCAGAGCATACTGCCCAATCTCGGTATGCAGGAGTTCCGTTTCCGCACCAAGCTCTGCCATTTCACCCAACACCAGAACGCGGGTTCCGCGACTGTCTGCGAGCACATCGATTGCGGCCTTGACCGATGCTGGATTAGCGTTGTAACTGTCATCAATAATGCTTGCCCCAGCGAAACCAGCGCTACACTGCAGTCTCTGACTAAAACCCTGGTACGCTTCAAGGCCTGCAACAACGGAAGTCATTGGCGCGCCCACGGCAAACGCACAGGCCGCTGCGGCTAAGGCATTCACAGTTGAGTGCCGACCCGGCACCTTAAGCTGTACAGTTGCTTGCTCACCACTAAAACCAATTCTGAATCGATAGCATACGCCTGATTCACTTTCTACTTTTTCAACTGCGCTGCCGGTTACTGTGGCATCGGACTGCTGACATGAGAATGTCAGACAAGTCTGGCCACGCAATTTATCAGTCATGCTTCGGGTATATGAATTGTCCAGGTTGATGACGGCGGCACCTTCAGCGGGCAGACTTGTGTATATCTCCGCTTTGGTCTCCGCAATCTGCTCCAAGGAACCAATACTTTCAAGATGCGCAGGTGCTACGGTTGTCACCAAGGCGACGTCTGGCCGCACAATCCGGTTTAAATAGTCAATATCGCCCTTTCTGCCAGCACCCAGTTCAATCACCGCGTAATCATGGTCCTCATCAAGCCTCAACAGAGTGAGCGGTACTCCAATTTCATTATTCAGATTGCCGCGGGTGGCCATCACCGAGCCAAGCTGCGATAAAATCGAACTAAGCATTTCCTTACAGCTTGTTTTTCCGACACTGCCCGTCAAGGCGATAATCGGCTTCGAAAATTCCTGTCGCTGAAGTGCAGCGATATCCGCCAGTGCCCGCTGTGTATCGGAGACCTGCAGCTGAGGCAAATCCAGCTCCTGAGCCACCTCCTGAACCACAGCCGCACACGCTCCAGCGTCTTGCGCTTGAATAAGAAACCGCTCGGCATCAAAGTTCTGCCCTTTAAGCGCGACAAACAAGTCTCCCTTTTTCAGGGTTCTGGTATCTGTCGAGACGCTGCTGCAGTGCACGTCCCGGCCGTGCAAGCTCCCGCCACCAAACTCAAGCAACTCGCTGAGCGCAAATGAACGCATCATGGCGCACCCGCCACGCGTGATTGGCGTTGCTTGAGAAAGCCCTGGGCAATCCGCCGATCGTCAAAAGCCTTTTTTTCCGTACCGATCAGTTGATAGGTCTCGTGGCCTTTCCCGGCAATCACCAACCAGTCGCCGTCATTTGCCAGACCGACTGCCTGCTGTATAGCCCGTTCCCGATCAGCATGAATAAGCACTTTTTCCTGTCGTTGCTGTTCGCTAAAACCATCCATGATGTCAGCAATAATTTGATCAGGGTCTTCTGTTCGCGGGTTATCACTGGTCACCACACAGTGATCGGCATACCGGGCGGCGGCCTGCGCCATTTGCGGCCTCTTTCCGCGATCACGGTCTCCACCGCAACCAAACACGAGCCACAGTTTACCCGCGCAGTGCCCACGCACTGCCTGGAGCACCTGGGCAAGCGCATCCGGCGTATGCGCGTAATCGACAATGATTCGTGGCCAGCTCTTAGTATTGAGCAGATGCATTCGACCGGGTACGGTCTCAAGTTCACCCAACGCAGCCAGTACTTGGGCAAACTCGAAGCCTTGTAAGCATTGCGCTGCCAGAACAGCCAAGGCGTTTTGCAGATTGAAGCGCCCTATTAACGGCAATTGCAGGGACCCGTGCCCCCAGGGAGTGTGAACATTGGCTGAAATACCGGTTTCGCTCAAGCTGATGTCGGTCGCGTAGAGTTCCGAGCTTGGCGAACCCAGTGAATACCCCAGAATATGCCCGCTGAATCGAGCTGCGGAACGCAACTTGGTGGCATATTCATCGTCATCATTAATCACGACATGTCGCAAACCCGGATGCTGAAACAGCCTGGCCTTGGCCTGGCCGTACTCTTCAAAGCTGTTGTGGTAGTCCAGATGGTCTCTTGACAGGTTGGTAAAAACCGCGGTGTGCACGGGCAAACCGTCCAGGCGGCCTTGGTCCAGGGCGTGAGAAGAGGCTTCCATGGCAACCATCGAACAGCCATCTGAACGCAACTGGGCTACTATCCTGTGCATGCTGAAGACGTCCGGCGTCGTCAAGCCGGTATCCTGATAGTCTGGCGGCACCCCCCATCCCAAAGTACCGACCACAGCACAACGCTTTTGCAAACGATTACTGACCTGCGCAATATTGACCGCACAACTGGTTTTACCATTGGTACCTGTCACGGCCAGCACTTTCGGCTCATTAGCCGCCGTTCCATAAAAGCCGGCTGCCAGTTTTCCGAGTTGCTTGCGTAAATTGTGAACCGCCACAGCAGTAAACTGAGAAGGCAACTCGGGAAGTGGCTCGGCGCCGTCATGAACCAGCGCTACCGCACCATTGGCAAGCGCCTCATCAAGATGCCGTAATCCATGTTCTCTACTACCCTGCAGGGCAAAAAACGCCGCGCCAGGAGTGACCGCGCGGGAGTCCATTGTGATACCAGACAGCTCGCAATCGCCACTTCCTGTAACCTCACAGCCGTTCAGTAATTTACTGAGCAATACAGGCTGATTCATACTCAGTGCGCCTCGACAAAGCGTACCTGATCAGGCACAACATTCAGCAAACGCAGGCTTTCCCCGACGACTCTGGAGAACACCGGTGCCGCAACTTCACCTCCGTAATACGTTCCGGATCGAGGGTTATCAATAACAACTGCCGCTGCAATGCGAGGCTTACCTACCGGCGCAAAACCGGCAAATACAGCGACATATTTATCGCCTTCATAACCATGCTCGCCCAAGCGATGTAAGGTTCCGGTCTTTCCGGCAACCGAATAACTTTCCATGTCCGCGAGAGTTGCCGTTCCACCCTGATCACTGGTGTGGGCCAGCATGGCTGTAATTTGACGAGTAATCTCTGACGAGACTACGCGCTGGCTGTAGACCTCCCCGGACACCCGAACAAGCGACACATCCTTGCGCATACCATCATTGGCCAGCACGCTGTACACCTGGGCAAGCTGCAATGGGGTCATCGCAACACCATAGCCGTAGGCCATAGTCACTGTCTGCAGCGGGTGCCAGCTGGTGTGATCGGGCAGCAGGCCAAAGCTCTCACCTGGAAAACCGGTTGCCAGAGACTGACCCACTCCAAAACGCTGCATAACATTTCGTATGCGGTCTCCGCCCACATCAAGCGCAATGCGCGTAGTGCCAACCTGACTGCTTTTCTTCAGGATTCCAGCCATGCTTAACTCGCCATAATCCTGCATATCAGTAAGCAGCTTACCTTCCACATTGATATAGCCAGGCGAGGTATTTATCACCGAATGCTGGTCATACAGGCCGCTCTCCAATGCGGCAACCATGGTCAGTGGCTTCATTGTGGAACCGGGCTCAACAACGTCGGTGATTGCCCGGTTACGAACTTGCTCTGGGCGCAGGCTCTGTCGTTGGTTTGGGTTATACGATGGCTCGTTGACCAAGGCAAGGACCTCATTGGTCTGCACATCCAGCAGCACCATAGAACCCGAGACGGCATTAAATTTTGCTACAGCCGCTTTAAGCTCCTTATAGGCGTAATACTGCAGACGCAAATCGATACTTAGTTGCAGGTCCTGACCGTGTTTTACTTCCTCAACGCTGTCGATATGCTGAATGATTTTGCCGCCACGACTTTTTAGCACCCGCTGGGAACCGGAACGACCGCGTAATAAGGAGTCGTAGGTCCACTCCAGGCCGTCCACGCCGCGCTGTTCGGTATCGGTAAAGCCAATCAGATGAGCGGCCACATCCGCGGCCGGGTAGAAGCGCTTGTATTCAGTTTGTGAATACAAGCCTGGAATTCCCTGATCGAGTAGTGAGTTTGCCTGGGACGGGGCCAAATGGCGCTTTACATACATGAAGTCACGATTGGCCATTCGGCTTAGCCGTTTGGCAAGATGTGATTCATCCAGTTGCAATGCGGTCGCCAGCGTTGGCAGGTAGCGCTGGTCGAATTGGCCAGGATCCAGCCATAACGATTTTACTGGTGTGCTGATAGCAAGCGGTCGGCCCTGCCGGTCACTGATCATACCGCGATAGGCAATATTGGCAATGGTACGCACAGAGCGCGCATCACCAGCGGCCTGCAGGGTCTCCACCTCGCGTATCTGGAGGCCAAGCAGGCGAAGTATTAGAAGCGCCACAAGCAACAACATGACGGCGCGGACTGCCGTCGTACGCCAAGTGTATTGCGGCGTCACTTCGTTCACTTCAAATGCACCGCCACCGTCTCTTCAACACCAGGAATTTGCATGCTCAACTGTTGGGCAGCCGTGTGCTCGACCCGCACATGGGCTGAAAAAGCGCCCTCCTCCACCAGAAGCTGACGCCATTGCGACTGCAGGCTGCCTACCTCCTGTTGCAGGGTTTGCAGCTCATGAAACAGCTGGCGCGATTTGTAACTGTTGAAGATCACAGCGAATGCACTGAGCAGCACCATGGCCCCCAGGAGAAGATGTGCTGGCTTGGTCAGCTCCAGTATCACTTCTCTCAATCGCTTTACAGTTAGCTGTGGTTTGCGGATTAATACAATCATCTGTTCTCTCTCAAGCCGCTTTTTCAGCAACTCTCATTACAGCGCTGCGCGCTCTTCTGTTACGTAATACTTCCTCCGCCGTGCAGCGGGTCGCCTTACCGACAAGACGCAGCTTCGGAATCGACAATGGCTCATCGCGCAGCGGAATATTTTTTGGCAGCGTACTTTTCGGCGGGCGCGACGCATCCCGCATGAATCGCTTCGCGATTCGATCTTCCAGTGAATGAAAACTGATAACCACCAGACGGCCACGAGAACCCAATAAGTCAGGCACGGCGCTTAACGCTTCTTCCAGTTCACTCAACTCATGATTAATGAAGATACGAATTGCCTGAAATGAGCGGGTTGCCGGGTGTTTGTCTTTCTCCCAACGCGGATGAGCCTGCTTGATAATCTCAGCCAACTGCACCGTTGTGCTCAGTGTCTCCCTGCTTCGAGCGTCGACAATGGCCGCTGCAATGCGCCGTGCAAAGCGCTCTTCGCCATAATCCTTAAGCACCCTCGCCAATTCCTGTTCATCGACTTCGGCCAGCCAATCAGCAGCACTGATGCCCTGCTCCGGATTCATGCGCATGTCCAACGGGCCATCCTGAAGAAAACTGAAGCCACGTTCAGCCGCATCCAGCTGCGGCGATGACATTCCCAGGTCAAGCAGTATTCCGGCCAGCTTTCCTGCAATGTGCTGCTGATCAGCGAGGGATTTCATACCAGTGAACGAACCTCGGTGAATTGCAAACCGCCGGTCCGCCCGGGCCAGCTCAGCGCCCACAGTGACCGCTTGTGGGTCTTTATCAAAGGCGTGCAATCGGCCGTGGCTGTTCAGTCGCTGCAATATTCCCTGCGCATGACCACCGCGACCAAAAGTGCCATCGATATACACACCAGACTCATCCCATACCAAAGCATCGCAGGCTTCCTTTCGCAGTACAGTAGCGTGCTCCATCAGTACGATATTCCTTCCAGCGATACGCGCGATGCCGGGTTTCTGAGCAGTGCCTGACGAGACTGCTCGGCCTGCTCATGTGCCTGCTGGCTCCAAACTTCAATCTTGTTGCCCATGCCACGAATAATCAGTTTCTTTTGCATCTGCCCGGTTTTGCGCAAATAAGGCGGAACCACCATGCGCCCACTGCCGTCAACGTCCACCTGCTGAGCATTTCCCATCAGGATCTGCCCAAAGGCCTTCACGACTTCGTCGGTATTCGGTCTGGCCAAATAGTTGTCGATCACGTCACTCCATTGCGTGCCCGTATATATCAACAAACAGTCTTGCATCGGATCTGATGTCATCATCAAAGACGCGTTGTCACCAGCCAGCTGTTCGCGCAGGGTTCCTGGCAGCGTGAATCGCCCTTTCGCATCCATGCTGACTTCAAATGAACCTAGAAACATGCGCTTATCGTTGGTATTGCCGTCATTGATTATTTTGTGTTCAGGCGAAGCCCGGGAAAACGCTGACGACCCGTGCCCAGCTCACACTGAGAGCACGTCTCTATTCGCCACCTTAAGACCGAAACCTGCCATTGTGGACCACAAAAAACCGCAAATGCCCACAAATCCCCACACGAGGACTATATGAATTCCGCGCTTTGCTTGTCAAGCGATTTCCAGACTATTCGCTGTTCAGCGATTAACCATGCCAGGTCGGCGCAAACTGCCTGCGGGAACCGGGAGAGAAAAGGAGTAGAGCTGGCCTGTAAGCCGGGTTCTGTCGAAAGCAGTCATTCATCTGGGACGAGCGTCACCGCTAGCCTCAAGCAACCTACCCGAACCCCGCACGGGTCGCGCGAACGGGTCCCTATTTGGTCTTGCTCCAGGTGGGGTTTACCTTGCCACGAAGTGTTACCACTCGCGCGGTGCGCTCTTACCGCACCTTTTCACCCTTACCCTGCCCAACAGGACAGGGCGGTATACTTTCTGCTGCACTGGCCGTAGGCTTGCGCCCCCCAGGTGTTACCTGGCACCTTACCCTGTGGAGCCCGGACTTTCCTCCCTGCGCAGGCCTTGAGCACTGGCAGAGCGACTGCCCAGCCAACTCTGCGCGCAACAGTACCCTGTAAGCTCTGACAATACAAGTATCAGCCTGCTTTTATGGCCAGGGCTGCGGAATAGACCGCATTCTTTTTCTCACCAGTAATTCGAGCAGCTAACGCTACAGCTTGCTTCAACGGCAATTCATCGAGCAAGGGCAACAACACCCTGTTCAGCTCAGCTTCGCTCACAGACTCGGCCACTTTCCCACTGACCAAAACCACACATTCCCCGCGCTGCTGATTGTGGTCAACACGCACTTTTTCCACAAGAGCTCCAAGCTGGTCTCGGACAACTGTTTCGTATTGCTTAGTGAGCTCGCGTGCAATGACCGCCACGCGCTGAACACCAAAAACCGTGGCCATATCTTCCAGACAGGCCAACAGTCGGTGCGGCGCTTCATAGAAAACCAGAGTGTGAGGCGCGTTTTGATATCGCTCAAGGCGCTCGGTGCGAGCCGCCGATTTACTTGGCAGAAACCCCAGAAAAAGAAATGCGTCGGTAGGCAAGCCGCTCACTGACAAAGCTGCCGCCAGCGCGGATGGCCCGGGAACAGGCGAAACGGGAATTTGCTGTGCCTGCACGGCCTGCACCAGCCGATACCCGGGATCGGAGATCAAAGGCGTGCCGGCATCGCTGATCAGCGCAACATCCTTGCCGTTTTGCAGGACTTTTATCACTGTTTGCGCGGTTTTTTCTTCACTATGCTCATGATACGGTATACAGCGACTTTGAATGTTGTAACGATTCAGAAGTCGCTGACTGTGCCGGGTATCTTCTGCTGCAATCAGGCTGGCGTGGCGCAAAAGGTCGATCGCTCTAGCACTGATATCCGCCAGGTTTCCAATAGGTGTTGCAATGACATACAAGGTGCCTGAAGTCGACTTGTGGTGGCTGTCATTGGTATAAAAGTACGGAATCATTTGAATGCTTGTTCAATCTAGAAGCGACCGGCGCTATTTGGCGATCTTGCTTGGCCTATTGCTGACGCTGACGGCCTGCGAGAGCCTTCAGCAGCAACCAGTGTACAACACCGGACAGGAAGCCACACTCACGCTGCCGCAACAAATTGATTACTGGCTTGAGCAGGCTCGCAAAAGCCCGGAGCCACAAGCCAGCAGCGCCCGACTGAAAGCCAGCGACCTGCTGTTTCAAAACGAGCAATTCGTTAGAAGCCGTACTGTTCTGGAGCGCATAGACCAACAGACTCTGAACCGGAGCGAAAAGCTTGACTACACACTGTTAAGCGCTGAATTTGCTCGCCTTGATGAGCAAGCCGCTGTCGTAATCAAGCTGCTGGAAACGAACCAACTGGCCGGCTCACTGGATTACGCTGAACCCGGCCACCTGGTAAGAGCAGCAAACCTGCGCGCATGGGCACTTGCTCAACAAGGCGACTTTCTTAGTGCTGCCAGAGAACAGGCTGTTACGCTGCCACTGGCCGACGATCAAGTGCGACGCCAGGCGATGGCTGATTCTATCTGGGCAAAACTTGCGCCAATCGACACCGAGCAGCTGCTAAACGCCGCCAACAAGGAACCGGACAGCGCAGTACGTGGCTGGCTAACACTGGCGCTATTGCAGAAAACCCATGCGGGCGATATGTTCAGATTACGTGACCAGGTTCTGGTTTGGCAACAGGAGTGGCCAGACCACTCGGCGGCGGAGCAACTCCCAACGGCCCTGCAGGGTGTTCTGGCAATAGATGACAACATTCCCAAAAGGGTAACATTGCTGCTGCCAACAAGTGGCAAGCTTGAGCAAGCCGGCGCTGCCATAAGAACCGGTTTTCTGGCAGCGTACTATGATACAAATCAGGCTGGCGGAATGACCTTGAGCTTTGTCGACACAGCGGCCTATGAGCGATTTAGCGAGGCATACGAAGCGGCTCTGCAAACCGCACCAGACATGATTGTCGGGCCGTTGAGAAAATCTGAAATAGCCGCGCTTGAACATCTGGTAACGCCTGAAGGCCCCACAGTCCTTGCACTTAATTACTCCGACAGCGACGAAGCAAAATCGTTCTACCAATTTGGCTTGTCTGCGGCCGATGAGGTGCGACAGATTGCGCATCTTTTTGACCTGCAGAGCAATATGCGCGCTATGATTATTCGCCCCGCCAGTGCCTGGGGGCAAAAAGTTGCACACGCTTTCAAAGAGGAATGGTCGGCACTCGGATTTAACATACTCGATGAAGTCAGTTACAGCAAAGCCGACAATCTGTCTGCACTAATGAAAGAAGCGCTACTGGTTGACCGTAGCGAGTGGCGCAAGAATCGCGTCCAAAACCTTATTCAAGAGCCCCTGGAGCTGGTTCCAAGGCGGCGCAAGGATATTGACCTTTTTTTACTGATCGCACGGCCACAGGAGGCGCGTTCGATCAAGCCCATGCTGGCCTTTCATTACGCCGGAGATGTTCCAGTTTACTCCACGTCTCAGGTGTTTGCTGGGGAGATTCAAAGGCACCGAGATCGTGATTTGAACAATATCGTATTCACCGAAACCCCCTGGATGCTGGATTCACAAACCCCACTACGCGAACAGATCAGCAATCTTAGCCCAAGCAATCCTGCCTATGCCCGGATGCATGCCTTTGGCGTTGATGCCTTTCAGCTGACACTCAGGCTGGGATACCTTGCTGCGCTCAACACCGCGAGTTATGACGGCGCCAGCGGCAGGCTAATGCTGGCCGGCAACCGTAAAATCCGCCGCGAGCTCGACCTGGCCCGTTTCGTTGCCGGTAAACCTCGCCGATTCGAGCCGCCTAGCCCTGCGCAAGAGGAAGCCGGCAGCGGCACCCCACTTCATGAACCATGAGCAGCAGCAGTGGCCAGGCAGCCGAGCAATACGCCGTGGACTACCTCCTGGCTCGCGGTCTGAAATTGGTGGAACGCAACTATCGCTGCAAAGCTGGGGAGGTTGACCTCATCATGCGCGAGCAAGACACCCTGGTTTTTGTTGAAGTCCGGTTTCGCAAGAGCAATCAGTATGGCAGCCCTTTGGCGACCATTACTGCAGCCAAGCAGAACCGGATACGGCGCACGGCCCAACTCTACATCAAGTCTCGAGCACTCGGCTCGCCGGCGATGCGCTTCGACGCCATTGGGCTGTCACCTTCCGCTCGCGCTGCAAGCGACTACGCGGTAAATTGGTGTAAGAATGCCTTCTAGTCAATCGTCGCTGCCCTGGCTTCGCAGTCGCATCGCCGCTAACGCCGAATTGACGATGGGGGTTATCGATTTGCTGCTCGCTGACATTGAGCTGGCCGCGCAGCAGATCACTAACTGCTTTTTAAGTGACGGTAAACTGCTCAGCTGCGGTTCGGCCGCAAGCGCGGCAATCAGCGAGTATTGTGCCAGCGTTTTTGCCAACCGTCTGGAACGGGAACGGCCAGGACTTCCAGCTATCGCCTTGTCCGCAAGCCCAACTCTTAACCAGTCAATCAACCACAGCTATTCACAGCATGATTTACATGCCAGGCAGGTCCGAACGCTGGGCAGCAGTAGTGACTGCTTGATTGTATTTGCGCCCGGCAACGACAGTGCGGCCTGTGTGCAGGCCGTCGGCGCCGCTCATGATCGCGAAATGGCGATTATCGCCATCACGGGCGCTGAAGACCTCAACCTGTCGGCCGTACTGACGCCTGAGGATACTGAGCTGAAAGTACAAACCGAGAGTCAGGCCCGATTGGTAGAGGCACAACTTTTAATCACGCATTGCCTGTGCGAAGTCGTTGAATACCAGCTATTCGCCCTGGAGTCAGAATGAACGCCCGTCTGTCCGCCCTTGTGCGCCTGCTGCTTGTCGTGAGCCTGGTCAGCTCCTGCGCCAGTATTATTTCCGCAACCCGGTCAGAACCCATCAAGGAAGACTATGGCAAACGCAGCTTTGGTCGGTTCATCGATGACGCTATAGTGGAAACCAAAGCGCGAGTTAACCTGAAGAAAGCCGATCCGGAGCTGGCCAAAGCACACCTTGGTGTCACCAGCTTTAACGGGGTTGTGCTGCTCGCCGGGCAAGTGCCAACCCAAGAGCTAAAGGAGCTCGCGGGGCGCGTGACGTCCGAAGTGCGCAATGTACGCCGCTTACACAATGAATTAAGCATCGCCGGGCCAATCTCGATGCCAGCACGCGCCAACGATGCCTGGCTCACGTCAAAAGTGAAAACCAAACTGCTCGCTGCAAAACAGATCAGAGGCCGGCGCATCAAAGTTGTTACCGAGAATGGAGTGGTCCATCTGATGGGCCTGGTCAGCCGCGCTGAAGCAGACCGCGTGGTTGAGGTCGTAAAGGGGACGTTTGGTATTCAGAAAATAGTCAGAATTTTCGAATACATCGATTAGCCCCCGCAGGGTTTCGATCTATTTAACCAGCCGCAAATGCGAACGCCGGGGAACGTTTTTCTCTTCCTGTTGCTCTTTGCTGCGCGGTGGCGGCTCGCCGCTGGGCTGCTCATGGTCAAATAGCATGCCTTGACCATTCTCTCGCGCGTAGATACCAAGAGCCGCAGATATCGGCACCAGTACATCAGTGGCCACGCCGGAGAACCGTGCATTAAACCGCATGAGCTCATTATTGATGTCCAGGTCTACCACCGCTGTTGGGGCAATGTTGAGCACAATCTGGCCATCCTTAACATACTGTTGTGGCACATCGACCCCCTGATAGTTGGCATCAACCAGCACATAGGGCGTGCATTTATTTTCGAGGATCCACTCATACAATGCGCGGATCAGGTAAGGACGGCTGGACGTCATCGCCATAAACGGCTCCCGCTTATTTTCGTTACCACATCAACGCGCATAGTTTATCAGCTTGTTTCGTGCATTTCTCGCTCAGCCTCGGTCAGGCTGGCCTGAAATGACTCACGATTAAACAAGCGCTTCATGTATTCCGTCAGTGGCTTGGTCTGCTTGGTTTCCGGTATCGTTACTTTAAGCCTAGAAAGCCGCCATAAAATGGGCGCCATGCAACAATCGATTAATGTGAACTCGTCGCTCATAAAGAACGGCTTCTCACCAAAAATCGGACCAATGGCAATTAAACCTTCCCGCAACTCTTTTCTAGCGGCATCAGCATCGGCTGAATCACGCAGAATTTTATCCACCAGAGCGCTCCAATCTCGCTCGATACGATAGATCAGCTGCCGACTTTCACCACGGGCAACCGGGTAAACGGGCAACAGAGGGGGGTGCGGAAACCGCTCATCCAGATATTCCATCATGACGTTCGGCTCGTACAAAAGCAGATCTCGATCAACGAGCACAGGCAGTGAATCGTAGGGGTTTAACGCGCGCACATCTTCTGGCAGGGTCATATTGGTGGAATCAATGACATCCACCGTCACGCCCTTTTCTGCAAGCACGATTCGAACCCGATGGCTGTAATGGCTTACAGCGTCAGAGAAAAATGTCATCGAAGTACGCTTCGCGAGAATTCCCATACTCATCTCATCCTCGCCCTTTTCTCTTATCATTATATCCCCTTCTCCAAACCGGGCAGGGCACCGTTCAGCGTTTTATCAGACCATCTGGCAACCCGTACCAACAAAGAGCAGGTAACAACGAACCCTGCTCTATTGGCAACCGCCGGAACCGAACTAGTGGATACCGCGCCAGTATTCGCGGTTTAACAACCAGGCAAACACCCAGAATACTGCTAGAAAAAGCAGCACATACACGCCCATGCGCTGGCGATCCTGAGTCATCGGTTCAGCAACATACTCCATAAAGGAGACCAGGTTTTTCATCGCCTCGTCAAACTCGTCAGGGCTCATGCTACCGGCCTCAGTAACATTCAACTGCCCACATTCTCCTGACAACAGGTTCTCACCTGTCAGAATATCCCGCTTGATTCCGCCATTTGGAGCGCGCACCGGACCAGGGCCACATTCGGTAGTGCCCTGCAGCTCAAGTAAAGCATGCGGCATACCGACATTGGGGAATACTCGGTTGTTTACCCCGTACGGACGACTCTCATCCACGTGAAAGTTCCGCAAATAAGTGTACACCCACTCGGGAGACCGTGCCCTGGTAACCAGGGTCAGGTCAGGCGGATTAACGCCAAACCAGCGCTTCGACGCTTCATCTGGCATCGTATTTTCCATCAATTGTCCGATTTTACTGCCATCGAAGATCAGGTTATCGAGCATAATCTGATGTGGAATGCCCAGGTCATCAGCGACCCGCTCGTAGCGACTGTATTGCAGGGAATGGCAGCCAAAACAGTAATTCATATACAGCTGAGCTCCGCTTTGCAACGCAGCCTTATCATTCAGATCGATATCCACGGCATCACAAGGGATGCTACCGCACTCGTAAGCGGACTCTGCGCCCACTGCCTTGAGGGGTAGGAATGCCATCAGACCAACCACGGCGAAAGCGGCCAATGATTTCCAGAAACCGATTCCGCCATCCATTGTGATACGTTCAGGTTCCGGCAGCACGTAATCGTTCGCCACCAGGCGGGGCATCATCAGGAAGAACACAGCCAATGCAACTGTGTAGACAGCTGCCAGCAGCATGTGGCCCGGATCTGCCATGATCTCCGCGGTATTCAGATATACCAGTGCCAACAGAAAGACCCCAAAAGCGCCACAAGCCAAATTCCTCAACAGCGGATGGCGCGGATTTGGGTTACTCCAGATCGGCATCAACAGGAAAAAGGCGAAATATACAATTGTATTAACCTGCGCGAGCAAGGTCCTCGGCACGCTGGGCGCCTTAACTCCCAATACCCCAAGAATGATAAAGGCGGCGGCGAACAGCAAGATCATAAAACGCGGGATGCGGCCCCGATAACGCACCGACTTCACCGGCGACTTGTCAAGCCATGGCAGAACAAACATGATCGCTATGGCGCCAGCCATGACAATCGCGCCGAGGAATTTAGCTGTCAGAGCACCAAACTCAAAGGTTACGGCACGCAACATTGAGTAGAAAGGTGTGTAGTACCACACGGGCGCGATGTGTTCGGGCGTATTGAGCGGGTCAGCTTCCACAAAGTTGGCATGCTCAATGAAGTAGCCACCCATTTCCGGGAAGAAGAAAATGATAGAGCAGAACACGAACAGAAACAGTATGACAGCCTGAAGGTCATGCACGGGCAGGTAATGCGGGAAAAACGGCACGCTGTCCAGGGGAACACCGTTTTCATCCTTGTGCTTTTTGATTTCCACACCATCCGGGTTATTAGAACCCACTTCATGGAGCGCAAGAATATGCACGAATACCAGCACAATCAGCACCAACGGCACGGCCACCACATGCAGCGCAAAAAACCGGTTCAGTGTGATCCCTGTGATCAGGTAGTCACCTCGGATCCACTCCACCAGGCCTTCACCGATGACCGGGATGGCGCCAAACAGCGAAATAATCACCTGCGCCCCCCAGTAGGACATATTACCCCATGGCAGCACATAGCCAAGGAACCCTTCGGCCATCAAGGCAAGATAGATCAGCATGCCTACAATCCACAGCAATTCTCTTGGCTTACGATACGAACCGTAAAGTAATCCGCGGAACATGTGCAGGTAGACCACCGCGAAAAAGGCCGACGCCCCCGTTGAATGCATGTAGCGGAGTAACCAGCCGTATTCAACATCTCGCATGATGTATTCAACAGATGCAAAAGCACCACCCGAGCTGGGCTCATAACTCATCGTCAGCCAGATACCAGTAATCAACTGGTTTACGAGCACCAACAGCGACAGCACTCCGAAGAAGTACCAGAAATTAAAATTCTTGGGCGCGTAGTACTTACCCATGTGGGTATCCCAGGCGCGAACGACCGGCAGCCTTGCGTCTACCCAGTCAACCAGATCAACAAGGTATTTCATCATCACGCGTTCTCCTGGTCTTCGCCAATGACTATGACGCTATCGCTTTCGTAACGGTAGGGTGGCACCTCAAGATTGAAAGTCGCCGGCGCCCCAGCGTATACGCGGCCGGCCAGATCAAACTTGGAGCCGTGGCAGGGGCAGAAAAAGCCTCCCAACCATTCTTTACCGCCCAAATCAGCCGCTCCAACATCGGTTCGCAGCTTCGGTGTACAACCCAGATGGGTACAGAGACCGACCAACACCAGGTACTCGTCTTTAATGGAGCGCTTGGTCGGATCAACATAATCCGGCTGCGCGGATTTCTCTGACTCAGGGTCCTTGAGCTTTTCAACCAGTTTTGGCAGTGAGCCAAGCGCGTCGGCCGTGCGCCGCAAAACAAACACCGGCTTACCGCGCCATTCATAAATCACCATGGCGCCAGGCTCGATTTTGCCGATATCCGCCTTGACTGGTGCCCCCGCCGCCTTAGCGCGCGCACTGGGGTTCCAGGAACCAAGAAAAGGCACGGCAACTCCGACCACACCAACTCCACCGACGGCCGCCGTCATCGCGCCAAGTACGCGCCGACGCCCCTCATTAACGCCATCATTTTCCACAGACTGATCTCCGCTGTTGTCGTTTGCTAATGAGCATTTGCTCGAGAGGATTGGGAGCACACAAAATGCCTGGCGTAAAAAAACGCCCGGCTGGACGTTTTTTGCTCATAACGGCTCCCATGAAGCGCGGCACCGTCAACCCTCGGTCTATTAAACACCAAAGAGTCGACAAAGCCAATCAACGCTTCGAGAATTGCGGCCGCTTCCGTGCTTTCCTTAGCCCTACTTTCTTGCGTTCCACAGCACGTGCGTCACGGGTTACAAAGCCCGCCTGGCGCAACGGTTGACGCAAGCTCTCATCATATTCTAGCAGAGCACGGGTAATACCGTGGCGAATCGCACCGGCCTGACCAAAACTACCGCCACCAGCCACGCTGACATGGATGTCGAACTTGTCGGCCATATCCGCAACCTCTAGCGGTTGCTTGACAATCATCCGAGCGACCTGGCGACCGAAATAGGTGTCAAGTGTTCGATTATTGACGGTTATCTGACCAGTACCAGTACGCAGATAAACTCGTGCGGTGGAGGTTTTGCGTCGGCCAGTGCCGTAGTATTGAGTGTCTGTCATCGACTTTTCCGTGTGGTCTCGGTGGAAAGGTTGCTGGTTCAATCGGCTTCTCGGCCGCCGTCCAATGCATCCTGATAAGTTTGTAGTTCATCCCATTGCTGGTCAACGCAGTATTGAGCCTGCTTTGGCCAGGTAGACGGGTCATGCACCGCGTAGCGGCTGCCAGCGTCCGCCAGTATAGCCTTTAACTGCTCGACGTCGGCACTTGCAAGAGCGGCCCATGTGGTAATTCCGGCATCATTCATCAAACCGGCGATCTTAGGGCCGACACCTTCGATGATTTTGAGGTCATCCTGAGCGTATTTCTTGCCGCCAAAGCTGATCTTATCAGCGGCTTTTTTGCCCTGCAGGCCTGGCGCATCCGGCGCCTGCGAGTTGCTGGCGGCAGGTTTGGCCTTCCGACTGGGCTTTTTAACCTCGGCGGGCTTGGCGTTAGCGACAAATTTGCTGGGGCTGACGTGCGCGATTGAGGCACGCTTCTGATTAAGGTCCAATACTTCGGGCTGCTGCGCCGTGTGCGGGTGCTCGGCCCCGGCATACACTTTGAGCTTTCGAAACATCTGTCGGCCCAGCGGATTCTTTGGCAACATCCCCTTGACGGCATTTTGCAGCGCTCTTTCGGGCGCTCGCTGCAGCAACTTTTCGAGCGAAATACTCTTCAAGCCACCCGGGTAACCGGTGTGATGATGATATTGCTTATCGGTGAGCTTGCGCCCCGTGACGCGAATTTTTTCCGCGTTGACTACAACGATATAATCGCCGGTGTCCACATGTGGAGTGTATTCAGGCTTGTGCTTACCGCGCAGGCGGCTAGCGATGTCACTGGCCAAGCGACCTAAAGTCTGGTTGGAAGCGTCAACCACGTACCAGCCACGCTGCACATCCGTGCTTTTTGCGGAATATGTTTTCATGTTCGGAGCGCCAAATTCGGGAGCGCGCATACTACAGAAATCAGGCCAGCAATTCAAGCAGGCAAACTGGACAGAAATGACCCAGCTTGAAATCCGGAAACGGCCTTAGGCCCTGTGAGGCTTGGCCAGATAGTCGTGCGACTGCATCTCCAGCAAACGGCTGCGGGTCCGCTGAAATTCGAACTCCAAACTGCCGCCCGTGTACAACTGGTCAATGGGACAGTCCGCGGACACTATCAGCTTGACGCATCGATCGTAGAACTCATCCACCAGATTGATAAACCGGCGGGCACGGTCCGAATCAGCCGGGCCCAATTGCGGAACGGATGACAAAAGCACGGCATGAAACTCACGAGCCAGTTCAATGTAGTCATTTTGGCTTCGCGGGCCATCACACAGCTCGCTAAAATTGAACCAGACCACGTCGTCTGCAAGCCAGCGGGCTGACATCAGCCGTCCCTCAATTTCGAGCTCGCAGTTTTCCTGACCCGGCTCCGGGGCAAGCCTGCGAAAGTTCTGCTCCATGATCAGCTCGGCTTCCGCATCCGCCGGATAGTGGTACAACTCGGCAGACTCCAAAGTTCGCAGTCGATAATCGACGCCACCATCCACATTCATGACATCAGTGTGCACTTTCAGCAATTCAATCGCGGGCAGGAACCTGGCCCTTTGCAAGCCATCCTTGTAGAGCTCGTCGGGTGGGATATTCGAGGTGGCAACCAGGGTGATGGCATGCTTCTCGAACAACAGCTCAAACAGGCCGCCAAGCAGCATCGCGTCGGTAATGTCTGATACAAAAAACTCATCAAAACAGATGACGTCGGCTTGCGCGGCAATACCAGCAGCCACCGCAACCAGAGGGTTTTTCTCCCCTTGGTGATGCCTCAGCTCCTTATGCACCCGCCGCATGAAACGGTGAAAGTGCACGCGCAACTTTCGGTCTGTCGACAGGGACTCGTAAAACGAATCCATCAAATAGGTTTTACCACGCCCCACACCTCCCCAGAGGTACAATCCTTTGACGGCTGATTGTTTGGACGTCAACTGTCCAAACAATCGCAACAGAAACCCGGCCGGACTTTTTCGCTCGGTTTTTTCCGTGCTCTGCAGTTGTTCAAAGACTGCCTGCAAGGCGTCCACGGCGCGCCGCTGGGCGGCGTCTGCCTGGAAGTCATCAAGTTGCAGATCCTGTTCATAACGGGCTTTTGGCCCGTCGGCACCTATTGCCATCTACCCGCCATTGCAATGCGCTTGTCGTCAATGGCGCGGGACTCTACCGCGCGTTATAAAGAATAGCAATAAGCACCCTATCGCGATCCGCCAGGACGGGTATATACTTTGTAAATTGCGGGAGGAAAATGTGGACCAGAATCTGTTGTTAGTCATGGTTGGCCTGGGGGGCGTTATTCTTGGGCTGGTACTTGGAGTGATACTCGGCAAACGCTCCGCTGCAGGCTCTCAAAGAAGCCGCCAACTGGAAGAAGAGCTGTCGGCAATGCGTCTGGATATGGACGCCTACAAGCAGGGCGTTAAGCAGCATTTCAGCGAGACAGCCGATGCCTTCAAGGAGCTTAACGCTTCGTACGGCAAACTGCATGCGAAACTGGCTACCGGCGCGCACAGCCTGTGCGATGATGCCGCTGGCCTACTGCCTGCAACCAGCGCGATCGATCTGGACACCAACCCCGAAGAACAGGATGAGCGACAGACCGAGTTGCCGCTGGAGCCACCCAGGGACTACGCTCCAAAAAAGTCGCCCGATGAAAAAGGCATGCTGACCGAAGACTTCGGCTTGGAGAAAAGCGCCGCCAGACCGGCCAACGACGCCGCCTGAGCTCTGCCTGGCGTCAGGCTGGATTTTCGATATCGATAAACTCGTGTTCCATATCCAGCTGCGCTGCCAAATGCGCGCCCAGCGCCTGCACCCCGTAGCGCTCTGTTGCGTGGTGGCCGGCGGCAAAAAAATGGATTCCCAACTCCCTCGCGTAATGCGTTGTGGCCTCTGAGACCTCACCCGTCAGAAAGGCATCAACCCCCAATGCGGCTGCATCGTTGATAAATTGCTGCCCGGCACCAGTACACCATGCAATGCTGCGCAGCGGCCGCTCGTTCGGTACGTGCAATGGCGTGCGACCGAGTCGCTGTCGCACGCGCTCTGCAAATTCCGAACCCGTCATCGCCTGATCAAGGTGTCCACGGTACAGCAGCCCGGGTTGCTCCCCCGCAGTGCAGTCATCAACAGTCAGGCCCAACTCAAGCGCCAGCCGGGCGTTGTTTCCAAACTGTGGGTGCACATCCAATGGCAGGTGATAGGCGATTAGGTTCAGGTCATTGCGTATTAGAGTCGCGATACGCTGATGTTTAATGCCGGTCAGACAGGCTGACTCGCCACGCCAGAAGTAACCGTGATGCACCAGGACTGCATCGGCTCGACTGTTAACGGCAGCCTCCAGCAAGGCCTGGCTGGCCGTTACGCCGGATACCAGACGGCGGATTTTTGTACGACCCTGCACCTGTAAGCCATTCGGACAATAGTCGTTGAACTCGGCCGCTCTGAGAGTAGACTCCGCCAGCTCAAGCAATTGTTCGATAGTCACCATACCTGCCCCACTACTCTGCATCCCGGTCGGTCCATTATAATCGTGGCCCGCCCTGTCGATATCCGCTTATGCATGCCACACTGAAATTCCTGGGATGGCCTCTTCTGACCGGCCTTCTCGCCGGCCTGTTGATTCTCGAATTGCTGGAAAATGACGCCAGCCCACCCCCATCAGGCTACTCCGGCGCAGTAAGCCTCGCAGCGCCAGCCGTTGTCAACATCTATACCCTGACCCGTGCCCGGCCGGCACCCGATCTGAACAACTTTCTGCTGCGCCGCCTGCTTCCAGAGCGCCGTGAGCGAGCTCAGCGCAGCCTGGGTAGCGGCGTGATCATGCGTGCCAACGGGCATATCGTCACCAACGCGCACGTCGTCAGCGGAGCTGACGAAATAGTTGTGTTGTTAGCCGACGGACGAACCGCACGCGCAGAGCTCATCGGGCAGGACCTGGAAACCGACCTGGCTGTTTTAAAAATCGACCTGGACAATCTGCCCGAAATTGTCAGCGCTGAGGTCGACGCGGCGCAAGTGGGCGACATTGTGCTGGCGATTGGCAACCCCTACGGCTTTGGCCACAGTGTTAGCCAGGGAATCATCAGTGCCAAAGGTCGCCATGGGCTGAACCTGAGCACTTACGAGGACTTTATTCAAACCGATGCCTCGATAAACCCCGGCAATTCCGGCGGCGCTCTGGTCGACGTATATGGCCACCTCGTGGGCATCAGCTCGGCTATTTTCACCAGGGACAAGGGCTCATCCGGCATTGCTTTGGTGATACCTTCGGACACGGTAAACATGGTAGTCGACGACTTGATAGCGCACGGTTACGTGATGCGTGGCTGGCTCGGAATCGGCTCCAATCAGACCTCAGACGGCCTGCTTGTTGCGGCCGTGGAACGAAACAGCCCGGCGGCACTCGCCGGGTTTCAAACAGGCGATGTCATTCTCCGCCTGAACGGCCAGCCAATCATCGGCGGGCGCCAGTTCATGAATGACATTGCTGGCTTTGCGCCTGGCAAATCGATAATCGTGCAGGTTGAACGCGCCGGTGTAGCGCTTGATTTGACGGCGACGGTGGGGCTAAGGCCGTCGCGCTAGGGCCGACAGAGCATGGGCCTGCAGGCCTTCTCCATCGGCAATACTGGCTGCAATATCACCCAGCTCAGCCGCAGCAATCGCTGAACAATGAATCAGCGACGTTCTTTTCTGGAAGTCATACACTCCAAGCGGTGATGCAAAACGAGCGGTCGCCGACGTCGGTAAAACGTGGTTGGGCCCCGCGCAATAATCGCCGAAAGCCTCGGGAGAATGGGCACCGAGGAAAATGGCACCGGCGTGTGCCACCTGTTCGACCAAACTTTCCGGGTTTTTGACGGCTAACTCAAGGTGTTCGGGCGCAATGCGATTAGCCAGCTCCATCGCCTGATCCAGATTATCCACTTTGATCAAAGCGCCTCGCGCAGCCAGAGACTGCCGGATGATATCGGCCCGCTCCATTCCCGGCAGCAGCGTTTCAATTTCCGCATGCACGGCATTCAAGTGCGCTTCATCCGGAGAGATCAGCAGAGACTGTGCCATCTCATCGTGCTCTGCTTGAGCAAACAGATCAAGCGCCAGCCAATTAACCGGCGCCGACCCATCGCTGACCACCATAACTTCTGACGGGCCGGCTATCATATCCAGGCCAACCCGGCCAAACACCTGCCGTTTAGCGGTCGCTACGTAGGCATTGCCCGGACCGACAATCTTGTCCACTTTGGCAATACTCTCGGTGCCAAACGCCAGCGCCGCAATAGCTTGCGCGCCACCGATGCGCCATATCTCATGAATCCCTGCAATCTGAGCCGCCGCCAGCACCAGTGGGTTTAAATCACCATCCGGGCTGGGCACCACCATGCAGATACGCGCCACGCCAGCCACCTGCGCCGGCAGCGCGTTCATCAATACGGAAGAGGGATAGCTTGCCTTGCCACCAGGCACATAAATTCCGGCGCTGGCCAGCGCCGTTACCCGTTGCCCTAACACCGTACCATCCGCCTCCTGGTAGGACCAGGACTGTTGTTTTTGGTGCTCGTGGTAACGACGGATGCGCTCAGCCGCCCTGCGCAAGGCATCCATTTGCGCACTCGGCACGCGTCGACAGGCGGCCTCGATTTCATCATCACTGACCCGTAGGTCGCAGACTTCTCGGGGCTGCCAACGGTCAAATTTTGCGGTCAGATCGAGTAAAGCCGCGTCACCAGACACCACCACTGCCCGGAGAAGTTCGGCCACCTGCGCTTCAATTTCTGAGCCGCCATCGGCTTCCCACTGCAACAGGCTTTCAAGCTCTCTGTCAAAGCCCGGAGCGCTGAAATCCAAACGCTTAACAGTCACTAGCCCTGTACCGCTTCTCGCAAGCGGTCCTCTAGCGACTTGATCTGTGCATACTTCATTTTCAATGCCGCCTTGTTGGCAATCAGGCGGGAGCTGACATGGGCAATCAACTCTCGGGTTTCCAAGCCATTGGCACGCAGGGTATTCCCAGTGTCAACAATGTCCACGATCTCATCGCTCAAACCGACATTGGGCGCCAATTCAAGCGCTCCATAGAGCGCAATGATGTCAGCATTCATGCCCATGTCGGCATAATGGCGCCGCGCAATATTGGTGAACTTGCTGGCCACGCTGACCCGCTCGCCAGCCTTTTTCGGAGGCTGTCCCTTGGGGGCTGCTGTCATAAGGCGGCAGCGTGAAATCTCCAGGTCCAAAAGCTCATAAAGGCCATCGCTGCCATGCTCCAGCAGCATGTCCTTGCCGGCTATACCAAGGTCCGCCACACCGTGTCGAACATAGGTGGTTACATCTGCGCCGCGCAGCACCAGCAACCGAACGTCGTTCACATTGGTCGCAAACTCCAGCTTCCGCGACGCCTGAATATCTTCCGCCGGAGTCAGCCCGGCCCGTGCCAATAAGGGCAGGGTTTCCTGCAATATCCGCCCTTTGGTTAACGCAATTGTCAGTCCGCTCATAATATTAATCGCTGATGCGTCGGATGTTGGCACCCAAACACTGCAGCTTCTCTTCGATGCATTCGTAACCGCGGTCAATATGGTAGATACGATCCACGACCGTTTCGCCCTCAGCCATAAGACCAGCGATCACCAGACTGGCCGACGCCCGCAGATCACTGGCCATCACCGGAGCCCCGGTCAATCGCTCAACGCCATTGACCAAAGCGGTGTTGCCTTCGATGGAAATCTGCGCGCCCATCCGGTTCATTTCATGAGTCTGAATGAGACGGTTCTCAAATATGGTCTCTATCACCTGAGCAGTACCGATTGCAGTAGTATTCAAGGCCATGAATTGTGCCTGCATATCGGTTGGGAAGCCAGGATAAGGCGCGGTACGGACACTGACAGCGCGCTGCCGACGGCCCTTAGAGTCGAGCTCAATCCAATCGTCTCCGGTAGTGATGTCGGAACCGCATTCCTCCAGCTTGACCAGAACGGCATCCAGTGTTCTCGGATCGGTCTGTTTCAACTTTATCGCACCGCCAGTTGCAGCGGCAGCCGCCAGATAAGTACCTGTTTCGATTCGATCAGGCATCACCGTGTAATCACAAGCGTGCAATGCGTCCACACCGCTAATTCGCAAGGTGTCACTGCCAATCCCCTCTATCCTGGCACCCATTGCTACCAGACAGTTAGCCAGATCTACTATCTCGGGCTCGCGCGCGGCATTTTCCAATACGGTTTCGCCTTTGGCGAGGACCGCTGCCATTAATAAGTTTTCGGTGCCACCAACAGTCACGGTTTCCATGAATATTGTGGCGCCCCGTAAGCCGCCCACTGGCGCACGCGCATTGATGTATCCATCTTCGATAACAATATCAGCGCCCATGGCTTCAAATCCACGGAGATGGATGTCCACGGGGCGACTGCCTATGGCGCAGCCGCCGGGAAAGGCGACTTGAGCTTCTCCGAAGCGGCTCAGCAGCGGCCCCATGACCAGGATGGAGGCCCGCATGGTCTTAACCAGATCATAGGGAGCTGTGAACGAATTGACGTTGGCAGCGTCTATCTGCGTTGTCAGCTTTTCCCCCACCGTAAGCTCCGCGCCGAGACAGCCGAGCAGATCAAGCATCGTAGTGATATCGTGCAGATGAGGCAGGTTATTGAGCTGTATCGGTTCGGCTGACAACAAGCTCGCCGCGAGAATGGGGAGAGCTGAATTTTTGGAACCCGAAATTCGGATTTCTCCATGCAGTGGACAACCACCACGGATCAGTAATTTATCCATTGGCACCTGCGATCAGTTTTGAGCCGCGTACTCTTCCGGGGTGTGCGCTCTGATGTTTACCGCGTGCAGGCGGCCATCCGATATCATCTCGGACAGCGGCGCATAGACGGCCTGTTGACGCTTAACCGGTGACAAACCCTGCATCATCGGGTCAACCACCAGAATCGTGTAATGCCCTCCCTGCTCCGTCACTTCTATCCGGGCATCGGCAAAGGCTTCCCGGACACAGGCCTGAATTTCTGCAATCACAATCTGTCCTCGAAAAAGTTACTGCGGCTCAACGTCCTGCGATTCAACAACCCAGTTATCAATAACAGCGTCCACATTACCATCGTGCTGCTCAACAGCCGCCGCGAACTGGTTGCGGTACACCTTTCCAAGGTTGACACTTTCAAGCTGTACGTTGCGCACTTTCCACTCACCTGCATCATTGCGGCGCATTTTATAGCGAATCTGTACCGGCTGATCTTTGGATGAGTACACCTTCTGGCTGACAATCACGCTTGTATTCTCCTTCGCCTGGTCACTTAACGCCTGCACTTCGACTCGTTCAGCGTTATAACTCAGCAAGCCCTTGGCATAGGTTGCCACCAATCCGGCCTGAAATTTCTCAGTAAAGCGTTCAACCTGCGACTGAAATTCCTGGCGCGCCGTATCGTCTGCCAGCGAGGCTTCATAGCGCCGGCTGCCCCATTGCCCCATCACCCCTCGGGCGAAGCTTGTAAAGTCAACGATCGGAAACAGAACCCGTTCAATTTCCGCATGAAAGCGCTCAGGCTCCTGATCGTAATACTGCTTGGCTTCTTCAATCGCTGCCAAAATGTTGCGCGTGGCGTAGCGAATCACCTCATCGGGTGCCTGCAGGGCGGCCGGGTCGTCCGCTGGCTTAACCGATGCCAGCACCAGCTCGCCAGACAACAGGCTTGTCGCGGCAACCAAAGTTGCGAACAACATACCTCGAAATGAAATGTTCTGCACAGTTTCCATAAGCAATGCCTCCGCTTTTACCAGGCTCGGTGCCGACAGCGATTCACCCAATTAGCACAGGTCCCCGCCGAACAGCGCGCAAGTCTACACCAGTTGCGCAGTTTCTGCGCGTTGGCCCACACTATCAAAGACAGCGAAACGGTAGCAATGTTATACTTTTTTCCGATTATTTTGACACTTTTTACAGTTCAGGAAAGGCTCCTCGATGACACTGGCCTTATTGGCGGTACTAATAGGCTTTGTGGTCCTAGTCTGGAGCGCAGACCAGTTCGTGACCGGTGCCGCGGCAACCGCCGGCTATCTGGGCATGTCGCGGCTGATGATTGGCCTTACCGTAGTGGCTTTTGGCACATCTGCCCCGGAAATTTTCGTGTCTCTGAATGCCGCGCTGGCTGACGCGGGCGATATGGCCATTGGCAATGCCCTGGGCTCCAACCTGGCCAACGTGGGGATGGTGCTGGCCATTACCGCTCTGATTACCCGGATCCCCATTCCGCTTGGCTTGCTGTCCAGCGAACTGCCGGTGCTGGCCGTGATTACCGCATTGGCAGGCTATACTTTGTGGGACCATCACGTGGGCTTGCTGGACGGAGGCTTGCTGTTTCTGAGCCTTCTAGTCGGCGGCGGGTATATTATCTGGGCCCAGAAAGCGGAAGCGGCAAGAGGCCATGCACTGCCGGACCCGGTCGAAGATATCCCCGCCGTAAGCCAGGGCCGAGCCTGGCTGTTGCTACTGATGGGCCTGGTATTGCTCATTGCAAGTTCCAACTTGCTGGTTTGGGGCGCCAAGGAAGCCGCGCAATTACTAGGCGTTAGTCAGCTGGTGATCGGCCTAACGCTGGTTGCCGTTGGCACCAGCCTTCCGGAGCTGGCCGCTTCGGTTGCCTGCGCACTGAAGGGGCATGTCGACATAGCATTGGGCAATGTCGTTGGTAGCAACATCTTCAACATCGCCGCCGTAATGGCCATTCCCGGTCTGTTGGGTGGCGTGGCGCTTGAAGCGGAAATTTTCACCCGTGATTATCTCTTCATGGCCGGAATTACTCTTATACTTATAGTGACGATAGTTATCGATTCCCGGCGTCTGGTCAGGGCAGGAAACCGCCCGGGCAGCCAGGAAGGACTGTCGCAAGCCGAGATTGGTCGTATCGCAGCCTGTTTGTTTTTACTGGTATACGCAGCTTATTACGCCACTCTGTTTAACGAAATATAACAAGAGGCCATGGACATGGGTGAAGATGTTTACCTCTCGGCTGGCCGCCGGGTTATTGAAATAGAACGCGACGCAGTGTCTGCTCTGCTCGATCGGGTTGACCAGAATTTTGTGAAGGCATGCCAGCTGATGCTGGAGTGCAGCGGTCGGGTGATTGTTTCCGGAATGGGTAAGTCCGGACATATCGGTTCCAAGATAGCGGCCACTCTGGCGAGCACTGGTACGCCAGCATTCTTCGTACACCCCGCTGAGGCCAGTCATGGCGATATGGGCATGATAACCCGCAACGATGTCGTCATCGGCGTGTCCAATTCAGGCAACACGGCTGAACTAACCACGATGCTGCCATTGCTGAAGCGCCTGGGTGTTCCGCTGATAAGCATGTGCGGCAATCCAAACTCAGCGCTGGCCAATTATGCCGATGTGAATTTGGACATCGGCATTGCTGAAGAAGCCTGCCCGCACAACCTGGCACCCACCTCAAGTACCACAGTGAGCCTGGTCATGGGTGATGCATTGGCCATCGCTCTCCTGGAAAAGCGCGGCTTCACTGCCGAGGACTTTGCCTATTCGCACCCCGGCGGCAGTCTTGGGCGGCGTTTATTGTTGAGGGTATCTGACGTCATGCGAGCTGGCGAAGGTCAATTGCCGCGTGTCAGACCGGATGCGAGCCTGCGAGAAGCAGTGCTTGAGGTTACCGCAAAGGGTCTGGGAATGACGACAGTGGTCGATGCGGTCGGCCAGCTGAAAGGAATTTTTACTGATGGTGACCTGCGCCGGGCGCTGGATCACAATGTTGACTTCAACGCCACACCAGTTGCCGAGACCATGACTTCTGGCGGAAAAACGATTACCGCCGACGCATTGGCAGCCGCCGCACTGTCTATTATGGAAGACAGCAAAATCAGCGTGCTGGTAGTCACGGATGCCGACAACCGGCCCGTTGGCACTGTCCAGATGTACGATTTATTGCAAGCGGGGTTGGCCTGAGCCAATGATTAGCGACGCACAGCTCAATAAAGTGGCACTTTTGGCGCTGGATGTGGACGGGGTGTTGACCGATGGCAAACTGTATTTCTCCGCCGACGGGGACCACCTGAAGGCATTCAACAGTCAGGACGGCCATGGCATAAAGATGCTGTCCAGATGCGGCGTGCAAATTGCCATCATAACCGGTAGAACCTCCGACATTGTCGCGCGACGCGCTGCCGAACTCGGTGTCAACCACCTCATTCAGGGGCGTGAGGACAAGTTGGTGGCCCTGCAGGACATTGTGCGGGAAAACACCATGGACCTTTCCCAGGTTGCCTATATCGGCGACGACCTGCCCGATTTGGCGGCAATTATGGCGGCCGGGGTAGGTGTCACTGTGGCGAACGCGGTCCCACCATTGGCAGAACATGCAGATTACGTTACCCGTGCTAACGGTGGCAACGGTGCCGTGCGCGAGGTCTGTGACATGATTCTAAAGGCCAAGGGCTACTGGAACGACCTGGTCGACGACTATCGCTTTACCAAAGGCCTAACCGATGACTGAACAGCCCTCCCCAAAGCGCCGCCCCTATGGGGCCCTGGTTGTTCTGGCTGTGCTCATATTGGCCGTATTTGTGCGCCAACGACATTCCGATATCGTACCCGTTGATGTGATTGAAGAGCAGGAAAACTACGTTGACACCTACACCATCGATGTCCAGTCCACACAATTCGGCAAAGACGGTAAGATCAAGCGAACTTTGTCAGCGGATTACGCGGCACATTACGCGCTAAGCGATGAGAGTATTCTGCAGGCACCAGCGATTGAGCGGACCAGCGAAACTGGTAAGATCTGGCGTACCAGCGCCCGAAATGGCAAAGTCAGAGCTGGTGGCGATGTGTTCGACCTGTGGAATACCGTTCTCATCACACGACTTGATGGTGATCTGCTTGCTCGCAGTGACACCCTGACCTTTTACAGCGACCGCGGGCAAGTGGAGACTAATGATGAAGTCATTATCGATTCGCGCATCGGCCAAACCATTGGGGTAGGAATGAGCGCTAACCTGAACAGTGAAGTTCTCCGTCTTAACAGCAAGGTAAGAAGTGTTTTTGATCCACCCCAGTAACCCGACTACTCGCTACACCGGCGTCTTAGGGTGGCCCGCTGTTCTCAGCCTGCTTCTATTCGTCTGGCTGACGCCCGCGCACGGCCTGGAGTCAGACCGCTCACAGCCAATTCATGTCAAGGCTGACTCAGCTGAACGCGATGACAAGAACGGGATTACCACCTACCGCGGTGACGTGGTCATTGATCAGGGTAGCTTGAGCATCGCCGCCCAAGAGGTTGTCATGTATGGCTCCGAAGCCATTACCCGAATTGTTGCCAGCGGTCGGCCGGCCGTGTTGCGCCAGCAACCCGACCCCGCCAAAGGGTTTATCACCGCAAAGGGTAATGAGATCGACTACTCAGTGGCGTCGGAAACCGTTCGCCTGGAACGCAATGCCTATGTGGAGCAGGATGGTACCGAAGTTCGGGGCGACGAAATCACCTACGATATGTCACGCCAGATTGTTAAGGCAAACGGGGCAGCGAACACGGATGGCCGCGTCAGTATTACCATTCCACCCAATCGAACAGCGCCGGCTGAGAGCCAACCCGCAGCAAACAACGAGTCTTCCCCGGAAGAGCCCTGACCGCATGCCCGTACTCCAAGCACTTCATCTGGCGAAAACCTATAAGGGGCGCAAAGTGGTCAAGGATGTCTCCCTGACGGTCAACAGCGGTGATATTGTCGGCCTGCTGGGACCGAACGGCGCTGGCAAAACGACCTGCTTCTACATGGTGATCGGTATCATCAAGCCCGAAAAAGGGCAGATAAAAATTGACAATGAAGACGTCACCCAGAAGCCCATGCACATGCGTTCCCGCAAGGGCCTGGGTTACTTGCCGCAGGAAGCATCGGTGTTCCGCAAACTCAGTGTGGAAGACAATATCCTGGCCATACTACAAACCCGACCGGAGTTAAATCGTGCCCAGCGTCAGGAAAAACTGCAAACTCTGCTGCAGGAATTTCACATAACCCATATTCGCAAAAGCCTTGGTATGGCGTTGTCCGGCGGAGAACGCAGACGTGTGGAAATTGCCAGGGCACTGGCGACTGAGCCTTCGTTCATTTTACTGGATGAACCGTTTGCCGGCGTGGACCCCATTTCCGTGAACGACATCAAACAGATCATCATTCATCTCAAAAATCGTGGTATCGGCGTGTTGATTACGGACCACAACGTGCGCGAAACACTGGATATTTGTGAGAAAGCCTACATCGTCAGCGAAGGGCAAATCATTGCAGAAGGCAGCGCTGAGGCAATCCTGAATAATAGCAAAGTTAAAGAAGTTTATCTTGGCCAGGAATTTACACTGTAAGCGGCCGTTAAGACGTGCGCCTCCAGAACGATTTGTCAAGCAGCATACAGGCCTAAAAGGCCGTTGCCTGCAACCTGTCGCGGGGCTACACTTTCAGCAATGAAACAATCTTTGCAACTGAAACTTGGCCAGCAGCTGACGATGACGCCACAGCTGCAGCAGGCAATCCGGTTGCTTCAGCTGTCCACGCTGGATTTGCAAAGCGAAATCCAGGAGGCCCTGGAATCCAACCCCCTGCTGGAAGTCGAGGAGGACGGATCCATTGGCGAGGAAGCCCAGGACTCAGCCGACTTTGATACCGGTCTTAACGGCGCCGACAGCAGCACCTCTGACGCACCGCAAGCCCAAAATTCGGAACAGACCGGTGAATCCCAGCCCTTGGACAGTGCTGAGGACAACTGGACTGACAACAACGCCGCCGATGTTGCCGTTGACCCGAACTGGGATGATGTCTACCCCACCGAAACATCCGCCAGCGGCAGTGGCAGCGCCGTCAGTGACGACTTTGATTTTGATGGCCGCAACAGCGCCGAATTATCGCTGCAAGACCACCTGATGTGGCAACTTAACATGACATCAATGTCGGACACCGACACCCTGATTGCATTGTCGATCATCGATGCGGTGGAGCCCAGCGGGTTGCTTAGCCTGACGCCGGAAGAGATACTCGAGGGCTTTGATCCAAAACTGGAAATAGAACTCGACGAAGTGGAAGCTGTTCGTCATCGCATCCAGCAATTTGACCCGCCCGGCGTTGCGACCGTTAATCTTCAGGAGTGCATAACAGTTCAACTGCGCCAATTGGCACCACAAACCCCTTGGTTGGATGAGGCGCTGAGGCTGGTCAATCGCCACATGAATCTTCTCGGGAATCGCGATTACAGTCAGCTGATGCGCCGGATGCGTCTTAAGGAAAACGATCTGAAAGAGGTCATCGCGCTGATTCAGAGCATGAACCCCTACCCTGGCGACTCGGTCGTACAAAGTAAGACCGAGTATGTGGTGCCGGACGTATTTGTTAGTAAACGGGATGATCGCTGGACCGTTGAGCTCAATCCCGACATTGCCCCCAAGTTACGAATCAATGCCGATTACGCCGGTCTCATACGCCGTGCAGACAACAGCCAGGACAACACCTTCCTCAGAGACAATCTGCAAGAGGCCCGCTGGTTTCTCAAAAGCCTGCAAAGCCGCAACGAAACCCTGATGAAAGTTGCCACTTGCATTGTCGAGCGACAGGTGAATTTTCTGGAGTATGGTGAGGAAGCCATGAAGCCGATGGTCTTGCACGACATCGCAGAGGCAGTTGACATGCACGAGTCAACAATTTCGCGAGTGACCACACAAAAGTACATGCACACGCCGCGCGGCATTTTTGAGTTAAAGTACTTTTTCTCCAGCCATGTCAGCACCAGCTCGGGAGGCGAATGCTCTTCAACAGCGATTCGTGCCATCATCAAGAAGCTGGTAATTGCCGAAAACCCGCGCAAACCACTGAGCGACAGCAAGATAGCCAAGTTGCTCGCCGAACAGGGAATAGAGGTGGCGCGACGTACTATTGCGAAATACCGGGAAAGCATGAATATTCCACCATCAAATGAGCGCAAGCGTTTGGTGTGAATACGCGCCCAACAGACTGTTTCTGTGGGCGTTACCAGCAGGCATTGACCTGCCCCATCGATGAAAGAGGGCTACTTATGCAAATTCAAATCAGCGGACACCACGTCGACCTAACCGACTCCCTGCGAGACTACGTTAATAGCAAGTTAACCCGCATAGAGCGGCATTTCGACAATATAACAATGGCGCAAGTCACTCTGAGCGTCGAGAAGATTCGCCAGAAAGCAGAAGCCACCGTGCATGTTTCTGGTGCGGATCTGTTTGCGGCTTCAGAATCCAATGATATGTACGCGGCCATCGATGCCTTAGCTGATAAACTGGACCGCCAGGTCATAAAACACAAAGAAAAAGTTCGCAGCCACAAGAACACTTCGGTCGGCGAAAGTTTTAATTAGATTTGACCAAGGTCTTCACTCTATGGATCTTGCCACCATCCTGACCCCGGAGCGCACCCTGTGCGGTGCGCCCGGGCAATCCAAAAAACGAATCTTCGAGATGGTTGCCAACCGTCTGGTCAGCGACCAAAACCCCGCCAGAATCCAGGCGATTATTGATGCCTTCATGACTCGTGAGCGGCTTGGCAGCACTGGTCTTGGCAAAGGTATAGCAATACCACACTGCCGATTAAACGGCTGTGATCAATGCATCGGCGCTTTAGTTACCCTGGAGACAGCTATCAGCTTTGACGCACCCGATCAGCAACCGGTGGATGTGTTGTTCATTCTGATGGTGCCAGACGAGGCTACCAGTGAACATCTTGACATTCTGGCGGAGCTGGCAAAACGATTCAGCGATGCAAACTATTGCAATCAACTTCGTACTGCTGTTAACTCCGAGGCCTTATATAATGCTGCTGTAGCTCGGTGAGGCACGGCCTTCACCATCTGACCGTGATCAAATGTTCAGGGTTGGTGCCCGTCGACTGAGCAAGCTAATCAGAGATAGGCCCTGATACCGATGTCCCAGAAGGCTAAGCAGCACCTTGCCATCATTTCCGGTCGCTCCGGCTCAGGCAAAACCACCGCTCTGCACGTGCTGGAGGACGCTGGCTACTACGCGATTGACAATTTGCCCGCCGCCTTGCTGCCCGCTTTAGTGGAGCAAACCCAAGACCAGGCTCTGACCGAATATGATCGCATCGCGGTTTGTATTGACGCCCGCAACGCAGCCGCCGACCTGGAACGCTTCGAAGAACTGCTCGACTCCTTCCCGGATGACATCAACATTGATGTGATTTATCTGGACGCCAACAGTGAAGAGCTGCTGAAGCGCTTTAGTGAAACGCGTCGCAAGCACCCTCTCAGTAACCGATTTACGGCACTGCAGGAAGCACTTGAAGCCGAGAAGGAGCTATTGGCACCAATAGCCAATGGCGCGACGCTCACCATCGAAACCAGTCAGATGAATATTTATGAGCTACGCGACATCGTGCGCCAACGAGTGGTTGGGGATGAAACGGGCAGCATGGCTATTCTCTTTGAGTCCTTTGGCTTTAAGCGCGGCATTCCAACCGATGCGGATATCGTTTACGACGTGCGCTGCTTACCCAACCCACACTGGCATAAGGACTTACGCACCCAGACCGGTCTGGATCGCGACGTCATCCTGTTTCTGGAAAGCCAGCATTCGGTCAATGACATGTTTCATGATATCTGCAGCTATCTGCAGCGCTGGCTTCCGGAATTTCAGGTGAATAACCGAAGCTATGTGACCATTGGCATTGGTTGCACAGGCGGCCAGCACCGCAGCGTCTACATGAGCGAACGCTTAATGCGTCATTTTACGCCACGCTTTGACAATGTTCAGGTACGCCATCGGGAACTGAAGCGGGCCGCAACGCAATGATCAGCAAGGAGATTGAAGTCATTAACAAGCTTGGCCTGCACGCTCGCGCCGCGGCCAAGCTGGTAAACTGTGCAACGGCATTCGCAGCCAATATCACCGTACACAAGGACCAGCAAAGCGCAGACTGCAAAAGCATCATGGCGGTGATGATGCTCGCGGCGGCCAAAGGCACTGTACTGACCTTCGAGCTGGACGGGCGCGATGAACAGGCCGCCTGGGAAGCCATAGCCACTCTTATCCAGAATCGATTTGACGAGGAACAGTAGTCGTGGCGGCACAAGGCGTTGAAGCCCCGGTAAAGCGGCCGCAAATCGATATACTCAATGACGCTCTGAATTCAGGAACCTTTGTTCAGGTCCGGCGCATGCTGAACAGTCTGCCCGCCGCGGAGGTGGCTGACCTGCTGGAATCCTCCCCACCACATAAGCGTCAAATCCTGTGGCAACTGATAGACCTGGAACATGAAGGCGAGGTCTTACAGGAAATAAATACCGATATCGGCGGCGAGTTCCTCCGGGAAATGGACGCCGAAGAGCTGATTGCGGTCACCGAAGGCCTGGAGACCGATGACCTGGTCGACATCCTCCAGCAGTTGCCAGAAGAAGTACTAAACGAAGTGTTGCAGTCCATGGATTCCCAGGACCGACAACGCCTTGAACTGATTCTGCCGTACGACGAAGACACCGCCGGCGGCTTGATGAATACCGACACGATCACCGTGCGTCCCAGCCACACGATGGAGCTGGTACTGCGCTACTTGCGCCGACACGAGGAAATTCCGCCGTTTACAGATACCCTGATCGTGGTCAACCGGAAAGACGAATTTTTAGGGCTGCTACCCATACGCCACGTACTGGTGAGCGACCCGTCGATGACGGTTCGCGAGATCATGCAAACCGATTGTCAGGCCATTCCGGCCAGTATGGCAGATAGTGAGGTGGCCTCACTGTTTGAACGCGACGACCTGATCTCCGCTCCGGTCGTTGATGATCAAACCAATAAACTCTTAGGGCGCATCACGATTGATGACGTGGTCGATGTCATCATCGAGGATGCGGACCATTCGCTGATGAGCATGGCGGGTCTGGGTGAGGATGAAGACACGTTCAGCCGGGTATACCGGGCCGCACCGCGACGCGCGATCTGGCTTGGAATCAACCTGTTGACAGCCTTTATCGCGGCGGCGGCGATTAATGTATTCGAAGAAACCATTGAACAGATTGTTGCCCTTGCCATTCTGATGCCGGTAGTCGCCAGCATGGGCGGCGTTGCTGGCAGCCAAACGCTTACTATCATGGTGCGTGCGATGGCCCTGGGCCAGATCAGCCGAAGTAATATTCACTGGCTGCTCAACCGAGAGCTTGCCGTTGCAGCTTTGAACGCTATTCTCTGGGCGGCCGTTGTCGCGGTCGTTGCTGTCGCCTGGTTTGATGACACCCGTATCGGCACGGTGATCGCAATGGCAATGGTCATTAATTTACTGACAGCCGCCATGGCAGGAGTGTTGTTACCGCTGCTTCTTAAATCGATGAAAATAGACCCGGCCCTGGCTGGCAGCGTCGTCCTGACCACCATTACCGATGTGGTAGGCTTTGTGTCATTTCTGGGCCTGGCCACCTATTTTTACCTCTGAACCCAGCCAAACAGGACGGTTAATACCAGGTGCAAGACCCTCATCACCCACCACCGGCCACTTCCTCAGCTGAGGATTCGACTGATATGGAGCCGTTGGAAGCCAGCAAATCACAGCGCAAGCGCGACCTGCGCGCGCTGTTTACGCTGGGAGAACAAATTGCTGATCTGCCGGCTAAAGAGCTGGCAACTATTCCTCTGAATGAAGAACAACTGGAAACGGTGCAGAGAATACGCAATATGCCCCGCAAATCGGCCAGGCAACGCGAGCTTCGCTACCTGACCAAACAACTCGACCGGGGCGAAACCCAGGCTATTGAAAGCGCTATTGCCGAGCTGCAACAGGGCCGGCGAAAAGCGGCCCGCGATTTTCGAGCACTGGAACAACTGCGAGACCTCTTACTGGACGACCCGACTGCCGGCATTGCGCAAACGATGGAGACTTATCCCGCCGCCGATCGACAGAAGCTGATCCAATTTGCCCGCCAGCACAAACAAGAACTGCAGAGGCAAAAACCACCAACTGCAGCACGGAAACTGTTTCGTTACCTGCGCGAACTGGCTGGCTAAGTCTTACTGCACTGGGGAGCCTGTCGACCCGGGGTCGGGAATCGATGGCTGGCCGGGCAGCGGGCTGGATTGGCCGGCTTTCTCAGCCTTATCATCAAATACCTGCTGCAGCTTAATGGACGGTTCATCCCAGCTTCCGGTAACGGCATAGGAGGCACTCGACAGCTTTTCCATAGGCTTTTGGAAAATCTTGCCCGCAACATATACCGCACCGGCCATTGGCAGCCCGCCAACCAGCGCCGCGACCCATGGCAGATTGCTGCTGATCGGCAGGGTCGCGATCATTCGGGTATCGACCGTTTCATTAACCAGATCCAACGAACCGGTCATCTGCAAACGCGAGGAGGAGCCCTGCACGTCAAACGGTTCAACAATATTCAGACGACCATTGGCCAGGCTAAACTGCCCGGTGATCTGATCGTAGCTGAGGCCCCGGTTGAAGACATCATCAAAACGGAACTGCAGGCGCCGCAACAAGGTATCGAAATTGAACAGGCTAAACAGGCGCAAGGCATTTGCTGTGGAGTTGGTTTCCAGAAACTGCCCATTGTTTAGCAAAATTGCCACCTGACCTTCCATTCGCTTCAACTCAAGATCCAGTGGTGAGCCATACCAGGACAAATCAGTGTCGAAGCGGCAGTTTTTACTACGAATAGCTGGCGCATACCCCCAAGCTTCAAGTACACCGCCCAGATCAGCACAACTCAACACGCCGCTGAAAAGGGTTTCCTGTTGATCGCCAACCCGACGCCATTCCAGTGCCGCTGCCCGGTCAGGCGTACCCGCAATCTGCAATCCTCGCGTATTGACATCCAGGTCATGGAAAGTCATACCATGCGGCGCCCGTGCTGTATTAAATGACCAGCGTCCAAACTCATTACCATCGATACGCAGGTCATTCAATTTGAATTGCATTTCAGGCAGATCAGCAGGATAGACATTATCCAATGGCTTGGGTTCTGCAGCGCCCGAGGAGTCAGAGCCAGACAGAGTCGCGCTATCTGATGCCCCCGGCACGGTACCGACGGCCAGATACAAGCGATCCAGCGATAGATCCAGCGGCTGCAATTGCGACGAATCGTAAGTCGCACGGCCGGCAACGCTCTGCCCGTCAAAAGCAAATGTCCAGGCTGTGCCGTGACTGGCAATCGCGGCATTGACATTGTTGAACTCGTTTCCTAACGCATGTACTTTTTCCAGCATTAACGATTGTGCGTAAACATTCATCGCCGAAGATGGGTTGCCAGCAGCCAGCGGCTCCGTTGGACGAGATCTGGATACAGTATCAATCACGTCCAAAAAGGCGTGCAAGTCAAACTCTTCGATATTACCCTGCAACCGCAGACTGTCAGTCGCATATTCAGCCGCAACCGACTCTCCGAAAACCAGTGTTCCCGTCAGTGGTGCATCGGCGGCGATGTTCAATGCAGCTCGTAAGCGATCTGCCAGGCTCAGCCGTAACCTGACCGGCCGCTCATTGAGGAACAGGTTGATATTCAGCGGTAGTGGCTGCTGGCCAGCCTTTTGGAACGGGATAGGGAGCTCGGACTGCAGGCCTTGCAAGTCGCTGAGCACGAGCAGTTCGGTCTCGCGCCCGCGTACCTGCAAGTTCGCCTCGTAGCGAAACTCACCCTGCAGGTACTCATGTAACGGTACCTGCAGCCAGTCAAGCCAGCCATCGCTGCGGCTTGCGCCGCTCACCTTCAAGTCGGTTGCCCAGCCTGTTTCCCTGCCATCCTCCGCTGCGGGCAACCTTGTGGAGCTGATCGTGGCGGACAGCGAGTCTGACCAGAGCGTACCCACCAAGCCGTCCGAAAAAAGTCCTCTGGAATCGGTATAGCGAATTGGGCCATTAATATCGGCAAACTCCAGACGCAATCCGTCATTGGCCAACAAGCCGTCGTGCAGCCGCGCGCGAAAGTCAATCTTCTCCTTCCGGTCCAGACCAATAGGAATACTGGCCTTTAGTTGCCCTCTTAATGTCCCCTCAGCCCGCCAATCAGCCAGAGTTTTACCAAGACCTCGGGCAATTGGTGAGTCAAGCAGAAAGTCCAGACCGTCAGCAATCTCGCCACGCAAGGCGCTGTTCAGTGTAATGACGCCGCCTTTGGAATTTGGCCGGGGCGAATAGCTCAGGGTCGCTTCATCCAACTGCAGATCACTGACCCGGCCTTTTCCAATTTCCACTGCCACATTGGCATCGTCAACATAAATCTGAGCAGCCAGACCTTGAGCGACTGGCCAGTCCGCCTGATAATCCAGCTCAGCTTCTTCCACATCCAGATACAACTGAATACTGCGCTCCTTGTCTGCCTGCTTTTTAAGGGAGCCACGATAAATAAAGGCGGCTTCATTAATATCCGCACTGAGAATACTGCTCTTCAACCAATTTTGAAGCCCCTGGTTTAACTTGTTCGGGATGAATGCGTGCCTGTGCCTGGCGTGGGAGTCAAGTAAACCCACCTGCAATTCCATCAATGGCGTCAACTCATATTCTTTTTTGATCGGCAAACTGAGATGCAGGTAAGCCTTAGCTCTACCCACGGCATCGGTTACGGAGAGCTCACCGCTTTCCACCTCCACAATACGCTCATGAATTTGCCAACGCACCGGTCCAGCCAGAGAAGCAAATTGCATGGGCTCATTGAACAGCGAGGGGAACCCCAACGATACGTTATTGCTGCGCAGCTCAACGGTGCCGCTGCGCAGCCCCGCATTCAGCCGACCCGTGCCATTTCGTACGGCCGGCGCTCCTTTCCAGGCACTGATTGCAAAGCCCTGCAAATCTGCAGCAACCGTCATGTCTCGCAACGTGTTTTCTCTGGGTAGATGCAGGCTAATATTCTGAAACTCTCCGGCAGGATCCAGCTCGGTAAGAATTCGCTGGGCATTTTCCGGCATTATTTCAAAGCGCCGCAGCAGCCGCAGAACCGGGTTGATATGAATTGAATCAAAGCTGGCAACCAGGCCATCGTCGGTGGGCACAAGGTTCGCGTGCTGGAAACTGATATCCTCTTCTTGCAGGCGAACGTGCAGGTTTCTGAGCCAAACAGAAGGGGTCAGGTCTTCTGTCAGGGAAAACTTAAACTGCGATTTCAACTCTGGCACATCGATAGTGCGTTGCTCTTCACCATGCACAAAGGCAATCTGGTGTAAATCCACCTTGCCCTGCAGCTGAGTAGTCCCTTTGGCGTGATGGTCAAACCACAACTCTCCATCGAAACGCGGCAATTGCACCTGCCACCCCTGATAATTCAGATTGCTGACATAGGGACTGACATCAAAAGCGTCCAATTTGCTGTACCCGCGAGCCGCAAAATTAGCGTGCATGGGTAAGCCAACACCTTCGGCTATAACGTTGATGGGGAGCGGAGACCGATCCGGCAAAGCGCTGCTGCGAATTTGCCAGCGCTGGCCGCGCTTACGGTAATCGATATTCAGGTGGTCGACCACAATGGTGTTGCCGGCATTGCGCAGCAGAGTGATTTTGGCCGCGTTGATCAGCAACTGATCGAGCCCTTCGTACAGCGACTCCAGTGAAATCAACCCGGCGTTCGGTGATTGCCTGGGTAGCCAACTGGCCACCAGTTGCCAGTCGCCATTTTGACCTTCCTGCAGTTCCAGATCTAACCCGGAAAACTGTAACTGATCAAATACAAGCTTGCGGTGCCAAGCACTTTTCAGTAGGTTTAATTTAAGAAACGCACGGTCAATATGCAGGGCATCGGGGCCATCACCCAGTCGCAGCTCACGCACATCAATACTGGGCGACAGGCGTTGCCAGTCGCCATTCATTGAAGTGGCTGCGATTTCAAAAGGAGTCCGCTCATTGACCCAGCTGAGCACTGAGGATTGATAATCTCCCAGGTACGGTATCCAGTAACGACCGATACTGGCAAGCACTGCGACGAGCACCAGCAACAGGACGAATAGCCCCAGCAGGTAACGGAATGCTGTTGCTAAGACACCGCTCATGCCTATTGAACTCTATAACAGGATGACATCGAATTGTTCCTGCGTGTACATTAACTCAACCTGAAAACGGATGTTTTTACCGGTAAATTCTTCCAGGTCAGCAACGCTGTTTGACTCTTCATCCAGCAAGCGGTCAACAACGGCCTGAGCAGCCAGCACCATCAGGCTATCGTTTTCGTAGGTTCGTGCTTCCCGCAAAATTTCGCGGAAAATCTCATAGCAAACTGTTTCCGCCGACTTTAGCGACCCACGCCCCTGGCAAGAGGGACAAGGTTCACACAGGCTTTGTTCAAGGCTTTCTCGCGTACGCTTGCGCGTCATCTGCACCAGCCCCAGCTCCGACAAGCCGGTAATCGCCGTTTTGGCGTGGTCTCGAGCGAGAGCTTTTTCCAGCGTACGCAATACGTGCCGCTGGTGCTCGGGATCCTGCATATCGATAAAATCGATGATGATCATGCCACCCAGGTTTCGAACCCGAAGCTGGCGGGCCAAAGCCTGGGCGGCTTCAAGGTTGGTTTTATAGATGGTTTCTTCAAGATTTCGGTGGCCAACAAATGCGCCAGTATTGACATCAATAGTGGTCATAGCCTCGGTTTGATCAAGGATCAGATAGCCACCGGACTTCAGTGCAACCTTTCGGCTTAGCGCTTTTTGAACTTCATCCTCAATGCCATACAGATCGAAGATCGGTCTTTCACCACGGTAATACTCGATCCGGCTCTCGGCTTCAGGCATGAATTCGGACGCAAATTCACGAAGTTCGCGACAGCTTTGCTCTGAATCCACCCGAATCTTTTCCAGATCCGGCCTGACCATATCACGCATCGTTCGTTGATAAAGCGGCAGATCTTCGTACACCACCGACGGCGTCTCGGCTGTCGCCATTTTTTTTCTGACCGCTTGCCAGAGACGCTTGAGAAACCGCATGTCCTCGCGAATCTCTTCTTCGCTCGCCCCTTCTCCCGCTGTGCGCACAATAAAACCGCCCAGCCCCTGCATGCCTTCATGCTCCTTGGACTGCAGCACAGCTTGCCGCAAGCGCTCTCGCTCTTCTTCCTCTTCAATGCGCTGCGAAATACCCACATGATCAGTATTCGGCATGTACACCAGAAAGCGCGACGAAATCGACATGTGAGTCGACAAGCGCGCCCCTTTTGTCCCAATGGGTTCCTTAATCACCTGGGCAACTATCGAGTCACCTTCATGCAGAGCATGCTGGACCAGCGGCGGGTCGATACCACGCATTTCCATACCGGACTCATCCAGCGTAACGATGTCGTTCGCATGGATGAAACTGGCACGCTCCAGTCCATTGTCAACAAATGCAGCCTGCATGCCAGGCAATACGCGCACTACTTTGGCTTTATAGATGTTACCGACAATGCCGCGACGCAAAGAACGCTCAATGTACACTTCCTGCAACATGCCGTTTTCCACCAGCGCTACGCGGGTTTCCACCGGGGTTACATTGATCAGAATTTCTTCGCTCATTCAGTGTCAGACCAAAACCAATACCCGCTTTCAGCTTACAGCATACATGCGCTGAAAGGCGCTCAGCGTTAATATCACCAACGGCCAGAACACCCCACTCATCAGTGCGGGTAACAGAAACAATAAGTTCTGTTCGGGGTTCCCGGACACGTTTTCCACCCAGTGACAGGCCAACTGCTGGATACCAACCAGCACAAATACAATAAACGCCTGCTGCCAGACCGCAAACATGCGCAGCCGCTGATACAACAGGAAGGTGGCGTAGGCAACGATCACCATTCCAAACGCGTGTTCACCCAGTATGGTGCCCTCCAGTACATCCAGAATCAGCCCGCTCACTGCGGCGGCAATAATTCCAACGCGGTGCGGCACGGTCATTACCCAATAGATGAGCACCATAGTGACCCACTCAGGACGACTCCAACGCAACCAGTCGGGCACCTGGAACAGCATCAGCATCATTGCGAGCGCCAGCGTCGCAGCGATTACCCAAAGACCGTGTGCCTGGCGTTCATCCATCGCCCGAGTCCAACTCGGTGACGTTTGCGGCGGGTGTGGCACGCTCCTGAGGAAACACCAGCAGCACATGGCGCGAACGGTTCAACTGAGCGCGAGGCATGGCCTTCACACTGGCAAACGGTTGTCCGGGATCAATGGCTACCTCGGTGACATCAGCAACCGGATAGCCCACCGGAAAGCGTTCTCCAAGACCGGAGCTTACCAGCAGGTCACCCACCTTGATGTCAGTCGTGGTTGCCACATGGCGCAGCTCCAGCTCATGCAGCAAACCGGTACCCACCGCCACGGAGCGCACACCATTGCGATTCACCTGTACCGGTACGGCATGGCTACTATCAGAAATCAGCAGCGCCCGGCTGATGTTAGGACCAACGTCAATAATCTGCCCCATAAGCCCTTCCGAATCCAGCACTGCCTGGCCAATGTAAACACCGTCACGGCTACCCTTGTTCAGTACAATTTTGTGGCTGCGCGGGTCGGAAGAAATACTGATTAACTCGGCTACCAGGACACTGCTGTCCAGTACCGTGGACGAATTCAGCAGCTCCCTTAGGCGCACATTCTCGGCGGCCATACCAGCCAGTTTTTGTAATTTGGCTTTCAGAATCAGCAATTCAATGCGCTGTGCTGCATTCTGCTCGAGCAGCGTACGCCGGCTGACCAGTGATTCCTCGCTCCAGATAGTCGCCCGCTTGGGAATATCAGCCAGCCAGTAAAACGGTGTTGTCACCGTATGCAGCGCCGTGCGCAAGGGGTTGATCGACTCCGAGCGCTGCTCGTAGATAACCAGCCCCAGCGCCAGCAGGGCTACCAGTATGGCCTGGACGCCTTTGGACGGTGTTCGCTGGAATAAGGGTTTAATAGCTGCGGCCTCAGGGTTTGCGCCATGGGCGGCGGCACTATTCGGTTGAGAACAAATCCATGCGCTGCATATCCATCAACTCCATGGCCCGTCCGCCACCACGGGCAACACAGGTCAGTGGGTCTTCAGCAACGATTACCGGTAGCCCGGATTCTTCTGCCAACAGTCGATCTATGTCGCGCAACAGCGCGCCACCGCCGGTCAACACCAGACCTTTTTCAGCAATATCAGAAGCCAGTTCGGGCGGCGATTGTTCCAGAGCACTCTTGACCGACTGTACGATTGATTGCAAGGGCTCCTGCAAGGCCTCGAGAATTTCGTCGCTGTTCAATACGAAGCTGCGCGGCACACCTTCAGCCAGGTTACGACCGCGAACATCCAACTCACGCACTTCACTGCCTTTATAAGCGCAGCCAATTTCCTGCTTGATGCGTTCCGCCGTGGCGTCACCAATCAGGCTCCCATAGCGCCGACGAACATGGGCCACAATCGCTTCATCAAAACGGTCGCCGCCAATTCTTACCGAGTCGCTGTACACAACCCCATTTAGGGAAATAATGGCAATTTCGGTTGTTCCACCGCCGATGTCGACCACCATGGAACCACTGGCATCTTCAACCGCCAGCCCGGCTCCTATTGCGGCCGCCATGGGCTCTTCAATCAACCTGACCAGGCGTGCACCCGCGCTCAACGCCGATTCGCGGATTGCGCGTCTCTCCACTTGGGTAGACTGACAAGGCACACAGATCAACACACGAGGGCTCGGCCGAATAAAGCTGTGCTGGTGCACTTTAGCTATAAAGTGCTGCAACATGCGCTCAGTGATCTGGAAATCGGCGATAACGCCGTCTTTCAATGGACGAATTGCGGTAATATTGCCCGGAGTTCTGCCCAACATCCGTTTGGCATCGGCACCCACTGCTTCAATCTGCTTCTGGCCATTGTGAATACGAATGGCCACGACAGAGGGCTCATCCAGGACAATTCCCTGATCGCGCACATAAATAAGAGTGTTCGCCGTGCCCAAATCAATAGACAGGTCATTGGAGAACATTCCACGGATACGTTTGAACATAGTAAGGCCTGTGTCAGGTACTGCATATAAAGTAGCACCCGACACGCGCTACTGCTGGCAGTATTTCAGTAATAATTCCTTTAAAAATAGTCAATTATGCTCGCTTTGTCATAGCCGGCGAAAAATCGGCCACTTTAGCAACGGCCTTTGTTCAGAGCAAGCCGCAAATATGATAACTTTACGCGTCTTTTCTGCGGCGCAGCTGGACATGATTTACCCACTGGAGAAATGAATGAGCGTAGACCGGTCAGATATTGAGCAAGTCGCTGAACTCGCGCGCTTACGCATCGAAGACAACTCGGTCGACGAGCTTGTCTCAAAGATCACCAGCATCCTTGGCATGATCGACCAGATGCAGGCAACCAACACCGATGATATCGAACCGCTGGCCAATCCGCTGGAAGCCAGTCAGCGTCTGCGCGCCGATGTCGTCAGCGAAGCAGACCAGCGAGAGGCTTTGCAGGCGAACGCGCCGGCCACGGAAGCCGGTCTGTTTCTAGTCCCAAAAGTTATTGATTAGTAAACAAGCAGTATGCATAACCTCAGTGTAAGTGCCATCAGCCGGGCCCTGGCAGCCGGCGACTTCTCCAGCGTGGAAATCACCCAATACCTGCTGGATCGCATCCGCGAGGAAGACACGGCCTATAACAGCTTTATCAGCCTTGCGGGAGATTCGGCTCTTGAACAGGCTGCAGAAGCCGATTTGCGGCGCAGCAAGCAGAGCGATGTTCCAGCGCTCTGCGGTGTGCCTTTCGCACATAAGGATATTTTCTGCACAGAAAATCTGCGCACCACTTGCGGTTCGCGCATGTTGGAAAATTTCGTTCCGCCCTACAGCGCTACGATGGTGGAACAAATGCGCGCAGCCGGCATGGTCCTATTGGGCAAAACCAATATGGATGAGTTTGCAATGGGCGCCTCCAACGAAACCAGCTATTTTGGTGCGGTACGCAACCCATGGGATACCGCCTGTGTACCTGGCGGTTCTTCCGGTGGCTCGGCGGCAGCCGTTGCGGCCCGCCTGGTCCCCGGCGCGTCCGGTACCGACACCGGCGGGTCTATTCGCCAGCCCGCCTCACTGTGCGGGGTCAGTGGACTCAAGCCAACCTATGGGCGAGTTTCGCGCTATGGCATGATTGCCTTCGCGTCCAGCCTCGACCAGGCCGGCCCAATGGCACGAAGCGCCGAAGACCTCGCGCGACTGCTCGAGCTCATGGCGGGCTTTGACCCAAAAGACTCCACCAGTATCGACGCGCCGGTGCCTGACTATGCGGCCTCCCTCAACGATTCCATTGCAGGCATTCGCCTGGGCGTTCCAAAAGAGTATTTTGCCGATGGCCTGCATGCGGGCACAGCGGCCTGCGTAGAAGAGGCGATCAAAACGTTCGAATCACTGGGCGCAAAGGTCAGCGAAGTTTCCCTGCAGCACAGTCGGCTTGCGGTGCCGGTTTATTACGTTGTAGCACCGGCAGAGGCATCCACCAACCTGTCACGATACGATGGAGTTCGCTACGGGTATCGTTGCGCCGACCCCAAGGATCTTCACGACATGTATACCCGCTCAAGAAGCGAGGGTTTTGGCGAGGAAGTCAAGCGCCGCATTCTGGTGGGCACTTACGCTCTGTCAGCCGGATATTACGATGCCTACTATCGCAAAGCACAAAAAGTCAGGCGCCTGATCAAACAAGACTTCGTGGAAAACTTTGCCAACGTCGATGCCATTATTGGGCCGACCAATCCCAGTCCCACTTTCCCCCTGGGTGAAAAAACCGATGATCCGGTGGCCATGTATATGGAGGACATCTACACGATTCCCGCCAACCTGGCCGGACTGCCGGCATTGTCTGTACCAGCCGGCCTGGTTGATGGAAAGCCGGTTGGCGTGCAGCTGATCGGCAACTACCTGGAAGAGGCGCGCCTGCTAAACCTGGCGCACCAGTTTCAGCTGGCGACTGACTGGCATCAACTGAACCCGTTAACAGGTGGTGAGCAATGAGTTGGGAGACTGTTATAGGCCTTGAGGTGCACGTGCAGCTGGCCACCCAATCCAAGATTTTTTCCGGCGCCTCCACCCAGTTTGGGGCCGAACCAAATACCCAGGCCTGCGCGATTGACCTGGCAATGCCCGGCACCCTGCCGGTTTTCAATGAGGCCGCGTTGCGCATGGCCGTAATGTTCGGGCTGGCCGTCGATGCCGAGATTGGCATGGAATCAGTCTTTGATCGTAAAAACTACTTCTACCCGGATTTGCCAAAAGGCTATCAAATCAGCCAGATGGATTACCCCATTGTTGGCCGCGGCAGCGTCGAAATAGCTCTTGCAGACAGAACCACGAAAACAATTGGCATTACCCGCGCGCACCTCGAAGAAGACGCAGGAAAGTCTCTGCACGAAGACTTCCATGGTTTCTCGGGTATTGATTTGAACCGGGCCGGGACACCACTTCTGGAAATCGTGTCAGAACCGGAAATCCGCAGCGCCGAAGAAGCAGTAGCCTACCTGAAATACTTGCACGCCCTGGTACGCTACCTCGACATTTCTGATGGTGATATGTCACAGGGCTCAATGCGCTGCGACGTGAATATTTCGCTGCGCCAAACCGGAGCCAGCGAATTCGGTACCCGTACTGAAATCAAGAACGTCAATTCTTTTCGCTTTGTTGAAAAAGCCATCGAGGTCGAAGTGGAACGACAACGCGACATTCTGGAAGATGGCGGGATTATTGTGCAGGAAACTCGCCTGTATGATGCCGACAAGAATGAAACCCGCCCAATGCGCAGCAAGGAAGTGGCAAACGACTACCGCTATTTTCCGGAGCCGGATCTTCTGCCTATTCGTATCGACGAAGCGTACCTGACAGCGATTCGCGACCAGTTGCCGGAGCTACCCAAAGAAAAGCTGCAACGTTTTATTGAGCAGTATGCGCTGGGCGACTACGATGCCCGGCTGCTTGCGGCAGAGCGTGAAACAGCGGCTTATTTCGAACAGGTGGTCGCTGACTGCGGAGACGCCAAAGCCTCCGCAAACTGGGTTATCGGTGAGCTATCAGCTCGACTGAACCGCGAAGATCTGGAGATTGCCAACAGTCGGGTAAGCGCCGCGCAACTGGCACGACTGCTGCAGCGACTGGCCGACCAGACGCTGTCGAGCAAAACCGCGAAAACTCTTTTTGACGTACTGTGGGAAAATGGCGGCCAGGATGTCGAACTGGTGGATCAGTTGATCGACGAGCACGGCTTTAAACAGGTATCTGATAGCGGTGCTATTGAGGCTATGGTGGACACGGTCATTGCCGACAACCCCCAGCAGGTAGAAAACTACCGCAGCGCACCGCCTGAAAAGCGCAAGAAAATGCTTGGCTTCTTCGTAGGCCAGGTAATGAAAGCCTCGCAGGGTAAAGCAAATCCCGGCCAGGTCAACCAACTGTTAAACGAGAAACTGTAGCGGTAAAGCATGCGTAAAGACAAACAAAAAGTACTCGATGAGGTATGGACAGAAGACCGGGTCAAGAGCTTTCTGAGCTATGAGCCGCTTGCCGGCACGGACCCCGACTTCCATGCTCTGCTGAAGGCCTACCAAAGCATGCGAGCCAGCGACTTTGATCTATTTGTAACATTTTTCAAAGCGCAGTCCCGCAATATTAACGCAACTAACCCAGACGGTCAGAGCGTTCTGGATATTGTTAACACCCACCGCCATGGCGCTGAATTTGCCGAGGTTTTACGCCGGGCAGGTGCTGAACAGTGACCGGGGCAAGCTAATGAGCAACGGCCCTCAGTACCTGTTGCGCGGCTTTCAACTGCTGCGCCAACCGGGGCTGCGACGCTACGTTATCGGCCCCATAGTGATCAATATCCTATTATTTGCGAGCCTGATCGGCTACGCCACCGCCCAGTTTGATTACTGGACTGACTACCTGATGGCGCAAATCCCCGCCTGGCTGAGTTTTCTCGAATTTATCCTGTGGCCTTTGTTTGCGCTATTAATGCTGGCCATCGTTATTGTCGGCTTCACTGTAGTGGTGAACATCATCGGGGCGCCGTTTAACGCGCTTCTCGCTGAACGGGTAGCACAGCGCTGCACAGGTACGTTGCCGCTCAGTGCGCAGGAAGACTGGCTCGGCTTCGCCGCATCCATTCCCCGCAGCCTTGGCCGCGAGGTGGCGCGCCTGGTTTATACCCTGCCGTTGGCCCTGCTCATCTGGATTATCACTCTGATACCCGGTATCAATGTACTGGCACCGGCGCTGTGGTTTGCCTGGGGTGCCTGGATGATGTCAATTCAATACGTAGACTATGCAGCCGACAACGACCGCATCAGCTTTTCCAGTATGCGCCGCCAGCTGGCGGCCCAGCGAGTACTGTCAATGGGATTTGGCGCCGCAGTTGCCGGCCTTACCCTGGTGCCGCTGGTGAATCTGGTCATCATGCCCGCAGCGGTCTGTGGCGCGACCATGCTCTGGTGCGAACGTTTCCAGAAGTGATCGAGTTAAAGCAACTCAGCCGGTGGTTGCTCGTAGCTGAGGCTGAAACCTAACAACTCCTCTATTTCCGGCAACATAAAAGAATCCGACTCACAGGCCAGGCTGATCGAGGTGCCGGTCGCGCCAGCCCGCCCAGTGCGGCCAATGCGGTGCACATAGTCTTCCGGATCTTCCGGCAAGTTATAGTTGATTACGTGACTGATGCCGTCAACGTGGATGCCCCGACCAGCGACATCGGTTGCGACAATAATGCTGATTTTTCGGTCCTTGAAGTTTTGCAAGGTTCGGGTTCGCTTTTGCTGGGCAACCTCCCCGGACAGTATGCCGCAGTCGATTCCAGCTTTTGACAAAGCCTCGTGCAGGCGCCGAACCTGATCCCGTCGGTTAGCAAATACGATGGCACTTTCCACTTCTTCTCTGCGCAGAATATTAATCAATACCGGTGTTTTCTGTTCTTCCGGCACGAGATAAATGTGCTGTTCAACAGAGTCCGTCGCGACTCTTTCCGGCTCGATCTCAATGCGTACCGGGCTGTCAGTCCAGCGCTCAATCAATTCCAGGATAGCTGGTGTAAAAGTCGCACTGAACAGCAGCGTTTGCCGGTGCTTGCGTGGCGGAGTCTTGCGCACAATACGTCGCACCTGCGGAATAAAGCCCATATCCAGCATGCGATCTGCTTCATCGATGACCACTGTCTCTACCAATTGCAGATTCACTTCCCTGCGGTCCATAAAGTCCATCAGGCGACCGGGTGTGGCGACAAGAATATCAACCACGTCACGCTGCAGCGTCCTCAGTTGCCTGTCATAGTCCATTCCACCAATCAGTAATGCCGTATTCAAATCAGCGTACTTAGTCAGCAAGTCGGCATCCGCGGCGATCTGCATGGCTAATTCGCGGGTTGGCGCAAGAATGACGGCTCGCGGTTCACCCAGATAGCGCTCGCCTTCCAGAGGGTTTTCCAGCATATGGGTGATAACAGTCATCAGAAACGCTGCCGTCTTACCAGTACCAGTCTGAGCTTTACCTATTGCGTCCACACCTTCCAGGCTGTGCGGCAGTATCTGTGCCTGAATTGGCGAGCAGTACTCGAAACCGAGGTCGGCAATTGCATGCATCAACGGCAGCGGGAGATCGAAATCATGAAATCGGGTCTTGCCCTCACTGGGAGCAACCTGGAACGAGTCCAGGCTCCAGGAAGCGTGCTTGCTGCGGTTGGCTGAAGACAATGGCTGTAACCCTCTGTTACTTAAGACTGGACGAAGCTGCGGCGCATTATGACCAGCCTGCGCTACAAAAACAAACGGAGGGTACCGCCCGAGCGCTAATACCGGGTAAGCGGTGGCGTTCCGGTACGGCGACCAAGCCAGTAGTCGACACTGACAAAACGCCCGGCACCCGTGAACAACAGCGCGATCAGCATCACGAAATACGTGGCGGCAAATTCAATACCATTGTTGAGCACAACGAAGGAACCCCGCTCGGTGAGCCAGCTGTAGTTACCGTGCTCGCGTAGAATTTCCTTGGCCTTATCCAGCCGGACGGCTGATTCTTCCACCCGCTCATTGGCGAACGGGGCGCTCGGGTCCGCGATGGCCTGCCAACCATTGTCCCAGTGCGCTGAAGTGGCTGCAACCACCATCGTGAAGGCAAGTGGAATGCTGATCCAGCGCACCGCAAAACCAAGCGCCAGAAATATCGCCCCCAAAATCTCGGTCCACCCGGCAAGAAAAGCCATTAAGGTTGGCGCGGGCAAACCCAGCCCCCAGTCAGGGTTGCCGAACCAGCTTACGGTACTGTCGTGCGGCATCAGCGTCGAAAAATTGATTTTCATCGTGCCCGCCATCCAGAAAACGGGCACCAGATACCAGCGCAGCAACAACGGGCCCATAAAATCCAGCTGCTGTAAACGCCCCAGAGTTTGCTCGCGAAATAAACGGTAGGTATCGGTAAGGGTTGCCATGATTGCTCTCCAATTGTTGTATTGCTATTAGTTGGCTAGCCATTCGGACCCGGCTACCGCCAGAAAGTTGCATGCGCTACGACCACCACGGGCACAGCATGGACCGTTAGTCTGATTGTATCGCCGTGTGTTCTTGTTTTTCGCTGTGAATTCAACTACCTAGCAGGCCTTGCCACCATTCGGCAGGATTTAGCAGAATCGGATGTGGTCAAAAGCCGAGCAATGCCAGTACCATTACACTCTGAGACAGATGACCCATACCCAGCAAATGCCTGAGCCGGTTGCCAAACAGTCCGTACTGATCCTGGACGACAACCCTAATGATGCCCTGCTAACCCGGCAACTTCTGCTCGCGCTGCCTACCTGTGAACTGACGATAGCCGTTCACTACTCGATTAACGGCATATTCCCGGCCGACAAGCAAGCGGTCGACTGGATTCTGCTCAGCCAGGGGTACGCCAACAGCGCGCTGAACCAGCTGCTCGACATCTTACTGGTGCGGTACCCAAACGCCGAAATACTGTATTTATGCGACACTGAACCATCTCCCCAGCTGCTGGTGGATGCGGCGCACGCGGGCTTATCCAGGGTTCTCGACAAACGCTCATTGTCAAAACAGCAACTGGAGCAAGCTCTGTCCGCGCGCGCTACGGCGACTGGGATACATGCCCGGCACACAGCGGAGCAGGCTTCTCCGGCGAGCGAGTTGAAACCTGAAGCGGGCCAGCTGGTGGGCGCAATGCCTGCGCCTGACTCAATGCTTGAGCAGCTTGCCACGGGCGTCATTCGATTACAGCGCAGCACGGACGGCCTGACGCTGCTCCTGGCGAATCGGGCGGCTTGTGCGTTGGAGCAGTTAGACCCATCAGCGCCCACTGGGCAGCCGTTTACTGCTGGCCAGCTGAAGTATGACAACTTCGATCTGCACGACGCTTTGCAGGGCCTAGCAGCCGGCCAATCGCGCCAGTATCCGGAGTGTCTGCATATTAATGAAGACGGCACGCCCGATTGGCGAACTATTGTAGTAACCGCTCTGGATGAGGGCCTTTATCAGCTTGAAATAAGCGACACCAGCGAACAGCTGGCTCAGGAGCGGGAAGAGCATTTTGAGGACGCTGTCTGGCGAGATGTGGTTGTGTCCAACCCCGACCTGAGTGCGGTACTCAGCGAAGACGGCCAGATCATCAAATTGCTGTCCGATCACTGGTCGCGAGTGCGCTCAGACCCACAGTCTCTGCAGGGGGAAACACTCAGCTCGCTTTTAAGCGAAGAACACCGCCAGGCATTCAGGGAAGCGCTGAGCAAAACATTGAACACCGGTAAAGCCCAGCAAATGGAACTGCTGCTGGACCAAGGCGACAGCCCCGTGCGCTGGTTGGCGCGGGTGGCACCATTGCGCGGAGCCGCTGGCAGCCAGCGAAATGCTCTGTTCACCGCCACCGATATCAGTGAGCTTTACGAGGCCCAGTCATTGGCTCAGGCCGAGCTTGCTGTATTCCGGGAGTTCTCCCGCCGCGCGCCATTTGGCTTTGTTATTAAAGATATGGACGGTCGCTTCGAGCGGGTCAACCCCTACTTCCTCGACCTGTTCGGCCTGCGCTCGGATGATATTCTTGGCAAGACGGAAGCAGATGTCTTCCCAAGCGAGCTGGCCAGCGCTTTACGACAGCTGGAATCGCGCATGCTGGCCGCACGCGACGTGGTAGAAGCCAGAATAGCCGCACCGGCAGGTAACGGTGCGATGTTCCACTGGATTCAAATGCCCCTGCACAGCCAGATTGAACACAGCCAGGCCAGCTGTCTGGTGGTTATGGAAAGCGACGGCACCCTGGCTGGCAACCCGGACTCTACCGCCAGCAATCAGCCAGAAATGGCGGAGCGCCCCACCCAGCAACGCAAAAAAAAAACGCTGAGTAAACGCAGCCAGGCCAATATCGAGGAACTGGTCACCGGCATTGCCAATGATTTCAACGAACTGATGCTGAGCATATCCAGTCAGGCTCAACAGGCCCTGGCTAAAAACGAACCGCAGGCCATTGCCGATTTAAGCACGCGAATGGCATCCATGCTTGAATCCAGCCGCCACGCTCACGAACTGATCGTAAAAATGCTGAGCTATCGCAGCGCCGAAATGGACCGCCCGCGCTCCGCTGATCTGAGCGAATCAGCGCAGCGTAGCCTGCAGCTTCTGCAACACACAGTGGGCAATAAAGTTGATCTCAAGGCTCAGGTTGCTGAGGACCTGTATGCCCAGGAACATGATGTGATCCAATTGCAAAAGCTGTTGATCCAACTGTTTCACTATGTTTTGCATTCAATCACTCAGGAATTGGCCTTGAGCCAGGAACCGGGTGGCCCGACGATGGTCGCCTTGCTTGAACCGGCTGATTTTGTGCAGCAGCAGTGCACTTGCTGCAATCAGATCATCGATGGCCAGTATCTGGATATTGCCGTTGCTGATCAAGGCATGCAGGAGTCTGGATTGTCCGCTTTGGCATTGGCCTCCGCGATTGCTAACGACCCGGGTCTGGAGCGCGCTTTGCGCAGCCTGCACGAACAGGCCCAACTCTACAACGGCCATGTAATGCTGCAACAAAACGACAGCAGCGCACGCGCCTGGCACGTATTGTTACCCTTGACCACTGGCAACCAGGAAGGTCTGCAACTTGACAATACCATCCCACTCAAGAAATACCGTGATCGGCGTCGCGGCCACCCGGCCACTGCGCCCCACTGAGTCGCGGCTGTCCGGCCAGGTCACTAAATTGAATTAGACGCTCAAACGCTGACTGGGTGAATAATGTTGCGATGGAATCGGCCTGATCATAGCCATGCTCCAGCAGCAGGTAGCCCCCAGCGCGTAAAAATTGACGGGCCTGGCGAATAATCGCTCGAATAGCGTCCAGTCCGTCGGGCCCCGAACACAAAGCCAATAGTGGTTCACTCGCCACCCCAGGGCCGTTCAGGTGCGGGTCGGCCTCGGCAATATACGGCGGGTTACTGACGATCAGATCATAGCGGGTAGCATCGAGGTCGTCGAACCAGCTCGACTGCACGAGCTGCACATTGTCGCAGCCATACCGTTCGCGATTGCGCGCAGCAAATTGCAAGGCCTCGGCGCACACATCAACCGCATCGACCTGCCAGGCTGGCCGCTCACTGGCAAGTGCCAATGCAATCGCCCCACTGCCAGTGCCCAGATCGAGCACTCTCGCATCGGGTTTGATGGGTAACAGTAATGCCTGTTCGATTAGTAATTCGGTTTCCGGACGCGGCACCAACACCCCCGGGCCAACCTCGAGCTCCAGGGTCCAGAACCCCTGGTAACCCAGCAGATAGGCGAGCGGAGCGCCTTGGCGGCGAGCAGCCAGCGCGGCTAAAAAATTCTGCTGTTGAGCGGCGCTGACCGGTGTCTCGGGCCGGCTGAACAGATAGCTTCGATCCACGTCAAGCTCGGTGGCCAACAGGAGCTCGGCATCCAGTCTCGGTGAACTACTGTACGCCTCCAGGAAATGCTGAGCCTCCCTGAGCAGCTCGACAATCGTCATTACTCGGCGAGAGAAGCCAACAGATCAGCCTGGTGCTCACGCAACAAGGGCTGGATCACAGCATCCAAATCACCCTGCATGACCTCGGCCAGCTTATAAATAGTGAGATTGATTCGATGGTCTGTCAGTCGTCCCTGAGGAAAGTTATAGGTACGAATTCGCTCCGAGCGGTCGCCACTACCCACCAGATTCCGGCGTTCATCGGCCTGCGCCTCATTCTGCTCTCGTATGGCGGCATCCTGCAGGCGGGACTGCAACAAGGACATCGCCCGGGCTTTGTTTTTGTGCTGCGACCGTTCGTCCTGACACTCAACCACGACTCCGCTCGGCAAGTGTGTGATACGGATCGCCGAGTCGGTTTTATTGACATGCTGCCCACCTGCCCCGGAAGCCCGAAAAGTATCGATCCGCAAATCCGCCTTGTTGATTTCAATTTCATCGAGATCAGCCACTTCCGGTAATATGGCCACTGTGCAGGCCGAGGTATGAATACGCCCCTGAGACTCGGTCTCTGGAACGCGTTGCACTCGGTGCGCACCGGACTCGAACTTCAGGCGGCCGTATACTTGTTTGCCAGCCACCCGACAGATGATTTCCTTATAACCACCGTGTTCGCCCAGGCGCTCACTCAGAATTTCCAGCTGCCAGCCATTGGTTTCCGCATAGCGGCTGTACATGCGGAACAGGTCACCGGCAAAAATTGCCGCTTCATCGCCCCCAGTGCCGGCACGGATTTCCAGAAACACATCGTTTTTATCCAGTGGGTCTTTCGGTAACAATAATGTTTGCAACTCACCTTCGAGTACCCCGCGTTCCTGAGTGCAGTTTTCCAGCTCCTCCTGCGCCATTGCGCGCATATCCTCGTCGTTGTCAGCCAGCAAGGCTTCAGCTTCAGCGACCGATTCATCCAGCGCCTGATAGCGCGCATAACACTGCACAACCGGTTCAATTTCCGAATATTCAACCGACAGCTTGCGAAAGCGACTCTGGTCACTGATCACTTCCGAATCGCTCAATAATGCGCCGAGCTCCTCATAGCGATCAGCAAGATCACTCAGTTTTTCCAACAACGATGCTTTCATTCAGACGACCAGGTTCAATCCTTGCTGCCGGTTTTATTTGCGTCCAGGCTGACGCGAATATCGAGCAATTGCTCTGCCCACTCCAGTTTCAGCGATTCGTTGGCCGCACTGGCCTCCTTGATCGCCACGCTGGGTGCGTGTATCAGTTTATTGGTGAGGCTGTTGGCCAGGTTTTGCAGCGCATCCTCAGGCGATTTACCTGCTTTCAGCAGACTGAGCGCGCGCTGCAGTTCCTGATCACGAATACTGGCCGCGCCACTGCGATAAGCCTTGACATGATCAACCGCCTGCCGCTCGGCAGCGGCCCTGGAAAATTCATCAATTGACTCTTCGATTATCGAGTGGGCATGCCCAAGCTCGGCCTCGCGTTCCTTCAGGTTACTGTCAACAATCCCCTGCAGGTCATCAATAGTGTACAGGTACACGTTGTCCATCTCACCGACCTGCTCCTCTACATCGCGCGGTACCGCGATATCGACAATGAACATTGGCCGGTTTTTCCGGGCCTTCAACGCCTGCTCAACCATACCCTTACCAATGACCGGCAACTGACTGGCGGTCGAGGTAATCACAATATCAGCGTGCTGTAACACACTGGGCACGCCGGCCAGCGCAATGGCTTCAGCACCCAACTCCTGGGCCAATGCTTCGCCCCGCTCTACCGTGCGGTTGGCGATATGCATGGTGGCAACGCGCTCCTTTTGCAAATGCCGGGCTGCAATGGCAATGGTTTGACCAGCGCCGATCAGCAATACATGACTGTCTTCGAGGCTGCTGAACACCCGCCGCGACAGGCGAACCGCTGCGGAGGCGACCGACACAGGGTTGGCGCCAATTGCGGTGTCGTTGCGAACCCGTTTGCTGGCCGAAAAAACGTGGTTGAATACACGGTGCAGCTCACTGTGCGCGGTATTGCACTCCACCGCGCGCGCGTAAGCATTTTTGATTTGGCCAAAAATCTGTGGCTCGCCAAGCACCATAGAGTCCAGCCCACTGCTCACCCGAATCAAATGACGCAAGGCATCAGCCTCTCGCGCCAGGTAAAAAGGTGTCTCGGTGGCCGTCTCAAGCTCTCTGCCAAGCCGTTGTGCGGCCCAGGCTCTCAACCGTTCAACCACCGGCTCGGCGGGATCGGCCACACCATGAAATTCCGTGCGGTTACAGGTCGACAATAATGCAAGCTCATGAGCCCCGGAGGCCTTTTTCAGGTCATTCAGCACAGCAGGCGCATCGCTGTCGGCCACCGCGATCTTCTCGCGCAGGGCCAGAGCGGCGGTTTTGTGACTTAAACCGAAGACAAATAACGTCATGCTGGTGCCGGTTTCCGGGCTGAATGTTGAAATTGCTGACTTTTTATTATATCCGTTGTCTAAGCATGAAAGAATGCTTGTCACAGTCAGTAATTTCCCAAATTGCTGGCAACCACTGCACTCAGGTGGTTTACAATGAAAGATATGGTAAAAACAGTATTCTACAGCCGGCGCCTGGCGGGCCTGCTCCTTCTCTGTAGCCTGGCAGGCCTGCATGGCTGCGCCACCCAGACCCCGGCGGAGCGGGCCACCATGACGAGCCTGGACTCGCCCGAGGCTGCGGCGCCTGAGCCTGAGATCAAGTACCGACCATTCGACCTGCAAACTTTGTATTCATTATTGGTGGCGGATATTGCTGCACAGCGCAACCGCTATGATATTGCCCTGCGCAACTATCTGCGCCAGGCCGCAAAGACCGAGGACCCGGGGATTGCGCGTTACGCCACTGTGATGTCCGAGCTTTTGCAGGCAGAAGCCGTCGCTCTGCGCGCATCGGAACTGTGGGCGCGTTCTGCGCCGGGAGATTCAAGCGCCTTGCAATCGGCTGCGATCCACCAGGCCAGAGCCCAGGACCTGGACCAGGCGCTCGCTTACATGACCGGCGCCCTGCGACTGGGCGGGAATACCAATTTTACCGAACTTGCTGAAGCAGCAGCTCAGCTGACGCATGGCCGCAAGCAGGAAGTACTGAAGCAGATGGAGGAATTGCTTCAGGAATACCCCAAGAACGCCGAGTTGTGGCTGGGCGTGGCCTTGCTGCAAGGAAAACTGAATCAGCACACCGCGGCGCTTGAGAGTGTCAATCAAAGCCTGGCGCTGGCGCCCAAAGACCAGCAGCAACATCGCATTGGCGCATCGATTCTACGCGCGCAGACGCTGGAAGAACTGAATCGGACCGAAGACGCTATCAGCGTTATTGAAGCGGCGCTGGAAGAATTTGGTGAGAATAAACGGCTGGGCTTGCAATACGCACGCCTGCTGACTCGAACCGACATGCGGCTGGCGGAAGACCAGTTCGAAAGCCTGGCCTCCAGACACCCTGATGACCACGAATTGCAGTTTACTCTGGCCCTGGTATACCGGGAGAACCAGCAGCTCGATAAGGCCAGAGACATTCTGGAGGGGCTGCTTGAACTGGACAGCGACAATCCATCCGTTCACTACTACCTTGGCATAGTCTTCGAAGATCAAGGCGATGACGACACCGCTCTGGAGCACTACAGCCTGGTGCAGCCCGGGCAGATGTTCATTTCGGCCCAGGCCCGCTACAGCGACATTCTTGGCAACCGTAATGATGTTGATGGTGCGGTGAATTATCTTGCCGGACTGGCAGACACCTATCCGGACCACGAGGTTGACCTGACGCTACTGAGTTCCAACCTGCTGACTCGCCACGGCATGCTGGAACGCAGCCACGCGGTGCTCACGGGCGCTCTGCAGACCCACCCAAAGAACCAGGATATTCTGTACGCCCGCTCCATGCTCAATGAGAAACGCCAGGACCTGGCCGCTGCTGAGCAGGATTTACGCCGATTACTGGAACTTGACCCAAACAATGCGGCCGCGCTGAATGCATTGGGCTATACCCTGACCGTGCACACCGACCGCTACGACGAAGCGCTGGAACTGATTGAAAAAGCTTTTGCAATCAAGCCTGAAGATCCGGCCATTATTGACAGTATGGGCTGGATTCATTTTCGCCTGGGCAACATCGAGGTGGCCATAGAACACCTCAGGAAGGCATACCAGATGTTCCCAGACCCGGAAGTTGCCGCGCATCTTGGAGAGGCTTTGTGGGCCGCTGGCGCCCAGGACGAAGCCCGAGAGGTTTGGCGCAACGCCCTGGATGCCGCTCCGGACAACCAGTTTCTACTGGATATCGTCGAACGTTTCGGCGCTCCTTGAAGAGTATGCCTAAGCTGTTCAACTGGCCCTGCACCGGTCTTACCTGCCTGTTATTGCTTTTGGTTTCCGCTTGCTCCCAGCAGCCGGTTCTGGAGTCGGTTTCATTTGCAAGCCAGCAGAGCAAACTGGCGGCAATTGAGTCCTGGCAGCTGCGCGGGAAAGTGGCGGTCAACTACGCAGGCAAAAGCCGTTCGGCCTATCTTAACTGGCAACAACAGCAACAGGCCTTTTCCATTCGCCTGCAGGGGCCCTTTGGCGCGGGCGCCACGCACTTGTTCGGCGACCCCTCACAAGTCACCTTGGAACGCACCGGTACCGACAGCCGCACCGCCGAGCAACCCCGTGATCTGCTGCGTGAGGCTTTGGGACTGGAAGCACCAATTGACCAGCTGCACCTGTGGATTAAAGGCATTCCGGCTCCCGGCCCATTGCGGAAACTGCAGCTGAACGAGGAATCAGCAACAATTGACAGCTTTGAACAGAGTGGTTGGCGAGTGGTCTACAACGCTTATCAATACCTTGAGGCTCTGCCACTGCCGCGTAAAATTACCATCACTCCAGCGGGCCAGAGCGGCAAGGCTCCCACCCGTTTGACACTGCTGGTCAGCCACTGGCAACTTGATAGCGCCGATGACTAAGCCACCAGCGCCCCTGGTGCTGCCGGCACCGGCGAAAATCAATCTGTTTCTGCACATAACAGGGCGCCGGTCCGACGGCTACCACGAACTGCAAACGGTCTTTCAACTGTTGGATTACGGCGATGAGTTGACATTTACGAGCCGCCCGGACGCCTCAATTGAGCTGCTGGGTGACCATTGCGATACGCCAACGGACGATAACCTGGTAGTGCGCGCCGCCCGATTATTGCAGGAGCAATGTCAGTGCAAGCGTGGGGCTACAATCAAACTCGACAAGCGCCTGCCGCTGGGAGCTGGTTTAGGCGGTGGCAGCTCCGACGCAGCCAGCACCCTGCTCGGCTTGAACCGCCTGTGGCAGCTGAACCGTTCGGTGAACGAACTGGCGCAGTTAGGCCTCCGGCTTGGGGCGGATGTGCCGGTATTTGTGCGCGGTGAATCCGCCTTTGGGGAAGGAATTGGCGAGCGTTTGCAGAGCGTAGAATTGCCACCGAGCTGGTTTCTGGTGATTAAACCGCGTTGCAAGGTTGCCACCGGGCGCATTTTTTCGCACCAAGAATTGACACGAAACACCTCTCCGATCACAATACGCCGCTTTCTGAGCGGGGTTGTCAAAACCCGTAATGATTGCTTGGCGGTGGTGTGCACACTCTACCCGGAAATTCAGGCAGTGATGGAGTGGTTGAAACCCCTGGCTGAGCCAAGGCTGACCGGGACCGGCGCTTGCGTTTTCGCAGCCTTTGACGACCAGGGGAGCGCTGTTGAAGTGCAACAGCAAGTGCCCGCGAACTGGCAGTCATTTGTGGCGCAGGGCATCAACCGGTCACCAACGCACAGCGCGCTTGGCCTGTTTTGAGGCAATGGTGGCAGGCTCGCGAAGAAACTGACAAGTTAATTGGGGCGTCGCCAAGCGGTAAGGCACTGGGTTTTGATCCCAGCATGCGCAGGTTCGAATCCTGCCGCCCCAGCCATTTTGCTGGCTACAGGCAAGCAATAGCGGACCCAACTCAATGCGAAATATCCTAGTTTTCACTGGCAATTCCAACCCAGAGTTGGCTCATGGCATCGTGCGCAATCTTGGTATATCCCTGGGCAACGCAGAGATCGGCAAGTTTAGCGATGGCGAGATTTCCGTGGAAATAAAGGAAAACGTGCGCGGCCGCGAAGTTTTTATCATCCAGTCCACTTGCAAGCCCACTAACTCCAGCCTGATGGAGCTGGTTCTTATGGCGGATGCTTTGCGACGCGCCTCAGCTGGCAAAATCACGGCCGTGGTGCCCTATTTCGGCTATTCACGGCAGGATCGACGAGTGCGCTCAGTACGGGTTCCGATCAGCGCGAAAGTCTGTGCAGACATGATTTCCAATGTCGGCGTGGACCGTGTGTTAACCGTGGATTTGCATGCCGAACAGATTCAGGGCTTCTTTGCCTGCGCAGTGGACAATGTCTACGGTGCCCCGGTACTGACCAGCGATATCGAGCGCCAGCACTATGCTGCACCGGTTGTGGTATCACCTGACATTGGTGGCGTGGTGCGCGCCCGTGCGGTGGCCAAGTCGCTTAACGACACTGACCTGGCCATTATAGACAAGCGCCGGCCGAAAGCGAATGAATCTCAGGTGATGCACATTATCGGCGACGTTGAAGACAAAACCTGCATCATGGTTGACGACATGGTCGACACAGCAGGCACTCTGTGCAAAGCTGCCGCCGCATTGAAAGAGCACGGTGCGGCCAAGGTGGTGGCCTACTGCACCCATCCGGTATTGTCTGGCGAAGCAGTGACGAATATTGCCACCTCACAGCTGGACGAGCTGGTGGTCACTGACACGATCCCGCTGCGTAAAGAGTCACGCAGTTGCACTAAGATTCGCCAACTGACTATCGCTGATCTGCTCGCGGAGTCAATCCGCAGGGTCAGTAACGAGGAATCCATAAGCGCCCTGTTTCGTTAACACGGCAGGGTTTACACCAACCGCAGCCTGATTCGGTCGCAGAATCTTGCTGTTCATAAAGGAGTCGACATATGTCTGACGATTTCGTACTGCATGCGCAGAGCCGCAAAGACGTGGGGAAAGGTGCGAGCCGCCGCCTGCGTCGTGAACAAGACCTGATGCCCGCCATTGTGTACGGTGGCAAAGAGGAGCCCGCAAATATCAGCATTCCCCATAAGGACATGCTGAAGGCCACCTCCAATGAGGCATTTTATTCGCACATTATTTCGCTTGAAATTGACGGCAAAACTGAAGATGTCATTATCAAGGACTTACAGCGCCACCCGGCCAAAAAACGATTGCTGCACGCTGACTTTCTGCGCATTGTAAAAGGCCAGAAAATCACGGTTAACGTGCCGCTGCACTTCATCAATGAAGAGCAATGCCATGGCGTGAAAATGGAAGGCGGCATGATTCTGCACGCTGCCACCGACATTGAAATCAGCTGTCTGCCTAAAGATCTGCCCGAGTATATCGAGGTGGACATGCTGGACGTCAAGCTGGGCGAGCAGGTTCATTTGTCCGACATAAAGCTGCCTGAAGGTATTGAAAGTGTGGCCTTGTCGCACGGTGCAGATCACGACCTGCCAGTCGCGAGCATCAGCGAGCCAAGAGCGGCCAAAGAAGAAACCAGCGACGAAGATGTGTCACCTGATGTGCCAACAGCAAGTGACGAAGCCGCTGCCGACGACAATAGCGAAGACTAGACCAGGGCCGGTTGATGGCAGCGTTACAGCTGATCGTCGGCCTTGGCAACCCCGGTGCAGAATACGCCGGCACCCGCCACAATGCGGGTGCCTGGTTTATTACTGAGTTGGCCCGGCAACTGGGTTGCACCCTGCAAGCCGACAAAAAACTCAAAGGGGATACGGCCAAGGCCACGCTCGACGGCCACAGCGTGCGCTTGCTCGCGCCGTCGACCTTTATGAACCTGAGCGGCCAATCGGTCGCCGCCTGCGCCCAGTTTTATAAACTACCGCTTGAGTCTATTCTGGTTGCGCACGATGAACTGGACCTGCCTCTGGGCACGGCCAAGCTAAAACAGGGTGGCGGCCATGGCGGCAATAATGGTATTCGCAGCATTATTCAGGAACTGGGTAATCAACATGGCTTCATGCGCCTGCGCCTGGGAATTGGCCACCCGAGAGACCTTGCTCCAGAGCGCGAAGTGCACTCGCATGTGCTGGGTCGCCCCAGTCAAAGTGAGCGTGAGCAGATTGAAAACTGCATCGAGCAGGCCATCAAGGTGCTACCACTCATTGCCAATGGTCACTGGCAGAAGGCACAAACACAACTCCACAGCTACCAACCCACACCGAGTAACTGAAAATGGGCTTTAAATGCGGTATTGTTGGGCTACCCAACGTCGGCAAATCCACTTTGTTCAACGCCTTGACCGACGCCGGCATTGGCGCCGAGAATTTCCCGTTCTGCACCATTGAACCCAATGCTGGCGTAGTGCCGGTTCCCGACTTGCGGCTTGACCGGCTGGCCGCCATCGTTAAACCGGAGAAGGTAATAGCCACAACCATGGAGTTTGTGGATATTGCCGGGCTGGTTGAAGGTGCCTCCAAAGGAGAGGGTCTGGGAAACCAGTTTCTGAGCAATATTCGCGAAACCGACGCGATCGCGCACGTCGTGCGCTGCTTTGAAGACAGCAATGTGATTCATGTCGCCAACCAAATTGACCCGGCCGCTGATATTGAAGTCATCAACACCGAGTTGGCGCTGGCCGACCTGGACGCTGTGGAAAAAGCCATTCAAAAGCTGGTCCGTGTTGTTAAAAGCGGAGATAAGGAGGCCAAAGCCAAAATGGCTCTGCTCGAGCGCCTGCAACCTCATTTGGATGAAGCCAAACCGGTGCGCACACTTGAGCTGACTCCAGCAGACCTGGACCTGCTGAAAGACCTAAACCTACTGACCCTAAAACCAACCATGTACATTGCCAATGTGGATGAGGAAGGCTTTGAAAATAACTCCCACCTGGACACAGTGCAGCGCATAGCCGCCGGCGAAAACGCCGCTGTGGTTGCCATCTGCAACAAAATTGAAGCCGAAATTGCAGAACTGGAAGCGGATGAAAAAGCCGAATTCCTCGCTGAAATGGGTATGGACGAACCCGGCCTGGACCGGGTGATTCGCGCCGGCTACGAACTTCTCAACTTACAGACTTTTTTCACAGCGGGTGAAAAGGAAGTGCGCGCCTGGACCGTAAAAATCGGCGCCAGCGCCCTACAGGCCGCAGGGCGAATTCATACCGATTTCGAAAAAGGCTTTATTCGCGCTGAAGTGGTGGGCTACGACGACTTTGTCACACTCGGCGGGGAAAGCGGCGCCAAGGACGCTGGAAAATGGCGCCTGGAAGGTAAGGATTACATCATGCACGACGGTGACGTCGTCCATTTCCGGTTTAATGTCTGAGTAACGGCTTGCTCACTCGCACAGCAAACCATCAATAAGCTGTACTACTGCAACCATAAGCGCGGCGGGAGTTGACACCTTCAGGGCTCAGCCCCAGTATAAGCTGGCATTGCTTGCAGGGAACCCAGGAAATGCTGGCCTACGATAAGGAAATGATCGACACCGTTCATGACATCCGCAAGAACCTGCCCACCGGGCTGCGCCACGGAATCAAGCTATCCAACCCGGAACTGCCCGACGCGCTAGAGCGGATCTTCGGCCTGGTTAAAGACCCGCACACCCGCACGCTGATCCAACACTTCTTCGACCTGGCCAAAGACGCGCGGCTGAACAGTGATAGCTCCGCAGGCGAACCGCAAATCGGCAGCCGGCATGACGACGCCACAGTAATGCACGCATCCGAAGACGCACTGAAAGCAGTTAAAAAGCTTCTGGCCGGCCGCTTGTTCAACCGTCGCCACCCGGTAAGCGAGCCCTCCGACACGGGCGGATGACTTGACAATCATGGGCGCTTTGAGCAGAATTCGCGCCTCACAATGCCCCGTGTGGCTACGTAGCTCAGTTGGTTAGAGCACAGCATTCATAATGCTGGGGTCGGTGGTTCAAGTCCACCCGTAGCTACCATATCTTTCAAAGGGTTACGTACGCGTAGCCCTTTTTGTTTCTGCCAAATGCGTGAGATTTGCGTGACCCTCCTTCTGTCTTAGCATTTGGACTCTTCAGTAGCGTTAATGTCGGCGTTGATCCCCGCTCAAAACTCACCTTCTCGGCTGCTTCTATCAGTTCCCCGATTTCCACTGCCGAGTAGTGTGTGGTGATTTGCTTGTTGGTGTGACCAAGCAGCACCATACGCGTCTCAACACCAATGCCAGCAGCGCGCAGGCGACGCCCGAAGGTGTGTTTCAAGTCGTGAACCCTGACCTGAGATAACTCTGTCACGTCCCGCGCCCGGCGCCACGCCTTGTTATTCATCCGCTCCACCGGTTTGTGCTCACCTTTATACTTATAGGTGAAAACGTGTTCCGGATGAATACCCCGCTGACGATTCACAACGGCTCTCGCGACGGAGTTCAGGACCACCAACCGATCTTCGCCATTCTTTACAAGTTCACCCGGTATCAGGAATACACTGGCAGACAGCTCTGGAAGAGAAACTTCCCACTCCCAGCGCAAGCCGCAGACTTCCGCTTCCCGCGTACCGGTATTGACCTTGAACAACGCCATTTCCCGCAGGTGCTTCGGCAATTCGGCAAACAGCCTCTCCTGCTCAACCCACGAAACCGGGTATGGCTTCCTGGCATCTTTCCAATCCAGCGTACGAATCAGCGGCGGTGTCTCCAGCCATGGATTGCCGCGATCATCGCGCCACAACCTGGCTGCCAACATCAATACCCGCCGGACAACGGCCAAATCGCGATTGATCGTATTGGACTTCAGGCCCTCTTTTTTGCGTGAAGCAATAAAAGGCCCCAAGGTATCCTGATGCACCTGCCGTAACGCCAGATCCCCGATAAAAGGGTCGAGAATCCTCAGCGACTGGGCATCGCGATCTATACTGCGTTTGTGCTCATTCTCCAGAAGATACTTGGTGGCTGCCTGGCGAAAGGTGTGATCGGGTTTGATGCCGTACACCATTTCCTTTCGAATCTGCTCCAGTCTGAAGGTCAAGTATTGCTCAGCTTCCTGCCGGTCACCCGTGCCAGTGCTTTCGAAAAGGCGGCCATATCCTCTGATGCGTTTGTCGATTGTCCAGATGCCGTTTTTGCCCCGTTTGACGAGGCCCGGTGTTCTCTTCGACATAGTGAATTACTCCTATGGTTCGTCGAACACCCACAGCGGGACTTATACTGCTCCACCCAGGCATCCATTTCAAGGCGGTCAAAGGCAATTCCCTGTTTGCCAATGGGAATCTCTGTCAACTGGTGTCGCACTTCCCGGTTGAAACGGTTCTTGTCCATACCCAGATAGATAGGGGCATCCCGGAGTCGAATAAGCCGTGGCAGGATTCCTTGCATGGCTATCTTCCTAAATAAACTGCTGTTATCTGCTCGCGCTCATGACCCAACTCACTGGAGATTTGCAGTCGTGCTTGCTGATCCAGAACCTTTTGAGCTTTGGTGAGCTGCTGACTCGTTGGCCCACCCTGGTTCGGAGCATCCCAGCCCGTGAGCTCTCTGTAACGGGTCTGGGCATAGGTATGTCTCAGCCCGTGCATTCTTGATAGCCCTGCATTGGCCGTCTGGCGTTCGTATACTCTTAGCTGTTGTATGTATTGCCGGTTTTGAGGAATCAAGGAATGACTGCCTGCCAGTGCTTTGGCCTGTTCAAGTAGCTGTCGCTGGTGCTCTTTACGGATGGGAATAGTTCTTTCTTTACCGCCCTTTGTCCAACTGGCTTGAAGCCTGACCTGATCACCCTGATCCGCTTGCCGGGGTTTGATTTTCAGGGCCTCTTCCCGCCGTAAACCAAAGGCGGCTTGAAGTTGCAGGCTCATGCGAACAAAGGGGTCTGTCACCTTTTCCAGCTTGTCCTGTTCCAGGATTCTCGCCCTTGTGGTTCCAGTGGAACCATAGTGGCGATCCGGGATGCCATAAAAATCGTTGGATCGGGCAATAACGTTTTGTTTGTTCACTGCCCTCGCCCACCAGCGCAGATTGCTCATCCGGTTCTTGATGGTGCCGGGCGACAGATTCTGTGATTGCCACAGCTTAACCAGGGCTTCCACATGCTTGGGTTTCAAGGAATGTTTACTCATGCGCCTGAAACCCAATTCATGGAGCTGATCAGCGATCTGGGTTAACTGATGCTCGCGATTGCTGCGGGTAGCATAGCTGCCTTCCCGGTTATGGCGACACAGTTGTTTCAATTGGTAGTTCAAGTCTCTCATCAGTGTAAACCTGTGTTGGTTAGTGTTTCTGATCAGCGCCAAGCCGTAGCTTGGACGGTCTGCACATGGCAGAAAGATCACGGGACACAACGCCCAAAATTGACCTGAATATGTCTGGCCATAGACAGCAGGTGTGTTCTCTGAAGAGACCTGGTACCTGCAAACCAATATCCCGGCTATCCGGGTAAGTGGAATTACCTCCTTTATTTAGATTGAGTTAAGGGATACGAAATAGCTGCTTGTTGCAGCTAGTAACATTGACTTGGAAGGGTCGAGCCAGACGACAGCTATCAACTGTTGCTGAATGCCACTGCCGAAAGGCTCGCTAACTGAAGGTGTATCCGGCCTATAACAACTACAAAGCTTGACCGGTACAGATTGAAAAGTACTTTTAAAAGTGCAGACCGAAGCCCGCGTAATGAACGATAGGTCTATGCAGATTACAACTACTCTACTCTGCACTGATGCGATCACAGACCTGTTTCGCACTCTACTCCGTTTGCTTGCGCAAGGTGGAGCTTGCCTTGCCACTTTCCCGCAGTGGCCGCGGATAGAACCGTTACAACAACATTGGGGGCTAGTTTAGGAACAGATCATCCGGGTGTCATCGTGAAATTCCGGCGCAGACCGTTGCGGTTACTGGTCGGGTCGCCCACGTCACTACCGCTGGCGCTTTGCAGTGACTTGGGCGAATACCTGTATTAAGTGCGGGTGATTCCAGCTAAACCATTGTTGATTCAATGCTGCGCCAACTCATTGGCAATCATCTCGGCCTGCTTGAGAACCGTTTCGGTAGCCAATAACTGCATGTCAGGCGGATAGCCATACTGGCGTAGCAATCGCTTCACAATCACCTTCAATTTGGCGCGCACATTCTCCTTAATCTGCCAGTCGATACTGGCGTTCTCACGGATTTTTTTCGTCAGCACGACAGCGAGTTCGCGTAAACTCTCCTGTTTCATCAGCTCGCGAGCACTGTCATTATTGGCAACGGCGGTATAAAAAGCATACTCATAGTCTGACAGGCCCATCTGTTCTGCCTCGACATCGGAGGCGACAATCTCCTTGCTGATTTTTATCAGTTCGTCGATAACCTCGGCGGCCGTGAGAATTTTGTTGTGATATTTTTTGATAGAGGCTTCAAGCATCTCCATCAGCGATTTACTTTGCACCAGATTGGTTTTCGCTCGCACTCTCAGCTCGTCATTCAGCAACTTTTTCAATACTTCCAGCGCCACATTCTGGTGTTGATAACCTTTCAGTTCCGCCAGAAACTCATCGGAAAGAATGGAAATATCCGGCTTCTTGAGACCAGCCGCATCGAAGACATCAATCACCTGCTCTGAAACCAGTGCTTGGTCGATCACCTGGCGAATAGTGGTTTCGATTTCTTCGTTTGTCTTACCGCCTCCGGTACTGTCAAACTTGGCGAGCCTGGCTTTCACCGCCTGAAAAAAAGCAATCTCATCTTTAACATCCAGTGCCTGTTCGTGGGGTACGGCAATCGCAAAGGCCTGAGAGAGCATTGTCACTTCATTGATATATCGCTTCTTGCCATCCTCCAGCCCCAGAATATGATCTTCCGCGGCCAGTATCAGCGACAGTTTTTTCGCGGTATCCGCCTCGAAATAGTCTTCATACGCAAAGCCATGAAACATGGCGGACACCACTTCTATTTTCTCCAGCAGCAGTGCGACTGCCTGTTCCTGCGCCAAAGTAGGGTCGCCCTTACCACCCGCTTCCGAATAAAAAGACAACGCCTCTTTGAGGTCAGATGCAATCCCCAAATAGTCCACCACCAAACCACCGGGTTTGTCGCCGTGAACACGGTTTACCCGCGCAATGGCCTGCATCAGATTGTGCCCCTTCATGGGCTTGTCGATATAAAGGGTATGCATAGCAGGGGCATCAAATCCCGTCAGCCACATATCGCGGACGATAACTAATTTGAGTTCATCGTCATCATTCTTCATTCGTTCGGCCAGCAACTTACGCTGCTGCTTGGTTGTGTGGTGTCTGGCCAGTTTGGGGCCGTCACTGCTGGAAGCCGTCATCACCACCTTGATCGTGCCCTTGGTCAAATCATCGGAATGCCATTCAGGTTTAAGTCTAATAATTTCATCATAAAGCTCGGCGGCAATTCGGCGGGACATACTGACAATCATGCCCTTACCCGCAAATACCTCCTGCCGGGCGTCGAAATGGCTGACGATATCCTGAGCAATATTCCTGATCCGCCGCTCACTGCCAATCAGAGCCTCCATCTGCGTCCACTTCGCCTTGGCTTTCTGGGTTTCCGTCAGTTCGTCCTGTTCCAGTTCCGCATCTAACGCCTTAACCAGATGCTTACCCTCTTCACTCAACCCCACTTTGGCAAGACGACTCTCGTAGAAGATGCGCACCGTAGCACCATCCTCAACAGCCTGGGCAATATCATAAATATCCACGTAATTGCCGAATACCGCCGGGGTATTCACATCGGTTTTTTCAATGGGTGTGCCGGTAAATCCGAGATAAGTCGCCGCAGGAAGCGCATCACGCAGATATTTGGCAAAACCATACACCACCTTCTTGCCAACCACCTGCCCGTTCTCGTCTTTTTCATCGACGGTTTTCGCACTAAAGCCATACTGGGTACGGTGCGCCTCGTCGGCAATTACTACGATATTGCGTCGCTCGGAAAGGCACTCGTAGATATTGCCCTCTTCCGGCTGAAATTTCTGGATGGTGCTAAACACCACACCACCGGAAGCCACCTGTAACAGTGACTTTAACTGTTCCCTGCTTTCCGCCTGCTGCGGTTCCTGCCGCAACAACTGCTTGCAGGCAGCAAAGGTGTCGAAAAGCTGATCGTCCAGATCATTGCGGTCGGTAATCACCAGAATGGTCGGGTTATCCAGTGCCAACACAATTTTGCCGGTGTAAAACACCATGGAGAGCGACTTACCGGAACCCTGGGTATGCCAGATAACCCCCGCCTTCTGGTCGCCACTGGGTTGATTCGTCACATTAGGCAACCCGTAACTGGCGGGGGATTCAGCCACTTTGTTACCTGTTTCAGAACCCGCCGCTCGCAAAGTGGACGTGACAGCGGCGTTTACCGCGTAATACTGGTGATAGGAGGCAATCTTCTTCACGGTGTTGATGGTGATCTGCCCCGTTTCCGGGTCTTCTTTTTTCGATTTTTCAAACACCATAAAATGACGAATCAAATCCAGCAATGTGGCTTTGTTCAGCATACCGTTAATCAGGGTTTCCATCTGACTGACCAGGTGCGATGCTTCGCTTTTGCCATCCGCTGTTTTCCAGGCCATAAAACGGGAGTAACCCGCTGACAGCGAACCCGCCCTTGCTTCCAAGCCATCAGAAACCACCAGCAGGGCGTTATAGGCAAACAGGCTGGGGATTGTGGATTTATAAGTTGCCAACTGTTGAAACGCCGATTTGATAGTGGCGTTTTCATCCGTCGCGTTTTTTAGCTCAATCACCACCAGCGGCAAACCATTGATGAACAGCACCAGGTCAGGCCGCTTGTTCACATGGTTTTCAATCACCGTAAACTGGTTAGCCACCACAAACTCGTTGTTTTCTGGTCGTTCAAAATCCACCAGCCAGACATACTCGCCACGCTCGTCACCATCTTGATGGCGACTGACTTTCACCCCTTCCGTCAGCAGGCGGTGAAACGCTTCATTATTGGCCAGCAAATCCGGCGACTGAATACGGGCAACTTCTTTTGATGCTTCAGCAATCAATGTATCAGGCAGATGGGGGTTAATACGGCGAATGGCTTGTGTGAGCCGTTCTGTGAGCAACACTTCATCATAGCGGCTACGCTCTGGATGCTCAGAGTCCGGGGCGATATCCGGCGCATGAATATAGTCATAGCCAAGCCGCTCAAACAGCTTGATGGCAAACTCTTCAATGGCGGATTCGGTTAAACGGCTCATTCTTCAGCATCCCCTGCCAACTCGTCACCAGACTCCATAAATAATTTGTACTCAAGTTCATAGGCTTGGTAGTCCAAACCATATAAAACCTCACTTGCCACAAAAGAGTACACACCCATTTGGAAATCTCCAAAAGACTGATCCCAGGATTCGTTAAAATCTTCAGCATCGGCATAAATAATTTTTTCTCCTACCGCGACTTCACTCTCCTTCGGAACAGCCATATCTTTGCGTTCTTCAAAAGAACGGATCAGAAACACAGCCACAACTACCGTGCTATCAATTAAAAAGTCTCGAGTGAGCAAGTCAATACTGCTGTTTCTATCTCTAAGCTCGTCCATTGATCTGCCGTGAGATGTGGGGCTTATACCATTTCGTAGTGTGCCGATCTGCTGGCCAATATTTGCCAGTGAGCCTGAAATAGTTCGCACCATATCCTCATTTGGATAGCCCAGGGCGGTAAAAGCCGCTTTTATCACTCCATTGATTGTTGGGCTTGATCCCAACTCAACCTCCTTAACACTACAAATCTCCTTACCGATGGATTCAAGTAAAGCCTTCGCATTTTCAAGGGAATGACTGAAGTCAGATTCAAGATGGCCTTCCATCCTGTCGATGTAAATACCCAGGTCTTTCCAGCGCCCATATTGCTCAATCGTCTTCCGTAACTTTTCCATTAAGATTAACCTTGACTGCGCTTACCGCTCAAGTTCGCAATAGCAGCCTGAAGCACCTGCCAACTTATTTTAGCCGTATGTATATCAGGATTGAATTTCTGAACCGCCTGCTGGCGAGGGTGAATATAGTTTCTGAAATCTTTCAACGAATGACTGTATTTCTTTACATCCAGGGAAAGCAGCCCGACTTCATGGGCCACGTTAATCAGTGAGTCTAACGTCCAATCCTGAAAATACCTCACCTTACCTTCGCTGTCTTTCGGTGCTGCATTAGCCTGGTTAAAAAACTGGGGGTTCTTTGATGCAGCGTCCTGCAACAAACCTTCGAGGGTACTGCCACAGAGAAACACAACCGCCAATGACGCTCTCGCTTCCAGTGCTTTGCCGATCTCATCAATACGTTGTTCCAGAATGGGCTGCAACTGCATATCAATATTTAGCCTTGCCCAGTCAATTCGGGCAAAGTCCTGTTGGAGAAACTCGTTTTCAGTGGATGACTGGCGAGCGTTATCGTCGTTATTTCCTAATAGCCGGCGTGTAATTTCCGATGCCTTACTTTGGTCTTCACCAGCAACCTGATCGACCGCACAAGCGTATTCCAATAGTGCATCAAGAACGGTGCCAACCAACTCATCAGGTTCGACTTCCCAAAACGCCCTGAGTCGTTTCATTTTGGAATTACCATTGAACCGGTATTTCTGGTTATCAATATCGACCCCATGTTCCCTAAAAAACTCTGCATAGGTTCTATCGGTAAAATCCAGTACATAGCCACCGCGATCAAACAATCGCTCAAAAATCACTTTCTCGTGGGCTTTAAGCTGGGACATTTCAGGCCACTCTAACCGCGCCGCTGATGAGTTTCGGTAGCAGCATGTCACGAAGACTTGTCAGCTGTTTAATTTGACTGGAATTAAAAATCTGCTTTTCAATAATCGGCTCCATATGGGAATTCATCTCTTGCAGCTCTTTAGCCGATGGCACAAGCACCACGGCCTCATCGAGATCACCACGCTTGATATGCCCCATTGTGGTTGCATGGGCCTGCGAAATTGCAATGAATTCTTGCAGGTGGTGCCTGCACCACATCAGATAAAACCATTTAGGAAACTCATCCGACGTCACTTTGAACAAATGCTGATTTAACACACAGGTTTCACCATCCCAAATTTTCACCATAAGCGAGGCAGACCATGAAAAAATCACATCACCTGCTTTAACAATGTATTTTTCGTCCACTTTGCTGCTGGCAAAATCTGATGACTCTGAAATACCGGACTGCAGCTCCCTGATTTTCAATACAGGTAGCTTTTCAACGTCGTTTTCAGGTGGATATTTTTGACAGGCTAAGCCATTCAAAAAATTTGCAATGCTGCTTAAAGGCCTTTCCTCCCAATCCTCCTGAGCTTCTTCCACAAACCACTGGCGGAACAGGGTTCCAGCGATGGCTTCGAGGGTTTTGTTTTGGCGATTGAGTAGGTCGATTTTGTCGTCAAGGCTGGAGAGAACAGAGGCAATGGCTTTTTGCTCCTCTATACTGGCGGGTAACACCACTGGCAAGTCTCTCTGTGCGGTAATTCCTACATAAGCACGGGTCGATCCACTATCGCCGTGATTAATCAAGGTTTCTTGAAATTCAGGAGAATCGAAATAGTATTTTAGATATAGATTTGAAAGTTTTTCGTAGTCCTTGATCCGATAATACGTCACTTGGGGAGTCAACATGATAAAGTCGGTTTCGATTCTCCCAACTATCGCAGTTCTACCTAAGCTGGCCTTATGGGTTAGCAATACATCGCCAGGAATAGAAAACCCTTTTCTTAAAGAGTCTGCTTGTTCTCTCGAAATAAACTTGCAGTTATGCAAATCAATTTTCCCGTCGTTTATATCCGTTGCCATTACAAAGGGAATACCTGAATCTACAAAATCATCTCCTTTAGGATGAATTCCTCCGTGATTCCCATCTAGTGGCTTTTCAATTATTCCATGCGCTATGAGGTCAGCTACTGATACGCAATCCCAATCAATTGGAATATCACCCACATCCGTTGACTGAAACTCACTCACACTTTCACCCGCGCCAAACTCTGTTCAATCGCCTTATTGAGCCTTTCCTCTTCCTTTAGCTGCTCATTAAACTCAGCTTTCAATGCGGCAAATCGCTCGGCAAAGTCAAAATCATCCTCTTCTTCCGCCAACCCCACATAGCGGCCCGGTGTGAGCACATAGTCCAGTTCGGCAACGCGCTCTAGGGATACGGAGGCACAGAAGCCTTTGACATCCTCATAGCCGTTTTCGCCAGTACGCCAGTTGTGGTAAATACCAGCTATCTGTTGGATGTCATCGTGGGAGAGTTCACGGGTACGACGGTTAATAAGGTGGCCAAGATTGCGGGCATCAATAAACAGAATTTCGCCTTTGCGAGGGTGGCCATTGTTTCTGGATCGGTTCATAAACCAGAGCGCGGCCGGTATCTGGGTATTCAAAAACAGTTTGGCAGGCAGGTTGACGATGCAGTCGATCAGGTTGCCATCGGCCACCAGGCTTTTGCGGATATCGCCTTCACCAGAGGTTTTGCTCGTAAGTGCGCCTTTGGCCAGTACCACACCTGCCATGCCTGTGGGTGCAAGGTGATAAATAAAATGCTGCAACCAGGCGAAGTTGGCATTGCCTGGCGGCGGTGTGCCGTATTGCCAGCGGGCATCGCCACGTAGCTGTTCACCACTCCAGTCGCTGACGTTGAAGGGTGGGTTGGCGATAATGTAGTCGGCCTTCAAATCCTTGTGGGCATCATTAAGGAAGGAGCCTTCGTTATTCCATTTGACCTGTGAACTGTCGATGCCGCGAATGGCCAGATTCATTTTTGCCAGCCGCCAGGTGGTCTGGTTACTCTCTTGCCCGTAGATAGAAATATCGTTGATGCGGCCCTGGTGCTCCTCGACAAACTTTTCTGATTGCACAAACATGCCGCCACTGCCACAGCAGGGGTCGAATACCCGGCCTTTGTAAGGCTCCAGCATATTGACCAGCAATTCCACAATACTGCGTGGGGTATAGAACTGGCCACCCTGTTTGCCTTCCGCCAGGGCGAATTCGCCAAGGAAGTATTCAAACACATGGCCGAGCACATCGGCACTGCGGGCTTTGGCGTCACCCAGTGCGATATTGCTAACCAGATCAATCAGGCCACCCAGTGCGGTTGGGTCGAGGTTTTGCTTGGCGTAAACCTTGGGTAGTACGCCTTTGAGGGAGTTGTTCTCCTTCTCAATGGCATCCATCGCCGCATCCACATGAATACCGATATCAGGCTGTTTGGCCAGCGTTAGCAGGTACGACCAGCGCGCATCCTGCGGCACGAAGAAGACGCTCTCAGCCTTGTATTCATCCTTGTCCTCCGGGTCGGCTCCGGCATATTCACCGTCGCCTGTTTGCAGTTTCTGGAACAATTCTTCAAAAGCATCGGAAATGTATTTGAGGAAAATCAGCCCCAACGCCACATGTTTGTATTCGGCGGCATCAATGTTTTTCCGCAGCTTGTCCGCTGACTTCCACAGCTGTTTTTCCAGTGGTTCTTCTTTTGTTTGGCTTTTTCTGGCCATCTTTGTTACTTCCTTAAATACAATTCAGTTACGTGGCGCTCAAAGGCAAAGGGAGAGAGGGTGACGAAAGTACTGATTTCAACAAGTCGTCGTCTTCAATATCGGCATAACGATTCAGCTTTTCTCGTAACTTGAATAACCGCTTCTCTGCCGTCGATATCAGTACAGAAAAAGTCACTGCTGTGACATTTCCGCAGTCTCCAATTTTTTGGCCCGGTTCTGTTTTAGGCTCAATTTTTTCCCCAACCACGAAAGCGTTCACAAAAGGCTTCGAGCCTATAAGATCGCTATAGGCGATATCCTGAACATACCCACCTGCCTGATTTATTTCATCTCTGCCAATGGAATAACCACCACGCTTTACTTCTATCAACAAAACACTTTTTGTCCGTTCAAGGCCATTTTCATCAACGCTGTCTAATGCTTGCGCTCCGAGGGTGGACTCCTTAAGCACAACAATATCCGGTCGTTTCTTCGCATTGAGAAAGGCTGCCTGATCAATCTTTTGTCCGAATACCTGCGCGATGGTTTTTACAAGCCCCACATTGGAAGAGGAATATTCACTGGATTCGTATTCTGGGCCGAACAACCAGCGAGCTTTAAGCACCAATGGGTGAATGGTGTGTAATTCGTCTGCATCTTTATTGCCGGAGAATCTGCGCAAGGCTTCGATGACTTTCAATCTCACATCAATCTCGGAAAGGACAACGAGTGCATCCTGGGCCGTCCATTCGGCAAGCAACTCATCAAGGGAATCAACGTCGTCAATACTGATGGATGTCAGTTTGCTTAACAGGCTTTGGCCTGAGCGAGATTTCTCAAGATTGATAGCCGCTTTTACTGCTAGCTGAAGGGTTTTTGGGTCAAGGTCAGGGTTTTCTTCCAACAAGCCATCAACAAACCTGGATACTTCCAAGGCCTCAACCGGCGACATGGTCTGCAGCTCTTGCTTATTGTGATAGAGCACATCTTCCTTAGCCTCGCGAATCTCGTCTTTCAATAATTCACGCCGCTTTTCACTGATATATTGAGCAAGCTCTTCTGCCACTTGCTGTATTAAGGTGCTGCCCGGCTTGAAGCCTGACCAATCTTCCAGAATCTCTTCTCTCAGCCCATCCGTGTTAACGACAACTACGAACCTTTTTCCAAAGGCCCTTCGTCCGTCAGCCAGCGAGATACCGCCCAATGTCCAGCTATGTTCCCCAACCCGCCGTCCACCTACCCAAATAGCTACACCCTGAAATATGTTGTCTCTTCTACCCTGTTTTGAGTCAACCAACGTAACGTGCAATTTGATCCCGGCCACTGTTAGTTCAGCCTGATCGACCACACCTGGGTGCTCATGCAGAGGAATGCTTTTTCCGTTAACTGAAATTGAAAAATCCGGCGTTGAAATAAACCGGGCGGCCAGTGTTTCCGCGATTTTCTCGTCAGAAACAAAGTGTTGACTAACAGCCACCGACAGCCTGGTGCCATGACCTGTTTTTTGGCGCGTGTCTTTTGAAGTGACGTTCAATGGCTCTTCACCAACGGCGACGGATACCTGGAAAATGTTGCAACTTCCATCCCGCCAGGTTTCAACCTGATATTCATCCCCAAAACAAAGCAATCCATGTCGCCCTACACCATTTCGCCCAAAGGCTTTTCTCTTTAATCCCTTTCTATCCGCCGGGAAGGAAACATTGGGGCCTTGATGAGCAAGTCGGTTATAGCGCAGCATCATCCACCTTTCGCGAAAATGCTGTTCAGTCATTCCTACGCCATCGTCTTCAATAACCATGACACCACCATTCGAATCAGGGACAACAATATCCACCTTGCTGGCTCCAGCATCATAGGCGTTAGCCACAAGTTCAGTAAGTGCAATGTCGGGCCTATGGACTATTGCTCCAAGGTCACGCCGGAGGAAGTCCTTCTCGTAGGTGGTTTCAAATAAGTCCTGGTTTCTCATGTAAATCCTTTTCCCTGTTCAATCTCAGCGTTAGTTGTCCTTATTCCGAGACGGTCAATATGACGCTCAAATTATCAAGCCCCTGTTTTTCAATTCGACTAACTTCTCTCTTTAGCTTTTCTTCGATAGATTCAGCGTCCCGAAACCAGTTATCGTCTGCATATGCCCAAAAGCCATCGCTACAAAGTAATAATCGTTCGCCTGTATATTCGAAGCTGTTTACTTCCAGCGAGCCTGTATCAGTAATCTTTACCCAGCCTGCTACTTTGTTGCGTTGTTCAGCATATTCAGTTTCTGTTAGTTCGCCGGTTTTAAGCCGCTGAAAAGCTGGAACATGATCAATAGTCAGCCATTTAATGCCTTGATCGCCAACCTTGCCAACTCTGCAGTCACCGGCATGGATCGTATAGAGCCTGCCACCATGAATGAGCGCAGCCGCAACACAAAATGAGTAATCTCCGCAATATTTACCCTTCAAATTTGCTGCTGCCCTGGCGAAGCCATCGCGCAGGTTTTGTTCGATATCTGTAACTTCGCCCTTCAGTGAGAGATTTTGCGAACACACCTCCCGGCAGAAGGCACGAACCAGTTCTCCACACTCGGGTTGTTGCTGCACCCCATCACATACGATGTAGAGTGGGGAACCATATATATACTGGCTTGAGTTACGTGGTCGGTATTCCATTCCCTGGTGCTACCAGAAAGGCTCATAAACACTTTTACCTTCACTGGCTATCAACTCTACTCAGCTGCCCAAACCTCTCTTTCACCAATCCCAAACGATCAGGCGATTCGCTGGGTATTGAGCTTGCCAGCAGGTAATCAAAATCCTTGTTCTTCAAAAATCTGCCTATTTCCCGTGCAATGAAACTGCGCAATTCTTCAGGGCTAGATGTAATCTCATCTACAAGCGCATCTCTGCCATTCACCAGGGTCACAATATCCTCTGCATCCCTGCTCGCCAACATGCTGTCGCCGCGGCCGTTAAAAGCTTCAAGCTTGGTTGCCAACAGGTAATTCGCCGAAACAATTTTTATCGTCGGGCCATTGGGGAGGTTATAAGGCACTGCGTGCTGCCGCCCTTCCTTGAACCACCGATTGCTGAATCCGATAACGTCTTCACTATCGGGCATTACATCAACCTTGATACCTCTGCATATATAACGGCAAATTGGTTCGTTTTCTTCGTCCGGCTCGTGCTGTTCTTTAAACCCTCTGTCTTTCAGCCGTTCAATGAGTTTGTGATATTCCACATAACCAGCAACTGAGACGATGAAATCAACATCCTTTGTACTGCGGATATCCATGGGCTGAGCATCATCCAGATGAAGCGAAATAGTAGTCCCGCCTACAAAAGCAATTTCACCCAACAACTCCTCCCCAAGGGCTTCGGCAATATCTCGGAGCAAGTCCTCATGTTCACTCATGTTACTTGCCCTCCAGAGTTTTCGACAAACGCTCTCGTGCGATTTGCTGACTTCGTGAATCACCTATTCGAAAAACATCGATAACAGCCAGCAGGCCATATAGTTCTGTGTCTATCAACGCTGCCTTGGCTGCAGATTTATAGAGAGGTTCAACGGACATGCCCCTAACATTACCCAACGGGTCAGGCCATACTGGAGGCATATCACTGGAACTGGCAATATCGCCTTTAAAAGATGGCGCTGCATGAGCTGTGGGAATTCCCCGGGCAATAGCACCAACTTTGGCACTGAATACTACAGGCGCACCGAATTGTATAAATTTCCCCAAAGATGGACGATTGACCCGTATATCATTGCCAATCTTTATCAAAAGCCCGGATTCAATTGCTCGCCCGACAGCTTTATTGGTTTCGCTCAAGGATATGAACAATTCAGAGGCGAGTTGACGATAGTTCCATTTGGCCTGTATTTTTGTTTCACGGCTCAGAAACTCTTCTATTACCTCTAGCTCTCTTTCTGCTTCTCCATTACTGCCAGAGTCAACTTCCCATACAATGCCCTCTAGCTCGCGCATTGATGACCGTGGCGAGTAAGGGCGACTGTCCGCTGAGCGAAGCTCCACCGACAGTATTTTGCAGCATACGAGTAAGTCCTGAGGTTTAAGCATTATCGGCGCATTGTTTCCTGTTTCCGAAATGCGAACATTTTAGAACATTCCCCGCTTGGTTTGTCAAGACTCGATCATTTTCAAGGGGACTATTTCAGATTTTATTTGGCGCATTTCACCTTTTGCGACAAATAAAGTGGCGCATTCTTAGAATTACGCCAGAAAACCCGAAAACTACTTGCGTGAGATTTGCGTGACTTGTTGTGAAAAGTTGTGCTCTGTACTGCAATTTTACTGTGGGTGTCGAAATTAAAGTTAATAAAATCAATTAGTTAAAAATTACCAGCCAGTTTCATAATGCTGGGGTCACTGGTTCAAGTCCAGTCGTAGCTACCATTTTCAACGGCTTTCCGAATAGCTTCAAATTCCACAGCTGTTAGTGGTGTGAACAGTTCAATATTTTTTGCCTGTATTGCTTATATCAGCTGAGCGAGAAACGTTTTCGCCGGGACGATGATTGGGTCACGATGCGCAAAGCAGTCTCTTGCAACAAAGTCAGCGTCCATCGCTACCTGAAAAGCGTGTTTTGCATTGGTTTGCTGTTGAAAATAGCGTAGAGAATCCGAAAGCCCTGCGTTACCACTGGCTTTAACTTCCACCAAAAACCAGGGTTGCTGATCCCTCGTTACCAAAAAGTCGGCTTCACGCTTTTGTTTATCACGGATAAAGTGCAGTCCGAAATCCCCTTCTCCAGTTTCCGACCACCAGTGAACTGCCTTGAGCAGGGCACTTGCAACCATGTTCTCTGCTCGCGCTCCCGGGTCATCTACCTGGGACCAGTCACACAGGTAGTATTTAGGCTCCTTTCGCAAGGCCCGCGCAACGTTGCTGTGCCACGGCTTAACGGTGTAACAGAAGTAAAGGGATTCCAGAGTCACAATCCAGCGCCTAATGGTGTCCACTGAGACACGAACCGTTTTGGCGAGATAGGAATAACTGGTCAATTGCCCGACTTGATTACGCAGCAATTCGGCCAGCATTTCCAACTGCCCCAACTCCTGAATACGTGTCAGGTCACGCAAATCTTCCCGAAAGAGCTGTTCCGTGCGCAGCTTTCTCCAGCGATTGTAAAATCGCTGATCAGCTTTCAAAAATGGCTCCGGGAATCCACCAAACCTCCACAGCGCATTCCAACAATCATCTTCAATTGACTCAGGCTGCCTGTTAATCAGTTCGCCCGCTATTTTCTTTCCTGAAACACCAACACACTCTGCAACCGAGACTGGATGCAAGGTGTAGGGAAAATAGCGGCCCATCAGGCTATCCCCCCCACGTTTGAAGACTTCCAATGAGGCACTGCCTGTAACCAGCACGCGTGCACTCTCTTCATATTGATCGAAGAAACCTTTCAGAAAACCTCGCCAGTTTCGATATTTATGCAGTTCATCAAATGCACAGAACGGTGAATCAGCCTGCAAGCGATTCAGACCCAGCGCTTCGGCAATGGTATCCGGCCCTTTGAGAATTGACTCGCGGTGCCCTTGATTATCCCAATTGAAATATTGGTTTGCAGGGAATGTGTCACCCAACATCCTGGCAACGGTCGTCTTGCCCACCTGGCGTGGACCCGACAGAAAGATCATCTGACGGTTATTCTGGTAATGGCGAGTGAGCTCTTCAAGCAAATAACGCCTCATAACCAAATTCACATTTATCGTAAAATAGTCATAACCATTTTACGACACTACTTAATTTAGTCAAGAACACTTGAGATTAACACTTGAGACGGCCTGCATTACACCAGTCGTAAAGTCGGTAGGGTTCGCTATCCCTTGAGGCCAGACAACAATAAACTGGCCCCTACCACCCACTAACAATGTGGAGTAAGCACCGATTCTGTTTCGCGTTAGGCAGGAGAAGTGCAATAACGCATAGTGACACTTGCGCGCGATTTGATTGCAGCATAGGCTCGTTATTTTTTTATCGCTTCACAATGCCCCCACCGCAAAGTAGACGCCTTCATGAGCAAAAGGTTGTGTTTCTTCATATCCAGAAGACCGCAGGAACGTCAGTCGTAGAATTTTTTCGGCCACTTTACCAAGCCACTCAATTTCTCTCACATGGAGAGTTTCTCAATGCGCTGAAACAAAACCGGCGCGTTGACGAGATAGCGAAAGAGAAACTATTCGTTTCTGGTCATTTCGGATATGCCCACATTGCACATCTACTCCCAGAAGCCTATTCCTTTGTGTTTTTGCGAGATCCGGTAGCGCGAGCGGTCTCCTTGTACAACTTCTGCTTTACGGAAGGGATGGAGCAATTTGAAATCAGTAAGCTTGCGAAGTCCTTACCCGTTCGGGAATTCTTTAATTCAACTCACCCGGAAGTCTGCCAAGCACTTGATAACCATCAGGTATGGCAGCTGATAGCCTGGTACACACCGAAGTTTAAAAAGCAATTTAGTAGAGTCTCAGAAGCGGATCTTGTAAGCACGGCATTCGAACACTTATCTCAGTTCAATCGAGTCTGTTTAACGGAGCACTTTGAGACGGATTTTTCTCAGGTACTCAACGACCTTGGCATGGAAAAGACCGCGGGTGTGTCATATCCGCATGAATACGTATTCGACAAAGTGATCTCTCGCGATTCCTTGGACAGCGAAACTGTCGATATCATTCGCAATAGATCCAGTATGGATCAGACGATTTATGATTTTGTAAACTCGTCCAGGCAATAAGACGGAGCCCATCGACCTGATCATCTACGCCTCAGGTGATGCTCAACGAGGCTGTTCAGCAACTGTCAAATAAAAGGAGCTACGGGCATGGAGAGCCAAAGTCAATGGCGGCAGGCTGGTATCAGTCTTTCCAGGAAGGGTCGAGGCGATCGAGCTTTCGCAGCATGGCAGGCCAGAGCAATTCTTCGATAAAGTTCATTTCTTCAGTCATTCGAAGAGCGGACACCTTGGCAACAACGTATTCAGGCACTGCATGAAGCGGAAGGCCCATCGAAAAAGCGCGAACTTGTGCAGTGCAGGATTTTTCTAACAGGTACATCAAGGTAAACGCTTCAGCGACTGACGACCCTACCGTCAGCGTACCGTGGTTCCGCAGAAACATAATATTTTTCTCGCCAAGATCGGCAACCAGCCGTTCCCGTTCCTCCAGTTCGAATGCGACCCCTTCATATTCGTGAAAGGCGATGTCACCTTCCAGCAGCATTGCCAGCTGCTGGAGTGGCAACAAGCCATCTTCCAACATCGAAACGGCGACGCCGTCCTCGGTATGTAAATGCATCGCGCACATCACGTCGTGACGCGACATGTGGATAGCACTGTGGATCACGAAGCCCGCTTTGTTCACAGCCCACTTGCTAGGGTTGAGCAAATTGCCGTCAAGATCGACTTTGAGCAAATCGACCGGGCGAATTTCGTCGAACAGCATGCCAAAAGGGTTGATTAGAAAACTGTCTTCTCCAGGAATCCTGACTGATATGTGCGTGGCAATCAGGTCATCCCAGCCGAAGTGAGCGACCAGCCGATAACAGGCGGCCAGATCACAGCGCAGGTTATGTTCCACCGGGCTGAAATGGGTTATATCAGATTGCGAGTCCATAATGCTTTCTCCGATCAATAGAGCAAAGACACCTGCACATTGCGAAGACCGGTGAAGCTGTTGCGACCATGTGCAGTGAACCAGTTATCAACCAGCATCACATCGCCCGCACTCCAGGGAAAACGCAGGGTATGAGCGAATAATGTGCTGTAAAGCGCTCGCAGATCGGAGTCTTCGATAGGGGAACCGTCACCAAAGTTAGTTTCGTGCGGTTTTGGCTTCGTAGTTCCATAGTATTGCTGATACGCTTTATACCGATCACCGATGCTCTCCGGACGGAATGTTGAACCTGCAATCTGATTGAACCAGACAAGTTCCCCGTTTGCTGGATGAGGGCGGATACCCGTTGGCGCAACGTAGCTGGCAGAAAGGCTGCCATCATCCAGCCACTCGGCCGAAAGCCCCATGTCTGTGCAGTTCGCGATCGCTTCGGCAGGATCATCCGTTTCGAAGGCCGACTGCCAACTTCGGTGCATTCCATCGAGATAGGCATTGCCACTCTCGATCGCTTTGTCGCGGAAATTGCGTTTATATTGAACACCCTTTTCTGCCACGGCATCCACAAAGCTTGCCGGAAGGGCCCTCGTCACTGCCCGCATATCGCAAACCAACGTTTCCCCGCCAGAGACTGATGGCAGTTGGCAGTAGAAGGCAACCTTGGTCGGTGGATCTGGCAGATAAGACATTTCCTGATGTGCGAGCAGTACATCTTCTGCCGGAACTCTGGTGGATTCAAACACTCGGGGAGCCAGTTCAGCGCGAGGGGCAGCGCCGCCACGATATCCAACATCGTTGCTTGGATAGTGCTCGAACAAGTGGCTAAAATCGGATGTACTCCTAACAGCAAAACCGCGAAATACAATTGCACCGTGTTCCAGAAGCAACTCTTCGAGCGGTTCCTGGTTTTCAACCAGCCATTTTCGAAATGTTGTTGATTCATCCTGCAGGCTGGAATCGATGGGTTGCAGGAATAGCGGTAGTCGACCACTTTCGAGCGTCGTCATCCTGACTTCGCTTTCCAGCGTTGAGCGCCCTCTCTGGGCTGTCTTAGTCGACATAGTTTCTCCTTTGTGGGGCCCTGAAAACAGAAGCGGTTCCACGTCGAACATTGTTCCAACAATGTGCAAAAATACTACTGTGCGAGCCACCCCAGATAGTAGAGCTTAAACTCTAATATAAAAGACGGATTTTTTCAACTATTGATGCATGAGAACACCTCTGCACACAGAGCATAGATTACTTTTGAAAATTGCAGTTTGCGCTAGATAGCTGCTAATTCGCTGACTCAACAGGTAGGATATGCATTTACAGACAAAGAACGCGCAAGGTATCGCCTTTTAAATTTAGCGCTGTATAATATTAGTGATTAAATTCTATTTTAGAGTTTTCGCAGGCTCTATGCGCCGTGCAGAAGGTGCGTATGGTGATCTGTTGGACGATGACGGTGCTTCGATGACCGACCACGATGGCTGTGCAGCCAAGTTGCAAACTCAGAAGCCAGATCACGCTACCAATTTAAGGGCTGATCAGGCTCTGCATCCAGTCTGGTTTGACCCGAAAATGCCGGAGCGCAAGGATTGTGTGCTGGGTGAGCTGTTGGAATCAGGTGCAGCGAATCACCCCGAAAGGGTTTTTGCGCGTTTCGAAAATGGCGACAATTGGACTTACAGAGCGACGTTGCAAAGAGTCCGGAAGCTTGCTGCATCGCTACAGAAGCTTGGTGTCCAAAAAGGCGACTGCGTCTTGGTGTGGCTGCCCAACGGCCCTGACCTCATCCAAACGTGGTTCGCCATCAACTATCTTGGTGCCGTTTACGCACCTATTAACACCGCTTACCGAGGTAATCTGCTAGAGCATGTCATCGCTAACTCTGGCGCCAGCATTATTGTGGCCCACGCCGAATTATGTGAACGTCTTTTCAATTGCAACACGCGTCAACTTGAGACGGTGATCGCTACTGGACCAGGCGCAAAAGTGCCTGCTCCACTATTGCACCTGACAATCGATCAAGTGCTTTCGAGCTCTGTTGACACGGAGTTGCAACGCGACTTCGGGGTAATGCCTTGGGACACGTTGGCGATCATCTATACCTCTGGCACCACTGGGGCATCCAAGGGAATTCTCTGTTCCCATTTGCACTTCTACACAATTGGCTTGCTTGCCGTCGGCTTTATCGAACCCGGCGAGCGCTGTCTTGTCAATCTGCCGTTGTTTCACATTGGCGCCGCAGGGGGCGTTTACGGCTCCCTCGCCCGTGGCGCGGGCATCGCCGTGGTCGACGGTTTTAATACTGAGAAGTTCTGGGATCAGGTACGCGACTACGATTGCGCCGTGGGGTGCGGGTTGGTTGGGAGCATGGTGACTTTTCTGGCCAGTCGCCCCGCTGCAGATAACGATCGAGACAATCCATTGCGGCGCATCCTGGTCGCCCCGGTCAACCACATGTTGGTTGATTTGGCCGCGCGGCACGATTTCGAATATTTCACCGGCTTTGGAATGGGAGAGGCACCGATTCCGTTGATCAGCGAACTGAATCCAACCCTGCTTGGGTGCTGCGGCACTTCCCGATCCGGAATCGAATGCCGAATAGTCGACAGTCACGACTTGGAAGTTCAACCCGGAGAAACCGGCGAGTTGGTTATCCGCTCAGATCTGCCTTGGTCGATGAACCATGGCTATGTAGGTATGCCCGAGGCCACCTGCGACGCCTGGCGTAACGGCTGGTTCCATACTGGCGACGCATTCCGCCAGGACGCTGACGGCAACTACTATTTTGTCGATCGCATAAAGGACTCTATTCGCCGGCGTGGTGAAAACATCAGCTCAGTCGAAGTTGAAGCTGCCGTCATGCAGCACCCGACGGTGCAGGATGCAGCGGCAATTCCAGTACCCAGCGACCTGGGTGAGGACGAAGTCATGATTGTCGTTCAGCCTCGTGAAGGAGAGCAAGTAGTAGCGCAGGAGTTGATCCAGTTGTTGTCTGAAATCCTGCCGTACTTTATGGTTCCGCGCTACATCCGTATTATGAGTGACCTGCCGAAAACGCCGACCAACAAGGTGCGCAAATTTTTATTGCGCGAGCAAGGGGTCACCAAAGATACCTGGGACCGTGAAGCGGCTGGCATAAAGCTCAAACGCGAAAAACTAAGCTAACTTATCGGTGGTAATTGAAGCGCCTGACCACGGAGTGCTGAAGGACGACCTTGAATTTGCGCAACAGATATCCAAGAGTGGCGAATTCATCAGCCCTCACGAACGGAAGCCTGAATGATGAAATTGATCAGTGACATTGATGAGGTATTGACCACGACGCGTGCAGTCCGCCGCCGTCTGAACTTTGACAAGCCGGTAGAGCGCGAGCTGGTTGAAGAATGTCTCCGCCTTGCGCAGCAGGCGACCATGGGCTCTAACCTTGAGGATTGGCGTTTTGTGGCCGTATCGGAACCAGAACAAAAAGCACGAGTCGCTGCATTGTATCGAGACACCTGGGAGCAAACTGTAGAAATTCCTTTGCGCGAACGGCGCCCGGACACGGTAACCAGGCTCGATCCAGGGGTGCGCTCGAACGAAGAAGCACAGGCGCGCCAACAACGTGTTCTGAAAAGCGTTAAATACCTGGTCGACAATCTTGAACGCGTGCCTGTGATAATGTTCGCCTGCAGTGCCAAGCCAGTCCCGGACACGGCACTGGGTGACCGCGCTTCAGGTTACTATGGTTCGATCATTCCAATCGCCTGGTCGTTCATGCTGGCGCTGCGCAGCCGTGGTCTTGGCTCAGTAATGGCGACAGCGATAGTATTCCATAGCGAGCGGCTGTCTGAAGTTTTGGAACTGCCGGAAGGAACCCATCCAATCACGATGATTCCTGTGGCCTATACGGACACCCTCGATTTTAAGCCTGCTCCACGAAGACCACTGGAAGAAATTCTGAGATGGGAACGCTGGGGAAGCGAGTAGTATCGCACGAGTGCGCGAACAGCCTCCTAAGCGACTGCCTGAGAGCCACATGCTTGCTAAATTAATAGCCAGTAAAATTTTCAGAATCAATTGATCACAGGACCAGGAAATTGACCAGCATTATCACGCCTGATAATGAGATTGCAGTTACGGCGGGTCTCTTCGGCATTGTCTATGTCGGATTACTGGCAGAACGAACAGAGTTGGGTCGTAAAATCTCGGCGCCGCTAATTGCGCTCGCTGGAGGCATGCTGCTATCCAATACAAAGATTTTACCATTCCAATCGTCAGCCTATGAGTTTGTTATTGGATATATGGTGCCAATCGCCATTCCCCTATTGTTACTCAATGCTGATGTTAAACGGATATTTAGAGAGACCGGACCGACGTTGATTGCTTTTCTGGCAGGCGTTGTCGGTACAATGCTCGGCACCATAGCAGGGTTTGCATTGATCGACATCGGCCCCGAGACCCACAAAGTCTTCAGCGTACTTGCCGCGACCTATGTAGGCGGCTCTTTTAACTTTGTCGCTGTTTCACAAGCCCTCGCTATCGAAGACGCTACTCTTATTGCTTCAGCAGCAACAGCACAGGGGATTGGCGCTTTGCTCTATCTGAGCCTGTTGATAATGGCGCCGAGCTTCGGGTTTATGTGCAAGCTTTACCCCTCCAAGCAAGACAAATCATCAGATAAAATCTGTACTACTGACTCAAATGGGGCTGTCCAAGCCGAGACTTATGGTGCTGCTTCAACGGTCAACGTGCCAGCCTGTATTACTTTCAGCTTAATAATTTGTGCGGTCAGTTTCGGGGCTGCAGACCAGTTCGGAATCCCAAAGTTCAAGATATTGATCATTACAACTATCACCGTAATTCTGGCGTCCTCGGCCCCCGGTTTTATGCGCAAATTTTCAGGAGGTGAAAATATTGGCCTATTCTTCGTTTATGTCTTTATCGCTGCCGTTGGTGCCCAGTCCAATGTCTGGCAACTCGCCGGCACGACATCAGTCCTTGTCGGGTTTCTCGCGATTTTACTCACAGTACATGCCAGCTGTGTCCTGGTTGTTGGCCGACTGTTCAAACTAACGCTTCCGGAAATAATCACCGGTTCCAATGCTTGCGCGCTGGGAGCCACAACGGCTGCCGCGATAGCAGCGGGAAAGCGTTGGCATGGGCTTGTGACTCCCGGTATTCTCAGTGGAATTCTTGGCTACGTCATCGCTAATTTTATTGGCATTGGGCTCGCTGCATTTCTCGGGTCTTGGTGATAGCCTGGATGAGATGCTGCACGTCCATAGTCTCTCATTAAGCAGCTTGTCATCGATCAAAACTAGACAAAAGTCTCTGTTACTTGAATAATGCTAATACTGAGAAGCTGCTTGCCGACTTATGATGCATTCACCGCCCTGGTTCGTTCCTGACTTTCCACAAGCTGATCAATGCGTAATCAGCCATCTGATCTCAGAAGCCGACCAGAAATGTCCACAAAAAGTCTTTGCAGTTTTTGAAGATGGCAGCGAACTGAATTACCAGGGGTTGAAGCGGCAGGTTGATGCTTATTGCGAGTGGTTATTATCGCTTGGCGTGGTACCGGGCGATCGTGTGCTGGTCTGGCTTCCGAATTGCGAGCCATTACTACTGGCGTGGTTTGCAATCAATTCTCTTGGCGCGGTCTGCGTGCCTCTCAATACCGCGGCACGCGGCGACTACCTCGCCCATATCATTGCCAATTCCGGTGCCAGGTTAATGCTTGCCCACCAGGGCCTTTGTATGCGACTTGCAGACATCGATACCGGGCCATTAACCGATGTTGCTGCCTTTCCAGCAGCCGGTATGGACCTACCCGGAATCAATTTTCACACGGAACCAGCGTCCACCAGTTTCCAGGAAACACCGTCACTGCCTGAACTCTCGCCGTGGGATCCCTCGATGATTATCTATACATCGGGTACGACCGGTCCATCTAAAGGTGTTCTCACCACCTATTTCCACCTGTATTTGATCGCGGCCGTAGCTTACGGCTACATGCAGGAAGAAGATCGGATGCTGGTCAACTTACCTTTGTTCCATGTTGCAGCAATCGCGTCAGTGTTGGCGGTATTGCGTTGTCGTGGTTCGCTGTCGCTGCACGAGTCATTCGATGCGAAGCAGTACTGGTCATTAATTTCTGCGCATCAATGTACGGTTGCCTGTGGCCTTGTGGGCACGATGGCACAGTTTCTGGAGCAGCAACCTGTCCGGGAAAAAGATCTGGAAAATCCGTTGCGTATGGCGTTGATGTATCCCATTTCCGAGCAGACCATCCGTCTGGCGAAACGTTATGGATTTCATTACGTCAGTGGCTTTGGTACGACTGAATTGCCGATGCCACTGATAACCGATGTAGACTGCGAAGTCACCGGCAGCTGCGGCAAGGTTCGCTCCGGCCTTCAGTGGCGTCTTGTCGATGAGCACGATATCGAGGTCCCAAGGGGTTCAGTTGGCGAACTGGTCATACGACCCGATCAGCCCTGGTCGGTTATGAATCACTACCATGCAATGCCCGAGGCCAGTGCTGAGGTTTGGCGAAACGGCTGGTTTCACAGCGGCGATCTTTTTCGCGAGGGTGAATTTGGCTACCTATATTACGTTGACCGACGTAGCGACTTCATTCGACGACGGGGTGAAAACGTGTCGTCATTTCAGATCGAGAACCGCGCCTGCTCATTCGCAGGCATTCAGGAGGCAGCTGCAGTAGGCGTGGAAGCAGAACATGGAGAAGAAGAAATCCTGCTTGTTGTCTGCACAAAAGATACGACGTTCGGCGATCCATTGGGCCTTTTTGAATACTTAAGAGAGCATCTGCCACACTTTATGTTGCCCCGCTACATCAGAGTAATGGAAGCACTACCGAAGACGCCAACTAGCAAGGTCCAAAAGCACTTGCTGCGCAACTCAGGACTGACGGGAAACGTCTGGGATCGAGTGGAGGCTGGAATTGTCGTGAAACGAGAACGGCTATAAAAATGAAAATCAGCGAAGATCATCGTTTTGACCTACCCAGTCTTACCTGCATATACCTGGCTTTGCACTGTTGCACCGGCAGTATGGCAACATGATTAAGTCTACCCACCAACTGGCAATCAAGGAGTTCATATGACCCGTGCGGTTATCGTTTCAACTGCTCGTACACCGATAGGCAAAGCTTATCGCGGGGCTTTCAATGATACTAACGGACAAACACTGGGAGCCCATGCGATTCACCATGCAGTGGAACGGGCGGGCCTAGAGCCTGGAGAGGTTGAGGATGTGGCGCTGGGCTGCGGGAATCCTGAGGGTTCCACCGGGCAAAATGTCGCTCGCCAAAGTGCGTTGAAAGCCGGATTACCGGTCACAACGTCGGGAGTAACGATCAATAGATTCTGCTCTTCCGGCCTCCAGGCCATCGCGACAATTGCGGGTCGCATATGCAATGAGGGAGTGCCAATTGCTGTGGCCGGTGGCGTCGAATCCGTCAGCCTGGTTTACAACGAACACTACAATACCTATCGCGCTCAAGATGAAGAATTGCTTGCCATGCACCCAAATATCTACGCTTCAATGATTCAAACTGCGGAAACGGTCGCGGCGCGCTATCACATCGACAGAGACGCTCAAGATGAATTTAGCCTTCAGAGTGAGCAGCGCACTGCGGCTGCTCAACGTGCCGGCGCCTTTGATGCAGAGATTGTTCCACTCAGGTCGCGCAAGCTGGTTCAGGACAAAGAGACCGGCGAAGAGTTTGTTCAGGAAGTAACGCTGAAGCAGGACGAGGGCAATCGGCCAGATGCCACACTCGAAGGGCTGAAGGCGTTGAAACCCGTCATCGACAACGGAACTGTAACCGCTGGAAATGCCAGTCAGCTTTCTGATGGCGCTTCTGCATGCGTGCTAATGGACGAGCGGCTCGCGGAGCAACGAGGCATTACTCCGCTGGGCCGTTTCATAGGATTCGCGGTTGCGGGCTGTGAGCCTGACGAGATGGGCATTGGGCCAGTGTTCGCCGTCCCTCGCTTGTTGAATCGAACGGGCATGCGCATGGAAGATATAGGTCTCTGGGAACTCAATGAGGCTTTCGCTGTGCAGGTACTATATTGCCGAGATCAGCTTGGCATTCCTAACGATATGCTCAATGTGAACGGTGGCGCTATTGCGCTAGGTCACCCCTTTGGAATGAGCGGCGCCCGCATGGTAGGGCATGCGTTAATCGAAGGTAAACGCCGGAACGTCCGCTACGTGGTAGTCACTATGTGCGTCGGTACTGGCATGGGCGCAGCCGGACTCTTTGAGGTGCTTGGATGAGTATTGCAGATATCGAATCACTGGTCGGGGAATCCTCTCCACCTGGCGACTGGCTGACAGTAACTCAAGACATGATCGTTGAGTTTGCTGACTTAACGGGAGACCATCAGTGGATTCACCTGGATGTGGACCGTTGCCGCCGGGAGTCACCCTATGGCACGACAGTAGCCCATGGCATGTTGATCCAATCTCTGATTCCGAAGCTACTGGGCGCGACTCCTAGCTGGATGGCCGGTTTCAGTGCAGGAATCAATCTAGGCAGCGACAAAGTCAGATTCACCAACCCTGTGCGTACCGGTAGTCGAATCAGGGCGAGCTGGACCGTCTCTAACGTCGCAGATGCCGGCGACGCGGCGGTACGCATGATTATCTGCGTTACCGTCGAGGTTGAGGGAGAGAGCAAACCTGCGTGCATTGCTGAGCTGGTGAGCGTTCTCTACCCGTAACCAGATACGTCAAGCAACTCGCGCACCCAGCCAACCGCATAGGTGAAGTCTCCTGGGTTAACGATTGCCGGTCGGCTCGGAGCCATCATTAATAATGGCTGATCCCGGACTTCGAATTGCCGCTCAAGTCCCGGCCCCCAGAGATCGAAACCTTCACCGTTCCCGGTAATCTCGCCAGGTCCTTCGATGATAAATTCCTCCATACGCGCGCCGGTCACGACGTTCGTGATCCAGCCAATTGGACCCGGCGCAACCGGCTGGCCCAAGTCGGCCGGACTATAGCGTCCATCCAGCACTCCATTGTGCGATGCCAGAAAGACTTTCACTTGGTCGAGAATCGGGACTTTGTCTGGCCCCGTCCGTTCACCCGTCAGGTGGCCACGATACCGCAAGGTATTGAGGCAGCCAGCGATTCCCGGTTCCGGATCATTGAGCTCAGCACCGCCGAATTCCGCCAGGAATGAGCTACCGCCCGCGGCAACGACCGCCTGGCTAAGCTGGCCAGGAACATGCCTATCAACAACAACCGGCAGATAGCCAAAAGACGCACTCAGATGCAGGTCCCCATAGTCATAGGTGTAGTTGAGCGCCCTGGCCGGCGTTCCGGAATGAAGATCGATTACACAGTCGACCCGTTCTAGCAAGGAAGTCACGAGGGTATGCGCGATCTGGTCCGTCAGAAAACCAGAGGGCTTGCCGGGAAATCTTCGATTGAGCTCCAACAGATCGGGGTTTTGTCGGGTACCGACCTGCAGACCGAACGGATTTGCCGCTGGTACCAAGATAACAGCACCTGCTAAGTCTGCAGATTCGAGGCGCCGTCCTAGTTCATGCAGCGCCAATACAGCAAGCGGCTTGTCGCCGATAACTCCGGCAACAATGGCGGTCGCCGGCCCAGGCCTGCTCCCCTTGAATTCATGACACCGAATAGTCCATCGGTCGCCACCGATGCGTCGCCCAGGGACTTCGATATCCCAGGATCGAACGGTAACGCTCATCAGTCGACACCAGCGAAACGTGGAATGATATCTCGACCGATTCGGTCGATCACTTTCAGCGTCTGTTCTGGAGAAGGTCCACCTTGGAAGCGCAATCTCAGAACGATTTCTTCCGGCTTGATGGACTCAATCCATCGCTCAAGGTTTTCGATCCAGGTGTCCACAGAACCCACGAGCAGCCTATCCTCCAAAAGTTGGTCAAGCGAGAGCTGCTGCTTGTCCTCAATATCTTTTAACCAAGGATCTACGCGCACGTCGTATGGCTTGCCTTCAGAACCGTCCGTGGTCTTCCATCCGCCCTTCATGCGCGGAAAGTACTCGCCATGGGCCTGAACAACGGCCGGGCCATACTCAGAACGCGCCTGTTCGTCAGTATCAGCCAACCAGGCTTCTCTTAACATTGCTACACGCGGTGTCTTGCTGTGTTTCTTGCATTCATTACGATAAAGGTCGGCAAGTTCGGCGACCACCGCCCCAGTGCGCATGGGGTCGGGGAGCCAACCATCAGCAAGACTTGCTGCACGGCGTACTCCCGCTTTAGCCCAGGCTCCGACCCAAACCTCTGGCCGATGATTCCCCATGGCAGGGTCTAGAGCTGGTATGGGCCCTCGACCAACGTCTATCGATATCTCCCCGTTTCGAAACGCGTTGATCATTTCCAGACCTTCTTTCATAGACTTGCCGCGGTCTTTGAGATCTTTTCCGAAAAGCTGGAAAGCATGCTCGTTATAGCCCGCACCGACGCCAAGGCGGAATCGATCTGGAAAGATAGAGTTGAGTACGCTTGCGTCCTGAATCACTTGTATTGGATCGCGCAGCGGTAACTGGACTACCATGATCGCAAATCGCAGGCGGGTCGTTTGCGCAAGCGCAAGCGCCGCGAGAATATGGGGGCTGGTATTGTAGGCCGTGACGCCAATACGACGCTCGCCGACAACAGCCGCAAAGAAGCCGGCACGCTCTGCAGCCTGGCATTCAGAGACAAAACTGTCTATATCGTATTGATAGTTACCGTCTACGATTCTTTGTAACGGTACGGCGATACTGAAACGCATCCATTCAACCTGGCAACCACCTAAGCTCGCTAGCTATGAATTAGAACAATTCCTCTAGTATAATGCAATAACGGTTGCGCAATGAGCCTGGATGTTCTTACTCGTTGCACTACGGTAATTCGACAATGCTGCAGTGGCGAGTGATCACCGTCTCAGGGCCAATTAGAATTATCAGCTGCCGCTTAAATACATCATGACGACAATCCAAACAAGGGAGACCGATGTGAATGAGCTAGCCAACCACGATGCCATGAGCCTGGCGGCCTTAGTCAAATCCGGTGAAGTATCGGCTGTCGAGCTTCTCGATAACGCCATCGCAAATGTCGAGACGCTCAATCCGGAAATCAATAGCATCGTCACGCGTATGTACGAGGAGGCGCGCGCGACAATTAAGGCCGGTTTACCAGAGGGTCCGCTCCAGGGGGTGCCGTTTCTGCTAAAAGATTTGCGCGCGCTCTACGCCGGCGTTCCAACCACATCAGGTAGCCGTTTCATGACCAACGCGATACCTAACCACGATTCCGAACTCGTTGCTCGCTATAAACGTGCTGGTCTGGTCATATTTGGTAAGACCAATACGTCTGAATACGGGTGTTGTCCGAGCACTGAAGGCGCAATGTATGGGGCAACTCGGAACCCCTGGAATACCGGAGTGAGCGCGGGCGGCTCAAGCGGCGGCGCTTCTGCGGCGGTTGCAGCACGTCTGGTCCCGGCGGCCCATGGATCCGACGGGGGCGGTTCCATTCGTATCCCCGCGTCATGCTGCGGAGTTTTTGGATTCAAGCCATCAAGGGGCTTGTTGCCCGCGGGACCTGATTACGGGGAAGTCTGGAATGGGCTCAGTGCAGAACACGTTATGACAGTCAGTGTCCGCGACAGCGCTATGTTCCTGGATATTACTGCCGGCTCCACAGCCGGAGATCCATACTGCGGCCCAACGTTCGAGCGCGCACTGCTTGATGAAGTCACAACCCGCCCTGGTCCATTGCGCATCGCCGTGCAGCGGGAAGCATTGACTGGCGCGCCAGTTCACGCAGACTGCCTGGCAGCTCTGGACGATGCCGTGACCCTATTGGAGGACCTTGGGCATAACCTGGAAGAAGCGAAGCCAGAATACGACGTTTCTCAAAGCGGAGCGGCGTTTACGCTGCTGATCGCCGCTAACGTGCAGGGTGCGATTGATCAGCAAGCCGAACTAACCGGGCGAGAACCAGGCGAAAACGATATCGAACCTGTTATACGTTTTTTGGCCCGTATCGGGCACGATCGAACAGCGGCTGACATGGCACGGGCCATCTGGACGATGCACCGTACCGGCAGGGAAATCGCCCCATTTTTCGATCGCTATGATGCGTTGCTGTCTCCGGTGGTTGCAACACCACCGCCGCCCATCGGCACCCTGGACACAAGTTCAACCAACGTTGATGCATACCTTGAGGCCGTTTTCAAGTTTATTCCATTTACTTCATTGGCGAACCAGGCAGGGACGCCTGCTATGTCCTTACCGCTTTACTGGAATGACGCCGGACTGCCAATCGGAGTCCAGTTGATGGCAGGCTACGGCCGGGATCCGATGTTGTTTCGTCTGGCTGGAGAAATCGAGGCTGCCCGTCCATGGGCAAACCGCCGCCCACCTATCTGCGCAGCGCCACATTGACAATGGCAAGAGCAAAGTGAACCACGGCGTCAACCTTTCCTGGATTGTTGATGATCCCTTTTCTCGGCTGCTGGGCTTAAGTATTGTCGAGAGTGTTCAAGACCGCGTAGTTGTACAGATGCCCTATCAAGAGGTGCTCGGTGCCAGTCGCATCCATGGTGGCGCGATCAGCACATTAATGGATACGGCCGCTACCGCTGCATTCTGGTCGCATCCAGAGCTTGGTAGCAATGCACGGGGCGCCACCGTTAGCCTCAACATCAGCTTCCTGCGACTGGCCGTCGCTACAGATCTTAGCGCCGAGGCAATAGTGCGGCGCCGTGGCGGCACGCTGTGCACCGGTGAAGTAAAGGTTCAGAGTGAAGACGGCAACGAAGTGGCCATTGCAACGGTCATCTACAAATTGACGGCTGGTTGAGTGCCAAAACTGACTCAATTTCGTTAGCTGACTCTCAACGATTGAGATCGCTAGGCCCGGTAGCGGCATTTTGCTCGATGAGGTCGTATAAAAACGGAAAGTAACGGATTATGGACTGCACCACGATTTCCTGAGACGGATCCTGCCGATAGGCGCCTTGCCAATGAATGCGACTATTATTCACGCTGACCGGCTCCACCCTGACGACAGCGCCACCCGACAATGGATGGTCAATACTTTGGTATTCCAATAGCAGATCATCTGGTTTGTATTGCGCCAAAGTATAACTGTACGTGGCTGATTTTGCGGGTACATCAGGCTTGTCAAAACGTGGTACCCGGTAGGTCATCTTTACCAAACAGCCTTCGTGCACGCCGCCTTCCGGGGGCTCGGCGCTATTCTCATACTCAATCGGCCAAATCCAACTCTTTTCGCTATCGGTCAGGCCAAGTACCAGTTGCTCGAACATGACCTTTGCCGGGTGCTCGACTTCCATTTCAACGTGGAAATGAAGCAGAGCGGCATTCTCCGTCTGCTCGCGTGAGAGTCGTACAAACCCTCTCATCAGTTGGTGTTCAACAAGCGTCTCAGTGGGCATGCGAGTTCTCCCGGAATTGGCTCTAACATTCAATAATACTAGAGATTATATTCTAGAATACCGACTTATTACGAGATGTGTAACAACAAAACGTATCCAGCCGCTTTGGATTTCAGACTGTTACAAATTGTCGGCTTCGAATTACACCACGAAATAATTCACATTGCCGACATTCCGCCGTCAATCGGGTAGGAGTTACCCGTAATGAAGCTGGCATCATCGCTAAGCAAGAACATCGCCATGCGCGCAACTTCCTCAGGTTGTCCATAACGTCTCATCGGAACGCCTTTTACCATTCTCCTTTTCACGATGTCCGCTGCGCCAGGTGCCAAGCCCTCCTCTAAGGCGTCCATCATGCGCGTTGCTATAGGTGCGGGATTGATGGTGTTGATCCGAATATTGGACGCCGCATTTTCTAAGGCGGCTGACTTCATCAACCCGACCACCGCGTGCTTCGATGCTATATAAGCAGAGATTTTTGCTGTCCCGCGAAGCCCGCCAAGTGACGACGTAATCACTATGCTACCGCCCCCGATCTTTTGTAGCTGGGGAATAATCAATTTTAGCCCCAGGAACACACCCCGAACATTGACTGCCATAACGTGGTCGTAAGCGTCCAGCGAATAGTCAGTCAGAGGCTTGAATTCTCCTTCAACGCCCGCGTTCAAAAAGGCCGCATCAATGCGTTTGAATCGTTCTATGCCCGCATTCACAGCCGCCATCATGCTGTCTGGATCGCTGACGTCGGCAGCGACGGCTGCGCATAGATCCGGTCCGAGCGTTGCGGCGAGTTCATCAAGAGCGTCCTGCTTGAGATCTACCAGGATCAACCTTGCTCCATGCTTCGAAAACAGCTTGGCGCTTGCTGCGCCGATACCGCCGGTGGCCCCAGTAATCAGTACGACCTTCTTCGATAGCTTTGGCTTTGGCATAATAAAATCCCGCGTGGTTCCCAATCGGTCGACTCGCAACCAGTATACGTCACTCAGATTGGTTCGGAGGCTCTCTCCACTTTCGCAAGGTCAGCATCAAAGTGACGCGAGGCGATATAAGCCATCACCATGGCAGCAACGTAACTGCAGCTCATGATGAGCATCGCGAACCGTAGCGAGCTGTCTCCAAACCTTGGGGCCAACAGGTCACTTGCAAGCCCGACAAAAGTCGGCCCCAATCCAAGTCCGATGAGGTTAAGAATCAACAGTAATATGGCAGCTGCGGTAGCTCGCATTCTCACCGGTGCAATTGATTGAGTAGCCGCAAAAAGAGGACCGCCGGAAGCCGGCAGCATTATCAGTGGGACGAAAAGCAGTGCAAAAGTAACCACCAGTGATTGTGATGAATAGACCAACACATTGCCAATCAGGGCAATAGCGAAGATGAGCACCGGCACCAGGCAATAATAACGGCGATCCCGTTTGCCCAAGTGGTCGGTGATCAGACCTGCTCCCACAGCTCCGACGATACCAGCCACACCAAAAGTCAACCCGAGGCGCAAGCCCACCTCTGTTGCGCTCAAGTCAAAACTGCGAATAAGGTAGGTGGGTAACCACAGCAGAAGCCCATAACCAACAAAAGCGTCGGCTGTTGCTGCCGCGCATATGGCGCGAAAGCTTTTCGCCTGCCACAGATAGCGAAATGTTGCCATAAGAGTGGGGGCATCCTGGTCACTAACACCATCCACTTTTCCGCGCACTGGTTCCTTAAGAACCAACTTGACTACAATCGCCAGCAGCAGTCCGGGTAAACCTACGGCAATGAAAGCAACCCGCCAGCCATAGGTCTCCCCGAGCCAGCCACCCAACGCCAAGCCCAGTAATGACCCCAAAGGCACACCAGTGGCATATGCCGAAAGCGCAAATGCGCGCTTATTAAATGGGAAATAATCTGCTATGAGCGAGTGTGCCGATGGATTACAGCCCGCTTCACCAATACCTACACCGATGCGTGCGAGCGTCAATTGGGCGAAGCTCAAAGCTGTTCCGCAGAGGGCAGTCATCATGCTCCAGAAAGCGATGCAGATCGCCAGTAGATTTACCCGCGAACTCCGGTCGGCAATTCTTGCCAATGGAATTCCAAGCGTGGTGTAGAAAACAGCAAAGGCGAATCCTGTAAGCAAGCCCAGATGGGTGTCCGACACACTGAATTCAGCCTTGATTTGCGGTAGCAGTATAGAAAGTATCTGTCGGTCGAGGTAACTGGTCATGTAAACGACGATCAGCATGCCCAACGCGATATTTCGATGGGAAGACTCGTGGGTACTCGAGGTTGAATTCATCAGTCGTACCGGAGCGCACAGCCCTTTGCGACGGTTGCCGTGGCTGTCCCGGAATCAATCATGAAACGCTGCTTATTTTACTCAGCAGCGCCGAACCTAGCTGTTGCCTGTGCCAATGAGTACCTCCCAGTACTGCAGCTCGAGTGATCGCACGCTTCAAATACAAATGGGGCGTGGATTCCCAGGTCATGCCTATTCCACCATGAACCTGTAGTGCGCGTTCAGAACTGAACACAGCCGCCTCTGAAGCCTTCGCTTTGGCGGCATGAACGGCTTTTTGAGCATCACTATTACCACTGTCGATGGCCCAGCATGCATATAGCGTCAACGACCAGGCTGTCTCCGTTGCAACCTGTGCCTCAGCAAGTTGATGTGCAACCCCTTGATACGAGCCAATAGGTTGACCAAATTGAGCACGCTCTTTGGCATATGCAGAGCCATTATCGACCGCGCCCTGGGCCACCCCACAGAGTTCAGCAGCGATCAGAACTGTGGCCCTCAATAATCCACCGTTCGCATTATCCGATACGTGCTCCGCAGCTGAACCATTAAAGGTCAAACAGGCGTATTCAGCGAGAGGGTCAGCCGAGTCGGAAAGAATGCTCTCGCTTGGTTTTGCCAACGCAATCCGATTGTCTTCGAGAGCAATTATTGCAATTTCCGCTCTATTACCGAAGGGCACGCCGGTTTTTGTTCCATCAATCCTATTGTTGCTTAACCGGCAGGCAAAGGGTCCAAAAGGCGGAGTCCTAGGCTCCGCTACTGCCAAGCACCACTGGCCCTCATCAGCAACCTTGAAGTCTATCGGCAAACCGGCACCGAATGCGGCCTGTAATGCAATGACGTGGTCAATGTATCGGCACGGAGTCAAACGGATAGAAAGAGTTCTGATCAGCAACGCTAGATCAACAAGACGACCACCACTACCTCCATCCGCTTCCCCAATGGCAAGCCCCTGCCAGTTTGCCATCAGGTCGTGGTCAGGATATTCAGGCCAGGGCGCTCCGGACAGAAGTCTCTGCGCATTTTGCAGTCCGTTCCCTGCCATGCGTTCCGCAACTTCGACAACTAGACGCTGCTCTTCTTCAAGTATGGCCTTCATAGCCGTGATCTCGGCAAACCGAGCACGCGCTCGGCAATAATTGATTTTTGGATTTCATCTGTACCACCCTCAATGCTGTGTCCACGGGCTCGCAGATATCGGTTGATCCAGTAGCCACTGCCCTCGGCACCTGCTAAGACCAGATCGATTGCGCCCAGTTCAAGTGCAAATCTGGCGATATTCTGTACCGCATGGGCCCACTGTAGCTTAACAGTGGACCCTTCTACACCTGCCTGTGAACCCGCCGACAAAGCAGACGTGCTGCGAATGGTCCCAATTCTTATGGCTTCTACTTCTGCCTCAAATTCTCCAAGCCGCTCAAGTACGTAAGTGTCATCTGCCAGCCCTTGCTCCATGACCTCAGCGGCGAGTCGATCTAACGCCTGCCTGGCCCAAACCTGAAGATTGAAAGCGACCGAATTACGTTCAACTGTCAGAGTTGTCATCGCGACTTGCCAGCCACCGTTAACCTCACCAAGCACATCTTCATCTGCGACAAAAACATCATCTATGAACATTTCGTTGAACTCGGCTTCACCGTTTATCATACGTAACGGTCGAATATCGAATGCGGAGGTGTCTGCGAGAAAATAGGTGATCCCTCTGTGCTTGCTGGCAGATGGGTCGGTGCGTGCTAAGAGCAGACATTTATGTGCCAAGTGCCCCGACGAGGTCCATACTTTCTGTCCACTGATGCGCCACCCGCCCTCGGTTTTTTCCGCTCGAGTTCGTAACCCTGCCAGATCGGAGCCGTTTCCCGGTTCGCTGAAACCCTGACACCAAATTTCATCTGCGGAGAGAATTTTCGGCAGATAGCGTTTTTTTTGCGCATCTGTGCCATGGACTATTATAGTAGGCCCCCCCAGTAAGATTCCTAACAGGTTAATTGGGATTGGCGCGTCACGTCGCACGCATTCTTCATTAAATATTGCCTCTTCGATCGCACTAAGGCCTTGGCCACCAAATTCTTTTGGCCAGGCCAAGCCCAACCAGCCACCGTCATGCATTAACTTTTGCCAGTGGCGAGAGAGTTCCTCTTCACTTGACTCCTTTCCAACCTTTCTCAGCCCAGGCAATGTTTCTTCGAGCCAACTTATAACGCGTTTACGAAAGTTGGCTTGTTCCCGTGTATCATCAAAATGCATGAACCATAAAACCTCAGGGCTTGATGCCCAGCGTTGACAGTAATATTTCCAGCTCTTCATTACCAGTTTTGGGAATGATGTAGTTGTCGACGTTACGAATCGAATCTATATGTTCTGCTACGGTTTCTGGCTCAACGATTTCTCCACCACTGTACCAGCCCGGCCCGAGGCCCAGGAAAACACGTGCAAATCGACCACCTCCTGCCGAAAATATTTCGCTGCTAAACTCGCACTGCCGTGAACATAAATAGGCTATCAACGGTGCTACGTGGCGCGGGTCAAGGCGTTCGGTCAGTGGGCCGAGCAGGTCTTCTGTCATCCGGGTTCGCGCCGAAGGCGCCACACAGTTCACTTTGATGTCATAGCGGGCACCCTCAATGCTCAACACACGCATCAGCCCAATCAGTCCGGTTTTCGCAGCGCCATAATTTGCTTGACCAAAATTACCAAACAATCCCGAGGCTGAAGTGGTAAACGCAATTCGCCCAAAATTCTGTTGTTTCATCAGCTCGAATGCCGGCTGACAAACCCAGAAGGCGGCATTCAGATGCACATCCATAACATCGCGGACATCGTCCTCCTCTAGCTTCAGAAAACTCTTGTCGCGCAAAATACCAGCATTATGAATCAGCACATCTACCCTGCCATAGTGCTGCACTGCGGTATCGATAATTGACACTCCACCTTCGGGCGTGACCACGCTATCGTAGCTGGCCACGGCAATTCCACCTGCCGCGTTTATCTCACTGACTACCTGGTCCGCGGAGTTTGTACTCCCCCCCTGACCGTGAACGTTGCCTCCCAGGTCGTTCACTACAACACGTGCTCCCCTTTCGGCAAACAATAATGCATAGGCACGCCCTAACCCAGCTCCCGCTCCGGTAACAATTACGACCTGGTCGTCAAACCTAATCTCGTTCTCTTTTTTCATTTAGCCTAACTATATTGATCTTTCTTCTTGCTGCCAGTACCTTTCTCGTATACGCTGCTTATACAGTTTGCCAGACGGATCGCGCGGCAAATCTCTAACAAAGTCGACACTCTTGGGAACAATCTGATGAGACAGGCCTTCGCGGCAGAAGTTAAGCAGTGCTGTTTCCATGGTGCCGTTGGCTTGACAGCCGGGCTTAAGCCTAACCACAGCCTTAACTTGTTCACCGAATTCGGGATCAGGTATCCCGATGACGGCGACGTCTGCGACCGCTTCATGGCTGAGCAAATGCCCCTCTATTGCAGACGGATAGATATTGACACCACCTGAGATGATTATTTCCGCATCTCTTCCACACAAAAATAAATCACCATCCTCATCAACGTAACCAATATCCCCGACGCAAATAAACCTGCCAAATCTGTTTCGGGCTGTTTTTTCCTTATCTTTATGGTATTCGAAAAGGTCATCACCCTGGCACATATATACCCAGCCCGGCTTACCGACCGGCATCTCCTGACCATCATCGTCCAGAATCAAGAGTTCAGTGATGCTGAAAGGGCGCCCAACCGTGCCTGGCTTGGAAAGCCAATGCTCGGGAGTTGCTAACGTCCCGCCAACTTCAGAAGACCCATAGTATTCGTAAATAACCGGGCCCCACCATTCCAGCATTCTCCGTTTGATGTCTACGGGTGTTGGCACCGCTCCGTGTATCACATAGGCAAGAGAACTGTGGTCGTAATTTGTGCGGACAGCTTGCGGAAGGGAAAGCAAGCGGTGGAAGTGGGTAGCAACCATATGTGTCGACGTAATCCGATATCGCTCGATCAGTTGCAGTGCGAGTTCGGGCTCCCAGTCATTCATTAATACCATTGTCTGGCCGCTGTGTAGCGATGCGAATGCAATATTCATTACAGCAGTGTGATAAAGCGGCGAATTGACAAGATGCACACCGGGACCAACCTCCATCCCGAAAAGGGCGAGAACCCATATTTGCCGGTTAGCTGCTGTGTCTGCGTCCTCCCGAGGGAGCGGGCGTAATACCCCTTTGGGATGGCCTGTTGTGCCGGAGGTGTAGTTCATGACGGCACCTGCACGAGTTGGCTCCGGCCGCTGGGTGGAAAACCCTTCGCACCATGATTCGCAGGGAATAAAACCTGGGACATCAACGGTACAAAAGCGCCTTGAATTTGGGTAATCTAATTCATCAAGTGCTTTGCGGCACTGCGTTGCATACTCGTAGTCTGTAAATACTGCCCGTGCATCCGAATCGCGAACGATATAAGCAATATCCGACGCGGTGCTGTGATAATTGATTGGCACCAGATACATACCGTTTTGCATCACAGCCAGAACCAATTCAACTGCGGTCGGCGTATTTTCCATAATAATCGCCACCCTATCGCCGGCTGAAAGCCCTATCGACTGCATCGCTCTGGAGTACTGGTTGCTTCTTTCTATTAGAGCCTGGTAGGTAACACTTTGGCCATCTGCAGAAACCACTCCCAGTCGATCAGGATTCCGTTCGGCAACTATCCAGGCACTGGAGATACTCATTTGCTCTTAGCTCACTTGCAGCTGACCTGCGGCAGCACACAGTTAAATCCAGGATTAACAGGTGTGTCATCATCATCTCATTTGTTCTAGAATACCCACAAGCCAAAAATAGAGTCAAGTCTCCATTTGTTACAAGTCAGCCTGGCAATAGAGCTCATCTGCTAATGTCGATTACGAACAGTTGGCGCTCGTGAGGTAATGGTTTCTTCACCGTTTATTGGCCAGCGAAGTCCTAGAGGAAGATTTTTACCGTGAGAAAATCATTTAATACAATTCTTGTGGCTGTTTTTTTGCAGCTATCTTTACCGGCCTTGAGTGCCAACGGTAATTGGCCACAGCATGGCTTTAACGCTGCTGAAACGCGCCACTCACCGTTGACAACTATTCATTCGCAGAATGTCTCCAGGTTAGGCCTCGCCTGGGAAACCTCGCTCGATAGCAGCCGAGGGCTTGAGGCAACGCCGATCGTCATCGATGGAATCATGTACCTTACCTCCAACTGGAGTCGTGTTTATGCGCTCGACGCCCGCACTGGCTCTATCTTGTGGAAGTTCGACCCGAAAGTTCCGGGCGAATGGGCTGCTAAAGGATGTTGCGATGTTGTCAACCGTGGCGTTGCCGTGGCGAATGAACGTGTGTTTGTTGGCACGTTTGACGGGCGTCTCATTGCTTTGAACGCAAATGATGGCACAGTGCTATGGGAAGTGAACACAATAGACCGTACAAAACCCTACACAATTACCGGCGCACCTCGGGTTGTGGGCGACAAGGTACTCATTGGCAACGGGGGTGGTGATTTTGGCGTTCGGGGGTATGTCTCAGCTTATGCTGTGGCCGATGGATCACTCAGTTGGCGTTTTTATACAGTACCTGGCGGAGCAGACGGACCGTTCGAGCACCAGGAGCTTGCTGAGGCAGTGAAAACCTGGGATCGCGACAGCCTTTGGGAAACCGGGTTGGGCGGTACAGTTTGGGACAGTATGGCCTTCGACCCTGAACTGAATCTAGTCTATGTAGGTACCGGCAATGGCTTTCCATGGCCCCGCTTTCAACGCAGCCCGTCGGGTGGAGATAATCTGTTCCTATCTTCGATTCTTGCGTTAAACGCTGATACAGGCCGGCTGGTATGGCATTATCAGACAACACCCGGTGACAGTTGGGATTACACGGCGACGCAGCATATAGTCCTCGCAGATATCAAGTGGCAGGGGAAGCCTCGCAAGGTCCTATTTCAGGCGCCGAAAAACGGGTTTTTCTACATTGTTGATCGAAGTAATGGAGAATTATTATCGGCTAATAATTATGTGCATGTCAGTTGGGCATCTCATGTTGACTTAAAGACTGGTCGGCCGATAAGCAACGCGAGCGCAGATTACAGCAAAGGCGAGCGCCTGGTGATGCCTTCTACCCTGGGTGGTCATAACTGGCATCCCATGTCATGGAATCCTTCAACAGGCCTTGTTTACATTCCGGCACAGGAAGCGGCCACGTATTTTTATCCAGATCGATTTACTGTGCTGATGGCTGGTGCAGGGCCAAGAAACAAGATCGACATAGTGCCTGATGATACGTTCGGTACCGCCAAATTATTAGCGTGGGACCCTATTGTTGGAGCGGCCCGCTGGACAGTAGCCTATCCAATGTTTAGTAATGCCGGAGTTCTGTCCACTGCAGGCAACCTTGTTGTTCAGGGAGATGGCGAGGGCTTTCTCAACTTCTACGATGCTTCCAACGGGTCTGTGTTGCAACGCATCGAAATTGGCACCGGAATAATTGCACCACCAATCAGTTATGATATGGATGGCATACAGTATATTTCTGTACTGGCGGGCTGGGGCGGCGCACTTTTCTCACACGCCGAGAGCGGTGTGGCGGCGCGACGTCATAGCAACTCAGGGCGGGTTATCTCACTGAAACTCGGTGGCGGCAAAGTGCCATTACCAGTTGCACAGCCAGCGATTAGCAGCAGGCTGCCAGGCCCAGCTCTTCGTGAACTCAATGTGCACGCTCAGCGAGGGCGCGATGTTTATGAGGCACACTGCGGTAGCTGCCACGGCTGGTTCGGTCACAATGGGTTGCTCCCTGATCTGCGGCGGAGCCCACCAGAGCTTATTGATGAATTAGAGCCGATAGTAATTGACGGCGCGCTAAAGGAGCGCGGAATGCCTTCTTTTGATGGCCAGATCTCAGAACAAGAGCTTGATGACTTGAAAGTATTCTTGCGTGCCGTAAGGGCAGAATAGATGCAGTCAAATGTTCCAGCTGTCTGCATTCAACAATGTCGCACTTAACGCACCTAGATGATATTCAAGATTATCGACTTTCCAGGAATTTTTATTTGCGGCTTCTTCAACTCGCGAATCACATGGTCCGGCCGTCTGAGCGTCGCTGAGAGAGGCCCACTCAACAAGCAATACCCACTCAGCCTGCTTTGATGGAAACATCGGGTGTTTACCCTCCTGGCGGGCGAGCCGTACCCGCATTGCTCGCTTGTCAAGCAACAAGGGTGCATATTTCGTCTGGAACCACTCACGAAATTCCTCATGATTGCTTTCAGCAATATCCACGCGTAGCGTGGCAACTACAGGGGCGCAAACCGCGCCACTTCGGCTTGGTCGCGAATCAGCGCGTTTTGCGGACTCGGGAATTCCAACCACGCATTGCTGGCTGTAAACTGTGTTTGAGTGATTGCTGATTTTATTCAGCACTTCATCGACCAGTTGGTGATCATCTTCGCGTACCTGGACATAAGCATCTGATGAAAAGATAGCGAGATCAGGTACTTCGTATACATTGCAAATAAATGGGCCACCAACTTGAGAATGATATGCGCTGCAACTGTGAAAACCACTGGCTATCAAATCCGGCCCGTGGCGCGTGTCATACCACTTAACGAATTCATCAACATAGTCTGATTCGACATCCATTCTCACTATATAGAGTAGCGGCAACATGTTTTCGATCCTAATTCAGGTGTTGGGCACTGAAATCTCGTACTGTGGGTACGCTAATGCGGCGCCAAAATCGCCAGGCTTGAGCATGCTTGGCGAACTCCGAGCGAGGAGCAGAAGTGCACCATCCTTGTCCGCTGTGAATTCCTCTACTATCTTTCCCGTTCCAGGATTCACCAGCCAAGCTACTCTGCCTTTAGAAATCTGTTGACCCACTTTTGTAGTCGGGTAGGTGCTTACCATCGCACCTGTCTCTGAAGGCAGATACATGGCCACATCGCCATCAATAACAGCCACTTTTCCAGGTCCGCTGGCAGATCCACCGAGTTGTTCACGGTAGCGCAGTACATTCAGGCATCCCTCTATGCCTACGCTGATATCCGAGAGTGCTCCACCACCAAATTCAACCAACACTGATTTGCCACCAGAATCGCTGAATGCCAGTGAAAGCTGGCCAGGTTGTGCCATGTTCTTAATAATTGGCGTATAACCAAAGCTTGCAGAAAGTGCCTCGTCACCATAGTCATAGCTGTACCACAAAGCCATATCCGGCGTACCCGAATGTAGGTCAATCAAACAGTCGGTACTGTTCCGTAACTCTGTTATTAGCGCATGAGCAATTTGCTGAGTTAAAAATCCTTTTTCTGTGCCCGGGAAGACGCGATTCAAGTACAGATGGTCAGGGCTTACACGCGTGCCTACTTCGAGAGCGAATGGATTTGCAGCAGGACAAAGCAAAACTTGGCCGCGCAGATCCGATGTCTCTTGCAGCCGTTCCACCAACCCCCACAATGCCAGAGTACCTAGCGGTTTATCCCCGAATACTCCTGCTACAAAGGCTGTGGTTGGGCCAGGGGTTTTTCCGACTAACTCGACAAAGTGAAGCCGCCAAGGCTCGCCGTCAGCACGCCTGCTTACCTGGATCGAATAGTCGCGCCGGGAAGTTGTCATCGATTAACCTTTGGAATCACGTCATGTGCGATCGCATCAATACACTCTAGGGTTTCGCTTATTCCTGGCCCTTGAAAGTGTCGAAGGCGTAGTATGAGTTCCTCAGGCTGAATCGTCTCCGCCCATTCACCTATCTGGTCCAACCAAGTCTGCGCACCACCGCAGAGTACGCGATCAGGCAGTACATGATCCAGCGTAAGCTGTTCTGGACTCCGTACTTCTTCTAGCCAGGCATCAAAGCGTGGGTTATAGGCGTTGCCACGACGAAAGTAAACCTGAGAGTAACCTAGTACGTGTGGTCCATAGGTTGCTCGTGCGGCAGCATCATCAATATCGAACCAGGCTTCACGTAACAGTACAATACGAGGCTGCTTCCCAACTTTCTCGCATTCTTCACGGTAGATATCTGCAAGCCAACGAATCCAGCGTCCGCTTCTGATTGGGTCGGTTACCCAGCCGTCCGCGAGTCGCGCTGCGCGCCGCACACCAGGGGCACTCCAGGCGGCAGCAAAAACTTCGAGCTTATCCTGACCCAAAGCTGGATCGCGGCCAATTACGGTGCCCTGCCATGGTGAAGGAACTTCGATTGTACGCCCTTCGCGGTGCGCAGCTATTACTTCCATACCTTTTTCCATACGCGGGTGCCGCTCGTCAAGCGAAACACCAAAAGGCGCGTAATCTCCTTCAAAATAACCGGCACCCGTCGTTAGCCGAAAACGGCCGGGGAACATAGCGTCAAGTAGGCAGGCATCCTCAGCGACCGATACCGGATGGTGTACCGGCAGCACCGTTACGCCGGTGCAGAACTTCAGCCTGCTCGTGCGCGCAAGACCGACAGCGCAAACCAGCTCAGGGTTAGTCGCATAGCTGGTATCACCTGCATGCTTTTCACCAGTATATGCTGCGTAAAAACCATTCTTCTCAGCGGCCTCAGACTCGGCGAGAAAACCAGCTAAGTCAAGTTCCCGGCTGCCGTTAACTACTTTCTGCAGAGCTGGTGCAATACTAAATTTCATCTGGCGTTTCTCCCGATTACCTCTTAAAGAAAACTGTACTTGCTATCAAGCTAGCGGGGCCATTCAACAATGGCATTGCGTGTTCGACCTGCACTGTGCGCGTAATGAGCAGGAGGCTATCCATCACAAATCCAGCATTAAAGTGAACGCAAGCCTGCTCGGGATTGCTTGCCTGAAATGGACAAGCCCAACTCTTGCTATTGATTCAGCAATGCCGGGCATGCTCCGAAGCAAGTGTGAAGGATATATAAACCTGCCGGTCAAAACCTGACTATCACTTCGGCGCCAAGTTGACGCTCAAGGCCGGGATGACCTGAGTAAAGGCCAGGCTCAAGAGGTGCATCAATGATCCGTACAAAGTAGTATTCATCGGTCAGATTACGGCCAAATATTGCAACTTCGATATTCTCTCTGGGCAAAAATGCAAGCCTAGCGCTAAGCAGCCCATAGGAAGACACTGCGGTATTTTGATCCAGGTCGCCATCAAAGGTTGTATTATCACGCCATGCATACTCAGCTCTGATATACCCACTTGAATCACCAACATTAAAGTCCTGCTGCCCGCTTATAACATAGCGCACCTTTGGGCTGTTATTTACACCACGGCCAGAAAGGTCCGCGGTACCTGGGATAGCACCGTTGCAAGTTCCAGCCGTAATTTGCGGTACTGGACAGGGGGCCCCTGTAAATTCATCAAACTCCGCATCAATATAGGCCATCGCAAAGGACAACGATCCGCCTTCCCAGAGGCTGGCATTGATATCCAGCTCCAGTCCGCTGGTTTGTACAACACCAGCATTCGTGAAAACAAAAGAGTTCGCGTTGACATCGAATGCGGACGCCTGGAAGTCCTGAAACTCAGAGAAAAACACTGTAGCTGTCATGCTCAGTCTGTTATCCAGCATTGCTGTTTTGACACCTAGTTCAAAGCTGTCCACAGTTTCAGGTTCAACGATCGGGCCTTCAAAGTCTCCTAAGAAGAACGTCGAGCCAATCGGGTTATCAATGTTACCGCTTTTATAACCTCTTGAATAAGAGCCGTAAAACATGGTGTTCTCAGACGGAAAATACTGCAGTCCGATAGTCCCCATCCAATCAGCGTCGTCGATAGAATGCTCCACGAATGGCTGGTCACCAGGAAACAGGAAATTACCTACACGCTTGCCGTCAACTGTCTGCTTCTCATGCAAAATTCTAGCTCCAAAAAAACCGGTCCAATGATCCGTGAATTTATAGGTGACATGACCGAAAGCAGCTACGTTCTCTACAACCACACCAGTTCTCCAATCATCTTGCAGATCTGCGCCGAAGATTCCGGCTGCGGATGTTTCGAGCCTAGTGGTCTCTACGATGTCATAATACAGGTAATACAGGCCCAAAATGTATTCAAGATCTCCGCCAGTAGGTGAGAGAAACTGCAGCTCCTGACTGTAGAAATCCATATCATGAGTAAGCCCCCCATCAATAATGTTGACATCAACGCCATCGACATCATTCCAATCGCTTTGCTCCCAGTTCCGATAACCGGTAACTGACTTGATCTGGTGACCACTGTCCAGTTCCCAGATCAACTCCCAGGCGCCATTGAACGCCTCAATATCATCCCAAACCCGGCCTTCTCCAAGCGTGATATTATTGTCTTGATTCAGTTCGAGACCAGCCGCCTGAATCTGCCCCAAAGCGATTGCGGCAAAAGGCCCAAGCGAAGCAGGTTCGACTGCGGTGAAAACGCGGCCGCAACAGATGGCATCCTGCTCTTCGTAGGTCAGCGCCATGTTGAATTCGAACGAATCGCCCTGGTAAGCTGTTTTCAAGCGTATACCCAAACTGTCTTTCTTATTTTCCGTAGTGCCACGTGTCGGGTTTTGAATAATCCCTTCGTCCTGATTGTTTGAATAAAACGAAAGACGTGCATTAAGGTTTTCTGTCAGCGGACCACTAAGCACGCCGTCAATACGGAGCTTTTCATATTCACCCTCATAGCTGACTGAAGTCATACCCTCGAATTCATCAGTTGGGTCGTTCGATACGATATTTATGAGGCCGGCGGAAACATTTTTGCCGAATAGTGTGCCCTGTGGCCCATTCAACACTTCAATTCGGGCAATGTCCCAAAAATCAACAAAGGCCGACCCCGACGGCCCCGTAGCAATCTGGTCAACGACCACACTGACGCTATGCTCAAAAGAGGAAGAGAACCCGCCTCCACCAACACCACGAATTGCCAGACTCTGTCCACCGCTGCTGACTCCGCCTTGAAACTGAACGGTGGGCGCAATTTTAAAGAGGTCTCTAACGTCTGACAGACCCTCGAGATCCTTTTCAGTCAGCACATCCAATGAAACAGGCACATCGAGGAGATTTTGCTCTCGCCTCTGCGCCGTGACTACAATTTCCTCCAAAACATTTTGACCAACTGATATCTGTGGGATGGCCGTAAATGCAGTTGCAAGGATTGAGGACAGTAATACGGGTGTCTTGAAAATTCTCATAGGTTGATTCTCTCTTTATCTTCTAATAGCTAAATCACATTACTGGCTTCGCAATCCAAGGGTTTGAAATTCTTGCGAGCACCCATCCATTCCTTAGAGGCACTACTCCTGGAAAAAACATGAACTCTAAAATAGAGTTTTAAATCTAGTTCTTATACTAATGCGAAGTAATCCGGTGGTCAAGAGCCTTGCTACCAACTATGCTCCCTTAGGCAAAGAACGCATTAAGCAATTGATATAAATAATAATTTTTAGTTGAAGCTTGGACGCCGGAGCATTTTTCACATGCGCAAGCTGTCACCGCATGAGGATTACTGCCGCGACTTGGTTGAACGGGTGCAGCCCTGTAATAACCCGATCAATTGTTACCCATATCCGCTAGTAAATTGATCAGCATAGACTTTAATTCAGCTATCAGCCTGCGCGCATCATTTGGCTTCAGAGTAAACAGCTGGCGCAAGAGACAGAAACAGATTTCCTCCATTATTATGGCTTTGATTCGCACTTCAGCAGGCTTGAGCTCAGGGAAGTATATTTTAATCAAACTAGAATTACGCTCGACGGCTTTTTCTTTTATCACTGACGTAATCGGATTCATTCGCGGTGAGTGCTCAAGCGCCTGCCACATAATGAGTTCGCCCTTGTTTTCCAGCCAGTATTTAGCCAGATCGTCAACAATGTTATTGATCAGCTCAGGTAATTCGTTGTCCGGTGCTGCCTCAGCGTAGAGAACCTGCATTCTCAGTTCCAGACGCTGGAACGCTCTTTGGGCTACCGCGGCGAAAATACTATGCTTGCCAGGAAAATAGTGATAGATCACTCCTGGAGAGATATTGGTGTGCTGCGATATCATCTGCGCCGTGACAGATTCGTACCCAAGTTCCATCACCAGCTTCTCAGCAGTATCCAGGATGTAATCAACCCGCTTCCGGCTGCGCTCCTGCCGTGGTCGGCTTCTTGCTTGAAGTTTTTTCATTTATGTTTCCTTTTTTCGCACCGCTCGGTGCCCTGCTCTTTGCTCCATCAGATTTGGACGGGCCCTACGCAAAGCTTTCAATCCCGCAAGAATCGATATATAGTAGATACAAACCTCTATTTGTCGATTGATTCAGGTTAAAGTAGAGGGCTGATATCCACCGTACTTGTATAACGGTGAAACGCTCCGTTTTCAGAACACCAATCATCTAACAATGAGCTGCAAGATGCACAATTATACAGTCTCCGTGACCCGAAATTCCGACGACGATTTTATTTATTTCCCATTTAGTTTCGATGTACGAATTAACCTGCCGGCCCAGGAAGTTTGGGAAGAGTGGAAAACCACCCATCGTAACCACGACAACTGCTGGCTTTGGCCTATTAAATTCAGTCAGCCGACAGTGACGCCCTGGCCTCCAGCTGAGGGTGGTTTGCAAACGCTGACGTACCAGATACCCAATCCTCATGATGCGAGCAAGCCCAAGAAAAACGCAACATACCAGTTTCACATACTCGAATGGGATGATGACGCCATGACTTATGCCTATCGCGCGACAGATGATCACCCATTTCTTATTGGCGGGGGCAAACTGGTCATTACTGAAATTAACGCTCGTTGTTGTCGGTTTCACTGGCAGGGTGAATACAAGCATATTGCCAAGGATCTCAGAATAGAAGCACAGGGGGATGTGTTTGCGTTTTTTCTGTGCCAGTTTTTTACAACAATGGCGCAGAATATTAAGAGCAAAGTGGGCTTTTGATCCGATCTACGAGTATTTTGCTGATTATATTAGCAGTGACAGGAGAACAGTGAGGCTATGAATTTTGATGACTCTCAAGAATTGAGATTATTACGAGAGACGGTCCGCAAATTTGTCTCCGCTGAAGTTTCTCGCCAGCAAGCGAGGCAGCTTGATATTGACGCAAATTTTAATCGCGAAACGTTCAAAAATCTGTGCCGATTGGGGGTGACTGGTTTAACGGTACCGGAGGAGTATGGAGGCAGTGGAGTCGACATCGTAGCCGCAATAGCTGTAATCGAGGAATTAACCAGGCGAGGTACGTCCTTGGCTGGTCCATATATCCACTGCGCATTTTACGGCGCTATGAATATCCTCGAAAACGGCAATGAGCGCCAACGCAAGGAGATGTTACCCAAGTTTGCCCGAGGTGAAATGTTCTTTGCTTATGGATTAAGCGAACCGGACGTAGGTGGCGACCTTGCTTCCTGTAAAGTTACCGCAATACTGAGTGATGATCAGACACAGGTAAAAATTAACGGTACCAAACGCTGGTGCAGCGGCGTCAGGTTTGCCGATTACATATATACACTGGTTCGAAGCGGCCCAGCAGAAAGTCGATATAAAAATTTGTCGCTGGTGCTAGTTCCCACAGATGCTACGGGAATCGAAATTACTGATATCAGTCACACCAGTTTGCGGTATACCAGTACTACAGATGTCATTTATGAAGACGTGACAGTACCCGTCGAGAACATCGTCGGTGGTATAGAAATGTGGAACCGGGGCTGGCAACTGTTGGCAGGAAGAAGCCTTGATGTTGAACGCTTGGAGATCACAGCCGTCGCATTTGGTATTGCACAGGCGGCCGTGGAAGACGCTTGGCAGTATGCACAGGAACGAGTGCAGTTTGGTCGAAGAATCTGTGCACATCAGGCAGTGCGACACGAACTGGTCGATGCAAAAACCAAATTGGAAGCTTGCCGCCACATGCTCTATCACGCGGCTTGGCTCGCCTCCCAAGACCGTGATTGCAGCGTCGCTAGCTCAATGGCGAAGCTCTTTGTCGGTGACACCGCTGTAGAAATTGTCCTGGCCTGCCAGCGTGTGATGGGCGCTTATGGTCTTGCCCATGAGTACGATATGGAACGATACGTGCGTGATATTCTTTGCATACCTATTGTGGGAGGATCGTCAAATATGCAAAAAAATAATATCGCCGGCCGACTTAGATTACCTGAAAATTAGTGGGGGCCTGCCAGCGATGTTTAGTTTAAAAGGAAAAGTAGCTGTGATAACCGGTTCAAGCCGCGGCATTGGACGCTCTATTGCCGAGTGTATGGCCGCTATCGGCGCGAAAGTTGTTGTCTCCAGCCGTAAAGCCGACTCCTGTCAACAAGTAGCGAAACAAATAGTAAGCAGCGGCGGGGAAGCCATAGTTGTACCCTGCAATATCGGAGAAAAGGCAGACCTTGCAAACCTGATTGATCAGACTGTCTCTCAATTCGGAAAAGTAGATGTGCTGGTATGCAATGCGGCCGTCAATCCGTACTACGGTCCGATGTCCGAAATGCCCGACGAGTCTTATGACAAAATCATGAGTAGCAATGTGCGCAGCAATTTCTGGCTATGCAATATGGCGGCACCTCATATGGCGGCCCAGGGTGGCGGTTCGATTATTATTGTGTCCAGTATAGGTGGTAATCAAGGAAGTGATACGCTGGGTGTATACGGCATGTCAAAAGCTGCTGATTTTGCACTAGTGCGTAATTTGGCAGTCGAATGGGGTCCAAAGAAAATCCGTGCGAACTGTATAGCGCCTGGACTGATTAAAACCGATTTTTCCCGGGCACTGTGGGAAAATCCAGAAATCGGCGAAGCGGCTGAGCGGGCAATGCCCCTAAAAAGAATTGGTCAGCCAGAGGATATTGCCGGCGTAGCCATCTTCCTTGCATCCGAGGCCGCTTCTTACCTGACTGGTCAGACAATCGTTGTTGACGGAGGGCTAACAGTCAAGGAGCCAGTCTGATACCCAATCAGGCCAGACCTATGTTTTCAATATCGTGACTGCAGCCACATGGTTCCAGCCAAAGACCTGACACAAACCAACCCGCGGCCGTCTGGACATCTGTCGTTTTCCTGCTTGCCCGCGCATCTGCCATACAATCTCGCAAACCTGCCCTAATCCTGAAGCGCCAGGCGGTTCGCCTTTGCATTGTATTCCCCCGCTGGGATTAATCGGTAGCCGGCCGCCAATATCGAACTCGCCATCTCGCAGTAATCGGAAGGCTTCACCCGGCTGACAGAAGCCGAGTTGTTCGATATGCACCAATTCGTGCGCGGATTCAGTGTCTTGCACTTCCGCCACATCAACGTCCTCAGGTCCGATCCCAGCCATTTCAAAGGCCTTTTGCGCGGCAAGCTTCGTTACAGGGATTCCTTCACCACTATTCATACAAACGCTGTACTGATTGCTGGGCTCAAGCACCGGAGGTGGGTACTGGGCGGTTTGCATGCATGTCGCAGCAATTGTAATAGGGTCTTTGATACCAAATTTTTTCGCTGCTTTTTTACTACAGACAATTGCGGCGGCAGCGCCGTCATCAGGCGTGCAAAAATTGTAAAGGTGTAGTGGATACGCAACCATTGGTGAATTGAGCACATCTTCGACACTGATGATGTTTTGAAACAGAGCGTTGGGATTATTTGCGCCGTTCTTGTGGGCTTTTACCGCGACACGTGCAAAATCCTCCTCAGTCGCACCATAATCACTCATATATTTCTGCGCAACCGTCGCAAAAGCGATTGGACTGGCCTTCATACCGAGAATATTCTGCCAGGGCTCGCCGAGTTCCTCGAACATGCCTTTGTGCTTGTCGAAACCGTAGACCAGTACCACTTCGCAGGCGCCACTATGGATTGCGTTTCGTGCCAACTCGAGCATGGCGCCGCCGGTCGCACACATCGCATTGACTTGGTTGATTGGCACACCGGTCATACCAATCTTCATCATCAGGTCAATGCCCATGCCCTCTTTTGGGATTACAACCTTGCCGGCCAGTACGTACTCGATATCCTTGTAGCTTATATTGGCATCAGCGAGCGCCTTCAGGATCGCATCGATGGCCAGGTCTTCCGGATCTTTGTCCGGATAGCGTCCAAAAGGGTGCATGCCCACACCGGCGATTACCACGTCTTCCATCTTACTTCCTCAATCTGTTCAAAAGGAGCAGTTCTGAGCACTCTTTCAGCCCACTTCAACGGGTCGGTATTTGCTGACCATAATATCGTTTCCGTTGTCGTCCTGACGCAAGCATTCGATTCTAAGCTCCATGTCCATACCGACCTTTAACTTCTGCGGGTCGTTTTCGGTCAGCAGAGAATAAAGCACCAGACCTTCTGGAAGCTCTATCCACCCGACACCATAGGGTTCAAATGGATCAGGCGCCTGATAGGGTGGTGGTGCGGGGTAATACATTACAGTGAATGCGTAGAGTTTGCCTTTGGTGCTGAGCGCCACCGTCTCCAGATTCTGCCCATTGCAGTTTTCGCAGATCTGTCTTTCTATAAAAAAGAGCTCGTGACAGTCATTGCATTTGCTCCCCAGCAAACGCCCGTTTTCGCGCTCCGAACTCGGGATGTTCATCATGCCTTCCCGAATTGGTATTTGTTGTCGTTCAGCGTTGTTGCTCATCGTCAATTTCCCAGCCCAGCCGCAGCGGCCCAGGTGTCCAGTTCGGCAGCAAAGTTCTTACTGCTCATCTTGGCAGCCACTGCCAGTTCTTGAACACCAAGACGTTTGGCTTCCTCAATTTTCGCAGGTAGCTTGTCTGGATCCGGATCTGCATTGAGCCCGAGTTTTAATCGAAATGACGCATCATTTTCGCGTCCATGCGCTGCCAACTGTGCACGCAGTTTTTCCAGGTGTGGCTCCAATTCATAATTGGACCACCAACCGTACCAACCATCACCACTGCGTGCTGCACGCCGCATTGCTGCGTCTGAATCACCACCTATCAAGAAAGGGGGGCCACCCGGAGTCAGCGGATGAGGGGCAACTATCGCATTATCGAAAGAGACAAATTCGCCGTGAAAACTGGCTCGTGGCTCAGTCCAGGCCGCCCGAATAGCAGCAATGTATTCATCAAAACGTTTTCCGCGGCGGGCAAAAGATACACCCAAGGCTTCGTATTCTTCACTTGCCCAGCCTGCTCCCACACCAAACTCAAAACGTCCCTCGGTTAGATGGTCCAGTGTCATGACCTCTCTCGCCGTCAGTAACGCTGGTCGTTGAGGCAGGATCAACACACTCGTTGCGAAACGTAAAGTCGTGGTCGCCTGGGACGCGACAGCGATTACAAATAATGGATCAAACAAGGCTGCACCATCAGGGAAAGGAGGCTTTCCAGCCGCATCGTAGGGATACTTGGACTCATACTGTTTCAAGTCGAAAAACACCACATGTTCGGGTGCCCAGTAACTGCTGAAACCCTTGGCCTCTATTGCTGGCATGTACTCGCGTATAAAACCAAGATCTCTTCCGGGTGAGTTCCCAAACGGGGCGACAAGACCTATATCCATCTTCTTTCTCCTGTTTTAATCGTCCATCCCTACTTGCTTCAGCAATTCGGTTTCTACCACGCCTTTCACTCCTTTCTTCCATACGTATTGTCGACACGGCATGCCCTTGCGCATCTGCGCATGGCCGTCAACCACAAAGATAAGCGGATTTCCTTTGAATTGGTCTTTGTTGCCTGAAGCACAATGAACGCAATACATTGGGAAGTCGGTACGGTTGAAAGTCAGATCATGCGGCTGCTTGACAATCGGCGCCAATTCGCCGCCATAGTGAAACCGGTCTTTGGTCATCTCTTCACGCAGCATCCGACCACCGCTCCCACAAGGGTCTAGAACAAAAACAAATCGATCATCTTCCTCTTCGATACGAAAGGCTCCTTGGTGGTAGTGCCAATTCTGGGCAAGCGCATCGACACGGTCTTTGTCTGTCTCGAAACCTTCCATACTAGCGTAGAGGAAAGAGAAACTGGAGTCATACCCTTCCTTTAGGCAGTCTTCCAAGTAAGTCATTCCGCCGAGTTCCTCGCAAGCGGCAAATGTGTATTCATTCCACACCATCAGCGTATCGTGCCAGCCGGCCCAATCCGTTTCCTGGCCATCTATCAGTTCGCGTACTTCAAGTTTGTCCGATGCGATTAGATTAAGCGCTTTTTCAGCTCTGGATTTTGGCAGTTCATACAACTCAGTTTCGGAATATAATTTTTGTCCACGTGTGGCTTTCTGCCGAAAGCGCATGGTACATCCACCAGGCAATTTCTTATTGATTTCAGTTGTCCATATCTTCTCTTCTGCAGCATCGTTGAGTGCTTTCTGCAACGATTTGCAGCCTACACAAAATATCGGGGTACCGTCGTCGAAACGCGTATACCAATGCGGCATTTTCTTCTCAAAGCCTTTAAGGACATTAATCCCCCCCGAACCGCAAGGGGCAAGAGAGAACTCAATTGCATCGTCAGCCTGCCCCAGCGGCACAATTTTAGCCCCGACATGATGCTTATAGATATCTATAAGTTCGCTGAACGTCTCCTTTTCCTGACCTTGAAGAAACTGTTCGATATACGGCCGCATTACCTGACGACCTATACGCTCAAGCATTTCCCGAGTTTTTTCCTGTCCATAATCTTGCTGCCACTTAGCCCAAATTCGTGTTATCGCGGCAACGCCAAGAAAATGCAGTGCAGTATGCGCAGTGGACATCTGCAAGAGTAGTTGACTTAGCTTGCCTGTCTCGCCTTTGTCCAGCGCCTCGAGTGCCTTTTGAGGTAAAGACTTTGACAATTCCTTGAGTTCTTCGTCACTAAATATCCGAGACATTTCCCTGCTCCTGTTCAATCGCCGCCGATCCAATTTTTACCGTTGACGGCGGCAGGCCCAGATACAATGAAAGTATCCCCAGCGGGGTTAGCACTGCCGCTGTCAAGGCAAGCGAGTAGCCAACAGCATTGTCGTAACCAAATATATAATCCGTGCATAGTGCAACTGCCATTGGTCCGAATCCAGTACCGACAAAAGCAACAACCAACATATAAATCGCTGTAACCTGCGCAGCCATTTTTGCAGGAGTCAAGTTCTGGATAGCCGCAGCTGAAAGGCCAACCGGCGAACTGAGAAAGAAGGTTGCCGGTATCAAGAGTAATAATGCGACTCTGTCGTCTGAGACCAAAGGCATTGCAACCGCAAACGGTAGCGATGCGAGGCTCACCAGAATCATAGCGCGCAACGGTGCTTTGCTTGCGCCACGCGCGTGAAGAAAATCCGAAAACCAACCTCCAGCAACTGCACCAGTAGTGCCAAAAAGCAGCAAAATCCAGCCATAGTTGATACCGACGCTGCTGATGCTCCAACCATGCAATCGGATAAAATAGCTTGGCGTCCAGGAAAGAATACCGATGATAACAATGCCAACAAATGATATACCGACGAATATTGCTGCCAATTCACGGCGCTCGGCTTTCATGAAATCAATGATGTCTCTGGTAGAAGCTTTCTCTACTGTAGCCTCTTGTCCGATTGAGCCTCTGCGTACCGGCTCCTTAATGGTAAACATTAATAGGCCGACCAATACTCCCGGCAAACCGACAACAATAAAAGTGAGTTGCCATGGCTTCAACGCACTCAATAGCGGCAGATCGATCGGCGCGTGAAGCGAGATCAATTCGATAACAGCACCTCCAACGAGCATCGCTAATCCGGCGCCGGCATAAACTCCAAGTGAATAGGTACCGGTGGCGAGAGCCCGTCTTTCCTCTGGAAAGTAGTCCGCAATAATCGAGTAAGCTGGCGGTGATAATGCCGCTTCGCCAACCCCAACACCAACACGGGCAAGAAAGAGTTGTAGAAAGTTACGGGCAAATCCGCAGGCGGCTGTCATCAGACACCATACAAAAATTCCGGCAGCTATAACATTGCGGCGGTTACCACGGTCAGCAATACGGGCAATCGGCACGCCCATCACGCTGTAAAAAATCGCAAATGCAAAGCCCTGAAGCAGACTCACTTGCGTATCGGAAATATCGAGATCAGCTCGAATGGGGCCAACCAAAAGGTTAAAAATTTGCCGATCGATGTATGAAATGGTATAGGCAATCGTTAGTATTAGAACAACATACCATGCATAAAAGTTTCTTGTTTCTGTTTGCATAGCTAAATAAATGCCAAATGAGTTCTGAGCCGAACCTCCTCAAGGTGACCTTCGCTCGCGAAAATACGACTGGATCCGAAAGCCCATATTAGATAATATTCTCTATTTAGACAAGCCTTGATAGTTCAGTCCTGAGGTTACCTGGCGTAACGTGAATGCATCCGTCATATTTGATCCGTTAACTCCAGGCGCGTACACCGATCGTCAACGTGTTTTCGAGAGCTTGCGAAATGATGCGCCCTTATATCAAGTGGAAGTTGGTGGTCAACAGATTCGCCTGTTAAGCCGACACGCGGATGTAGCAAGGATCATTAACGATCCGACGACAATGATGAACCCTCCAGGGCAAGATACACCACCCACGTATGGCAGGGGTCCAGCAGCGGTCCTTTGGCGCAACGCTATTTCGATGATGGACCCACCGCGGCATACCTGTTCACGCCGTGCGATCTCCAGGCCATTTACCAACCGCAATATTGATCAGTTTCGGGAACTAATCGACGATATTGTTGCAGTAGTGCTTGCCGAAACCGACTTTGAGAACACTGATGTTGTCCACGATGTCGGATTGAAAATTCCAATGCGCGTCATTTGCAGATTACTGGGTATCCCAACAGCAGACTGGCCACAGCTGCAGTCCTGGACCAAAGATTTTCTACACATATTTTTGCCAGAAACCGCTTCACCAGAAATCGTTGAGCGAACACAACAAGCAAGTAGAAACTTCATCAACTACTTTGCTGAGATGATAGACCAACGACTGGAGAATCCTTGCGATGACCTAACCTCCGAGTTCACAGCCGCTATGAATTCTGCAGACGGGTTAAACAAAGCCGGGTTGATCGGTGCCTTGCGTGGCTTGTTAACTGCCGGGTTCGAAACGACAGCTGCAACAATCTCCGCTGGATTCTATGCTTTCGCTACACAGCCCGAGCAATACCAGCGGCTCCGTGAGCAACCAGAGCTGATTTCCGGCGCAATTGAGGAATTGCTGCGCTGGGAAACGCCGGTGCAAGTTATCATCCGCTATATTGGAAAGGACACGATATTACACGGCACAGTACTACCTGCGGGCACGCAAGTATGGTTACTGACGGGAGCCGCGAACCACGATCCACGCAAATATGACCAACCCTCGCGGGTTGACGTCAGTCGTGAGATTAGCGAGCACTTTTCCTTCGGAGGCGGAAGGCACTTTTGCCTTGGTGCATATCTTGCGCGACTAGAGTTGAAAATACTTTTGCAGCAACTCGTCAAGCAATGCAAGTCCGTAGAACTGCGATGTGATAACATCAAGAGACGCGAGAACTTGCAGTTTCCGTCCATAGAATCACTGCCCGCTGTCTTACACAGAGTTTATTAAGTCAGTTTGACTGCGTTACGGGCATCTTCCTCTGACGGGTCACCAAAGCCGAGCATGGATTTGGTTTCCAGATACTCTTCAAGTCCGTGCACACCCCACTCCCGTCCGTTACCTGACTGCTTGTAGCCACCGAGCGGTGCCATCGGGTCCAGATCCGGGCCATTAATGAAAACACTGCCGGCACGCAACTGTTCAGCGATGCTGCGAGCGCGACATTTATTAGCCGACGTCACGTAAGCCGCCAAGCCATAATCTGTATCGTTGGCAATGCGAATGGCGTCATCTTCGTCCTCATAGGGAATAATACAAAGAACCGGTCCAAAGATCTCTTCTCTTGCGATGGTCATGTCGTTGTCGACATCGGAAAAAATAGTCGGTCTGACGAAGTAGCCCGTCTGTAGCCCATCCGGTTTCCCGGGACCGCCTGTGACCACGGTAGCACCTTCCTCGATCCCTGTTTTGATAAGTTTTTGAACCTTGTCGAATTGCGCTTTATTCGCAACGGGTCCAAGATTGACATCTTCACGACCTGGATCACCGACCACATAGCCTTGCATGATTTTCTTGGCAATCGTATTCACTTCAGACAGCTTGGTTTTCGGTACCAACAGACGAGTCGGGGCTGCACAAGACTGCCCACTGTTTACCATCATATTGCCGATGGCGCCTGCCACTTCTGTAGAAAAATCGACGTCTTCGACTAGAATATTCGGCGACTTGCCTCCCAACTCCTGTGAGACCCTCTTAATCGTCGCCGCTGAGCTGATAGCTACTTCCCTACCCGCGCGGGTACTGCCGGTAAAGGACACCATATCAACCTGCGGATGTGCGCAGATCGCCTGTCCAACTACCGATCCGGTTCCATGAACTAGATTGAATACTCCCGGCGGAACACCAGCCGTATCCATCACTTCTGCAAGCAGTGTTGCCGCAACAGGAGTCAGCTCACTTGGCTTGAGCACCATCGTGCAACCAGCTGCCAAAGCCGGAAACACCTTGCATGCAACCTGGTTGATCGGCCAGTTCCACGGTGTGATCAGGCCGCAAACACCGATGGGCTCCCGCCGAATTCGAGTTGGACCTTTGTCCTGTTCGAACTGGTAGTCCTGAAGTACTTTGATGTACGTTTGCAGATGAACAATGCCGGTTGCCGCCTGAAGCTGCTTCGACAAACTTATCGGTGAACCCATCTCTGTGGTAATTGCTATAGAGATTTCGTCGTAGCGCCCCATGTAGGCTTCTTCTATGTTCTGCAGGAGTTCGATACGATATTCACGTGTTGTACTCGCAAAAGAGTTGAAAGCTTCATGGGCTGCTCGTACCGCAGCATCGACGTCATCTGCACTACCGAGCGAAACAATTGCAGCCGCGTCCTCGGTGGCCGGATTGATCACGGTCATCTCTTCTGCTGTTCCTGGATCGACCCACTGACCGTTTATGTAGAACTGTTTGCATTCATACATTGCAGTTTTCCTAGCTCTTGAAGGCGCAGTTTTGCGAACTGAGTTAAGTCGTATTTACTAGCGCAAAATAATAACCAAGCCCACCGAACTGACGAAAGTAGAGCAGCTCGCTGACCGCCACAATTCTATCTGCAACGCCAACTCTGCATGCTGCTACAACGCTCATGTGGTGGTGAAGCAGAATAAACACCTTTTTGGCTCAGGTCCAGCAGCACTAATTCAAACCGCGCCTTGCTGGCTGGTTGCGCGCTCCGTGTGGTGGCCATCGTGACATCAAACAGCCTGAGCCGCTAGATATTAGGCGCTCATGGCCATCTCGGCTTGCTTAGCTTTCACTCGGGACCCCAAAATAAGCTTGATAACGAGCAAAAGCCTTACGCTCCTCACCGGCCACCTCTGCGCCACCGGCTTGAGTTTTATATTCGTGCTTGCCAAACAGGTCTTTCGGTTTGCTGTCGAGCAGGGCCTGAATGTTTTTGGCATCTTCAGGGTTCAGTGTAAGGCCAATATCATGATAAGCATTTTGGATAGTGTTCAGTGGGTTAGCACAAAACTCCTGATACACGACGTTGGCATATTGCCCCGCCGGTATCGTACCGTTTTCCATCCAGCCAATAATTCGGTCCCACATCTTGACCCGGCTCTTGACCATCATTACCTCATCCAGCATATTGCCGCTCCATGGGTCGTCGGTTCGCCACCAGTAAATCGTGCCCTGTACACTGACCACAGAGTCTGTAGTAGTCACCTGGTCTCGATGCATAAAAATGAGTTTTGCGTCCGGATAGGTTTCCAACAATTGCGGTAGCACTGGCATGTGCGTCGGCCCTTTTAGCAACCAGTGTGGCTTCCGGTACTTCCATTGCAGCAACTTCAAAATGCGTTTATGCCACTGAAAGGTCTCGGTGATGTCCTGCTTCCTGAAATACTCCACATAGGAAGGAATCTGAAACGCGCAGTAATACACCTCTGACAAAAAGGTTAAGTAAAGAAATTCGATACACTCCACCGGCATGTCGGCAGACTGGGCATGCATGGTGTTCCACTCCGGCGCAATGCGCGCCGGCAGCGTAATGAGTTTTTCAGCTCGATCGATTCGGGGATCACTGAAATAAGTGTGTTCTTCCGGAGGCGGGCAGGGGAACATCGCCTCCCAGTGCTTGACCACCCGAAACTGCGCATCTTTAGATAGTGCTTCGTGGAAAATACTGGTTCCAGAACGCCCAGCGCCGACAATGAACACCGGCTCAGTGATCAGTTCATCTTTAATCTCCGGATGCCGCTTGTACCACTCGGTAATTTGTAATCGCGCTTCGAGATAGCGAATAAGATCAGAACGGGTAAGAATCCGGCCGCAAAAATTCAGCTTTGCTTCTTCTTCAATAGCCTTAATCAACACCTGAAAATGCTTACGCCAGTTATCATCACCAAAGTCCGTAAGGCCAGTGTTTTTCCTAGCTTCTTCCAGTAGGGAATATTCGTCGAGCGGCACAATGCTTTTAATGTCCAGGTGTTCACCTTCCGCATTGAGCCTGGCAACCCATTCAGGCCGAGGGGCGGGTGTCCAGGTGCTGCGACGGTCGAAGGATCTATTGGTCATAATGAAAGCATGCGCTACAAGCTGGGAAAATGCATCCGCCGCAACATGACGTGTTGGTAGGCCAGCCGACGAAACACTCAAAAACAACGGCTCGCAGCGCTTAGCATGCACAGCACGGCACTGCCTTGCCGTAATCCAGACATCAATAGTGGCGGGGCATCGCCAGCCTGTCAGTGGGTTTATTGTTCCTCGTACCCTCCCAGGCTCTGTTGCCCGCGGTAAGTCCCCGAAGCTTTTGTCATTATAATTTTACATCTATTATTGATAATCATTATCATTACGCTTATTATTAGCGCAACATTCTCGGTTTAATATTAGGACCACACACGATGACGGTTTATTCCTTAAAAGCACGCTACCTGGTTTCTGCCCTGCTCGCGGCCTCAGGGCCTCTTGCCAGCGCGCAAAGCTCTGAATCAGAAGCCTTCGAGGAGGTTATAGTCCAAGGGCGCCACCTGTATTCGGACCAGGTCAATGCATTAAAAACCCCCACCCCCATTCTTGACGTGCCGCAGAGCCTGTCCATTATTACCGCCGAGCATATGGTGGAGCGTGGGTTCACCAGTATTGCTGACATCATCAATTACACGCCTGGCGTGAACACCTCACAGGGCGAAGGCCACCGCGACGCCGTGGTGTTTCGCGGCGTGCGCTCTACCGCCGACTTTTTTATCGACGGCGTACGCGATGATGTCCAGTACTACCGCCCGCTGTACAACCTGGAGCAGGTGGAAATTCTGCGCGGCCCCAATGCACTGCTGTTTGGCCGGGGCGGCACTGGCGGCATACTGAACCGGGTGACCAAAAAAGGCGTCATCGGCGAAAGCTTTACCCGCTACCAGGCGGGCGCGGATACCTTCGGTGAGTTTGGCCTTCAGGTGGACAGCAACTTTGCCATCAATGACAGCACGGCCTTTCGAATCAACGCCTTTTATGAAGGCCTGGACAACCACCGCGATTTTTACGACGGTGACCGAAGCGGTATTAACCCAACAGTTCAATTCGCGCTGAGCCCGGCCACCACGCTGAATCTCTCGTATGAATACGTGGATCATGAGCGTTTTATCGACCGCGGCATTCCAACCGGGTCGGACGGTCGGCCGGTGGAAGCCTTCGAAGACATCGTGTTTGGAGACCCGGACATCAACACCAACAAACTGGAAGCGCACCTGCTTCGTGCAAAACTTCAGCACAGTTTTTCAGGCAATCTGAAAGCCAATATCAGCGCTTTCTACGGTGACTACGACAAGCTGTATCAGAATTTCTACGCGTCCTCTTATGACCAGGCCGCTGCGCCGAACGAAGTCACGCTGGATGGCTACATAGACACAACTCGACGTGAAAACCTGGTGCTGTCGGGCAACCTGATCGGTGAATTCGCCACCGGAAAGATCAATCACACAGTGATTGCCGGTGCGGAGTTCATCGACACCTCGTCGGACCAGGATCGATTCAATTCCTTCTGGGATACTACCTCCGACGACAATGAAATTTTCACTATCGCTCGCCCACTTACGCTGAACAGTGGCATTGGCGTGAATGCGGCGGGCGTTGCGACCAGCAATAATTTCTCGACTGATTTGAACGATGATACCCGGGTAGACGTTGACGTACTGTCACTTTATATCCAGGATGAAATCGAAATCTCAGAGCACCTTGACCTGATTGTTGGGGCACGCTTCGATCAGTTCGAAATTGACGTTTTCAACGTGCCGGCCAATGAAAATCGAAGCCGTCAGGATGACGAAATATCTCCGCGTTTCGGCCTGGTGTACAAACCGCAGGAAAACACCTCTTTATACGCCAGTTACAGCGAGTCCTTCCTGCCACGCAGTGGCGAGCAGTTCGCCAACATCAATGGCAACAACAACCAGTTGGACCCCGACACCTTCACCAACCTTGAAGCCGGGGTGAAATGGGACATTAGCCAGCGCTTGAGCATGACCGCTGCTGTTTTCGAGATTGAGCAAAGCTCACCCCAGGTTGCCGACAATGACCCTGCCACGCTGGATGTGGTCGACTCCGAAATCGACGGTTTTGAAGTGCAACTGCAAGGCCAGGTCACTGATAAGTGGTACCTAACCGCCAGCTACAGCTATCTGGATGGCGAACAGGTCGACCGTTCCGGTCCAACCGGCTTGCGCCCGCGCGAACTACCGGAAAATATGTTCTCAGTATGGAACGCTTACCAGGTGACCCCACAATGGGGAGTTGGTGTCGGGTTAACCTATCAGGACGAAAGCTTCATTGATAACAGCAACAACGCTATTCTGCCCAGCTATACCCGAGTGGATGCCGCGGCTTATTACGATGTGTCTGAGAAGCTGCGTTTACAGCTCAATATCGAAAACCTGAATGATGAGCTGTATTTCCCGAACGCGCACAGCACTCACCAGGTAAGCGTGGGTGCGCCATTGAGTGCGCGATTGACGGTTAGTGGGCAATTCTGACGAGCTTTCAAGGCGCTTGTCGTCGAAGGCCTCTTAAGCCTCACTCAAGGGCAGCTGCGTCTGGTGCTTAATCGTCTCCATGACAAAACTACTGCTGACGTCAAACAGATCCGCCTGAATCAGCTGCTGGTACAGTCGGTCGTAGCCCTTCATGTCGCTGACTACCGCTTTGATCAGGTAATCCAGGTCGCCGCTCATACGGTACACCTCCATGACTTGGGGTATGCCGTCGAGAACGTCACAGAGTTGTTTATACCAGGCAGCGTTGTGCTGATTGGTTCGAATGGAGATAAACGCAGTCAGGCCGAGGTTCAGCTTGTCAGCGTCCAATAGCGCAACGCGCGCCACGATTACGCCCTCGCTTTCCAGCTGCTGAATGCGCCGCCAACAGGCCGTTTTAGATAAGCCGATCTGCTCGGCGATGGTGCCTACCGATAAGGACACATCGTTCTGCATCAATTCCAGTATGGCTTTATCAAATCTATCCATTGGGGCTTGTTACGTGACCGAACAAATGTTCTAACATTATAATTAAAACCGTAAAAATGTTCTAATAAAAGTTTATTTATGTGTCAAATAGAGACAATGTTTCGGCATCCGGCCACTACACTTGTTCTTCAATTGACAGCCCCTGAAGAAAACATGACTTCATTGGAAAGCAAGCTGGCCAGCATCCGTGACGACGTGATCGGTGATAACTGCCCCATACCCACCCCTTTTGGGGAGAAGCCGCTGGTCTACGCAGACTACACAGCATCTGGCCGCAGCCTGAAGAGCATTGAGCACTATATTCAGCAGGAAGTTATGCCCTGGTACGCCAATACGCACTCAGAATCTTCATTCACCGGGCGCCAAACCACTCAGCTGCGCGAAGAAGCCCGCCGCATCATCCACAACGCCGTGAATGGCAGTGACGAGGACCTGGTCATCTTCTGTGGGTCAGGTGCCACAGCGGCCATTCATAAGCTGATCGATATTCTAAATCTGCGACTTCCAGCTGACCTAAGCGGCCGATACCAGCTACACAAGCGCATTCCTGAAGCAGAGCGGCCGGTAGTTTTTATCGGGCCTTACGAGCACCATTCCAACGAACTGCCCTGGCGCGAGTCCATTGCAGATCTGGTGTGCGTGCCGCTTACCGATTGCGGCCAGATTGATCTCCAGGCGCTGGAACTGCAGCTCACGCGCTACCGGGATCGGCCACTGAAGATTGGCAGCTTTTCGGCCGCATCAAACGTGACCGGGTTGAAGTCTGACACAGCGGCCATCAGCCAGCTGCTGCACCGCCATGGCGCCTTGTCCTTCTGGGATTACGCGGCAGCGGCTCCTTATACCCCTATCAACATGGGCGACGGCAAGGCCGGTTCCAATACCGTTAGCAAAGATGCTGTATTCATTTCTCCGCATAAATTTATCGGCGGGCCGGGCACACCGGGAATACTGGTGGTAAAGAAGCATCTGCTTAAGAACTCAGTGCCAGCTGTACCCGGCGGCGGCACTGTGTCATTTGTGACCCCCGACGAGCATCGCTATATTAGCGACGACGAGCGTCGTGAAGAAGGCGGCACACCGGCCATCATTGAATCAATCCGAGCGGGTCTGGTGTTCAAGCTGCAACAGGATGTCGGGCTGGAAAACATTGCAGCGCGTGAACACGGCTTTGTCCGTCGGGCAATCGAGCGTTGGCAGCAAAACTCGAACATTGAAATACTCGGTTGCTCGGACAAGCCGCGTTTGTCGATTGTCTCATTGCAAATTCGCAGTCATGGGAAGTACCTGCACTACGGCTTTGTGGTGGCCCTGTTAAACGACTTGTTTGGCATCCAGTCCCGTGGTGGTTGTTCCTGCGCGGGGCCTTACGGACACCAGCTGCTGGGCATCGATAAACAGACCAGCAAGGAAATAGAACAGGCGGTCAACGAAGGTCAGATGATTGTTCGACCAGGCTGGGTGCGCCTGAATTTCAACTACTTTATCGACCAGGACTGCTTCAACTATATTCTTGATGCTGTCGATCTTATTGCCCGCTATGGCGAGCGCTTGCTGCCTTACTATCAATTTGATGAAGCATCAGCAATTTGGCGTTTTCACGGCAAAGAAGTGGTCTTGCCCAGCAGCCTGGACAACTACTCTTTGGCTAAAAACAGCACTCCGACACCCAGAGCACCCATCTCTGACTACCAGCGCTGCCTTGCGCTGGCGGAAGAGGAATTGCGAAAAATACGGCAAGATCAGCCGCGTTATGATGTGCGGCTGGAGGGGCGCTATGCGCATTTACAATGGTTCACTCTGCCCCAGGACGTAAGAGCCGCCTAAGCGGTCTCTCTGGTTAGACAGGTGCCCGAAGCGCACAGAATTCGGCTGCCATTGATTAGCAAATCACGCAGTGCATTATTGCCGGCCAATATACCCCGGGAAAATCACCACTTCCCCATCCGGGTTTTTCAGCTGGGTAAAAATATCCTTGGCCACAACCGCCGGGTCTTCCCAGTTGGCAGCCCGGTCAACATCTGGATTCGCCAGTGGCCCGGTGGAATGTTTGCTGATACGGGTTTTCATGCCGGCCGGTGCGGCGACAATCACCCGAATACCATCGTCTGCCACTTCACGCGCAACGGCCTGGAACAGGCCCAACAGCGCGTGTTTACTCGCCCCATAATGCCCAAGCCCCGGCGGTGAAGGGCGCACGCCGAGAATAGATGCCACATTGACGATCACCCCACTGCCCTGCTGGCGCATTATCGGAATGGCCTGTTGTGCCAGGTGGGCATAGGCCCAGTAATTCACTTCAAACAAATGGTGTGCATCCACCAGGTCCATTTGCTCGAGCGTCGCCAGGTAGGAGTAGCCGGCGTTATTGAACAGATAGTCAATCCGGCCGTAGGTTTCAAGCGCCTGATGGATAATGGCCGCACGCTGCCTGGCAATAGCCAGGTCCGCCTCAATAAAGATGGCCGGCACCTGGCGTTGTTTCAGCGTTTCCAGCAATTGCAATGAAGGCGCCGGGCGCATATCAACCAGCACCAGGCGCATGCCTTCATCAGCAGCCCGCAAAGCCAACTGCTTGCCCAATCCGTAGCTACTGCCGGTAATGACCGCGACTGGCCGGGTCTCGCTGTAGGCAGGAAACGCCAGGGCCTGAAACAACAGAATAAACGCCACCCACAAATGCAAAGGGCGCCCGATTGAGCGCCCTTTGTGTTTCTCATAGCCCTGCTTCTGGGCTTTCTTGCGGTCTGTATGAGTTTTCGCAACATTGTACTTTCCGGCATGCCGCGCAACCGGGTTGCGGCGTTTTCGGCTGTTCATCACTACTTCTCCTGAAATGACACGCTGCCGCATGCGCGAGCAGCCAGGCAATTATAGCGCCTTCAAGCCGATTTTTTCAGACATGTGAGCAGATGCAGCAAAAAGCCAGTCACTGCGGGCTCGCCGTGGTATCACCGACTGGTGCGGCAAAAGCGTCGCCAACGAGTTGCGCAACATTGCCACCCGTCAGTGCTACAAGAAAGGCCCGCAAGGCAGCTTGCTCACTCTCCACGAGGCCTAACGGCCGAATTAAAGGGCTCAGCAATTCATGCTGAACGCCGCCTCGGTTATAAAAATCGATCACCGCTTGCAGCGACAAAAATTCTCCGTTGTGCATGTACGGAGCCGTCAGCGCAACATTGCGAAGACCGGGAGTGCGGTATTTCCAGCGGTCTGCCGGCTGCAGGCTGACTTCGTAGCGGCCCAGATCATTTTCTTTGGCCTCGCCCACCGTGCTCACCAGCTTTTGGTCAACCGCCACCTGCACTCCGGGTGCCAACTGTACAGTCACTGTCGCCGGTGTTTTTTGCATTGACTCCTGATACCCGACCCCCGTGTTATGTAACTGGTGATCGGTGAACAGTGCGTATTGTGCGCCAATGAGGTGGCAACTGCTGCAGGCCGCCTTGCCGGTAAACAAGCGAAAGCCAAGCTTCTCCTGTGCATTTAAAGCAGCCTGATCTCCAGCAAAATACCATCGGTCAAAGCGAGAATTGGCCGCAATCAGGCTTTGTTGATACTGCGCCAGCGCAAGCCCAGTATTAAGAATATTCGCCGGTTCGCCAAAGGCTTGCTGAAAAAGCTCTCGATAGTGCGGATCGGCGTGCAGCTGGTCCAGCACATAGCCCACCGAGGGGTTGTTCATTTCGTTCGCCGCAAGCAACGGCGACCATATCTGCTGGGCCAGCTCCCGTTCACGCGCGTCCCAGAACAGTCGTTGGTTGAACGCAACATTCAGCAGCGTTGGCGCATTGCGTTTAACACCACGGCCTTCAAAACCGATGGGGCGTTTCAGTTCATTGCTGGTAAATCCCTGCTCCGGTATATGGCACATGGCACATGACATGGTTCGATTGCGCGACAGTCGGCGGTCGAAAAACAACTTACGACCAAGCTGGATTGCCCCGGCATTGGGCGCGGCAACCTGGAAATCGGCCAGCGGGGGTAAACCAAGGTGTTCTGCGCGCGCGTTTGCTGCCAGATCAATGGCGCTGCCGCGCCGCCTGGCCAGGCTTAACGAATCCGTCTGGTAATCCGCACGGCGATATCCCGTTTTGTCGTCGCCCGGGGCAAGCCGAATCGACAGCGGCGGCTCCGCCAGGACCAGGCTTGCGCCCAGCAAAAAGCAGCACGCAAGGCGCATTGCTATTGTGCAGCGACCGCCGGGCTCGCCGCAGCGTCACCTTCCAGCAGCAGGGTTTTCACATCGTTCACCAGAATATCCGGATGCAGGAAAGACAGGCTGTAAATATTGCGAATTTGCGCCTGAGTGTCGATCAGGTACACGCGAAGAATATGCGAAAATTTCCCCTGACCGTCCTTTCCGCTGACATCCGCCACTACGTATTGCTGGTAGGCATCAAGCACCGGCTGAATTTGCTCATCCGACTCACTGGTCAGGAAGTGCCAATTCAGCGTCGCCTTGCCCATGATCGAACGGGCGTACTCAGCCATCGCCTGCGGTGTGTCATTGCGCGGGTCGAAACTGATGGTAATCAGGCGCAGCCGCTGGGCCAGCTGCGGCTGTTTCTGCAAGCGATTGGCAACCGTGCGCAATACCATGGTAGACAATGGGCAGCCATTCACATCATCACAGGTGCGGTATATGAACCCCAGCAGAGTAATGTGGTCTTGTAGCAGCTCGGACAACTCAACACGCTTCCCGCTGGAATTCAGCAGCGTGCCGCCGGCTGCTTTCTCCAGCGCCGGCAGTTTATAGCTACCGGCCGGTGGCGCGTCAAATGACAGCTTGCCCCAGCCCGGCGCCAGATACACCTCCTGGCGATCAGCTTTCTCGGCCGCCAGCAACGGCGCTGAAAACAGCAGCCCACCGAGTAAGGCAAGCCCTATGGCACCGCGTGGTTTCATTCTCCAGCCGCGATATCCCTGGCCGCATATGGGCGCTGCAGGCCATACAACCCATAGGCGCCAAAACGCATCTGATGCGCACTGCCGAGTTTCTCGGCTTTAAAATCCACTGCGAACTCCAGGTTTAGCTCCTTACCGTCCCAGGTGTAGGCCTTGAAAAACTGTTCGTCCTGATCGCCCTTCTTATCCCAATTGTCCAATAGCGACGATGTGAAATATGCGCGCTTGCCGTCCCAGCTTTGTGAAATCATATTCAGCTGCGCGCCAATTACTTTCTCATACACCTGCTTGGGTGCAAAAGGGTCAGTAATATCAAAGTAGCGGGTTTTGCCATCCATAAAGGTCTGCACCCAAAGGCCACTGTCATCCGAGGTAATAGAGATATCCACCGGCAGCGGCACCTTGGACGGGTCCCCGATATCAGCCACGGCCTTGGCCTGCCAAACCCCATTGGCATCTTCATACAGCAACCAGATTTTTGAGGTCAGCGCCGTGGTGGTGAAGCAGTAGTTATGGTTCGGTTGCCAGGCGCAGCGAATTTCCAGTGGCGCGCCCGGCATATCAAACACTTTCTTTGGCTTGCGGGTGTGCAGATCCCACAGTACCGCCGTATTGCCGAAGCGCTTCATGGCTTCTTCGTCGGCCAGCATGGTTCCAAAATCCATCATGTAGTTTGACCAGCCGGTGAAGCTGGAGGTAAACATGGCATTGCGCCGCGGCAGTACCCGTACGTCATAGCCGTAACCGTCAGCATACTTGCCGGATTTCTCCGCGCCATTCAGGCTGTCATCCGTGGGGTGCCAGTGCGTCGCTATGTACTCTCCTTTATTGGAATACTCCACCATCGCTGTGCGCCCGCCATGGTCTTTATTATTGGACAGACCGGTAATCATCATCCGCCCGGCCAGGGCATAAAAAGTGTGAGGCCCAACGACGCCGCCACTCTTGGCCACAAAATCGTCGATGGTTTTGTGCAACTTCGGTTTGGCCGGATCGCTGTGCACATCGAAGATAAAAATCTTACTGGTGTCCAGGCCACCGGCCCAAAGATAGCGCCGATCATCACTGAACCCGGAGTGGTGTGCCTCATTACGCCCACCAACCGACAGCGTGTGAACAACCTGGCCATAATTCGGCGAGGCCGGATTTACGTCAATCGTTACCAGCTTATCCTGCTCGTCGCCCAGCCCTTCTTCACCCAGGGTCCATACATACACAAAGTCTTCCTGGCCAACAATTTTGGCCATGTATGGGGACATACAAGTCTCATCGGCCTGTACCGCAAAGCCCGCCAGCAATAGCAGCACAGTCGCCAATTTGTAAAATGGAAGATATGGCTTATCCATTGGACTATCTCCTGTTAAGCACGCTTTATTGTCAGCCTTAGAGTGCGCTGAAGCAGCGAGAGAGTCAAGCGGCCCGCACCCTGGCTCCCCAAGAGCTGAATAGGCAAACCGGTTCCAAACGGCCGATGTAACACTGGTTTACAAACGGTTTTGCATTGGCTGACTAGGCTGAAAAACAACCGATACAATAAGTCTGGGGAATGTGAGATGACTGAAGACCAAATTGAATTTGAACGTTTTATCAGAAATATCGACTTGCCGGATATCACCCTGCTGTTACAGGTGATCACTATGCTGGATTCCGACTCACCCTATGATGAGCGCTGGGCAGCCGAGCGCTTTGGGCCCGGAAGCCCAGGCCCCCGGGCATAGCAGGCTGGAAAAGCTCTAGGGCAGCTCTGAAAAATACCCGATACCTCTGGCTTCCCTAGAAGCCCATTCGCAGTCGAATGCCGGCGAATCGCTGAGCATTCCGCGGCAGAAACTGAAAGATCGCCGTGCTGCCCCCGTACAAGCCGCCAAGATCTGCAATGCTAGAGGCGTAATCCTCGTCAAACAGGTTTTGCACAAACAGGGTTATCTTATAGCGCCCGCTGTCGCGTTCAACAATACCGGCATTCAGGTTGAAGGTTGAGTAGCTGTCCTGCCGGGTCAGTGGGTTTTGCAATAAGTCAAAGATCACTTTGTCCTGCCAGTTGTAGTTTGCATTGATGAAGCCATCAAACGGTAAAGAGCCCATAGGGATGCGATAATCAGCGTTGAGACTGAATTTCAGATCCGGCGAGTTGTTAAGGTCTTTACCGGCAAGGTCCTGGCCAAACACTCCGGAACCCGGCGCCAATTCAACACATCCCTGCTCCAGAGTTTGGCCGGGGTAGCAGTTAGCGTCCGGGAATTCATCCACTGTGGCATCCACCCAGGCTGCATTCGCTGACAGGGTTAGCTGGTCACCCAACAGGGCTGTGGCTTCCAGCTCAATGCCACGGGTTTCCAGGGTACCCACGTTCAACACCCCAATCACCAATTCAGTGCCACGAAGTTCGGTATTCTGAGCCTGATAGTCATCGTACTCAGTTAAAAAGCCAATCGCGCTCAGCTGCAGACGGCGGTCCAGCAAGGTTGTTTTTATACCGGCCTCATAGGCAATCGATGATTCGTTGCCCACCGGATTGTCGATGCGGTCCTGATTGAAGCCGGAAGAAATGTCGTAAGCCTGCCCCTTGTGCCCACTGCTTACGCTGGCAAACAGCATGGTTTCTTCACTGGGGTAATACTGCAACGCAATTTTGCCTGGAATAGCATCTTCATCGTCGTCGCCTGCAAAGCGGGAACCCGCTACATTGTCAACGTATTCAACTTCAATGTCTTCCTGGTTGTATCGTAAGCCAACATTCAGATGCAATTGCTCGGAGAACTTCCAGGTTAGCTGGCCAAACAATGCATAGCTGGTTGTCGAAGAACTGCCGGCCCAGTCGGATACAATCAAGGGCCGCTGAAAGGTTCGGTCGGTTTCAGCATCTGCGTAGTACAAGCCCACCAGGTACTCAAAAGAGTCCGACGCAGGAGAGCTGAGACGGAGTTCCTGCGATACAAAGCTTGTTTCTGTCGTGCTAAGGGAATGCAGGCCACCCGACAAGAAGCCTCCGGTAAATGCAGCCTGAATATCAAATGGTGAAAAGTCCACGTCTTCGGAGTTCTCATAGTCCCAGCGGTTATAGCCCGTAATCGACGTTAAGGTATGCTCTCCAAGCCCCCAGTTCAGGCGCAGACTGAAGCCGGTGTCTTCCACTTCTGCCGGTGCATCATTGTCTCTTTCTGCCGCGTTGTTTGACTCGCTCGCAAGATTAAATGTCAATGGGTTGGTCACTGAGATTGGCACTGCGCCAAATAAGGCCGCAGCCGGGTCTATTTGTCGAAAAGACAATGCGCAGCAATTGCTGTCCTCCTGGGAATAGAAAGCCGTAAAAGTAAGTTCAGTGTTTTCATTAATATCCCATTGCACCTTGCCCCGCACGCCCGACGTTTCCACCAGGTTCGTTAATTCGCCGGTGAACAGATTGTCAGCATAGCCTTCATGGTCGCTGTGAAATGCCGACAGGCGAAAACCGACCGACTCAGATAACGGCCCTGACAATGAGCCAACAATCTTTTCCTGATCGTCATCGGTGGCTGACACTTCAACATAGCCGGTGAGTTCGTCGCTGGGTGCCTTGGTGGTTACACTGATCACCCCGGCCGAAGCATTCTTGCCAAACAGCGTGGATTGCGGCCCACGCAGCACCTCAACCCTCTCTATGTCAACCAGGTTGCTCCACGCCTGACCCGACTGCACCTGAGCAATTTCATCGATAATGACGGCAACACTGGGCTCAACCCCAATAGAAAACACATTGGTTCCAATACCACGAATGCGCAGGCCGGTATTCTGCCGCTGGTTACCGGTCGAAAAGGTCAGCGACGGGGAAAGCCTGGCAATATCCGTGACCTGCTCGATATTCATTTCCGCCAGCGCCTCTCCAGTGATCGCGCTGACCGCTATTGGGATATCCTGCAGGCTTTGAGCCCTCTTTTGAGCGGTCACTATCACTTCTTCAAGCTGCCTGGACTGGCCAAAGGCTTGTATGGATACAGTGGTAAGAGTTACGACGATTGCGCCCGCCAAAAACCTGATGCGGCCATTTGCTAACATGATGCAGATCCTTAACTGTGTGTTATTAGTTATTGAGGACTGGCGCACTTTAGACCAAAAGCAAACCGGCTGTAAAGACTTGCTGGCTTGCTTATAGAAGCTCTCGCCAGGGCCGCTAGCGCCCGCTCAAGCCACCACGCCATGGTTTGCAGATTGACTGAACGTCAGGACTTAACATATTGGTCATAATACTCTGCGTAACTGTCAAAGGTGAATGTCAACGCTTCCTCACAGATTGACCCTTTGCCGATCAGCTCAAAGGCGTGAAAGCAGCCTTCATACAACTTGTATGCCACTGCAATATCTGCCTGCCGCAGTGCAGCAACGTAAGCCTCGGTTTCCTGATAAAACGGTTCCAACGAGCCCACAAAAGTAATCGTTGGCGGAAACCCGCGGTAATCCTGGTTTCTGGCCGGTGCGGCATAGGCCGGTATGTCTTCACCCTGCGCGCGCAGGTCAGCCAGGTAAGCCCCCCAACCGATGGCATTCAGCTGGGTATCCCACACCGGTGATTCAATGTAACGATCTGCATCATCGGGTTGCTGGTCATCGATCATCGGGTAGATAGGCATTTGAAAGGCAATGTCCACATCCTGTGTGTCACGGGCCTTGAGGGTCACCGCAGCGGTCAATCCACCGCCCGCGCTGTGGCCGGCAACGATATAGCGCCTCTCCAGAATACCCAGCACGCCGGCATTATTTTTCAGCCACAGCAAGGTGTCGTAGCAGTCATTGAATCCAGCAGGGAAAGGCTGGGTATATGCTTTACGGTAATCCGGCGCAACAACCACGCAGGGGCGGGTCGCGATAAAGCGCTCAATGACATCGCCACCAGTTTCCGGACTACCCATGATATAACCGCCGCCATGGATATACAGCATTGCCGGCAAATCGCCCGTAATATCCTTGGGCCGATAGATACGGGTGCGAATTTGATAGTTACCGTCACTGCTGGGAACAAACACTTCCTCACAGTCGACACTTGCCAGCTTTTTGCCCTGCATCAGCAGTTTATCCAGGCGATTCGCCAATTTGATCACGGGCTTACGTTTAAGTAACGTTGCCATCCATTGGCCTGCGGTGAAGCTTTTCTGTAGGTCCGGGTGCAGCATGCCCTTAGTCACTTTCATCAGCCGTTCCTCGCAGTGACCAACCAGGAAGCCGCTTGCAGACTGATGCCGTACTCACCTTCCAGCGGCTGTAATGCGGCTCGCAAACGTGCGCTGACAGCCGCTTGGGTTTCCTCGGAGAGCTCCCGGATTGCTCGCGATAGCGGGCCAATTCGGGTGACAAAATTTGCAGCCTGTTCAAGGTTGTTGCCAATTTTCATGGCCCAGGGCAAGGGGTCGATCGACACATCCTGCCAGCCAGCATGCTGCAGAATTGTCTGCAAACGCTCGGCGTCGGCGAACGCGAAAGGGCCCGGCGCAGTCGGGTCCATCGGCTCACTGTCCGGCAGCAGATCTTCAACAGTAGCCATTGGCAGAGTAACCCATGGATTAACCTTAGGACTTTGCCAACACACGAAGCACAGGCGACCATCAGCTCTTGAGGCTCGTCTAATATTGCTAAAAGCCGCTCCCGGGTCGCTGAAAAACATCACGCCGAAGCGCGACAGAATGAGATTAAACTCCGGCTCAAAGCCATGCGTTGAAGCATCCGCCAGCAAAAACTCCACATCGGTTCCTTGAGGCGCCCGGCCGCGCGCGTGGTTAAGCATGGGCTGAGAAATATCCACACCGCGAACCTGCAGCCCGGCACTTGCCAATGCCAGGCTGGTGTCGCCGCAACCACAGCCAATATCCAATGCCACCTCACCAGGCTGCGCCGCCGCTTTTTGCAACAATGCAGCGGTGACCGGCTGCAAGGTTGCGTCCATTACCTGCTGCTGCATCACCCAGGTCTCGCCTGCTTCACCGTTCCAGTAATCTATTTGCTCTGCGTTGTTTTGCATTGTTTGCCTCTTGTTCTATGTCGCTTTGAGCTCTGTACCCCAAACCGCGGCGTTGCCAACACCTAAAGTACACACCTATGCGCGCATTGTGCCATGTTCGGAACTGGGGTGGGAACGGGCTTGCGTGCCCAGGCAATCTACGACACCAACACCACAGGACCGGTAATTTCATCCAAGGTATTGCGGGCTTGCGGATTGGCCACCAGTTTACTGTTTCTGGCCAGAATCAGTAGTGATTGTGGCTCTTCGCGTAGCAGCCGTGGGAGTTGTTGGCGCCGTTTTAGCTGAACGCTCTCGTTCAGTACATGGTCGGCTGAGGCTGCATGAATCAACGCTTCGGCCTGTTGTCGTAGCGCCGCGAAGCGTTTATCGGTCGCGGCGGGGATGATCAGCTTCAGTGCGCTGTGGTTAGCGCCGCACAACTGCAAGCCGAATTGCAAGGCCTTCTCGGCATCGGCTGAGCCATCAAAATAGAGCCACACCGGCGCCGCGGCAGCCACCAAAGCAGCGCGTGAGCCGGACCCTTGCAACCGTCGATAGCCTTGACGGTATAAAAAAGCAATATTGGCCTTTAGTGCAGCCGCCAGCGCTTCGGATAAATACTGACCCCGAACAGTTGTAGCCGCCACCGATACACTGTGCTGCCGCGCCAGATCCGCCAGCATCGCTTGGGCGCGCTGGGTTTGACGGCGCATAGCGCGGTCTATCTGACCTCTTTCAATTCGCCTGGCAACCCCGGAATAACGATCTACCTCTGTGGCAAACGGCAGCTCGGCCAGGCGTACCAAATTATGGTCTTCCACCAGCAAAGCCTGCACCTGAAGGTCAAGTCGTCGGGCTGTTGCCAAAGCCTGCTCAAAAAGGGGCTGTAGCGGTGCTGCGGTATCCACCACAATCAGCACACTGGCCTGACTGGCTGTTTTATCCTGGCTGTTCATTGGACTGCACCCTGTCATTGCCCTGCACCCTACTGGCGAAACGTGCTCTAGCCTCCGCCAACTCGCGCAGCCTTGCCTGAACCCGCCCGTTCACACTGTCAGCCGGGTACAGATTGTTCGCATCCGGCTGTCCGGCTTCGATCCCAGTCAGTAATTCCAAGGCTTCATCGACGTGCTCGACGGCAAACACCTTGAACAAGCCTTGCTCAGCATGTTGAACCACATCGTCACGCAGCATCAAATGCCGTACGTTGGCTGCCGGAATGATGACGGCCTGCCCGTTCACCTCACCGCGGGCACGGCACACGTCAAAGAAACCTTCAATCTTTTCATTCACCCCACCAATTGCCTGCATTTGCCCCCGTTGGTTCACCGAGCCGGTCATTGCGAAGCGCTGCTGAATCGGCACCTGCGACAACACCGATAACAGCGCACACAGCTCTGCCATGGAGGCACTGTCGCCTTCCACACCGCCGTAGGACTGCTCAAACACCAAGCTGGCTGAAATTGACAGAGGGTGGTCCTGCGCGTATCGCGCGCCCAGAAAACTCGACAGGATCAGCACACCTTTTGAGTGGATCGGCCCCCCAAGCTCGGTTTCGCGCTCAATATCAACCACATTACCCGAGCCCAGCCTAACCGTAGCGGTAATTCGCGCTGGCTGGCCGAAGCTGAGAGTGCCGAGCTGCAATACCGACAAGCCATTCACCTGGCCTATGCACTCGCCATCGGTGTCAATCAACACAACCCCATTGGCAAATTGTTCATGCATGCGTTCGCGAATTCGATCCGCCCGGAACTGTTGCTGGTCTATGGCCTGCTGTACGTCGCTGGCTGTTACTGTCTGGCGGGCATTGCTGGCTGCCCAGTGACTGGATTCGCGCACCAGCTCCCCGATGTTGCGCATGCGAGTGGTGATTTTTTCTGCGTCCCCTGCTATACGGGAGGTCTGGTCTATCACCCTGGCCAAGCCGGACACATCGAATGGCAACAGGTTTTCCTTTCTGATGAGCTTTTCGATCGTATTGATCAGCATGGCACGATTGGCGTCATTGCGCTCTACATCATCATCAAAGTCTGCTGTGACTTTGAACAAGTCTGGAAATTCTGGATCATAGGCGCTCAACAAATAATACAATCGACGATCACCAACCAGTACGACTTTTATATCCAGAGGTGCTGCCTGCGGTTCCAGGCTAACCGTGCTGATCAGACCAAAGCGACTTTCCAGCGACTCAATGCGCAATTCGTTTTCCTGCAAGGCTCGTTTCAGGCTGTCATAGGCAAGCGGCTGCATCAATAACTGGCGTGCGTCCAGCAACAGGTAGCCGCCATTCGCACGATGCAAGGCTCCGGCTTTGATCAGCGTGAAGTTGGTCGTCAGCGTGCCCATTTGCGCCGTGTGCTCTATGCAGCCGATCAGGTTGCCATGGGTCGGCAGGCTTTCATGAACGACCGGGGCACAGGTCTTACCAGTCTGATCCACCAGCACATTAACTGCAAAGCGCTGCAATGACTGGCGGCCCCCGTTCTGCAACTGTAACAACGGGTTGCTATCACCAGTCGGTCGAAAATCGTCAAAATTGTCGATGACATCACGCTCAACTTCATCAAGGTACTGCCGCACACTGTCACAGGCTTGGTATTTATCCTTCAGCGAACTGACCGAGTTGTTCACGGCGATGCGCGCAGTCTCGCTATTAAGCTGCTTAACCTGGTCACGCAACTCTTTGTGCCACTGCGGGAATTGCCGCAAGGTCTTTTTTAGTTTTTCCTGCAGCGCTCCTATCGATTCCTGTATGTCGTTCTGTTCTTTTTCCGGCAGCCGGTTATAGTCCTCCGGCGAGATCACCTCTCCTTTCTTATTCAAAGGTGCAAAACCGTAGCCTCCCGGCGTTTGCATCATACCGATGCCGCGCTGCTGCGCTTCTTTGCCCAATCCCTCCAACGCGTCGGCTTGCCGGCTACCGATTTCATGCTCCAGCTCGCCGAGCTTGGCCTGATAGTCTTCGGAGTCAAAGGCTGCTGGGATAATACTGCGCAGGTCCTCGATCAGCTGGTCCACATTCTGCTTGAACTGTAGGCCCTGGCCTGGTGCCAGACTCAGCAGCACCGGCTGTTCCGGCTTCTGGAAATTATTTACGTAGCAGAGATCGTTCGGTGTCGGTTTGGCTTCGGCATCGCGAACAACCATCTGTCGTACGGCGTCCAACATTCCGCTGCCGCTTTGCCCCAACGCGAATATATTGTAGCCGTGGCCAGGCATGGCCATACCAAACTGCAACCCGGCCGCTGCACGCTGGTGGCAATCAATAAAGCTGACCTGCTCATCCACCTGCGTGTTGATAGATGCAATAAGCGCTTGATCTGTGCGGGTATAAAGTCTGTTGCTGTCCAATGCGTCGATAGGGCTCATGCATCAATTCCAGCCTGCCATTGATGACCGTATTGTGCTGGTATATGTGACGCCGCAGATTGATCAGCGTCAATAGCCGGTTTGAGTGTTGGCTAATCCGCTTGCCGCTCATGCGCTTCACGATTATCATCGCGCCGCCAAGCGCTGCTAATACTTGACTAAATTACTAGGTTATGCGATTCTGTTGCTACAGTTTCAGCAAGAAGTAATCCGTGCGCTTAACCACCCGAGGCCGCTATGCGGTCACAGCAATGCTTGACCTGGCCGTGAACAGCGCCAACGGGCCAGCGCGTTTGGCCGCCATTTCGGAGCGTCAGGATATTTCTCTGTCCTATCTCGAGCAACTGTTCGGACAGCTGCGTCGCCAAGGCCTTGTGCGCAGCCAGCGTGGGCCCGGAGGTGGGTATTTGCTGGGGCGGGAAGCGGCCGCTATCAGCATTGCAGAAGTTATTGCCGCGGTGAACGAAGACACCGATGCCACGCGGTGCGGCGGGGCGGGAGATTGTCACCATGGCGGCACCTGCATTACGCATCACCTGTGGATGGACCTTAGCGATCAGATTCGAAGCTTTCTGGGTGATATATCCCTGGCCAACCTGGTGGAACGCCAGGAAGTGCAGGCCATTGCCCGCCAGCAGCTGACGGCCAGCCAATCATCTGGTGATGAGAACCGTATTGTCGCCAGTAACGTATAAACCCGGCACCCGGAGCCAGTAAGCAGCATGTCACAGGAACAGATCAACGAAGCAATTGCGAAAGAGTACGCGGCCGGTTTTGTCACGCAAATCGAGTCAGATACCCTACCGCCTGGTTTGGATGAAGACGTTATTCGCTTTATTTCCGGGCGCAAGAACGAGCCGGAATGGTTGCTGGAATGGCGTCTGGAAGCCTATCGCAGCTGGTGCGAAATGGCGGAGCCCGAATGGGCTCATGTGCACTACCCGGAAATTGATTTCAATACGATTTCCTATTTTTCCTCGCCGAAAAGCATGGAAGACCGGCCCAAGAGCCTGGATGAGGTAGACCCGGAGCTGCTGGAGACCTACGAAAAGCTGGGCATTCCGCTGCACGAACAGGAAATGCTTGCCGGTGTGGCGGTGGATGCGGTATTCGATTCCGTGTCAGTGGCAACCACGTTTCGCGAAAAGCTGGCCGAGGCCGGGGTTATCTTCTGCTCGATATCCGAAGCCGTGCACGAGTACCCGGACTTAGTGCGCAAGCACCTGGGCAGCGTGGTGCCGCGCAAAGACAACTTTTATGCGGCACTCAACAGTGCGGTTTTCAGCGATGGGTCCTTCGTGTACATCCCAAAAGGCGTGCGCTGTCCGATGGAACTATCCACCTACTTCCGAATAAATGAAGCGAATACCGGGCAGTTCGAACGCACGCTGATCGTCGCCGATGAAGGCAGTCACGTCAGTTACCTGGAAGGCTGTACTGCGCCCATGCGCGATGAAAACCAGGTGCATGCGGCCGTCGTGGAACTGGTGGCACTGGATAATGCCGAGATCAAATACTCCACCGTACAAAACTGGTATCCCGGCGACGCCGAGGGCAAGGGCGGCATCTACAACTTCGTCACCAAGCGCGGGGTCGCGCACACCAACGCAAAAATCAGCTGGACCCAGGTGGAAACCGGTTCCGCTGTCACCTGGAAGTACCCCAGCTGTATATTGCGTGGCGACAACAGCGTTGGCGAGTTCTACTCGGTGGCACTGACCAATAACTTTCAGCAGGCCGACACCGGCACTAAGATGATCCACCTGGGTAAGAACACCCGTTCAACAATCATCTCCAAGGGCATTTCAGCCGGTAAAAGCTCGAATGCTTATCGAGGCCTGGTGCGTATGAGCCCAAAGGCCACCGGCGCACGCAATTACACCCAGTGCGACTCGCTGCTGATTGGCGACCGCTGTGCGGCGCACACTTTTCCCTATATTGAAAGTCGCAACCCATCGGCGGTTATCGAACACGAGGCCACCACCTCCAAGGTCAGCGACGACCAGCTTTATTTGTGCCTGCAACGCGGGCTGGATGCGGAAAAAGCCGTGTCCATGATTGTGAACGGCTTCTGTAAGGAAGTGTTCAAAGAATTGCCGATGGAATTCGCCGTGGAAGCCGGTAAATTACTGGAAGTCAGCCTGGAAGGCTCGGTTGGCTAAGCCTGGAGAAGTTATGTTATCGATTAAAGACCTGCACGCCAGTGTAGACGGCAAAACCATTCTGAATGGGCTGAGCCTGACGGTAAACCCCGGCGAAGTACACGCCATTATGGGACCTAATGGGTCTGGTAAAAGTACCCTGGGGCATGTGTTGGCCGGCCGGCCGGGCTATGAAGCAATTTCCGGCTCGGTGGAGTTTCTCGGCCAGAACCTGCTGGAACTGGAAACCGAGGAACGCGCGCACCTGGGCCTGTTTCTGGCCTTTCAGTACCCGGTGGAAATTCCTGGCGTCAGCAATATGGAGTTTCTGAAGGCCAGCGTGGATGCCGCGCGCAAAGAGCGGGGTGAGCCGGCACTGGATGCCGTCACGTTTATGAAAATGGCCCGCGAAGCCAGCAAAATAGTGGATTTGGATCCAGCTTTTCTGAAACGTGGCGTGAACGAAGGATTCTCCGGCGGCGAGAAGAAACGCAACGAATTAATGCAGATGATGCTGCTGGAACCGAAGCTGGCGATCATGGATGAAACCGACAGCGGCCTGGACATCGACGCCCTGCAGGTAGTTGCCAATGGGGTCAATAGCATGCGAAACAAAGACCGCTCCTTTATTCTGGTGACGCATTACCAGCGCCTGCTTAATTTCATTGAGCCGGACTTTGTGCATGTGTTATCCGGCGGTAAGATTGTCCGCTCTGGCGACAAGAGCCTGGCACTTGAGCTGGAAGAGCGCGGCTATGCCTGGGTGGCGGATGAGGTTGCCTGATGGGTGAGTTTCTGCAACACAGCCTGGATACTGCCGCCAAGCAGGCACCAGCCTGGCTTAGCGACGTGCTCAGCAATGGTCGTAGACGCTGGGAAGCCAGCCGCTGGCCGGACCGCAAAACCGAGCAATGGAAATACACTTCCTTGCAGGCGCTGCAACAGGAATATCACGCTGCAGATACCAGTGCGCAGCTGCCTGACGATATGACCTTGCCGCAATTAGCCGGCAATCGCCTGGTCTTCGTAGACGGCAACTACAGTGCTGAGCTCAGTCACTGCGACAGCCATATAGATGTCGTGCGCTTCCAGGACGCGAGCGCCGAGCAGGCTGAACGAATTCGTGAACACCTGGGCACAGCGCTGAATGGCGAGCAGCATATATTTGCCGCCCTGAACGATGCCGCCCTGCAGGACGGGCTGCTGCTGGATATTCCCGCCGATACAATCATTGACGAACCACTGCAACTGGTCTGGTTTAGCAGCCAATGCTCTGCTGCTTTCAACATCAATCAACGCACTTTGGTGCTGGCCGGCAAGCACTCCCGGGCCGAAATAATTGAGCAATTCATTAGTGCCGATGGTAGCCAGGCCTTTACAAACGGTATTACTGAGCTGATTCTCGCTGATAATGCGGCACTGGCTTATCTGCGTCTGCATGAGGAGCGCCGACAGGCAACCCACATTGGCGGGGTGCACGCCCTGTTGGCGCGCGATAGCCGCTTAGATGCCTTCCATATGGCGCTCGGCAGCGACCTGAAGCGCCTCGACCTGGTGGTGCAATACGTTGGCCCGGGCGCACACTGCGACTTGAATGGCATTTACCTTCCTCGCGGCAAAGAGCACATCGACTACCACACTTGCATTGAGCACGCCGTAGCGCACTGCAGCACCGACGAAGCCTTCCGCGGCATCATCAGCGATGAGGCCACCGCGGTTTTCAATGGCCGTATTCACATTCATGAGAACGCACAGAAGACCCGCGCCGAGCTGAGCAACAAGAACCTGCTAACCAGTGACCAGGCTACGGTGAACAGCAAGCCCGAACTGGAAATTTACGCCGACGATGTACAGTGTGCCCACGGCGCTACCGTGGCCCAACTGGATGAAACCAGCCTACACTACCTGCGTACCCGTGGCGTACCCAAAGATGAGGCGGAAGTCATGCTGAGCTTCGGCTTTATTAATGAGTTGGTTGACAATATTGGCAATGAAAGTGTGCGCAATTACCTGCGCCCGCTGCTGGCGCAGCAGTTCAGCGCCGACCCGGATTTAACTAGGCACCTGGTATGAAGCCAGCGACTGCCAATAAAGCGCCAGTGTTCGACGCTGCCGAGATCCGGGCAGACTTCCCGATTTTGCAGCAGCAGGTCAATGGCCAGCCGTTAGTTTACCTTGACAACGCCGCCACCACCCAGAAACCACAGTGCGTGATCGATGCGATCGGCAACTACTATTCCCGTGATAACTCCAATGTGCATCGCGGTGCGCACGCCCTCGCAGATCGGGCCACGCAGGCGTTTGAAGGCGCCCGCAGAACTCTGGCCGATTTTATCAATAGCCCCAAAGCGGAGCAGTTGGTCTGGACCAGTGGCACCACCGAAGGCATCAACTTGGTAGCCTACAGCTGGGGGCGCAGCAATCTGCAGGCTGGTGACAAAGTACTGGTGCCCACACTCGAGCACCACGCTGATATCGTTCCCTGGCAGTTGGTTGCCGCCGAACGCAACGCACAACTGGTTCCCATTCCCATTCTCGACAGTGGTGATATTGATCTTGACGCCTTCGACCAACTGCTCGATGAACGGGTTCGACTGGTGGCGCTCAACCACGTATCGAATGCCCTGGGCACGGTCAACCCGATTGAAACCGTGATTAAGCGCGCCCATGCCGCCGGTGCGCTGGTGTTGATCGACGCGGCTCAGGCCGTTGCGCATTGGCCAGTGGACGTGCAGGCCCTGGGTTGCGACTTTTATGTCTTCTCAGCCCACAAAGTGTTCGGGCCGACCGGAATCGGCGCGCTGTGGGGCCGTGAAGAAATACTCGACGCTATGCCACCTTTCCTCGGCGGTGGTGAAATGATCGACCGGGTCAGCTTCGACGGCACTACGTTTAACACCCTGCCCTTTAAGTTTGAAGCTGGCACCCCACATATAGCGGGTGCGATTGGATTTGCGGCCGCAATCAACTATCTGAACGGGCTGGATCGGGCGGCCGCCGCTGAACACGAACATGCCTTGTTGCAGACCACGCTACAACGCGCCGCAGAAGTTCCCGGCCTGCGTCGCATCGGCCAGCCGCAACAGGCCGCCGGAATTTTCAGCTTTGTGATTGATGGCATACATGCAGCCGATTTGGGCATGCTGCTGGACCAGCAAGGTGTGGCTGTGCGCACCGGCCATCATTGCGCGCAGCCCCTGATGGCCCACTATGGAATCGAAGGTACGGTGCGGGCGTCCTATTCCATCTATAATACGATGGAAGACGTGGAGAGCCTGTTTACCGCCATCGACAAGGCCGTTCAACTGCTCAGCTAGAGGTGAAGTGATGACCGTAGAAACCTTTGATATTAACGAGCAACTGGTGTCGGTCACCCCGGCCGCTGCGGAGCATTTTCGCAGCAGCCTGGATGGCTCGACCAAAGACAGCGTGCGCATCAGCGTACAGGAAAGTGGCTGCACCGGTTTCAAGTACGTCGTTGAGGAGGTGGAAACATCCCAGGAAGGCGACATTGTCATTGCGCTGGACAACGGCGTGCACCTATTTCTGGACCGTGAGGCCGTTAATTTCCTGCGCGGCTCGGAAATCGACTACGCTCGTGAAGGCATTAACCGTACCCTGGTGTTCAAAAATCCTAATGTTACTGCTGAATGTGGCTGTGGCGAAAGCTTCAGCATCAACTAGGCGGCACTGCGAATGAGTGCACAAGAACGAGCGCTGATCACCACCACGCGCGATTGCCCGGGTCGCCTGGTGCCGGTTGGCGACCCGGTGACTATTCCAGCCCACACTTTCGTAACTTTAACGCAATCGTTAGGCGGTAACTACACCGTAGTTTACAACGGTAATATGGTTCGGGTAGACGGCACTGACGCCGACGCCCTGGGATTCGAGCCTACCCGTCTGGAATTCGACGTCCCAAGCAATGGCGAAATCAGTGAAACCCAGGTCTGGGAAGCTCTGCACACCGTGTACGACCCGGAGATTCCCGTTGATCTGGTTAACCTCGGCCTGATCTACTCGGTTGACATCGATCAGGACACCAAGAAAGTCGCCATTGCCATGACCCTGACAGCACCCGGTTGCGGCATGGGCCCGGTTCTGGTGGGCGATGTGGAGTACCGGGTGGCCCAGGTACCGCATGTTCGTGAGGTTGCTGTGGAACTGGTATTCGACCCGCCCTGGAGCCGGGAGATGATGTCGGAGGAAGCACAGCTCGAAACCGGGATGTTCTTCTGAATGTCAGACGATAACCCTTTTGGCCACAGCATCACGGCCGAGGACATTATTGACACCCTCGGCTTTTTCGACACCTGGGAAGAACGCTACAAGTACATTATTGACCTCGGCAAGGAACTTCCACCCATGCCGGACGCGTTGCACACCGAAGATCGTCTGATTCGTGGCTGTCAGAGCAAGGTTTGGATAGAACCTGCATTCAACGGCAACAAGCTGGAATTCCTGATGGACAGTGATGCCTTTATCGTGAAAGGCCTGCTCGGCGTGGTACTGGCAGCCTATAACAATCAGACCGCGCAGCACATTCTCGACTTCGACATCGAAGCCTATTTTGCTGAACTGGATTTACTCCAGCATCTATCCTCCGCTCGCGGTAATGGCTTAAAAGCCATGGTCGCCCGCATTCAGGCGATTGCTGCAGACGCAGCTTAAAAACGGCTTTATCCCGTGCGATAATATCGCCAGAATCTAATCTACAATGGAGCCCCAATAATGTACGACCTCAAAATTGAAGGCGGTTTGGTTTATGACGGTAGCGGCGGAGAACCATTTAGAGCCAATGTTGCTGTGCAGAACGGGCGTATTGTCGAACTTGGCGATTGCAACGGCGCCGCGCACCAGACAATCAATGCCGACGGGGCGATTGTAACCCCGGGCTTTGTCGATGTGCACACCCATTACGATGGCCAGATCAGCTGGGATGAAGAACTGAAACCCTCAGTCAATCATGGAGTGACCACCGCCGTCATGGGTAATTGCGGCGTGGGCTTCTCACCCTGCCGGGAGGAAGACCGCGACAAGCTGATTCGTCTGATGGAAGGCGTTGAGGATATACCGGGCACTGCGTTACACGAAGGAATCCAGTGGGGCTGGGAGAGTTTTCCGGAGTATATGGACGCTATCGACGCCATTCCCCACACCATTGATTTTGCCGCCCTGATCCCGCACGACCCGGTTCGGGTGTTCGCGATGGGCGACCGCGCGGTGTTTGACGAGGTGGCCAGCGAGGCTGATATTGAGCGCATGCGCAACCTGGTGCGCGAAGGGCTGGAAGCCGGAGCCATTGGATTCAGCACCGGGCGCAGTGACCTGCACAAGTCCGCCGACGGCGACTGGACGCCGGCCAGCGAGGCGGGCAAGGCGGAACTGGCCGGCATTGCCAGCGCGTTTCAAGGCCTGGATTATGGGGTACTGCAGGCGGTTAACGACTTTGACATGGTGCGCCCCGAGGATAACTTCAACTACGAATTCGAGCTGATGGAGGCCTATTTTCGCGCCGCGCCTGGTCACAAGGCCTCGATGTCACTGATGCAACGGGATTTCGCTCCCGATGACTGGCGCAAGATTATGCAGCGCGTAGAGGGCTTGAATCAGCAAGGCCTGGACATTCGCCTGCAGGTGGCACCCAGAGCCATTGGGGTATTCCTCGGCCTGGACTGCACCTTCCACCCGTTGATGGCCTTTCCCAGTTATCTGGCAATAAAAGACCAACCGTTGGCTGACCGGGTGGCCATCATGCGGGACCCGGCATTCAAGCAGAAAATGCTGGCCGAGCAGCCGGTGAAGTTATCCGGCCCAGGTTCATCCATTCCCCCCATCACCGACTTACTGATTGAGCAATACGACTCACTGGCAGAGAAACACTTTCAGCTCGCGCGCAATGGGGTCGTGGATTACGAACAGGGTAAGGAAGATTCCGTCGCGGCCATGGCCGCTGCGGAAGGCGTAAGCGTGTGGGAAAAAACCTACGACATCCTATTGCAGCAAGACGGCAAGGCCTTATTGTACTTCCCGATTTACAACTACACCGACATGAATTACGACAACGTGTACACCATGCTACAGCATCCGGCCGCTATTCCCGGTTTATCCGACGGAGGCGCGCACGTTGGTACCATTTGTGATGCCAGCTTTCCAACCTACCTGCTCAGCCACTGGACCCGTGACCGCGTACGTCAGAAGAAGCCTGGCATTGAACTCAGTCGAGCCATTCAAATGCTTACCGCCGACGGTGCCGATTACCTGGGCATGCATGACCGTGGGCGGCTGGCACCTGGCCTGAAAGCCGACATCAATGTCATCGACTATGAGAAACTGGCGCTGGGTATTCCGGAAATGATCCAAGACCTGCCGGCCGGCGGTCAGCGCCTGTTACAAGGCGTGACTGGCTATCGCGCGACTTTCGTGTCCGGCAAACAAGTGGTCGACCAGGATACCGTAACCGCGGCTCGGCCTGGACGCCTGGTGCGTATGAACCGTCTCTAGGGCAGCTCTGAAAAATACCCGATACCTCTGGCTTCCAGGCGAATCCAGAGTTGAGGCGCGAGTTGGAAGGCTTACTGGTGGTAAGTCGAGAACTTGCAACGAAAAGGCTGGGTTCGCCTGGAAGCCCCGAAGGGCGCGGCCTGTAGCGTGCCGTGACTTCGTTGCGCGCCTTGCCAAGGACAACCAGCCTTGGCCTGCGGCACGCGCCTAGCCACGCTACGCTACAGGTTGCGCAGAGGCATTGGGTATTTTTCAGAGCTGCCCTAGTTGGCGCTTGCGGATACGCTGGCCGCTCCCGTGGTCAGAAGCCTGCGCCGCTGGTAAACCAGCCAATAGATTGCGGCGTAGATGCCCACAACGACCAGTCCAAACCATTCAATTTGCATCGGGGTGTACTGATACAGCCAAACCAATGCGGCAAGCAGCAACCAGTTTGCAGCGATGTAAGAAAAAGTGCCCAGGCGGTCCATGGTAATGCCGACATTGCGGGTGTAGAGCCGGATCAGTGAGTCCAGCGAGTTGATTACGAACACCACGCCGACAAACACCATGGCGAACCGCCAGAAATCATTCATAACAATGCCGTTATTAAAATAGTAATACAGCACGGTAAACCACAGCGCCATCGGGATGGCCGGCACAATCAACAAGGCCGTTAACAACTGCCAGGTCTTGATACCACCCACAAAGCGCGATACAAACTGGCCGATCATGATGCTCCAGGTAAACCACCAGTACAAATAGAACTGATGATAATCGCTGATGGGTGTGACGAAGCGATGCAGGTGTTCAAAAAAGCCACGCAGACTCGTGGCCGTGTCCAGCAGACCACCCAGCCCCATGCCTGAGCGAAACCAAAGCCCAGCAATCAATGCGAAGAACAGCCAGGTCGATGCCACGCTCAGTAACTTCACGTAGCGAATATGGGTACTGGAGACAGCAGCCAGAAGAATGACCACGCCAAGCAGCGCGATGCGCATTGGCAAACTAATCCCTGGCACATAGTCCGGCAGAAAAAAGAAAAACAAATACGCAGTAAAACCACAGGTTCCAAGAATGACCAAGTCGTTTACCCACTTAATCATGGGGATCTCAAACAGCTTGAGCTTCGGCTCCAGCACACAAAAATAAAAGGTGGTCAGAAAGTAAAAACCCCAGCCCAACACGCACCAAAAGCCAAATTCCAGAGCCAGTGGATTGGTAAAGGCGTAGACTGCTTCTGTCGCAAATAGCTTGTAGTCGACCAGTGGAAACATAATCAAGCCGACGTCCAGGCCGGAAGTAAACAAGATAGCCAGAAAGGTGTAAATGCCCACCGGCAGTTCACCCTGGCAGCGAATATTTCGCCAAAAGGTGGCAAGCAGAAAAATGGTGACCAGAATGACAGCCACGGCAACAGTGAGTATTTCAGCCATGTGGGCAGGTGTTGTTGTTCTTGTGATCGGCCATTTAAACACAAGGCAAGCAGGTTTTTCTGCAGGGCATGCACGACGGCGTGATCGCTGTTGGTGGCGGTAGCGGTATGGATGGTGGCAAAGCCATCGCATTGACAGCCAATAATTGTATTGACTTGTGGGCATTCGAATATGAAAGCCCGCCTCCCGATGTGAGTGGGCAAACGCCCTTCCCGCCTCTGATCACCATTCCAACCACAGCCGGTACGGGCGCTGAAACCGAAGGCACCGCCATGATCACTGAAACGGGGCGCATGCTGAAGCTCTGTATCTGGCACCCGCAATTTCGCCCCCGAGCAGCGCTGCTGGACCCGGCATTGTGTACCGGCCTGCCGAAACACCTGACGGCATGGACCGGGCTGGATGCCCTGATACACGCGCTCGAAGCGTATTGTGTACCCGGCTTCCACCCAATGTGTGATGGAATTGCACTGCAAGGCCTTCAATTAATAAGCGCCTGGCTTATCCCCGCGACTCAGCGGCCGGACCACCTGGAAGCGCGTGGCGGCATGTTGGCTGGTTCCTGCCTGGCTGGTGTCGCCTTTCTGAAGGGCCTGGGGTTGGTGCATGCCATCAGCCATATGGTAGGTGCCGAGTACGATACCCACCATGGCCTGACGAATGCGATTGTCCTTCCCGCAGTATTGCGCTTCAACCGGGACACAATTGTTGGCAAAGTACCGGCCATCAACCGAGCGATGGGAATCCAGGGCGACTCATTCGAGGACCTGTACCAATTTGTCTGCGGCTTACTGGACCGCCTGCAAATTCCCCGGTCGCTGGCGGAAATTGGCGTTGCCACCGAATCGGCCGGGCAAATAGCCACCAAAGCAGCATTGGACAGCGCGGCAGCAACCAACCCGCGACAAGCCAGCCCTGAGGAGTTGCACACGCTTGTCCTCGACGCGATCATCCAGGGACGCTAAGATTGCGGCCTCCTGAAGAATAAGCAAGAACACGTAAGGGACACGAAGTGGACGAAATGATCAATGCGGCTGTGCAGCCGCTAACCACGCTGGTTTCCAGCATTATATTTTTCAAAATATCGGTATTCGGCGCCCAGCTGCCGCTGGTGGTGCTATGGCTGGTAGGCGGGGCGCTGTTTTTCACCTTCTACTTCGGCTTCATCAATGTGCGTGGCTTCGGCCACGCTGTACGCCTGGTACGAGGCGACTATGCGGACCCGAACCATAAAGGGGAGGTTTCTCACTTCCAGGCGCTGTCCACCGCCGTGTCCGGAACCGTAGGCGTTGGCAACATTGCCGGGGTGGCAGTCGCGATCTCTATGGGCGGCCCGGGTGCCACCTTCTGGATGATTCTGGCAGGACTGCTGGGAATGTCGACCAAGTTTGTCGAATGTGCGCTGGGTACGCATTATCGCCGCGAAAACCCGGATGGCACGGTGTCCGGCGGGCCCATGTACTATCTGGAGCGCGGTCTCGCCGAGCGCGGCATGGCTGGCTTTGGCAAAGGCATGGCCCGTTTTTATGCGCTTGGTATCGTAATTGGCTGTATGGGCATCGGCAATATGTTCCAGTCCAACCAGGCCTATGTGCAGTTTGTGAACGTTACCGGCGGCATGGACGGTAGCTGGTTCAGCGACAAAGGCTGGCTGTTCGGTATTCTTATCGCCGGCACCGTGGCAGCGGTCATCATCGGCGGTATCAAGAGTATCGCGCGGGTCGCAGAAAAGATTGTACCGTTCATGGCCGGCTTGTACTGCACCAGCGCTCTGATCATTATCGGCATGAATTACGAGGCGATTCCGTTTGCCTTTGAGGCCATCATCAGCGGGGCTTTCAGTGCGGATGGCGTTGCCGGTGGCGCACTGGGCGTGATGATTATTGGTTTTCAGCGAGCGGTTTTCTCCAATGAGGCGGGTATCGGCTCAGCCTCGATTGCACACTCTGCGGTGCGCACCAATGAACCCATCACTGAGGGCTATGTTGCCCTGTTAGAACCCTTTATCGATACGGTTGTTATCTGCACAATCACCGCGTTGGTCATCGTAACCACTTTCTATTATGACCCGAACTTCACCGAAGGGCTGGACGGTATTGCAATGACCTCGGCTGCATTCGAGCGCAATATAAGCTGGTCACCCTACCTGATCGCCGTTGCCGGCATTCTCTTTGCATTCTCCACCATGCTGGCCTGGTCGTACTATGGGCTGAAAGGCTGGACCTATCTGGTCGGTGAAGGGCGCGGTGCTGATCTGGGATTTAAGGCAGTATTCTGCCTGTTCATTGTACTTGGCGCATCCATTCAACTGGGCGCGGTACTGGATTTCTCTGATGCGCTGGTATTTGTCATCTGCGTGCCCAATATTCTCGGCCTGTACTTTCTGGCACCCAGTCTGAAAGCACGCCTGAAGGAGTATGAGCAAAAACTGGCTTCGGGTGAAATCAGCAGCAGGCGTCAAGGCCGCTAACCCACAAAGGCCCTTTCAACCACATAGCTTCCCGGGGCTGAGTTATGCCCTTCGTGGAGACCATGCTCCTGCAGCAGAGCTTCCATTTCCTTGTTAAAGGACAGTGAGCCGCATAACATCACTCGGTCGTGCTCAGGGTCAAAACGATTATTGTTAAGCGCCAGGTCTTCGGCAAATTCGCCGCCACGAATTCGATCGGTGATTCTTCCTGGCGTTTTGAACTCACCTCGAGTGACAGTCGGATAATAAGTAAAGCGGTCTTTCAACATTTCGCCAAAAATTTCGTCATCGTGAATTTCTGTTTCCAGGAATTCACGGTAGGCGAGCTCCTGCTCTTCGCGCACAGTGTGCGTGACGATTATCTCGCTAAATCGTTCGTGGGTGTCCGGGTCACGCAGTACCGACAGAAAAGGTGCGAGTCCGGTCCCCGTTCCGATCATAAACAGGCGCTTGCCAGGCGCCAACGCATCCACAATCAATGTACCAACCGGTTTCTTGCTGATAAATATATGATCGCCCACTTCAATATGCTGTAGCCGTGACGTCAGCGGCCCGTCGGGCACTTTCACCGAAAAAAACTCCAGATGTTCCTCCCAGTTCGGGCTTGCGATTGAATAGGCACGCATCAGCGGTTTGGAGTCGTTCTGCAGGCCTATCATCACGAACTCACCCGAACGAAACCGAAAGCTCTGCGGCCGCTCGCTGCGAAAGCTAAACAGCCCCTCACTCCAGTGGTGAACCCAGGTTACCCGTTCAAGGAAAAGATTTTTCGCTTCAGCCATGCTGGCCATATCTGCCAAAGGGCCTGACCTTTCCATGCTCATCGAGGGTTTGCTTGCTGACATGCTGTGATGCTCTTGATAATCAATAATTATTTTAAGCTTAAAACATATTATTTTAAACTTAAAGGAATTATTGCTTATAAGCAAATTTGGCTTGGTTATATACAGGCCCGCTATCCCAGATGCTCATCCAGAATACGATTCAGCTGTTGCTCAATTTTCGGCCCAAATGCGCGGGTCATCATGGTCAGCCTGATAGCGATGTCCAGCGCATCCTCACCGGTTTCCACGACGGCGCTCATACCACTGCGGTGTGAGTACCGAAAGGTGTTGCGATCTTTTTTGACCGCTCCACCGTAATGATCCACGAGGCGGTCCAGCAGCTCTTCAGCGAGCTGCTCGCACTCACCATGTCCGAGGTTATGCGAACGGCTGATTTTTATATGACTCATGATAAACTCCTTCTGTGCTCCAACGCACGAACGCAGTGCAGTTGCGCACCCACGCTGGCCTGTGCTGACTCAACTGCCCCCTGCGCACGATGGTATTATGCGCCGCTGCGCTGGCTTTGTCCTCCCGGTAAGCATTACCGGTCGTGTCCAGCCCGATTCTTGACTGAGTGATCTCATCCTATGTTCCGTTCTGTCTCGCGAGTAATGTTACTGCTACTGTCACTGCTGGTGGCGTTGACCGGTTGCGCCACCGATGAGGGTTCAGATACAGAGCAACGTACCCAGACAGGCCTCGCAAGGACAGCGGTTCCGGTGTCTGTCGCAGTGGCTGAGCAACGTTCTTTAGCCGAGGCCATTCGGCTTACCGGCACATTGCAAGCCTTTAAAAAATCCACAGTTGCCGCTGAAGTAAGCGGACAGGTTGTACAACGCCTGGTCGAGCCAGGGCAAAAGGTCAACAAGGGGGACCCTCTGATTGAGGCTGACGCCACCTTGCTGCGCCAGCGCCAGCGGGAGTTGCAGGCCAATGTAGCAGCACGCGATGTGGCCCTGGCGTCAGCCAAGGCGGAATTGAAACGCGGCCGCGACCTGATCAAAAAATCCTTTATCAGCCAGGACCAGCTCGAAGACCTGGAGTTCTCGGAGCAACGCGCGGTCGCGGAGCGACAAGCGGCCCGCGCAGCGCTGGCATCGGCCACTGAGTCCCTGCGCGATGTGGTCGTACGGGCGCCGTTCAGCGGCCGAATTGAGCGGGTTCATGTCCAACAAGGGGATTTCATCAACCCTGGCCAGCCAGTGGCCATGCTGGCTGACTTCTCGAAAATGCGCGTTATAGCCGGTGTCACGGCGCAACAAGCACAACGCGTCGGCGAGGGAGATCTGGCCCACCTGATTGTTCAGGGCGGTGGCGGGCAGGCCCTGGATGGTACGGTACAAAGTATCGGGCGTATTGCTGACCCGACGACTGGCAGTTACCCGCTGGAAATCTGGCTGGAGGGAGAACAGCTGAGCACCCTGCGCGATGGCATGGTGGCAAACATCAGCGTAGCCGACAATGCAACAGCCAACGTGCTGGCCATTCCGTCGGTAGCACTGTTTCAGCGTGCTTCGGATTATTATGTGTATCGCCTGATCGACACCGCGGAGGGCGGGCCGCGTGCGCAGATGCAGCGCCTGGAGCCCGGCCTTCGCGTAGGCAATTACACCCAGGTGTTAGCTGGGCTGCAAGTTGGAGACAAGGTGGTGGTCGACGGACAGTTCGCCTTGCAGGACGGCGCCAGCGTAATTGTCGTTGAGAATTAGCCAGACAACTCATGCAGCGAATTCTTGTTTTTTTTATCGAGCGCCATTTGCTGGTAAATGTGATTGCCTTTGCGATGGTGGGCCTCGGTCTGATCGCCGCCAGCAATCTCAAGCGAGAGTTTCTACCCAGCTTCGACACGCCGATTTTATGGGTGTCTGCGCGCCTGCCCGGGGCCTCGGTCATGGATGTGGAAACCAAGGTCACGATTCCCATCGAAGAAGCACTGGACGGCGTTGAAGGCATCGATGACTACCACACAGTAATTTCAGATAACAGCTCGTTCACCACCGTCGATCTGTACGATGACTTCGACAGTGCGGCGATCAAGGAAGCCGAACAGGATGTCAGGGATGCGGTGGACGCAATTAATGACTTCCCTCCGGAAATGGAAGATGAGCCCAGCATTGTGCACCTGAACCCGGCCAGAGGAGTGGTGATTGAGCTGGCGCTCACCGGCCCGATGAGCCTGCTGATCGATATTGCCGAAGATCTGGAAGATCGTATCGAGCAATTGGACACCGTTTCGGATGTGGACATTATCGGCCTGCCGGAACCCGAGGTTAGGGTACTGGTGGATCCGACCAAAGCGAAGGCTCACAACATCAGCCTCGATGCTATCGTCCAGGCCATCAATGCCCGCAATATATCCAGCACTGGTGGTTTTCTGGAACGTGCTGATGCCCAGCAGCAGGTCGTTATGTGGAGTCGCTACAACGAGCCTGAGGAAGTCGCGGATACCATACTCAAAGCCAGCGTGAACGGCGGAGTACTTAGGGTACGCGATATTGCCCGTATAGAATCCGGTCGTAAAGACAATAATCTGCGCGTTCACAACAGTGCGCAGCGCGGCCTGACATTGGCAATCAGTAAGCGTGAGCAGGCGGATATCATTGACACCACAACTCAGGCGAAAGCGGTGATGGAAGATATCACCTTGCCAGACGGTGTTGAATACAGGTTTGTTGCTGACGAATCTTATATCATCAGCAACCGGCTTAACCTGCTGGCTAACAATGGCCTGATGGGGATTGTACTGGTTAGCTGCGTGCTGGTGTACTTTGTACGCCTGCAACCGGCCATCTGGATTCTTGTTGGCATTCCCATCGTGTTTCTCGGTTCGATTGCGCTGTTCGGTCAGTCCGGCATGTCGTTGAATATGATGTCCATGAGCGCGTTTATCATAGTGCTCGGTATGATTGTTGACGACGCGGTAGTTGTCTCCGAACGCATTGCCCTTAAGCAGGCACAGGGCCTGCCCGGCAGGCAGGCCGCGCTGGAAGGCACACGCGAAATGATGCCAGCGGTAACAGCGGCCACCTTAACGACTGTGCTGGCTTTTTCGCCGATGTTATCGATTGGCGGTCTACCGGGGAAAATCACCTGGCAAGTGCCAGCGGTGGTTGTGATTGCCTTGCTGGTGTCGGTGCTGGAATCATTTTTTATCCTGCCCGCACACATGTCCACTGTGCGCGTGGGTTCCGAATTGCAGAAAAGGCCCTGGTTACGGCGTCTGGAAGAGCTTTATTCCAATGCGCTCGGCTGGGTGATGCAACACAGACTGATTGTGATCGGCATCAGCGTTGCCGTGTTTGTGATCATTATGGCCGTTATTCGCCCGATGATACCCTTCATACTCTTCCCGCAAGACGACGCTGACCGGCTATACATCAAACTCAGCAAACCATTGGGAACACCGCTGGAACAAACCGAGGCCTCAGTGCGGGTAATTCAACAGCAGATCATGCGCATTGCCGACGATGAACTTGATCTGGTCAGTGCGCGCATCGGTCATCAGAATACCAGCTCCTCGGACAAAGACATTGGTGAAGCCAGCCATGAAGCACTGGTCATCATTCAGTTTAAAAAAGCCGGGCGTGAATTTACCAATGCCGAATGGATACAGATTTTTCAGCGCAAGCTGCGCTTACCAGCCGGTGTTCGCGCGGTTTATCAATCAGATTACTTTGGCCCCCCCACCGACCAGCCCGTTACCGTTCATGTGTTATCGAACGACGATGATCTGCGGCGCACGGCAGCGTTTGAGATTGCGGCCTATCTGCGCGAAACACCCGGTGTCATTGAAATCGACGTGGACGAGCGACCAGGCGCTCCACAGATTGATCTGCAGTTGGACTACGACAAACTTGCGATGCGCGGTCTGGATGCCGCAACCGTTGGCCGCACCCTGAATATCGCGTTTTACGGGGTTGAAGCAAGTGAGCACCGTGACCTGGATGACATTACCAAACTACGGGTGCAATTTGAGCCGGCCGCGCGAGGCGATCTGGACGGATTGCTTGATATACCGGTGGCAAATCGCAATGGCCAGTTGATACCGATTCGCGATATCGTCACGCCAGTTGAAAAACCGGCTCTGACTCGAATTTACCATCGTAACGGTGAACGTTCCGCTACAATTCGGGCAAGCTTTACCCCGGAGAGCGGGCTGACGGCACTGCCCTTCTCCCAGCAACTGAAACGCGACGTATTTAGCCGCTTTGAAGGTCAGAGCGGCCTGACGCTGCAAATGGGCGGGGAAGCCGTTGAAACAGAAACCACAGCCGGTGGCATTGCTACTGCCGCAATCATCGCAGTTGCAGGGATCGCGCTGGTCGTTTGGCTAATGCTGGGCTCCTTGTTGGAGGCACTGTTTATTTTAAGCGTTATTCCATTTGCAATCGCCGGCGTGATCTTCACCTTCTTTCTGCACGGGCAGCAATTGTCGATGTTTGCCATGCTGGGTGCCATTGGCCTGACCGGCGTGGTTGTCAATGGTGCGATTGTGATGGTCGATGCTGTACACCGGCGCTTGCACGCTAACAACATCAAACGTGGGGACGATGAAGAAGACAGAATCATCATAGAAACCGTGGTCGAGCGCTTACGCCCTATCCTCGTTACCACATTAACCACTCTGGGCGGCGTCTTGCCAACCGCCTACGGACTCGGTGGTTACGACCCGATGATTAGCCCAATGTCGCTCGCGATTGGCTGGGGCCTGGTATTCTCCACCTTTGTCACGCTGTTTGTTGTGCCAGTGCTGTACTCTGTGGCCAGAGATTTCAGCCATCTGGAAGCCCGGCTATTCGACCGCTTTCACCGGCATTGAGAGGCGACCTACCAAAGAGATCGCCCACCATCGATCACGTGGTCAGCGCCGGTAATATAGGCGCTCTCGTCTGACGCGAGAAACACCGCCAGCTGAGACACCTCCTCAGGCTGACCGCTGCGATGCATTGGAATTGCGGCCAATTGATCTTCATCCAGCGTGCCCGACATGCCGGTATTGGTGATTGCTCCGGGAAGAATCGCGTTTACCCGAATACCCTCGCCTCCGAGATCATAGGCCGCTGTTTTGGTCAGCCCGCGCACCGCCCATTTTGACGCGCCATAAATTGCATGCCACGGAATGCCGCGCATACCAGCCAGTGAGGACAGATTGATGATCGAGCCACCACCCGCTTGGCGCATTAAAGGGGCAAGCTTGCTGATACCAAGCCAGGCGCCGAACACATTGACTTCCAGCAGTTTTTTAACCTGCTCCGGATCAGCCTCATCCACTTGCCCAATAAAATACAGTCCGGCGTTATTGACCAACACATTGGGTATGCCAAAGCGGTCTTTTGTAACGGCGCACACGGCATCCCAGTCGCTAGAGCTGGATACATCCTGCTTTACGAATACGGCTTGCTCGCCAATCTCGTCGGCCAGAGACTGACCGGCTTCTTGCTGCACATCGGTCAACACAACTTTTGCCCCTTCTGCCGCAAACATCCGTGCGTGCGAGGCACCCATACCCTGCGCTGCACCGGTAATGATTGCAATCTTGTTGTCCAGTCGATTCATAGCCTCTTCCTCAGGATTTTACGTAGACGGCCGCCAGCGCGATCGACGCCAGCCGGGCAGCCACCGGGTCGGCGCGGGATGTCAGCGTGATCGGCACTTTGGCACCCAGCACAATACCGGCCGCTGCAGCGCTCATAAAATACACCATTTGCTTGAACAGCATATTACCCGCTTCAATGCTGGGTACCACCAGCAATTCGGCGTTGCCGGCTACCGGGCTGTCTATGCCCTTCAGGCGTGCCGCTTCTTCGGACACCGCATTATCGAAGGCCAGCGGCCCAAACACCTGCGACTCGGGAAATTTCCCCTGCATGGCCCAGCGTGTCAACTCGGCTGCATCCATGCTGGATGGCATGGCGTCGCTCGCCTGCTCTGTTGCCGACAGTAAGGCCACTTTCGGGCAGCGATTGCCCAGCCGGTGCAGCAGCTCGACCGCATTGTGAACAATGTGCTGCTTAACTTCCAGGTTCGGCAGCACGTTAATCGCAGCATCGGTAATACATAGGGCGTCGTCGCTGCCCGGCAGAGTCATATGAAACACATGACTCAGGCGCCGCTCAGTGCGCAATCCATGGTCGCGGTGTAACACGGCGCGTAACAGATTGTCAGTGTGTATATCCCCTTTCATCAGCGATGCGACCATACCATCGCGCGCCAGGTCGACAGCCAGTTGCGCGGCTTCCTGCTCGTCACCAGCCGCCAGCACCGCATGCTCAGAGATGTCCCAGCCCAGTTCGCCCGCAAAGCGCTTGATTGCGCTGGCATCGCCAATCAGAACGGGCTCTATCAGACCGTATTGCTCGGCCAGCTGCGCACTTTGCATAGGCAACTCGGCACCGGCATTGACGATTGCGGTGCGCACTCTTTGGCCTCGCTGGGCCCGAGCTAACAGGCCGGCGGGACACTCAACTGCTTGCTTGCTCAGCATGCTGTGCATCGACTTCTCCTTCGTCAGGCGGTGGCGGGCATTCCTTGAAGATACGTTTGTCGCAGCGAGCGCATATCGACTGATCCAAGGTGGGCACAACGCAGGCGATTGCCTCGCCCTTGTTGGCAAACACATTACTCTGACCGACCTCGTCGAGTACACCGAAGCGGCGGAACTTGTCGCTGATTTGTCGTCGCCTTAACGTTAGGTACAGTTTACCACCGCGCTGCCTGCGTCGCCGGGTCTCTTCGATCAACAACTGAGCGCCCGGCATATCAATATCAGCAAGGCTCTTGATCAGCAACAGCAGGTTTTTCTGCTCCGGGTGCTCGCTTTCCAGTTTACGCAACTGGCGTCTTACGTGGTCCAGCGAACCGAAGTACAGCTGGCCGTCCAACCTGCCAAAAGCCAGCTGCGGGCATTCATCCAACTCGAACGCACGCGCATTGCGAAAGTAGCGACGTTCTGTGGTTGGGTCCGGTGCGACCATGGCCAGATACGCAGTCGCTGAACGGCGCAAGTACAGACTCAAGGAGACGATCACACCAATAATAATGGAGAACTCCAGACCAACCAGCAGACTGGCAACGAACGTGATGGTCATGACCGCACTCGAACCACGGCTGGTCGTCAGTATGTGCTTGATGTGATCCAGTGCTATCAGGCGGATCGCAACCAAGAGTATTACCCCGCCAACAGCAGGAACTGGAATAAGCTGAATCCAGCGGCCAAGCACCAGCACAATCAGCAGAAGGAACAAGGATGCGAAAATGGCCGCCAATGGGGTGCGGGCGCCCGCATCGAAGTTGGCCGCCGAGCGGGTGAATGAACCAGAGCCCATGTACGCTGAAAAAAAACTGCCGACCATATTTGAGACACCCTGGCCAACAAATTCCTGATTCACGTTCACGTCCTGATTGGACCTCAGTGCCAGACTACGGGCAATGGCGGTGGCTTCCAGCAAGCCCACCAGCGCCACCGCAAAAGCGGCCGGGGCAAGCAGACGAATATCGTCCAGGCTTAGCGTGGGCACAGCCAGCGCGGGCAGGCTCAACGGAATACTCGGCACTGTCACTACCTGGCCGTCAGCCTCTGGCATGAAAATCAGCATGACGGTTCCTGCAGCCAGGGCCAACAGATAGTTTGGCCATTTCGGCGCCCATAACAAACAAGCCAACGCTACCAAAAAGCTCACCAGGCCTATACTCCCGGCGAGCCAATTGGCTTCACGCAGATGAGTCCCTATTTCCCAGGCTGCCCCTATTGCAGTTTCGCTGCCGCGGGTTTCTATCCCGAGCACATTGGGAATTTGGCTGACAAAAATAATCACAGCCGCACCCGTGATAAAGCCAAGCATAACTGAAGGAGACACGAAGCTGGCTATACTGCCCATGCGCAACAGGCCCAGCGCAAACTGAAATACACCAGCCATCAGCGTCAGTGTAATGGCCGCCTGCACGTACGCTGCCGACCCGGGCGAGTAAGAGGCTGACAGACTGGCAAACACCAGCACGGATATTGCCGTGGTGGGCCCGGAAATCATATGCCGCGAAGAACCGAACAGCGCAGCAAAGATTGGGGTGATAATCGCCGTGTAAAAACCGTGTTCTACCGGCATTCCTGCAATGGCTGCAAAGGCAATGGACTGCGGAAGTACCAGAACAGCGGCCGTCAGCGCCGCCCACAAATCGGCACGCAAAGTAACCCTACTGACATCATGCAACCAGCTTAATGCGGGAAACAGTCGAAGATCAGGGGTGATCAAAACCAGTCACCATGACCATCTTCAAGCGCCATAATAATGACGAATGACGTGCCGCGCCTCAACAAAGAACAGCCAGCGCTCCAGCAATAGACCCAGGTAGGCAGACACCACAGCCAGCAATGCCAGAGGCAGCCCACCGCCCGCGAGATTCATCTGCGCAAACAACAACAAAGCGGGCATTGCAAAGGCCATTAACAACACCAGGCGTCGCGCCAGGGTTTTGGTTTTCGGCCCAACCTCGTAAATGAACTCCTTCTGCAGAAAGTTGGGAGCCGAGTGTCCAGTGTCCAGCAGCCGCACACGCGCTTCAGTAAAGCTGGTAGCAGTATTAATATTTGAGCGGGAAGGTTTGCCAACAAAAGCGAAGTAATACCATTTGAATACGGCCGCCAGCACACTGAGTGCAACCGTGCCCCAAAGCCAGCCTTTTGCCACTGCCTGACCCGCCGAGGTCAGCGCAAGATTAAACAATAGCAAGCCACTGAGTACAGCGAAAATCAGGAAGCCTGCCGGAACAAGCCGGGTATGCCACTGCGGAATGGTCTTTAGACTGGCATAAATCATTGCCGTGCATAGCAACAGCAAGCCGGCGATGACAATGCACAATACTCCGGTCAATAACACGACCGGTGACGTTTGCCAGGAGTTACGCCAGAGCACAAAAATGTAGATCAACGCAAGCGGATAGTACAACAAGGCAAGTACTCCTTCGCGCGAAAGCCACGACGTTCGAAATCGGCTGAAAGCACGCCAGGCGTTCTTCGGATTGGCCAGGTGGAATGTAGACGCCAGCAAACCGACTGTCATTAAAAGCAGAGCAACAGCGAAGCTCAACCAGTACGCCTGCGGTGCGGCAAACGGGTTGCCTCCGAACAGTTGGGCCATCACCAGTATGATCATAAAGCCGTAACCGAATCCGGAAGTGACAGTAAACAGCAGAACAGAGAACGCAGGGTGCATAGGGCTTACCGGGCAATCATTTTGTTGATCCAGCCCTTCACTGTAAAGGGCTGCTCTTCCTCCACCGCATGCACCGACACCTCCACCGGCTGTCTCGGTGGCAGATATTGATTGGTGGGTGCATAGCCCAGCTCCGGCATCAAGTCTTGCCCGTCGCGCGCTCGCACCGCCTGACTGACCTCAGAATTCGGGTCATCAAAATCCCCGAACAGGCGGGAACTGGTCGGACAGGTCAGCACACAGGCCGGCTTGCGTTCAGCCTCCGGCAGGTTTTCGTCATATATACGGTCAACGCAGAGCGTGCACTTTTTCATGACACCCTGCACCGGGTCCAGTTCGCGCGCCCCATAAGGGCAGGCCCAGGCGCATAGGTTGCAGCCCATACACTTGTCTTGGTCAACCAGTACGATGCCGTCTTCGTCGCGCTTGTACGACGCGCCGGTCGGACACACGGTTACACAATCGGCCTTCTCACAATGCAGGCAGGACATTGGGAAGTGCACGGTCTTGCTGACTGGCTGCTCTTCGACCTCAAAGGTGCGAATGCGATTCAACCAGGCACCGTCCGGGTCTTTACCGTATGGCGCTGTATCCGACAGCGGCCCAATGGTGCCCGAGGTATTCCATTGCTTGCAGGCTGTGGCACAGCCATGGCAGCCGACGCAAGTGTCGAGATCTATAACCAACCCCAGCCTCATGACAGACCACCCTTGCGCAGAATGTCCGCATTGGAACGTACCAGGTTGACATTGTCGTGGCTGGAATAACTGATCTCGTCAGCGGCGCGCTGGGCCAACTGCAATGGTGGTAAAGCAACAAACTCAGGCCAACTGCCCTGCTCGTGGGCGGCAGCTGGCGTAATTGCCACCTTCAGATCATACCAGGCCGCCTGGCCGGTAATCGGGTCGGAGTTACTTTGCGATGCCTGCTCTGGCAGAGACTGACTGATGAGATGGTTCATCAGGAAACCCTGTGACGATTCGTTCGCGTCATCCGACAGTCCCCAGGCACCGGCCTGCTTACCGATGGCATTCCAGGTCCACACGGTGTCGGCTTGCACACCGTCCATGAGCTTGGCCTGCACACGAATTCGGCCATTGTGCGAGCGCAACCAGACCCAGCTCAGGTCGGCAATCCCCATCGCTTCGGCTTGCGCCCGATTCATGTACAGATAGTTTTGCGCGGTGATCTGGCGTAACCAGGCATTCTGCGAATCCCAGGAATGGTACATGTGCATGGGCCGCTGATTGATTGCGTAAAATGGATACTCGCCCGCTTCCAGTTGTTGTTGCTCAAGCGGCGTATAGTAAAACGGCAAGGGGTCAAAATAGGTTGCCAGGCGCTCCGCCTGCGGTGCTAGCGGTGGCTTTGGCCCCGCGTATAAGCCCTCTCCGGCCAGCCGGAAGGTTTGCAGAGTTTCCGAATAAAGCTCAATCACAATCTGCTCGGTACTGCCAACCCAGCCGGCCCGTTGAGCAAACTCGAGATAGTCCCGGTTGGCGTGGCGCAGATAACGCATGTTTTCCGGCAACTTATATTCGAAAAAGCACTCATGGTCGATGTACGTTTCCCATTGTTCTGGGTTGGGTTCGCCTACCAGGTGTTCATCACCATTCTTTCCTCGCCACCCGGCAAGAAACCCTATACCGGGCGCTTTTTCGTAATTGACTATGAAGTCTTTATAATCTTTATAGACGCGGCTACCATCTTCATTGATAAATATCGGCAAGCCCAGCCGACCGCCCAGTTCAACCATAACCTCCTGCCAGGCGCGCACGTCTCTGCCAGCGTCGAGGATCGGCTGGCGAATGGCATCGCAGGCCGCGTGGGGCTCAGATATCGGCCGATCTAACATGGAGATCGTGTCGTAACGCTCCAAATAGGTGGTATCCGGCAGAACCAGGTCAGAATAGTTTACCGTTTCCGAATGAAAGGCGTCGCAGCTGACAATGAAGGGTATTTTGTATTCGCCATTGTCGTCCTTGGCACGCAGCATTTCCATGGTTTGTGCGGTGTTCATGCTGGAATTCCAGGCCATGTTGGCCATAAACAGCATCAGAGTATCGATAGGATAAGGGTCGCCTTTGACCGCATTGTGAATAACCATATGCATCATGCCGTGACTCGCCAGCGGCGCGTCCCAGGAGTAGGCTTTGTCGATACGCAGCGCCTTACCCTGGTCATCAACCAGCAGATCTTCGGGACATGTTGGGAACCCCAGTGGTGGCGATTCCAGCGCTGTATTGGGCTGATTGGTGCGCGCCGGTTTGATGTGCGGCGGAATATGTTTGGGGTATGGAGGCTTGGCAAGGTGCCCGCCTGGACAATCGATGCTGCCCAGCAATGCCTGCAACAAATGCAAGGCCCGACAGCTTTGAAAGCCATTGGAATGCGCTGACACTCCACGCATGGCGTGCATGGATACCGGACGGCCGATAAAATGATCGTGGGTACGACCGGCCCAATCAGTCCATTCCACGTCAATGCGAATGCTTTCCTGAAAGGCAACCTGCGCCATTTCCAGGGCCATGCGTTCAATATCTTCTGCAGCCACACCACAGCGCTCGGCCACCTGCCCGGGGCTGTATTCCGGTTGCAGGTACTTGTCCAGAATCAAACGCATCGCGGTATGCACCGTTCGACCATCCGGCGTCTGGTATTCACCCACCAGGGCCGGTGATACATCTGGATCGTGCGCGCCTGTAAACTGCTCACCGACCATATCCCACACAACCGGGCGGCCGTCTTCACTGCGCAGCAGCAGGCCGTGTTCACTGCTACCCGGCGCGTGCACCACCAGCTGTGGGGCGTTGGTGTAGCGAACCAGAAACTCCTCATCAATTAAGCGATGTTTGAGCAACACATGCACGAAGGCCAGCGCCAGCAATCCATCAGTGCCGGGCTTGATCGACACCCATTCGTCTGCAATGGCCTGGTAGCCGGTGCGCACCGGATTGATGGCCACGAACTTTGCGCCGCGGCGCTTGAGCTTCTCGAGACCAATTTTGATCGGATTGGAGGCGTGATCTTCCGCCACGCCCCACATCATGAAGTATTTGGTATTGTCCCAGTCCGGTTCACCGAACTCCCAGAAACTGTGGCCTGTGGTGTACAAGCCTGCGGCGGCCATATTGACTGAACAAAAGCCACCGTGTGCCGCCCAATTGATAGTACCAAACTGGCTGGCCCACAGGCCGGTCAGCGCCTGCATTTGATCTCGCCCGGTGAAAAACGCCAGCTTCTTCGGGTCGGTCTCGCGGATTCGCTGCAAACGCTCCGTGAGGATATCCAAGGCTCGATCCCAGCTGATTTCCTCAAATTCGGCCGCGCCACGCTCACTGCCTGCTTTGCGCAACAGCGGAACACGCAGCTTCGCCGGCGAATTCTGCTTCATAATGCCGGCATTACCTTTGCCGCACAGCACACCTTTATTCACCGGATGATTGGGGTTGCCCTGGATAAAGCGAACCTGATCGTTTTCGACCGTCACTTTGATGCCACAACGACAGGCACACATATAGCAGGTGCTGTATTTGACCTCCTGCTGGTCATGATTCTCGAATTGTGGCAGGTCGTCAGAAGCCTTTATGACGTGCTCTGTACTGGACATGGCGGATCCCGAAATGGCCGCTATAGAACTGTCTGCGGACGATTATTCTCAAAAATTCTAAGCTAATTTCTAAAAGTTATTATAACGAATCCGTCAACGACTCGCGACAGTCTTCTATTTTTCCATATTTCTATTATTATAGAATTATGGAATTAAAAGACCAAACAAGATCCCTCGAGGGCTTCGTCACGACCTTGACTGCTCTGGCCCAGGAAACCCGCCTGGCGGTCTTCCGCGAGCTGGCGCAAGCACATTCTTCACCCCCTCACAGCGGCGGCCTCGCCGCCGGCAACCTTGCCGCTCGCCTGGGGGTTGCTGCGTCCACTTTGTCATTCCATCTCAAAGAGATGCACCGAGCCGGCCTGGTTGATTCGCGCAAGCAAGGCCGCTCGATTATCTACACCGCTAATTTTGAGCGCATGGAAGCGCTGTTGAATTATTTAACCGAAGACTGCTGTGGTGGTACTCGCACCCCCGCAGCAACAAACAGGAGAACCCGATGAAACGCCTGCATATCAGTTTTACCACCGCAAACCTGGACCACTCGGTGGCGTTTTATACCCAGTTATTTGCCGCGGAGCCTAGCGTACTGCAAGCCGACTACGCAAAATGGATGCTGGACGACCCACGCGTCAACTTTGTGGTGGAGACCGGCTCTGGAGCCCCCGGGTTCAGCCATGTTGGCATTCAGGCTGAGACGGAAGAGGAGCTGGAAGAGCTATTCGACCGTCTGCAAACCGCCGAAGCCCCCTACCTGCCGGAAGGCGTGACCACCTGTTGCTACCACAAATCCGAAAAGAGCTGGACAGCGGACCCGGACGGCGTGATGTGGGAAGCGTTTCGCACCCTGCACCAGACTGAGCAGCGTGGCGCAAATCTGAGCGATGAACAGCTCCAACAGTTAAACAAATAGCGTGCTTTATTGGCTTGGTGCAGGACTGAGCTCAATCGCGGGCGGGCGGCTATCTGGTCTGAGCGCGGGCCCAGTGGAAATTCTTTGCAGTTCCGCGCAAGCTTCCTGTCAGCGCTTAACCGGCGATACCGGAAAAATCGTAGCTCTGCGCCTTTTTCCTGCGCGCATCACAGTTCGCCGAAGACTTAACCAAACGAAGGCCCTGCGGCTTGCTGGGGGAAGATTTTGTGGTTTGCTGTGCGGGTGCGCTGTGCATGGCGTTGCTTCTTAGTGCGTTTTCGAATAACACAGCAACAGTCTACGCCAGGCGTATCAGTTTGTATTGGAATATAAAATGCTATCTATATAGCTACTTGCTATAAAAGCCTGGCGCTCTGGCAAACAGGGCCACGAACAAATCACTGTTGCGCGGGAGTGTCCGGCTCTTGAGGCTGGGACTTGTTCTGTCGCTTTTCGCGCTTGGCGTCAGCTTTGCGTTTCTTTTCAATCTCGCGCTGACGTTTGGCAAATGAGTGGGTATTTCTAGCCATCATTGGCCGCCCTGCTGAATGAAGAAATGAGAGAGGGTAAATGCACGAACCGTCGAAACGGTTCGTGCAGGGTGCAGCTTTATACAGCCTGCAGGTTGGCCGCAGCGGTTTTGCCACGCTCCGAAACGACATCAAAGCTGATGCGCTGGCCTTCGTTCAGGCTGCCAAGACCCGATTTTTCGACGGCAGTAATGTGTACAAACACATCTTTCGAGCCATCTTCCGGTTGAATAAAACCAAACCCTTTGGTGGGGTTAAACCATTTTACAGTTCCAATAGACATAACGTCTCCATATTTAACAATGCCGCAGGCTAATCGGCTGCAGCGAACGAAACAATCTTGGTGTAGCTATGACTTAGAACGCGTATCCACGGGCGCGGAAAGGTAACTTAGGAAGGCTTAACGTAGATCGATTTCTTAACCATATAGCATTCCGGGCAATAACTCCAGTATTCTTTTACGATACCGGTTTACAACCTGCATTCGCTCAAGGGGGACAGCTGCACATGAACATCGATTTCAGCGGCAAGAAAGTGATTGTTACTGGAGCAGGTGGTGCCATCGGGCGGGCCAGCGCAGCGCTGTTTGCTCAGCTCAATGCACAAGTGATCGCCGTGGATATTAATGCCGAGTCGGTCCAGAACACGGTTGACAGTATTGCCTCATCCGGTGGCTCAGCGGTAAGCCTGGTCGCCGATCTGACTGATGCCGACCAGGCGACGGCGATGATTGATTACTGCATCAGAGAATACGCAGGCATCGACGTGCTGTTCAATAATGCCGGTGGTTCCTTCCCTACGCCAATGCTCGATATAGATGCTGAAGAATATACCCGACTGCGCGCGTTGAACTTCGATGCAGTGTATCACGCCAGCAAGCAGGCACTGGTGCATATGATCGCCAATGGCGGTGGCGTTATTCTAACAACCACCTCGGGAGCAGGTAGTGCGGCTGTTCCCGGCTTGGCGGTATACGGGTCCGCCAAAGCCGGTGTAAACAGCCTGATGCGCAGCATAGCGATAGAGTTCGGAAAGCAGGGTATTCGGGCCAATGCGATTGCACCGGCTGCGGCAAGTGCCGGCATGCTCGCCTGGCTGGAAACCCGCCCAGGCGGAGTGGATGCCTACAGTGCCGCCCAACCCATGGGCCGGCTGGGCCAGCCGAAGGATATTGCCCACGTTGCTGCGTTTCTGGCTTCGGACTATGCCGGTTTTATCAATGGCGTTGTATTGCCGGTGGATGGTGGTGTCGAGGCGATGCTGGCGGTGCCGGCTTAGGGTCTGGCCAATCGCGTAAACAATTCGCCCAGCTCTCGCAGGGTCGCAAGGCCTATGCACTGCTCGGGATCCAGCATCAGGCTATGGCGATAATAGGCGCTTAAATCCAGCCCTAAACCGAGCGCACACAGCGCCGTGCCCCCGGCTTGCTGGACCGCATCAGACACTTCGCTCAGATGAGCGTCCAGGTAATCCTCATCGTTGGCAATTGCCGTGGCTGACTCCATCGGTGAGCCATCCGATATCACCACAATAATACGCCGCCGTCGGGTGCTGGCGGCGGCCCGCTGCCAAGCCCATTGCAGGGCTTCACCGTCCAGGCCTTCGCGATACAAATCCTGTTTCATTAAACCGGCCAGCTGTGGCCGCGCCTGTCGCCAGGTTTGGTCCGCTTCCTTGAATACGATATGGCAGCGCTCCGCCACCCGACCGGGCTTGGCCGGCTTCCCCGCGGCCTGCCACTGCTTAAAGGGCTTGCCTCCGTTCCAGCTGCGCGTAGTGAAGCCAAGCACTTCGCAATCGGCACCGGCTTGTGACAAGGCCCGACTCAGCACATCGGCCAGCGTTGCCAACCATAGACTGTGCGGCTTCATGGAACCGGAGCAGTCGATCAGAATGCTGACATAGCTGTTGACAGCCGCGAACCAGTGCTCGCGCCGATACACAGCGTCCTGTAAGGGATTGCTGATTACTTGAGTCATTAATGCCGGGTCCAAATAGCCAAGGTCCTCGCCTGATTGCCATCGCCCATACCGCGGGCCTGCCAGGGCGTCTCTCATTATTTGGGCAACGCGACCTGGATTGATACTGGAACGTTTCACTGTCAGGTCAAGTTCCTCACGGAGCTGCAGAAGTTTTTCCTTGCGCACCAGACGTCGAATGCTCGCCTGGAGATCAAACTCGGTTGAGTAAATTCGGTAGCCAGCAGTGCTTTCACCCTGACCAGCACTGCCGGCTATGCCGACATTGGCCAGACCGCAATCGGCCGGATCATCGGCGTCAAACAGTGCGATACCGGCTTCCCTCAGACTGCGCAGTTCAGCATCGCTGAGCGCCTCCTCTTCCGCTGTTAGCTCGCTGTTCTTTACCATAGACTGAACGGTCGCAGCGATGCGTGCAGCAAGCTGCGCGAATGCGGCTTGTTGATCAGTTTGCTGGCGCAACTTCTGGATATCGGCTCCGCAAGTACTTGCCAGGGCCGCTCGGGTGGCTTCGATCAAGCCGTCGATTTCCTCCGGAACCTCCTCGCGGTGCAACTGTGTTCGAACCGCTATTACCAACGTGAACAGCAATATACCAACGTGCTTTTCCAACAGGCTTGACTGTTGCACCTGCAGGCACCAACGGCAAAAGCTTGCATCCAGATTAACGCGGCTGCCCGACAGGCTGGCGAGTGACTCCAGCCTGAGCTGTTCAAGCAGATCGTAGACACGCCGAGCCAGATGCGCGTCGGGCCGATACTCGGCATGAACTTGGCTGTTGTGGTGTTTCAGTTTGAGCGACAGCGCATCCACCAATGCCCGACGGTCAACCGGCAAGCTCGCACTGAGTGCGGGATGAAAAGCAGGCGCGGCCAGGCGCTGCTGCCTGGTTTGTAACACGTCGGCACGAAAGTGTGCCTCAGGTGCTGCGGCCAGTGCGCGCACGCTGGCCGCGCACAATTCACGGCTTAGCGCCGCTTTGTGGGGCGTTTCAGCACTCATCATCCGCTGCTTGCAGTTCGCGCGCAAAGCAGCGCTGATACAGTTCCGCAAGCAGAGGCTGCTCGCTGTCGTCGCACTTGTTGAGGAAGGCAAAGCGCAGTGCGCTGTCCAGGCGGCCAAAGATCTGCAGATTTTCAGCCCAGGAAATGACCGTGCGTGGGGACATCAATGTACTGAGATCGCCGGCCTTGAACGCATTGCGGGTCAGACCCGCAAACTGCACCATCGCCTGAACCGTTTCCCGCCCTTCGGGGGTATTCATTTCTGCCACTCTCGCCAGCACTATCCCCTGCTCCGACTCTACTGGAAGATAATTTAATGCGGCAACCACGTTCCAGCGGTCCAGCTGGGCCTGGTTCATCAGCTGGCTGCCATGGTATAAGCCACTGAGGTTCCCCAGGCCAACCGTGTTGGCAGTGGCTAACAAACGGAACCAGGGGTGGGCACGTAATACTCGATTATTATCCAGCAAAGTGAACTGACCATCGCGTTCCAGCAAGCGCTGAATCACAAACATCACTTCGGGCCGGGCTGCATCCAGCTCATCAAACACCAGAGCAACCGGGCGTTGCAACGCCCAGGGAACAATCCCTTCCTGGAACTCGGTCACCGGCTGGCCGTCACATAGTACAATGGCGTCTTTGCCAACCAGATCAAAACGGCTGATGTGGCCATCCAGATTGACGCGCACGCATGGCCAGTTCAAGCGTGCGGCAATCTGCTCAATGTGGCTGGATTTGCCAGTGCCGTGCATACCCTGCACCAGTACCCGGCGGTTGTGTACAAAGCCTGACAAAATCGCCAATGTTGTATCGCGGTCGAAACAGTACGCCGGGTCAATAGCCGGCACGTACTCATTGGCGCCGGCAAAAGCCGGCACCCGAAGCTCTGACTCGAAGCCGAATACCTCGGCCACCGAGACCTGCTGTTCGGGCGCTTGCGCCCAGCCATCCAACATCTACACGTAGTCTTTGTATTTATCCAGGAAGCGTACTGGTTTTTTCAGCGCATCCCGACGGAACGGGTCACCCAGCTCACGAGTACACATCACTTCAATGACCGTGGTCTTGCCGCCGTTCATTTGCCAGTCGACCGCCTGCTCCAGTGCTTTGCCGACCTGCTCAAGATCGTCCACCACAATGCCTTCGGCGCCCATGGCTTTGCCGATATCGGCAAAACTCGGGTTGTCCAGTAAGCCGCCGACAAAGCGACGGCCATAGAATTCCACCTGGTTCTTCTGTTCGGCACCCCACTGGCGATTGTGAAATACCACGGCGGTTACCGGCAGGTCTTCACGCACCGCCGTCAGCACCTCACCCATACTCATACCCCAGGCACCATCCCCGGCGTAGGCAATTGCCGGGCGCTCAGGCGCGGCCGCTTTGGCACCAATCATGGTCGGCAGCGCATAACCACAGTTACCAAAGCTCATCGGCGCAAACAGGCTGCGTGGCCGCTCAAAGCGCAGGTAGCTGTGTGCCACCGAGTTGATATTGCCAATATCGGTAGACACCATCACATCTTTGGGCATGGCTTTTTCCAGCTCGCGCAGTACCTGACGCGGGTGCAGCCAGTTACCGTCTTCGTTGGCCTGCTCTTCAATCATGTCCAGGCTGTAGTCGTCTTTCTCGTGGGTCCAGCCGTCCAGCTCCTCTTCCCAGGTGGCTTTTTCCTGGGCCATTTCGGCCGCGCGTTGCTCTTTGGTGGCGTCGCAGGCAAGCTGTTTATCGGCCAGCCTTGCGGTTAGCGCCAGGGCAACCGCTTTAGCATCACCACAAATGCCCACGGAAATCGGCTTCACCAGACCGAGTACTTTGTGGTCGGCATCGATCTGAATAATTTTGGCGTCGGTTGGCCAGTAGTCCAGACCGTGCTGGGGTAAGGTGCCAAACGGCCCCAACCGCGAACCCACCACCAGCACCACATCGGCCCGGGAAATCAGTTTCATGCCGGCTTTGGAGCCCTGATAACCCAACGGGCCACACCACTGCGGATGGCTGGCCGGGAAGGAATCATTGTGTTGATAGCTGTTAACCACTGGCGCACCAAGGCGTTCGGCCAGGGCAATCGTTTCCTGCACCGCGTCAGCCATAATCACACCACCGCCGGACACGATCACCGGGTTCTTGGCTTGCGCCAACAGTTCAACGGCTTCGGCCAGGCTGTTCTCACCGCCCGCACCGCGATCAAGCCGCTGCGGTTGCGGAATGTTAACGTCAATGTCGCCATAGAAGTGGTCGCGCGGTATGTTCAACTGGGTTGGGCCAATTTCTGCCATGGCGCGGTCAAAACAGCGTGCCGTCAGTTCCGCCATACGCGCCGGATTGGCCACATGAGCCTGATACTTCACAAACTCCTGAAACATCGGCAGCTGGTTCGCTTCCTGGAAGCCGCCCAGGCCCATGTTCATGGTGCCCGCCTCTGGCGTGATCATGATCACTGGACTGTGCGCCCAGTAGGCCGCCGCAATGGCGGTCACACAGTTGCTGATACCCGGGCCATTCTGACCAATGACCACACCGTGCCGACCACTGGCACGGGCATAGCCATCCGCCATGTGCGCCGCCCCCTGCTCGTGCACCACTGGAATGAAACGGATGCCGGCTGGCGGGAAGATATCCATTGCATCCATAAACGCCGAGCCCATGATGCCGAAAATATCGGTCACCCCATGGGCAACCAGAGTTTCAACAAAGGCCTCACTGGGGGTCATTCTTGGCATGGCGGTCTCCTGCTCTTGAGTTGGCTTGATTCAGCCGCGCAGAGTAACCTGCCAACAGGGGCCGAGGCTAGGGCCAGTCGTTGGTATTGCATAGCGCCAGAGGTGGGGCACGTGAATATACCCTGTTGCTGCTCGACCGGTAACGGAGAAAAATAGCGCCAGTGCTCCACATCCGCGTGCGGATGAGCGACAATACCGGGCATGGAAAACATCACCTGCTCAGAAGCTATTGTCCGCACCCTGATTAAACATGGCGTGGAGGCCGTGTTCGGAATCCCGGGTGCGCAGACCTATCACCTGTTTGACGCCCTGCAGCAATACCAGGACCAGATAAAAACCTACGTAAGCCGCCATGAACAAGGCGCCGCCTATATGGCCTATGGCTATGCCAAATCCACTGGCAAGGTGGGGGCCTATTGCGTGGTACCCGGTCCGGGTGTGCTGAACACCACCGCTGCCTTATGCACCGCGCACAACGCGCCGGTGCTGTGTATCACCGGGCAGGTTCCCAGCGCTTATTTGGGTGTGGGCCACGGCATGTTGCACGAGCTACCCGATCAGCTCAGAACCCTGCAGACACTGACTAAATGGGCGATGCGAATCAATCACACTGCAGAAGCCCCAGCCATTGTTGAAAGCGCATTTAAACATCTGACCAGCGGACGAATACAACCGGTCGCACTGGAAATACCTATGGATGTTCTCGGGCAAGCAGCGGCAGTGGATATGGACTTTCCCAGTATTCCGGGTGCCGTGATTGAGCCGGATGAAGCCAAGATCAATACGGCTGCCGATATGATTCGCAAAGCCAAGCACCCGATGCTTTATGTCGGCAGCGGTGCAGTTCACGCCAAAGATGAAATCGCACAACTGGCCAGGCTCATTCAGGCGCCCGTGGTGTCGTTTCGTGGTGGCCGTGGCATCGTCGGTGATGATACGCCGTATGGTTTCAACTGCGCGGCCGGCTACAAGTATTACCCCAGGATTGATCTGACCATTGGTATTGGCACCCGCCTGGAACTACCGGCCTTTCGCTGGCAGGAAGGTATCGCCGACCATGACATGATTCGCATCGACATTGACCCAACTCAGTCCGTACGCCTGCGCGGTGATATTGGCATCGTCTCGGATTCCCGGCTGGCGGTACAGGCTTTGCTGAATGAATTACAGCAAGGTTATGCGGCGCCTCCGTCACGAGAGGAAGAATTTGCGGCCATCAAAGCGGAAAGCTGGAATGAGATTCAGGACATCCAGCCGCAGATGAGTTACCTGAATGTGATGCGCGAGGTATTACCCAGAGACGCATTTTTGGTGGAAGAGATTTCACAGGTCGGTTTTGCATCCTGGTACGGTTTTCCCGTGTACGAACCGCGCAAACTCGTGACCTGTGGCTATCAGGGCAACCTGGGCCACGGTTTCCAGACAGGAATTGGCGTCAAAATAGCCAACCCCGACACCCCGGTTGTTTCCATTGCCGGTGATGGCGGGTTTATGTTTGGCGTGCAGGAGCTGGCAACCGCCGTGCAATACAAGGTTGGCCTGATTACGGTGATTTTCAATAACAATGCCTTTGGTAACGTTCGGCGAGACCAACAGGAATTCTTCGCTGGTCGCGTGTATGGCTCGGAGCTGCAAAACCCCGACTTCGTCAAACTCGCGCAAAGCTTTGGTGCCAGCGCTTATCGAGCGGAAACGCCAGAGCAACTCAAGCACTGCCTGGAAAACGCTCTGCTGGACGCCGAACAAGGCCCGGTGGTTATCGAAGTGCCCTGTGAAACCGGCAGCGAAGCGTCGCCATTTCGCTTTCTGATGCCCGCAAATTACGGCCGATAGTGGGGACCCACAGCATACCCGCCTTCGGCAGTGGCATCCGGCCCTGGTCACTCATCAAGATTGGTGTATGTTCCCACCAGCTTTGCCAGACGCCGAATACCCTCTTCGATACGCTCAGCCGGCAATGAGGAGAACCCCAGGCGAAAAAAATTCCGCGGCGGGTTGGTCTGCAAAAAATGCACAGCACCCGGCTCAATAATAATGCCCTCGGCCCTGGCCTGCTGACCCAGCAGATCGGCATCCAGCCCGGCCGGGCCTTCTACCCAGATCGACGAGCCGCCAAAGGCTGGTGAGCGGGCGGCGCCCGGCATCAGTTGCTCAAGCGCCGTTGTCATTACTTCACAGCGCTTGCGATAGGCGCTAACCATCTGCCTAGTCAGTCGATCGTGGTAGCCGCGGGCCAGAAACAGGCCCACAGCGCGCTGATTATTGCTGGCTGGGTGGCGGATCATCAGGCGGCGTAATGCGCGCAACTCATCGATTAAGGGCTTATCCGCTACCACATAACCCATGCGCAGACCTGGCGCGAGGGTTTTTGACAAACTGCCCACATAAATGACCCGGCCGTTATGGTCCAGGCTCTTGAGCGCTGGCGTCGGGTGCTCGGCAAAATTGATCTCGCTTTCGTAATCGTCCTCGATTACCACAGTGTCGTGCTCAACGGAATGCTGCAGGAGCTGATATCGCCTTTCAATAGGCATGGTCACCGTGGTCGGTGACTGGTGACTTGGCGTCACATAAACACAGTCGCAGTCATCAAGTTCCGCATTCACTACCAAGCCACCGGCATCCACGGCCAGTGCTTTCAGATTGCCACGGTTCAACAATGCAATATTACGCACATCGACATAGCCCGGGTTTTCCAAACCGACCGTTGTCGTCTTATTCACCAATAGGCGCATCAGCAGGTACAGAGCTTGCTGCGCTCCAACGGTGATCAGAATATTCTCCGGTCGCGCCCCTATGCCACGGCGTGGGAGCAAACGGCTGAGTATCTGCTCAACGAGCAAGTCGTCATCACGTTCCAACTGCTCCGTTGCCCACGCTTTGATGGCGGCGATACTCATCGCATCGCGGCAACATTCGCGCCAGTGATTGGTCGGAAACAATTCATAGTCCGGCTGGCCGTAGGTAAACGGAAAGGGATAGTCCTGCCAATTCCCTGGCTTAACAATATTGCGGTGCGCCGAAGGACGAACCTTTAATCGCTGTGCCCAATCCGGCTGGCTGACGGGCACTTGTTGTACATCGCCATGAGCCAGATCCTGACCGATAACCTCCGGGTTAACAAAATAACCACTGCGTTCGCGGCTGAGCAAATAGCCTTCTTCCTGCAAGCGTTCATAAGCGGCCACGACCGTATTGCGGGCGACACCTAATTGCGCCGCCAGTGCGCGACTGGACGGCAGAGCCTGATCCGTCGGTAGCTGGCGATTGAGAATGACGTTGACAATTTGCGTCCGAATCTGGGTTTGCAGACTGTCGTCGCTATCGGGTGCCAAATGTAATAGTTGTGCAAGCAATATTGTCTACGTCAACACAGACCGCCAAAGCTCAAGTCTAAAGCAAAGCCGGCAACAGTTGTTACACGGATTTTCACGGAAAACTCTTGCAAAACGACACGCCCGCTAACGGCCAAGCCTAAGTGGATCTGGACCGTCCTGCTTAGATTATCTGGCCCTATTCGACTCAGCAGACGCAGCGCTATGATCCATTCTGGTAAAGCACAACATTTCTGCCCGGAGAGTCTCCGTAATGAATCAACACATCGGTAGCCCGCACGATCGCCTGGTCAGCCAGGACAAGGCACACGCTTGGCATCATTTGACCCAACACCAGACCTTTGCCGGCAAGGATCCTATGGTGATCACCCGTGGCGAGGGCATGACGGTTTGGGACAGCCAGGGAAATGCGTATCTGGACGCCACGTCCGGTGGTGTTTGGACGGTCAATGTCGGCTATGGACGCAAGCAGATTGCTGACGCCGTGCACGCGCAGCTGATGGAACTGTGCTATTTCACACAGTCTATGGGCAACCCTCCAGCCGCCGAGTTTGCGGCACGTTTGATCGATAAGATGCCGGGCATGAGCCGGGTATATTTGTCGAATTCCGGCTCCGAGGCGAATGAGAAAGCCTACAAAATGATCCGCCAGATTGCCCACCGAAAATACGGTGGCAAGAAGCACAAAATCCTATACCGGGAGCGCGATTACCACGGCACAACCATTACGGCACTGAGTTCCAGTGGCCAGTACGAGCGCAAGCATCAGTACGGTCCGTATACTCCCGGATTTGTTGAGGTACCTCATTGCTGTGAGTACCGCTCACAGTACAGTGGCCTGGATGGCAAACCATTGCGCGGGCGAGAATACGGTGTGCGGGCCGCCCAGGCCATTGAAGAAGTGATACTACGGGAAGGGCCCGACACAGTCGGCGGCCTGGTGCTGGAACCGATGACCGCCGGCGGCGGCATCATTCTCCCTCCTGAAGGCTATTGGGAAACCGTGCAGGCCATCTGCAAGAAATATGATGTGTTATTGCACATTGACGAAGTTGTTTGCGGCCTTGGCCGAACCGGGGAATGGTTTGGCTACCAGCATTTTGGTGTGCAGCCGGATTTTGTCACTATGGCAAAAGGTGTCGCCAGCGGTTATGCGGCAATCAGTTGCACAGTCACCACGGAGGAAGTGTTCGAACTGTTTATGGATGAACCCAATCAACGCATGAATTACTTCCGTGACATTTCCACATTCGGTGGCTGTACTTCGGGGCCAACCGCTGCCCTGGAAAACATCAGCATTATCGAGCAGGAAAACCTTCTGGAAAACTGCCGTATCCAGGGCGCCCGCCTATTGCAAGGATTGCAGGAATTGCAGAAGCGTCATGAAATAATTGGCGATGTGCGCGGAAAAGGCTTATTCGCGGGGCTGGAACTGGTCAGCGATCGTGAGCTTAAAACTCCGGTCGCAGAATCCGTGGCGGCTGGCATTGTCACCGACTGTATGCAGCATGGCCTGCTGATTGGGCGCACCAACCGCAGTTTTGAGGAATTCAATAATACGCTCGCGTTAACGCCTGCCCTGATTTGCAGCAGTGCAGAGATTGACCGTATTATTGACACTCTGGATGGTGCTTTGCAACGTAGCTCGTGCTGAGGAGCCCGCTGTCTGGTATGGTTGCCACAACATCTGGCAGCCGTATCGATAGTCAATGAATCTTGAGGCACTGCATCACGCTGTTCCTGTCCCTTACCTGATTGAGATCGTCGCATTTCTGCTGACGGTGGTGATCATTGTGCCGCTGTTTCGGCGCTTCAATCTCAGCCCGATTCTGGGCTATCTCGCCATCGGTGCGTTGATTGGGCCGCATGCGCTGAAAGTGGTCAACGACGTGACGGAAGTACAGCATTTCGCCGAACTCGGCGTTGTGTTCCTGCTGTTTACGATTGGGCTGGAGCTGAGCTTTGATCGCCTGAAGGCCTACACCCGGCTGATTTTTGGTCTGGGCGCAGCGCAGGTGGTCGTTTGTGCGGCCGCAATTGCTGCGGTCGCTCAAGCCTGGGGCAACGATCTGCAAGCCTCGATCATTATCGGGCTTGGGCTGGCGCTGTCTTCTACTGCAATGGTCATGCAGCTACTCAGTGAGCGTCAGGAGCGCGCCTGTGATCATGGCCGCGTCAGTTTTGCGGTATTGCTGTTTCAGGATCTTGCGGTCGTACCCATTCTGATCCTGGTGTCGGTATTCGCAATGGACAGCGGGCAGAGCGTCTGGCTGGCAATCGCCATAGCAATGGGCAAAGCCTTGGCTGCCGTTGTACTGATAGTTATCGTTGGTCGCGTGGTATTCCGCCGACTGTTCCAGGTAGCATCCAATACGCGCAGTATTGACGTGTTTACGGCCATGATGCTATTGACCATACTGGTCACATCCATTGCCACCGGCGTCGCCGGCCTGTCGATGGCACTTGGCGCCTTCCTGGCCGGCCTGTTGCTGGCCGAAACCGAGTTTCGCCACCAGGTCGAGAGCGAAATCGAACCCTTCAAAGGCCTGTTGCTGGGCTTGTTCTTCATGGGTGTCGGCATGAACCTGGATTTTGCGCTGGCCTTCGAGCGCGGTTTCTGGGTCATCCTGTCGGTTTTCGGATTGATTGCGCTTAAAGCAGTGATTACCGCGGCCATTGCGAAACTGTTCAAGATCAGCCTGGCCGACTCAATACGCTCAGGCATTCTTCTGGCTGAGGCCGGTGAATTCGCATTTGTTATTCTTGGCCAGGCAACGCTGACCTTTGACATCGTGTCACCTGCAGTAGGACAGTTCATTGTGGTAGTCGCTGGTTTGTCCATGCTACTGACCCCATTGCTCGCCAGCGCCGGGAAAAAAGTCAGTGAATGGTTACCCGACGATACTGAGACTAGCAGCCTGCTAAGCGATGAGGCTGAGTCATTGAATGACCATGTGGTCATCAGTGGCTTTGGCCGAGTTGGCGCCGCCGTGGCCAGCATATTGCACGAACAATCCGTTCCCTACATCGGCATCGAAAGCAACGTAGCCCGTGTCGAGCAGCTGCGTAAGGAGGGCTTCGACGTCTACGTGGGTGACGCTCGACGCTTGGAAATGTTGAAGCGGGCCGGACTGGACGCTGCGCGAGCCCTGCTGGTGACCATGAACAACCCCAGCGCTGCGGAACACACGGTGCTGGCGGCGCACAAGCACTGGCCCGAACTGGAGATCATTGTTCGATCGCATGATCTAAGTCACGCGGAAAGCCTGCTGGAAGCCGGCGCGACGCAGGTAGTACCGGAAACCCTGGAAGCCAGCCTATTGCTGGCCCGCGAAGTATTGCTGTCGGCCGGGCGCCATCAGGACGACGTACAGGCCGTAATTGATATGATTCGACGCTCTGGTTACAGCGAGCTACGCTCCTGATGCACAATCGCAATGGACACCGAGCACCTATTTGAACACAGCTTTGAGCGGAACCAGGCGAATGCGGCCGTCATGCTATGGCCTGACCAGCTTTTACAGCTCACACCCTTAGGCCCATGACGCCGCAGATTGTACTCACCACACTACTGTTTTTCTCAGGTGGTGTGCTGGCGCTGATTACAGCCCGCTGGTTGCGCATTCCTACAACCTTGAGTGTACTGCTGTGGGGCATGCTCGCATCGGCTGTTATTCCGCTCACTGGCATCGATACTGGCATCCGCTACTACAATTTTCAGACCTTTGTGTTTTTCATCTTGATTCCGCCGTTGGTATTCGAGTCGGCATTAAATATTCGCCTGTCGGTACTGCGGCCCTTATTGGGTACCATCCTGTTCAGTGCCACCGCCGGCGTGCTGCTTGCAGCCGGTAGCGCGGCTGTTGTGCTGTACTACAGCATCAACCACCCTGACGGCTTTCCGTGGTTGGCGGCCTTGCTCACCGGCCTGGTGATTTCTGCAACCGATCCGGTGGCCGTCGTGGCCAAACTGCGAGAGTCCGGTGCCGCTGCTGAACTCGCCACCCTACTGGAAGGCGAAAGTCTGTTTAATGATGCCACCGTAATAGTACTGTTTGGTGTACTGCTCGCCATGGCCGGTAATGCAGCGCAAGCATCCATTGTTTCCGGCACGGGCCTGTTTCTCTGGGTACTGACCGGTGGCCTGCTGGTTGGTGCTGTACTTGGTGCGGTGGCAAAATTGCTGTTGGCGCTGCTGCCTCCGAGTTCCGAAAGTCGCATGCTTCTTGGTTTGACCGTCGCTTACGGCAGTTTTTATGTCGCCGAACACCTGCTACATGTGTCCGGTGTGATGGCCGTGCTGCTTGCTGCCCTGCTACTGCAGCGCACCTTACTGAGCGATCAATCTTCCCGAGACGAGATCCGTAAGAGCTGGGAGCTGCTGGCATTTATCGGCAATATCGTGGTGTTTTTTCTACTGGGCCTGGTAGTCACCTTTGATATGTTTATCGAACAATGGCTGGCGATGCTGTTTGGTATTCTGGCGGCTTTACTGTCACGGTTGCTCGCCACTGTCTTAGCAGTCAGCGTCGGTAAATACCTGTTTCGAGAACCTATTCCCTGGAACTATACACCGGTTATGCTGTGGGGCGGCTTGCGCGGTGTGATCACCGTAGCTCTGGTGCTTTCACTGCCACTTGAACTCGAATACTGGTACACGGTGCAGGCGACCGGCTTTGGCGTGGTGTTATTCACGCTCAGCGTGCAGGCTCTGACTGTGTCTGGGTTATTGCGTGCTTTACGCCTACGGTAGGAAAACCTTAGTCATTTAACGCGCCCTCACGCAGCAGCGAAAAATACTCCCGAGTTTCCTTGATCACAATCGGCAGCAAGATAAGCATTGCAATCAAGTTGGGGATGGTCATCAAGCCGAGGGTCAGGTCGGAAAAATTAATCGCCACATCCAGGTTGACCACGCAGCCCACAAAGGTCGCCGCAATGTACAGCCAGAGGTATGGCCGGACCAGACGACGATCAATGTGATGACAAGCCACTTCACCGTAGTAATTTCCAGCAAGAACAGTGGAGTACGCGAAGAAAAACGCAGCCAGCGGAATGAATACCGTGCCGAATACACCGAAAAAATGGGAGAACGCTGCAATGGACAGAACGATGCCATTTGCTGCCTGTACCCGCTCCACCCGGTCGATCTGAAAAACTCCCTGGCCTTTGCCCTTAAACTGTATAGCCGCAACATTTTGAGCGCTGTCCGCCGCTTTGGGCAGTACCACCAAGGACTGCCACTGATTGAGTTGGAAACGGCCATTCACCATCCAGCCGGCGTCCGACGCCTGATGATTGACAGCCATTTCTGCGACAAGCTCATCATTGTTGCCCAGCAGTCTAAGCTCAATGTCCTGCTGCTCGGTATACAAAGAAAAGCGGATGGCATCCGCGCCTGTCTGCGGTAATTTGATCGTCGGAGACTCCCAGGCGTGTGCCTCAGAGATCTGTGCAACCAATGCCTGGTCGCCATCGGTGACCTGCTGCAGAACGGGTTGGCGAGTGTTTCCAATGGCTTGGTGGCGCCAGGTTGGCTCTGCTACAGCGCTCTGGGGCGTCTCGAAGCTTACCCGCTCGCCCGTGGGGTTTTGATAGGCCTCGGTGCCGTAAAAGCCGCTGAGCAGGATAACAAAGGCGGTCGCCGCGCAAACCACGATGGTATCGATAAACGGCCCAAGACTGGCGGCAATTCCCTGGCGTACCGGGTAACGGGTATCCGCTGCAGCGTGCGCAATTGCCGCTGTACCGGTACCGGCCTCGTTGGAGAAAACGGCGCGCCGGATACCAATTAAAATCGCTGTCCCCAACACCCCACCACTGGCGGAGTCAAAATTAAATGCCTCGCTAACGATGAGACTCAGCACGGCCGGTATCTTGTCCCAATTCATAAAACAGATCAGCATTGCTGTGCATACGTAGATCACGCACATGGTCGGCACTAGTCGGGCAGCCACCCGACCGATGCGCTTGATCCCACCCACCAGAACCAGAGCCACCAACACACTCATAACCACACCGGTGACCCAGACGGGAATATTAAACTGATCCTGCAGGCTCGCCGCTGCCTGATTGGACTGAAACATGTTCCAGGCACCAAAGCACGCAATAGCAGTGCACCAGGCATAAAACTGCGCAACCGGCTTCCAACGAGGTCCCAGGCTCTGAATGTAGACCATCGGCCCGCCACCGCGTTCGGATCCCGGGCCTTCCATCTGATGGCGAAAATAACTTCCCAGAGTGCCTTCGACAAACTTGAGCCCCATACCCAGCAGAGCCATTACCCACATCCAGAATATGGCGCCCGGCCCACCGAGGGCGATGGCTACGGCTACGCCCGCGATATTTCCAATGCCTGTGGTGCTCGATAACGCTGTCGCCAGGGCCTGAAATGTCGTGATTCCGTCACCATCACCTTTGTCATCATACCGACCAAGCAATAAGGCGATCGCGTGAGGAAAGCAGCGGAACTGAATGAACAGTAGCCGCAGGCTGACATACAAACCTACCCCAACGCATAAGCCAATAATGATGTAAGACCAAACAAAATTATTAGCCGCAAGTAAATAGCTGTTGAGAGTATCAAGCACTGGAGAAAGCCTTGTTTATTGTTGTTGACGCCTGTTGCTGCGCGCAGGCAAGTGGAATCGTATTGTAACCAACATAGGCAGGGTGAGGCTCGATTCACTGCCGCATTAACCTTTTTTATCAGGAATCGATTGATGCGACTCACAAGTCTGCGCGCTCATGAGGAACAAAGTGCGACCTGGGTCTCACTGAGCACATCCTCAAACCGAACTGTACACTTTTTAAGCTAACCTGAGCAGAGGTAACCGGGAGTTTTCGGTATGAACGCCAACCATCTCATCGCTTCACTGATCACCGCAATCTGTATGTCAGGCAGCTGCCTCGCCGACAGTGACGAATACGCTGACGCCGCGGCGAAGTGGGAAGGGGCCAGCACCCGGGACCTGGTTGATGCCCTCGGCCGACCGGACGAGCAGTTTGCAGGTCAAAGAAAGCTTGGCCAAACACCCGCTCTGGCGTGGAGCCGCACCAGCATGCCGTATGGCCCGGAGGCCGAAGAAGCCCCGCAGTATACCTGCGAGGAAGACACCTTCGGTTACATCACCTACAAGGATTGCGAACCGACATCAGCGGAGCGAATTGCCCGCCCTCGGTTCACTGATGCTGACTCCAGCCCATTCTACGAATGCCAGATCTATGCTGAACTTTCGACAGATGGGCGTTTTGTGGAACGCATGCTGGTCAATGACAGCGGCGGCTGCCAGGCTATGCTACCCATACCCACGCCCTCCTCGCGGCAGTTCACCGCAGCAGCGGATTGAGCACAGATTCCAGTATTCAAATGGGCTGCGGAGTGTTCAGCGCCAAGGCATTGTCTCGCAGAATCAATTGCTGGTCCTGATCGCTGAATCTTGTCAGTTCCCGAACGTAGTCCAATGGTTTTGGCATGCCTTCGATATGCGGCCAGTCCGAGCCAAAAATAACCCGACGGGTGCCCATAATTTCCGCGACTTCATAGACGTCGTCTTCCCAGAATGGATTAATCCAAACGTGCTCGCGGAATAGCTCAGTCGGGTCTTCGCTGTAGTACCCGGCTGACGCCAGCCGGCGCTTCGATTGATCGAGCTTACGAAACAGGTCCGGCAGGAATTCTGCACCATTTTCCACAGAGGCAATCCGCAAATTCGGAAAGCGCTCGAATAAACGCTCGTAGCACAAGGTAATCAAGAAGTCGTAAGCGGCCCGTTCAATGTTGAAGTGCTTGATATTCGGTGTAAACGACTGACCGGAAATATCAGCAGAAAAGCCGTCATTGACATACCCGTGGGTGGTGTATCCGGAATCAGCAGCATGCACCACCAAAG
>JAUIHW010000100.1 GCA_030431775.1 Gammaproteobacteria bacterium
CCGGCTCCGGCGTGGAGGCTTGCTCGCCATCCGGCTGAAACTTTGCGACCATCTCCGCTTCGCTATCAGCACTCCAATCCCCGACCCGGCGAAACCAATCCCCCATGGCGCGGCGCAGCCGCTGCAAATCTTGCTTGTATTCCGGGTTCAGGCTCAGATCGTTGAGTTCGTGGGGGTCGTCGTGCAGATCGAACAAACGCTCCACGCCTGGCCCCTCAAACCACTGACGCTGATTGGCGTTTAATTTACCGGCGGCGTGAAGTTCACGCAGCTCACGCATGCTGTCGATATTGTCGCGATAGTCCACCCCGGTTGCACCCGGCTGCTTTGGCTTCCAGCTGCGGATGTATTTGAAACGTGCATCGCGAACGGCGCGCTGGCGGTCTTCCACTTCATCCACCCGGTCGCGCGAAGCGTAAACATACTGCCGGGGTTCATGTTCCGGATCGACAATGGATCGGCCGTGCAAATAATCCGGCAAATCCACGCCAGCGAGCTGCAGCACCGTCGGGGCCAGGTCCACGAAACTGATCATGCGTTGATCAACGCTGCCGGGCTCCACCCATTGTGGTCGAAACTTTTCCGGCCAGCGGATAATCATCGGCACGTGAATGCCGGAATCGAACAGCTCGCGCTTGGAGCGCGGCAAGCCATCGCCGTGGTCGGTGGTCCAGATCACAATGGTGGAGTCTGCCAGCCCATCGGCCTGCAATTGCTCAAGCACTTCACCCACCTGCTGGTCCATCAGGGCAATATTATTGTAATGGCGGGCTATGTCGGCGCGCACGGTGGCCGTATCCGGCAAATAGGGCGGCACCTTGACGTCAGCCGGGCTGACAGCCTCAGGTGGCGAGCCGTCCAGATGACGCCAGCGCATCAGTTGCATCATGAAATGCATGCCGCTGGCAGGCCAACTCCCCAACGGCCGAAAGATTCCGCTTTCATGCGTAGCCAGGAAGTTCTGCATGCCAAAAAAGGGTTGGCCTTTGCCGCGACCACGCCACCCGGCGTCGCGGGCATCTTCAGAATTCCAGATGCTCGCCGGGCCGGTGCCAGCACGCGGGCCACTGAACTGGTAATCCAGCTTGCCATCGGTAAAGGTGTAATAGCCTGCCGCCCGCAGCAATTCGGGATAGGCCTTTACCTCGGGCGGCGGCACAGATACATAGCCGCCTTCCGGCCGCGAACTGCTGCGCATGTGTTGCGTGCCAGTGGATATCTGGTGCATGCCCAGGATGTGAGCAGCTCGGCTTGGCGCACAAACACCAGCAGTGGTGAACACATTGGAATACCGTACACCTTGCTGGGCCAATGCATCCAGGTTGGGTGTAACGGCCACCGAGTCGCCGTAGGTAGCCAGCCGCGGGCTCAAATCTTCGGCCATCAATAACAGGATATTGGGACGCTCCGCAGCCATCAGGTGCTGCGCACCCGCCAGTAAACAGCATAAGAGCCACAAAACGGTAACAATCGGTTTTCGGAACATGTGGTTGACATGCGAACTTCGGGGCGGAGATTTTACCTGAATTCTGTTGTCAAATACTGCTTTGCCGGTGGTTTTCCATTCCGGTGAGGTAAACTGGTCTCGTGTTTTTATTATCTGTCCCGCCTACGGCAGGCCGCCACTATCCGCGCGGCATCGCCCACACATTCAAGCTGCTACTGGTATTGCTGATTGTTCCCGGTATCGCCGATGGTGATTCGGCGGTTGGTAAAAAAGTTCAGGTAACCGTTGAAGGCGTCAACAAGGAGCTGGAGAACAATATTCGTGCACATCTTCGCCTCGAGCAGATGGCAGGTAACTCCAGTCTCGATTCCGCGACCGTAGAGCGCCTGATGAAAACGGCGGACGTGGAGATTGCTAAGGCACTGCAGGCTCTTGGTCACTATTCGCCAACCATTGACACGACCGCCTACGACGGGAAGATCCGGGAGATCAGATTTATCATTGATCCGGGCCCGCTGACCAGCATTCGCTCGCTGGACTTCCAATTGCAGGGCGAGGGTTCGGATGACCGGCACTTACAGCAACTGGTGGCCACCCGCAAATTACAGCGCGGCGACCCCTTAAACCACCAGAAGTACAGCGCCTTCAAATCTGAATTGCAAAAAGCGGCCTTTGAGCGCGGCTTCCTTGATGCTTATTTTGAACAACATGAAATCCGAGTCTATCCGGAGCAGCAGGCGGCTGACATCACGCTGCATTTTGCCAGCGGGCCGAGGTTTTACTTTGGTGACATTACCATCGAGCAGGATATTCTCGACCCGGCTTATGTGCAGCGCTTCGTGCCGGCAGAGGCTGGCGATCCTTTTGAAAGCGGTCGTCTGGTGAACCTGCAGCTGGCATTATCCGAAACCAATTACTTCAACACGGTGAACGTGGAAATCCAGCACGATTCGGCAAAAGACAGGCACATACCGGTACGCATACACACCACACCACGCAAGGCCAGGCGCTATGAATTCAGCGCCGGCTATGGCACCGATACCGGCCCACGCGCTGGAGCTGGCATTGATGTACGCAGGGTAAACCGGCGCGGCCACCGCTTCCTGAACCAGCTGGAGTTCTCCGCAGTGCAGTCCACGCTGGCATCGCAATACCAGATTCCAATCGGTGATGTCAGCTCGGAATTTCTGGACTTTACGGTAAACCTTGAGCAGGAAGACATCAACGAGGCCGACTCCACAGAATATAATATCGGCACAAGCCTGAACCAGAATCGCTGGGGTGGCCGGCGCCGACTGGGCCTGGAATTGCTCCACGAGAACTGGTCGTTTGGCGATCTCCCCAGCGACAGCGCCACATTGCTGGTGCCCAGTCTGGATTTCACGTTCAAAAATGCCGATGACCCGTTTTTTGCACGACGTGGCTTCAGCGTCACGGTCCGCGCCGCCGGGGCAGCGGAGAATGTGCTCTCTGATGTCACTTTCCTGCAAGCACAATTATTCGGCCGCGCGGTGCTGCCGCTGGCCGAACGCAGCCGGCTGCTGGTGCGCGCCGATTTCGCGGCCACGGCCAGCGATGACTTTGATGGCATGCCGGCGTCCTTACGACTGTTTGCCGGTGGCGCGCAAAGTGTGCGTGGCTACGGCTATAAGGACCTGAGCCCGCGGGACGACTTCGGCAACCGTACCGGTGGGAAGTATCTGGCCACACTGAGCGCGGAAGTCGACTACCTCGTCCACAACAACATCGGCCTGGCCGCGTTCGTGGATGCCGGAGATGCGACCCGCGAACCGCTGGAGCGCCTGAAACTGGGTGCCGGCCTGGGGCTTCGCTACCGCTCACCAGTGGGTATGCTGCGCTTTGATCTGGCCCACCCGTTCGACGACCCCGATAATAGCTTTCGTGTTCACCTAAGCTTCGGTATTGACCTGTGAAGGCTCGCAGAGTCGCCAAAATTCTTGCGATGGTCAGTGCCCTGCTGCCCCTGCTGCTGGCCGGGTTGCTGGCCTGGCTTCTGTTCAGTAACAGTGCGCTTCAACTGTTCTGGGCAGCCGCCCGCGCCCATGTGGATGGCCTGCAAGCCAGCGCAGTAAAGGGCAGGCTCTGGGGTCCATTGGAGCTAAGCGACTTACGCTGGAGAAACGCCCAATGGGAAGTAGCTGTCAAACATACCAGACTGAACTGGCGGCTTGATCAGCTATTGACATCGGAGTTACAAATTTCGGAGCTCACTGCGCAGGGTGTGGCGGTTTACCAGCTTGCCAGCACCGGGCCCGAGAAAAACCAGCAAGCCACGCCGACACTTCCCGAGCGCTTGCCCTTACCAATCAATATTCATGTCACTCAGGCGTCCATACAGGACGTGAGTTTCACGTCACGCAATGCCGACGAACCGCTACAGCTGAACACAATCCGTCTGGCTGGCGGACTGACCAGCGACCGGCTCACTGTGCAACAATTGCTGATCGACAGCCAACACTATGCCGTGTCCGGGCGACTGCAAACAGTTTTCCCAAAGAACTATCAGAGCGACGCAGAGCTTAAGTGGCGGCTGAATCTGCCTGAGGTGGCTGAGGGTAAGGGCAGTCTGCAGGCAAACGGTAACCTGGAATCCCTGGCTCTGCGCCTGTCCGGCACGTTTGATCCAAAACCCTCGGAAGCGTTGACAATGGGCTCAGTGAAGTTAACGGCCGATGCTGATGCCGGGCTGCAGGGTATTGATGTTCACAACCTGTCTCTGCAGGGTAGCTTGCAAGACCGGCCACTGGACTTGCAGGCAAGCTTTAGTTTCGACGGAAGCACGGCCAATGTTCATGATCTAGCGCTCATTTCCGGGGCATCACAACTCAACGCGACTGGCCAAATTGGTGAACGCGTGGCATTCCAGTGGTCGCTGCGCAGTGCGGATCTGAACGACGTTCACCCGCAAGCAGGTGGTTCCATCCAGGGCCAGGGTACGGCAACAGGAGTTTGGCCGTGGCTTGACGTACAGGCCGAGCTCCAGGCCAGGTCGCTGCACTGGAATGACGTGAGCCTCGCCGAACTGAAGGCCGATGCGAATATTGCGTTGCAATCGGGTACTCCGTCACAGCTGGAACTTTACGGCGAACAACTGAAGTACGGAAACAAGGAAATACATCAGCTGCAACTGCTTGCCGATGGTACCGCAGAGGACCATACCGCCAGCCTGCAGCTTGACTCTCAACTTGGGTCAGCTGAGTTGGCGCTGACCGGCCACTATGCACAGGGCACTTGGCGGGCAAATCTGCAGGAAGGTCTGATCAACCCCGACCGTCTGAGCGCATGGACTTTACAGGGCGAACAGCTATTGCTTATAGAAAAAGAGCAGCTCACCCTGCAGCGTGCCTGCTGGGATGACAAAACAGCCACACTTTGCCTGTCCGCGAAGAAAGGTCGCGAGCAAACACAGGCTGAATTGAGCCTGGACAATTTTAGCCTGCAAACAATTGCGCCATTGTTTACTGATTCGCTTCAGCTTCAGGGCGTGCTGTCTGGCGGAGCGCAATTCACCAGCGGCCAGACAGGCACCTGGCAGGCGATGTTGACCGTTGACAATGAGCCGATCAGCATTCGACGCCCGACTGACAGCGCTCCGCTGGAGCTGCTAAACCTACAAGCCGGGCAACTGACGGTCGAGGCCAACCAGGAACAACTGCAGGGCATGATCAACATCCCGACGGCTGATGGGGGTGGAATCAAAGGGCGGGTGGGCATAGTGGCCGGAGCCGAAGGTTTGGCAAATGGTAAAGTGTCCGGTGAATTCACCGCAAACATCCTGGACATTGCCGTGCTCGCTGCGTTGGCACCACAAATCAAAGATGTTCAGGGCGAGTTGACAGCCAACCTCAAATTGACCGGCAATCTGCCACAGCTCCAGCCCGTGGGTTCACTGCAGATTCGTGGCGGACAGCTGCGCTTAAGCGAGCCGGAGCTACTGATAGACCAGCTCCAGTTACAAGCTGAGGCAAGTGCCGGGGAAACATTTCAGCTGACCGCCAGCGCACGATCCGGCGGAGGTAATCTGCAATTGAGCGGGGCCGGTAAATTCGCAGAACAAGGCTTGCAGCTGCAATCCAATTTGGCTGGCGACAACATTCAAGTTTGGAATAGCAGCGATGCCCAGGTTTGGATATCACCCGATTTAAGCGCCTCGATCGACAAGCACCGAGTGGTGATACGAGGCACGATCGATATACCCCGTGCCGATATTACGCCGCAGCAGTTACCAAAGAATGCCGTCAGAGTCTCAGCTGACCAGGTGATCGTAGCGGCCGACGCCGACCCACAGAAGACGCCGCAGGCTGACATGCAAAGCGACGTGGCAATACGTCTAACCTTGGGTGATGCGGTCACAGTGAATGGTTTTGGTTTCTCCGGCCGAGTGGCCGGCGGACTGAATATCAAGCAGACTTCTGCGAAACCGGTGGTTGCCAGCGGGGAACTGAATGTTGTGGATGGTGAATACCGAGCTTACGGGCAAGGACTGGTGATCGACAAAGGGCAATTTCTGTTTGCCGGCGGTGCCATTGATAACCCGGGGATAAACATACGCGCACTGCGGCGCCCCGCAGAAAACATCGTAGTTGGCGTTCATGCACGTGGCGAACTGCGCGAACCGCAGCTTTCCGTGTTTTCACAGCCAGCGATGAGTCAATCAGACCAGTTGTCCTGGCTGGTACTGGGTCGACCATTGCAAGCCGCTTCAGATTCCGAAACCAACTACATCAACCAGGCGGCGCTGGCGCTCGGCGTGCGCGGCGGTAATTACCTAACGAAAGGGCTTGGTGAAAAACTGGGCGTCGATTCCATCGGTATCGAGACCGGCTCCGGCGAGGCGGGTGCTGCCAGCGATGTCAATCAGGCCGCACTGGTGATTGGCAAGTACCTGACCCCAGACCTCTATATCAGCTACGGGATCGGCTTGCTCGATTCCCTGTCAACTGTCAAACTCCGCTACCTGATCACCGACCAATGGAATCTGGTCACCGAGTCTTCGGCGGAGTCCAGCGGGGGTGATTTGAGTTATTCGTTCGAGAGATAGCGGCAGATGGCAGAATCGGTCGACGACGTCACAAACCCTCTGATCAGGGAAGTCATAGACCAGAGTCCCTTCAGCCTGGCGCAGGGACTGATCATTGCTACTGCGCTGATTCTCAACATGCTGGATGGCTTTGACGTGACGGCAATGTCGTTCACCGTGCATGGCATCGGGCAGGATCTTCAACTTTCAGCAGACCGATTGGGCATAGTATTCAGTATCGCCACAGCCGGTATGATGTTGGGCGCCATGTTCCTGGCACCGCTGTCGGACCGAATTGGTCGGCGGAGCATGTTGCTGATCTGCGTGAGCTCGATCGGCGGCTCAATGTTTCTGACAGGCTACGCCACCGAGCTGTGGCACCTCATAGTGTTGCGCGCTATCACTGGGCTGGGGGTTGGCAGCATGTTGGCCAGCCTGGCTGCAATCGCATCGGAATACTCACCGGAGCGGACTCGAAGCCTGGCCGTGGTCTCAATTACTGCAGGTTACCCACTTGGTGCTACCGCCGGCGGCTTTATTGCGGCTCCTCTGATCGAGCAGTACGGCTGGCAAAGCGTGTTTTTTGCCGGTGGTGGCGCAACTCTACTGATGCTGGTCGCTGTTTACTATCTGGTGCCGGAGTCATTGCAGTTTCTCTGCAACCGGCGTCCCACCGGAGCGCTGGACAAAGCCAATGCCATATTGCGACGGCTGGGCAAGCAAGAAATTTCCGAGCTGCCAAGTACTGGCGGCGCCGCCAGTATGCACAAACCGAATGTGGCCAGCCTGCTGAAAAGCCAATGGCGTTCCAGCACAATCCGCTTGTGGTTAACTGCATTTTGCTGCCTGATCAGCTTGTACTTTCTGTTAAGTTGGGTTCCAAAGCTGGTAATTGACGCTGGCCTGTCCGAAGCAACCGGCATTTATGCCTCGGTTGCGTTCAATGGTGGTGGCGTTATCGGCATTCTGGTACTGGGGGTTCTGGCGGCTCGCTACCCTTTGTCCAAATTGATCGGGTCTTTTTTGTTCACCGCAGCCGTTGGCATGCTGCTGTTCTCGCTGACCGACGGCATACAAAGACTGATGCTGTATCTTGGCGTGATCGGTTTTTTCCTGTCGGCCGGCTTCACCGGCGTCTACGCGGTGGCGGCCAAGCTCTACCCAACCGAGCTGCGAGCCACCGGTATCGGCTGGGCAATTGGCCTCGGCCGTTTCGGCGCAGTGGTCGGGCCTTTCCTGGGCGGACTGTTGATCGCGGCCAGTGTGACCATGGAAAGCAGTTTTTTGATTTTTGCCGCACCACTGCTGGTGGGCGGATTGCTGGCTTATTCGCTGGCTGTGCGATAATGTGCTCATGAAACAAAAACAGGCGCCAATCCGGCACCCCATAATCTGATGTTAAGCCTACTGATCACCTTCTTTTTACTGGCGCTGGTATTCTCTTTTCTGTGTTCCTTGTGGGAAGCAGTGTTACTCAGCATTACTCCCACTTACGCTCGTGTGCAGCATCAGGCAGGCACCCGACTGGGCCATGACCTGGATGATTTCAAAGCCAATATCGACCGGCCACTGTCAGCCATTTTAACCCTCAACACAATTGCTCATACCGTGGGGGCCATAGGCGTTGGCGAGCAGGCCGGCGCGATCTGGTCTGAAAGCAACCCGTGGATCACCGGTTTCGTGGTACCGGCAGGAATGACACTGGCCATTCTGCTGCTGTCTGAAATTGTGCCCAAGACCATCGGTGCATTGCATTGGCAGCGCCTGGTTCCTTTCACTGTTTACTGTCTGCGGGCTCTGTTGTTTTTTCTCGCACCACTGGTGTGGATGAGTCAGCGGATCACGAGGGTGCTCAAGCACGGAAGCGACCAACCGGTACTGACCCGAACGGATTTTCTGGCTATGGCCGAGCTTGGCGAGCAGGAAGGTGTGTTTGACGCAGAAGAAAGCCAGATGATCGGGCATTTAATTCGTTTTCAGGGCGTGCAGGCACGCGACGTCATGACACCCCGCACAG
>JAUIHW010000028.1 GCA_030431775.1 Gammaproteobacteria bacterium
GGCGAAACGATGGATGTTGCCGCCAAACCGGCCAGCACGACCGTCAAGGTAGTTGCGCTGAAAAAGCTTAAGGAAATGGTTCAGTAAGCCATTCCCTACAAGCTAATGGAAAGGGCCGCAATTGCGGCCCTTTCTGTTTCTGGCCTGCGGCGCTATCATCTATGAATACCCGACCGTCACCAAAGGTAGTTTATGCGCGCCAGCCAGTATTTCATCGCCACTCTGAAAGAGGACCCTGCCGACGCCGAAGTCGTCAGCCACAAACTGTTACTGCGCGCCGGCATGATCCGCAAAGTGGCCAGCGGAGTCTATAACTGGCTGCCGTTGGGATTGCGGGTATTCCGCAAAGTTGAGCGCATCGTACGAGAGGAAATGAACGCCAGCGGCGCCCTGGAAGTTCACCTGCCCATAGTGCAGCCCGCCGAGCTTTGGCAGGAAAGTGGCCGCTGGGAACAATACGGGCGGGAGCTATTACGCCTGCGGGACCGGCATGATCGGGATTTTTGCCTCGGGCCCACTCATGAAGAAGTCATCACCAACCTGCTGCGGGACGAAATTCACAGTTACAAACAGCTGCCGCTGAATCTATATCAGATCCAAACCAAGTTTCGCGATGAAATCCGGCCGCGCTTTGGCTTGATGCGCTCTCGCGAGTTTTGCATGAAAGACGCCTACTCTTTTCATCTCGACCAGGCGTCGCTGGAAGACACTTACGATGTCATGTACCAAACCTACAGCAAGATTTTTGACCGTTTGCAATTGGACTATCGCGCGGTCATCGCCGATAACGGCAGCATAGGCGGCTCCGCCTCGCATGAATTTCATGTATTAGCCGATTCCGGGGAAGACGTCATCGCCTTCAGCAGCGAAAGCGACTACGCCGCCAATATGGAGAAAGCAGAGGCGCAGGCTTTGCAACGCGACCGCAACGCGGCGCTGGCTGATTTGCAGGAAGTGAACACCGGCGAGCACAAAACCATTGCGACTGTTGCTGAACACCTGAGTATTCAGGCCAGCCAGATGCTCAAGACCATGATCGTAAAAGGCGACCAAGGCGGCCTGATTGCGCTTATTCTGCGCGGCGACCATCAGCTAAACGAAATCAAAGCCGCCAAGCTGGCGGGGGTTGCACAACCGCTGCAATTCGCCAGCGAGGATGAAATCCTGGAAACCACCGGCTATAAGATTGGCACGCTGGGGCCGCTGGGGCTTGGGCTGCCGCTGATTGTGGACCATAGTGCTGCAGCCTTGAGCAACTTTTGCTGCGGTGCAAACAAGGAACAAACCCACTTAATCAACGTCAACTGGGAGCGGGACATTGCGCTTACTCAGATTGCCGATCTGCGTAACGTTGTCGAAGGCGACGGGGCACCGGATGGCAAAGGCCATTTGATTCTGAAACGTGGCATTGAGGTGGGACACATATTTCAACTCGGCACTAAATACAGCGATTCCATGAATGCTACTGTGCTCGATGAAAATGGCAAGCAGCGCGCCATGTTCATGGGCTGCTACGGCATAGGCGTATCGCGCATCGTCGCTGCAGCAATCGAACAGAACCATGACGAACAGGGCATTATCTGGCCGGACGCCCTGGCGCCATTCACCGTCGCCATAGTGCCGCTGAACATGCACAAATCCGATGCCGTTCGTGAGGCAGCGGAAGACCTGTACAAGCGCTTGCTGGAATGTGGGGTAGAGGTACTGCTGGACGATCGAACAGAGCGCCCCGGAGTAAAATTCGCGGAGCTGGAGCTGATTGGCATTCCACACCGAATCGTCATCGGTGACCGTGGGCTCAAAGAGGATATCATGGAGTACAAAGCGCGCAGCGCCGCCGATATTGAAAACTGGCCCCGCGGAAATGTGCAGGAATACCTGCTGCAGCGCCTGAATGCCTGAGCAAATCGACTACACTTAAAGTGCATGAACACTGCTCAACCGCAAGCAAAATGTCTGTTGCTGTCCCTACTGCTGCTCATTCTCTGCAACCCTGTGGCGGCCACTCGCAGCACCGAGCCAGACCCGGAACTTAGGGCCTATCTCAGCAAGGCCATTGCTCAGGCCGACAGTTTTCGCGACCGCTTCGACGCAGAGGTTTGGCTTGTGGGAACGACCGCGTCGCTGGCCCGCTTCATTAAAGACCCTGAGGAACGCCTCGACCTTTTGCGTGCCATCCATTCCGCTGCCACCGCGGCCGGCTTAAAGCCCGACCTGGTATTGGCCGTCATTGAAGTTGAAAGTGCTTTTGACCGCTACGCGGTATCGCGGGTTGGTGCGCAGGGCTTGATGCAGGTGATGCCTTTCTGGAAAAACGAGATTGGCCGTCCAGAGGACAACCTGACCCATATTGAAACCAACTTGCGCTACGGCTGCTACATTCTGAAATACTATCTGGACAAGGAACGGGGCAACCTGACTCGAGCGCTGGCACGTTATAACGGAAGCCTGGGCAAAACCTGGTACCCCGAGCGGGTGCTGGTGAAATGGGAACGCCACTGGAGTGCCGTGGCCCTTAATTGAGGCGCCGGCTTTCGCCTATTCTCCCGTGGCACCCAGAACAGTGCCAAACTCAATGCCGAGCGCGTTCCAATCCAACAAGGCGTGGGTGAGCGATCGGGCCCGTTCATCAAGCGCTTCCAGCTCCTGATCATCATCATTCGCTGCAATCTCCTGCCACTGCGGCAAGCCCGAAAAAAACGGATGGTGCGGGTAGTGAATGCGGTTCTTCTCGAGCCGCCAGCGGGCTCTTTGCACCAGCATGCGGTAAAAAAGCAGTTTGGTTTTTCTGGAAACCACACTGAAATCGTTCAGTTCACCAAAAAACGCAATACGGAGGGACAAGACTTGGGAGTCGGCCGAATTGTCAGGGCTTGCGCTGATGCTGGCCCGGCGTGTTCCCGGCAGGAACAAGGCCATGTCGCCAAAGGTCTCGCCTGCTGGCAGCAAACCCAGGTAATGCCCGTCGGCGTGTACCTGAACACTTCCGGACACAATAAAGTACAGCGTATCCGAATGGTCCCCTTGCTGAAGGATTGACTCACCAGGCGGAACTGCATGCGGTTTGCAATGTGCCAGCAAGCATTGCCACTGCCGGCTATCCTGCTCTTCCAAGCACACAAAAAACGGCACCCGCCTGGCCATATCCACCAGCCGGTTCGATAAACGGACGACATTCATCGCTGACAAATCCACTAAATCTGCTGCATTTATAAACAGTATGGCCAGCTTTTGAGCAAGCGTTGCGACGCGATTCACAGATCCGGCAAATGATGCGCAGTGCACAAACTATACAGACCCAGTTAGCAGCTACACAAATAGGGTCCTATTGCACTCGTTCAGCCTGACATGGGCGTAACACTTTGTTCTATACTTGCGCCGCAATGATCCCAAACGATGCAATAACTCAGTGGCGCAGTATTATTCTGCCCACCCTTTCTCTGCTACTGCCCGCATTGCTCGCCCTTGTGCCACCACCGCTGTTGGCGCAAACCGAAAGCCTGCAGCTAAACGGCATTGCCATCCATTCCAAATTGCGCAGAGACATCTACATCGGCGCTCTGTATGTAACTGTTCCAAGTGGCAACGCTGACGACTTGATGCAGTCGGAGCAACACAAGCGGCTGGTTCTGCGGGTGCTCGCATCGCGCTGGACCGACCGCAGTTTCCAACAACACTGGACTCAGGCCCTGTTGATCAATAATGATGAGGAAGCCCTGGCAACGCATGCCGAATCGATCATTCGTTTCACCGAAGTGATTGGTGGAGACCTGCAAAGCGGCGATGAAGTTGTCATTGACAAACCCATGGCTGGACCAATGACGCTGGCCGTTAATGGTGTTGAACTGTTTTCTCTAGCCCAAAAGCAGAACAGTTTTTTCCGCCTGTTACTGTCGGGCTGGATAGGACCGAGGCCACCTGCCTCCAACTTTAAACGGGATATTCTGGTCGCACCCCGTGACAGCAATGACCTGCTGGCTATTTTTAATGGCCTGGTACCCGCAGCTGGCCGTGCAGCAACGATCGCAGGCTGGCTCGGCCCCGAGCAGGAAGAGCAGCAGGAAGGGCCTCCTCCGGCCGTGGTCGAAGCACAATCGAACGAGGAAGCTGAACAAACAAGTTCCGAGCAGGCGCAGGCCGAACAGGAAGCAGCCCGTCGCGCCGCCGAAGAAGCGGCCCGACAGCGCGCGGCAGAGGAAGCGGCAAAGCAAGCCGCTGAGGAGGCCAGGCTTGCCGAGGAAGCGCGTATTGCCGAGGAAAAACGCCAGGCCAAGGAAATCGCTGAGCGCAATGCCGGACTCAAGCTACTCTACCGTTCTAACGTTATGAAACTGGTTTACCAGCAGGTTGTATATCCCAACCGAGCGGTGGACCGAAACCAGGAAGGCTCGGTCACGCTCAAGGTGACCCTGAACAGGGACGGCGAACTGGCCGAGACCGAGCTCGACGAAGCATCAGAATACGGGCTGTTAAACCAGGCCGCGCTGAAAGCTGTTCGTAGGGCTGCTCCGTTCCCAGCGGCTCCCGATGCACTCCCGGATGAGCAGTTGGAATTGCTTATTCCTGTCCGTTTCCAAATTCCTCGCTAATTGCGTATCGAACCCGCTGCGTTTACGATTGTCTATCGTCTTAATGGAGTTTGTTATGCGCGTGCTTGGAAATCGGGCGATATTGTGCTGCTTTTGCCTGTTTTTAACCGCCTGCAGTTCATTGATTTCATCGCAAACCGGCAAATTGGCCGACGGCTTGTCCGCTGCTGTGTTGAACAGCAATGACCTTGAAACGGTCAAACAGGGTGCACCAGCCTACCTGCTTTTACTGGATGGCCTGATAGAAAACCAGCCCGATGACGCCCATCTATTGCGCAGCGGTGCCGAGCTGTACGCTGCTTACGCGGCCGCTTTTGTCACGGATGAGCAGCGCACCAAAATGATGGCGAACAAAGCCATGGAATACGCCAAGCGATCAGCCTGTCTGCTGGAGAAGGTCTTATGCGCACCAGAAACGATGGAGTACCAGAAATTTTCTGACAACGTCGCACGCATCACCAATGCTGATACTCTGTATTCCCTGGGGGCAGCCTGGCTGGCCTGGCTGCAAGCCCACAGCGATGACTGGAATGCGATAGCCCAACTGCCAAGGCCAAAACTGTTGCTGGAACGGGTCATTGCGCTTGACCCGGCGCATGAACAGGGCTCTGCGCACCTCTATTTGGGCGGCATTGCCACCTTGCTCCCGCCAGCGATGGGCGGAAAACCGGAGGAAGGCCGCGAGCATTTTGAAGAAGCGATCAGAATTTCACAAGGGCGCAATCTTCTGGCCAAAGTGATTTACGCCGAGGAATATGCACGTCTGATGTTCGACCGCCCGTTACATGACCGGCTATTGTCAGAAGTATTGGCCAGCGAAGCGACCGCTGACGGCATGACCTTAAGCAACGTATTGGCTCAACAACAGGCAAGGGTGTTGCTTGATGATTCAGCTGACTATTTTTAGAGGTTTCCCCATGAAAAAGCCATCGGCGTTCGTTCAGATACTCCTAGCCCTGTTTTTGTTGCCCTCGACTCCTCTGGCAGCCAAAGTTCTCAAGATTGCGACCATCTCTCCAGAGGGGTCCTCCTGGATGAAAACGATGCGAGGCGCTGCGAAAAAGCTCGAGGCACAGACCGACGGCCGGGTAAAACTGAAATTCTACCCCGGCGGCGTCATGGGCAATGATCAGGCGGTACTGCGAAAAATTCGCATCCGCCAGTTGCACGGCGCTGCACTGACCGGTGGCAGCCTGCGTTCGTTTTACCCCGACGTTGAAGCCTACAGCCTGCCATTGCTGTTCAGAAGCTTTGCTGAAGTGGATTACGTGCGCAGCCACATGGACTCGCAGATTATTAGCGGGCTGCAGGCCGGTGGCATGGTGAGCTATGGGCTGGCCGAAGGCGGGCTGGCGTACGCCATGAGCGACTCGGCGGTGGTCAGTATTGCCGACCTAAAGGGCAAAAAGGTTTGGGTTCCTACCAACGACCGAGCCGCGTTGCAGGCTGTGAAAGCCTTCGATGTGAGCCCGTTTCCACTGGACCTCTCCAATGTACTGGTTTCGCTGCAAACCGGTATGATCAACTCGGTCGCAACCTCTCCGATCGCGGCAATTGCCCTGCAATGGCACACTCAGGTGAAATACATAACCGACCTTCCGCTGATGTACTTTTTTGGCACGCTAGTCATCAGTGAACGGGCGTTAAAAGGAATCGATAGCAGCGACCGGGAGCTTATGCACACCGTACTGAGTGCCAGCATTGCCCAGATCGACAAACAGAATCGGATCGACAACGAAGCGGCCATGCAGGCCTTGCGGCAACAGGGCCTGCGCCTGGTGGGCTTGCCTGAGACCGAGCGCACCGAGTGGTACTCTCGAGCGCAACTGGCCACTCAGCATATTGTGCAATCCGGTCTGGTCAGCCAGGATTTTTATCGAACGCTGAGCTCGCATTTGGCTGAATTTCGCAGCACCCATGGCACCCAGCCGTGAATGAGCGTCGCGGGGCCCACGGCCTCAGCCGTTTACTCCGTGGTTTGCACTGGGTTGAAGACGGCCTGCTGATCAGTTTGATAGTGGGTGCACTATTGATTTCAATCTCCCAAATTATGCTGCGCAACAGCGGCGCACAAGCTCTGCTGTGGGCTGACCAGGCGCTGAATATAACCGTGCTCTGGATCGCCATGGCCGGTGGACTGCTTGCCACCCGCGAGAGCAACCATATATCAATTGATCTTGGCGAGAAATTTTTGCCCGCTCGATGGTGCCATTACAGCACTGCCGTTGCGTTTCTGGTGACCAGCCTGTGTTGCCTGGTAACCGCCTACTTCGGCGCCGCTTTCGTGCTTGAAGAGCGCAGCTACGGCGATCTGGCATTTCTGACTGTGCCGGTTTGGGTATGCCAGGCGATCATTCCCATCGGGCTGGGAATAATCGGCCTCAGGTTTGCCGCTCAAGGCCTGCAACGCTTGCTCAGCGCCCCACAGACGTTTGACGAATCGTCATGACCGCGTTAATTGTGCTCGGCCTGATGTGGTTGGCAATCACCGGCATGCCGATTTTCGCCGTCATTCTGGCGGCGGCATTGCTTGGCTTCCACGCCACCGATGTTGACCTCGCGGTATTAACCATCGAGCTGTATCGTTTGACCAACACGCCGCTGCTGATTGCCCTGCCTTTCTTCACGCTTGCCGGCTATCTGTTGGCCGAGGGCAACACGTCACACCGCTTGGTGCGTGTCAGCCAGGCCGTCATCGGCTGGCTACCCAGCGGGCTGGCCATCATCGCATTTATCACCTGCGCGCTGTTCACCGCTTTTACCGGCGCGTCTGGGGTCACTATTGTGGCTCTGGGAGCCCTGCTCTACCCGGCATTGCGACAGGTGGGGTACCAGGAGCATTTCAGCTTGGGCCTGGTTACCAGCTCAGGCAGCCTAGGGCTGTTATTGGCACCGTCGCTACCACTGATTTTATACGGCATTGTTGCGCAACAAATGGAGCTGGGCACGCCATTCACGATTAAGCAGCTGTTTCTGGCCGGGCTGCTGCCTGCTGCGGTGATGATTGGCTTGCTCAGCGCCTGGAGCTTATGGGTTAACCGCGGTGCGGCCATTCCTATTCAGCCGTTTTCCGCGAGCGAACTGCGCCTTGCGCTCTGGGAAGCCCGCTGGGAACTGCCATTGCCATTGTTAATACTGTTCGGCATTTACGGCGGCTTCTTTGCGCTGACTGAAACCGCCACAGTGACTCTGCTCTATGTGCTTCTGGTACAGCTGTTTGCTTATCGCGAGGTCAGGCTTTCGCAGTTGCCAGACATCATTCGCAAGGCAATGACCATGGTGGGCGGCATCCTGTTGATTCTGGGAGTATCTCTGGCGTTCACCAATCTGCTGATCGATGCCGACGTGCCAAGCCGCTTTTTCGAGTTTACCCAGCAGTACGTCGATTCCCGGCTGAGTTTTCTGATTTTACTGAACGTGTTTCTACTGATACTGGGCGCGATACTGGATATTTTCTCAGCCATCATCATTGTGGTGCCGTTGATTCTGCCGTTGGCGGTCGCCTTTGGGATCGACCCGATTCATCTCGGCATTATTTTTCTTGCCAATATGCAGATTGGCTACTTTACACCACCGGTTGGCATGAACCTGTTTATCGCAAGCTATCGATTCAATAAGCCGATCACCACTCTGTATAAGGCGAGCCTGCCGTTCATGGCAGTGTTGATGTTGGCCGTGCTCTTGATCACTTACATCCCCTGGCTCAGCCTGGGCATGGCACGCTAGCGCATTTAGTACAACCGCGCCGGCTTTATTCTTCGACCGTCGTTAGCGACACATTGTAAACACCCGCCTCACGCGACGCATCGATGACGGCTGCGAACACTTCCGTTTTGGCCTTTTCATTGGCTTGCACAATAACCGAGGCTTTCGGGTTCTCGGCTATCAGGCGCTCGACGTTGGCCCGCACAGCGCGGACATCAATGCGCCGGTTGTTCAACCAGATTTCTCCGCTGGCTGTCACCTTCATGACGATGTTTTCCTGGTCCAGGTTGGGCGGCGCATCAGAGGATTCCGGTCGATTGACATCAAGGCCGACCTCTTTGACGAAAGACGCCGTCACAATGAAGAAAATCAACATGATGAACACCACGTCCAGCATGGGTGTCAGGTCAATATCGCCTTCGTCCTGATCGTCAGCGTGGCGGCCAATGTGCTTTGCCATAATTCATCTCGCATTGTTATTGGTTCATCAGCATGCAAGGCGGCACTGTAATCAGCAACGGCAGTACGCGCCCCAATGCCATAACTTTCAGTCATAAGCGGCCGATAGCAGGCATCACTTGTATGGTAACCGCCTTAGATGATGATTCAAAGCCCGTTGAAGCACTTTTTTGTGTCTTTCAACCGCTCAGACCCTCTTGCAATTAAGCGCAGAATTCTTAGAATTTTGCGCCCGAGCCGATCCTGTTCGTTCGCTTTTTATGGGCGATCGCCCGGCAAAAGGCGGTGAACAGCATCCCTTGTCAGGTGGATGCAGGGCCGAACCCAATAATTGACGGGTAAACTCCAGCGGTAAGCGCTATGGTGCGTGATCGGTGGGTACCGGGGCCTGCGCCCGGGCAGACAGTTAATATGGAATGAAAACATGGTTAAAGTCGAAAATCTGAGCAAGACCTTCGGCCGCTTCAAAGCAGTGGACCAACTGAGTTTCAGCGTCGAGGCTGGTGAAGTGTTGGGGTTTCTTGGGCCCAATGGCGCAGGCAAGTCCACTACAATGAAGATGATTACCGGCTTCATAGCGCCAAGCTCAGGGACCGCACAAATTGGCGATTTCGACATTCGCCGCCAGCCGGTTCAAGCGAAAGCGCTGCTCGGCTATCTGCCCGAAGGCGCACCCGCTTACGCCGACATGACACCCCTGCAATTTCTTCGCTTCGCTGCCGCAATCCGGTCGCTGGGGCCAACGGCTGACAAACGGATCAACGAAGTCGTTGAGCAGCTGATGTTGCAGGACGTGTTGCATCGGCCCATCGATACACTATCCAAAGGCTTCAAGCGCCGGGTGGGAATCGCCCAGGCCATCCTGCATGACCCGAGCATACTGATTCTTGACGAGCCTACCGACGGCCTGGACCCGATGCAGAAGCATGAGGTTCGCTCGCTGATCACCAACCTGGCTGAAGACAAAATCGTGATTGTGTCGACTCACATTCTTGAAGAGGTCAATGCTGTGTGCAGTCGTGCCCTCATCATCGCCAACGGGCAGCTCGTAGTCGACGCCAAGCCCGAAGAGTTGGAAGCGCAATCCGAGTACCACGGGGCAGTCACGCTGAAGCTCGCCGATAACACCGACCCCAGAGCTGCCCTGCAAGGCCTGCCATCGGTATTTAGGGTGGAAAACTACCCGGACGATCCTAAACGGGTCACCGCGGTGCCCAATTCCGGCAGCCCGATTTTCAATGACATTCAGGCGCTGGCGCAACGCGAAAGCTGGGCCGTGGAAGAGATGTTTGCTGAACGCGGCCGTCTGGAAGATGTGTTCAGGCGCCTGGTGGACAGCCACGTCAGCAATTCTGAGCCACAACGAGGTGCTGCATGACCGCTACAATTTTCCGTCGTGAACTGGCCAGCTATTTTGCGACCCCTCTGGCCTATGTATTTATCGTGATTTTTCTGATGTTATCGGGGGCGCTGACTTTCTTTCTGGGTGGTTGGTTCGAACGCGGCCAGGCTGATTTGCTGCCATTTTTTGGCTTTCACCCCTGGCTGTATCTGTTTCTGGTGCCGGCCATATCCATGCGTCTTTGGGCCGAGGAACGCAAGTCCGGAACCATAGAGCTGCTGCTGACCTTACCGATCACTGTGTTCCAGGCTGTTCTGGGCAAGTTCCTGGCCGCTTGGGTATTCATTGGCTTAGCCCTGCTGCTGACCTTCCCGATGTGGGTGACCGTCAACTACCTGGGCACGCCGGACAACGGCGTGATCCTGGCAGCCTACCTGGGAAGCTGGTTGATGGCTGGCGCCTTTCTGGCAGTCGGCTCGTGCATGTCCGCCGCCACCAATAATCAGGTCATTGCGTTTATCCTCAGCGTGGTGGTGTGCTTTCTGTTTATCCTGATCGGCTTCAGCATGTTGTTCGACGCGATGAAGGACTGGGCGCCGCTGCCATTGCTTGACGCGGTAACCGGCCTGAGCTTCCTCAGCCATTTCCAGGCCATCAGTCGCGGCGTTCTTGATCTGCGCGATGTCCTGTTTTTCCTGGTCATGATCACAGCCTGGCTTCTCGCTACAGCTATCGTGATCGACATCAAGAAAGCATCCTGAGGGGTTACTGATGACAAGTTCAAAACTGTTTTCCAAAGCCGGACTGGTTGTTCTCGCCCTGTGCACACTGCTGTTGGTCGGACTGCTGAATATAGCGCTCAAGGGTCTTCGAGTAGACCTGACCGAAGACCAGCTCTATACCGTGACTGAGGGCACGGTTAATACCCTGCGCAACCTTGAACACCCGGTCACGCTGGAGCTGTTCTTCTCCGACAAGCTAACCACGGATATTCCGCAGCTTCGGGATTTTGCGCGGCGGGTACGTGAGCTGCTCGAGGAGATGGCCTTGAAGTCTAACGGCAAGGTTACCCTGCGCACCATTGACCCCGAACCCTTTTCTGAAGAGGAAGACCGTGCTGCCGAGCTGGGCCTGGGCTCGCGTCCGATTGGCCTGGGAGGGCCTGAAATCTATTTCGGACTGGCCGCAAGCAATTCGCAAGGCAATTCGGAAGTGATCGAGTTCATCCAGTCCGAACGCGAGCAATATCTTGAGTACGATGTGGTGAAAATGCTGCACATTGTCGGGCGCGACTCCGCACCCAGGGTCGCGCTGCTGGCGGGTCTGCAGGTCAACGGCGGGTTTGACATGCAAACCCGTCAGCCCACCCCTCCTTGGATGGCGGTCAGTCAGTTGCAACAGTTGTTTGACGTGGTCACACTGTCTAATGGCTTTGACCGGGTCGCCGATGATGTGGGTGTCGTCGTTCTGATCCACCCACCGGAGTTGGAGCCAGCCAGCCAATACGCGCTCGATCAATTTGTGCTGCGCGGCGGCAACCTGATTGCATTTGTTGACCCCAATGCGGATCAGGCTGGCGGTAATAACCCCATGATGCCGAACCCTGGGGCCGCAAACCGCAGCTCTAACTTACCCGCTCTATTCAAAAGCTGGGGTTTCCAGTTGGTGGAAGACAAAGTTCTTGGCGATGCGCGTAACGCCCTGCAAGTGGGCGGCCGCAATGGTCAACCGGTGCGGCACCTGGGTATTTTAGGTTTCGATGCCAACGCGTTTGCCTCTGATGACATGATCACCAACGACCTGAGTCTGCTGCATTTTGGTTCGGCCGGAGTCATTCAACCGTTGGCGGAAAGCAGTACCGAATTCTCACCGCTGCTGATCAGTAGCGAGCAAAGCATGCTGCTCGATGCCAACAAGTTTGAGTTTCTGTTCGATCCGCAGTCTCTGTTTGACGGCTTTACCCCTGATGGCGAGCGTCATGTACTGGCGGCACGCGTTACCGGCCCGGTTGCTACCGCCTTTCCGGATGGGCCGCCCGAAAAAGAAAATGAGGAGCCCGCTGGTGACGAAAGCTCCGCGGAAGAAAGCAGCGCTGACGATGACCCGGCTGATGCCGAGGCAGGTACCGACGACGAGCAGGCTGAGCCTCTACCAGCCCACCTGGCCCGCTCAGTAGAGGACATCAATGTGATTGTGGTCGCTGATACCGACTTTCTGTCCAACCGACTGTGGATCCAGGTGCAGAGCTTTTTCGGGCAGCAAATTGGTTCCCCGTTTGCAGACAACGGCAACTTTTTCGTCAACGCAGTCGACAACATGATCGGCAATACCGACCTGATTTCAATTCGCAGCCGAGGACAGTATGTCAGGCGCTTCGAAGTGGTGGATGAGCTGCGCTTGAATGCGGAGCGCAATTTCCGGGCCCAGGAAGAATCACTGCAACGCAGCCTCAGCGAAACCGAACAAAAACTCAGCGAGCTGCAGGCACAGAAGGAAGGTGAGAACAGCGAAGAAGTGCTGACGCTCAGCCCTGAACAGCTTGCTGAAGTGGAGCGCTTCGAGCAGGAAAAACTGTCGATTCGAAAGCAGCTGCGAAAAGTGCAGCATCAACTGGGCAGTGATATCGAGCGTCTGGGTACCCAACTCAAGCTCATCAATATTGGCCTGGTACCATTATTGCTGACCATTTTGGCCCTGGTTTTTCGAGCCGTTCAACGACGGTCGGCTTGATTAATGGAGTTTCAAAACCGGACAGTCATCATTACCGGCGCTTCCGCCGGAATTGGTGAGGCCTGCGCAGAAGCGTTTGCCGACCTGGGCGCCAATCTGGTGCTTCTGGCTCGCGGGGAGCAGGCATTGCAGCAGCTGGCGGAGCGCCTAAGCGAGAAAACCCAGGTACTTGCCCGAGCGATGGACGTTGATGACACATCCGCCTACGAGGCGCTGCTGGCAGACGCGGTAGCACAATTTGGTCAGATCAATGTGCTCGTCAATAACGCCGGCTGCCATCATCGGGGACCATTCGCTGAACGCTCAATCGATGAACTGACGCAGATGGTTAATGTCAATCTGCGCGCCCCAGTGCTGCTGAGTCGCCTAAGCCTGCCGTATCTGCAACAGAGTGATGGAGCGGCTATTGTTAACGTTGCTTCGCTTGCCGGACGCTCACCGCTAAACGGCGCGGTGATCTACTCATCAACCAAATTCGGCCTTAGAGCTTTCAGCCTTGCGCTGGCCGCTGAGCTGGCCGATACCAGGGTGCATGTTGGGCTGGTATCGCCAGGTCCGGTGGACACCGGTTTCATAATGGAAGAAATAGATGAGGTTGCCGATATCGTGTTCTCTCAGCCTATGAGCACGGCCGCAGAGGTTGCAGCAGCCGTCGTTGAGGTGGCCGCGGGCAAGAGGCTGGAAATTGCCATGCCCCGAGCCAGCGGCCGGCTGGCGCATATTGGCTACCTGTTTCCTAGGTTAAACCGTCGGCTCAAACCCTGGCTGGACCGTCAGGGACGGCGCAACAAGCAGCGTTACAAGCAGCGATCAGGGTAAAATCGTTATTCGTCGCAAAGCGTCACTATCCGCACTGGCTGCTTGATTTACCGAAGCAGCGTGCGCGGAAACTGGCAATGAGGGCGCTCGATGGGCCGCGTACAGCACAACATTGTCATACCCTGGTACAGGATAGACCGCACTCCAGGCAAACGCCTCGCGCAAGCGCAGGGCAGCGCTGCCAAGCACTTCGGTTGAGGCACAGATCAGATTCATGCTCAACACCCCACCCGTTTGCAGTGCACGCGACAGCGCTGACAGAAAGTCTCGCGACAGCAGCCACGCTGGTTGGTGATTGGCGGCAGCGAGGTCACAGAATATCAGGTCGAAGTGTCCAGAATTTTGCTGCAGAAAAACACGGGCATCGGCAAGCTCTACCGAGGTCGATGTGGGGATATCAAAGCATTCTTTGGCAAGCTCGAACACACTCCGCTCAAGCTCCACCGTCGTCAGCGACAAGCGGGGATAAGCGCGGCTGGCGTAGCGCTCGATTGCGCCACAACCCAAGCCAAGGTTTAAAGCGTTGTCCTTTTTCTGCGCCATTGCAGCGGCCAGCAGCATCGCCTGAACCACTGGAGAGAGAATCTCACTGGGTACGCTGCAATCCATAACGCCCTGAATCGCTTGCCCGCCAGTGTACAAGTAGCGATAGTTTCCGCTTTGTCGCACCTCGCAAGCCGCTCGCCGGGCGAGCAAACGGTGCGAATTTCGCTCGGCTTCGCCGAACGACGCGAAAAACTCACTCGCCTTCGTCGGCATACCAGCGGATGGTGAGCTGCTGCTTGCCAAACTCGCGGGCAGCCGCCACATCTTTACCCATATAAATATCAATGCGCTCGGTGAAACGTTTGTTCAGCTTGTCGCGCACCAGAAACACTTCATCATAGCCGTCAATACGCACTTCTGTATTATGCGTCAGCCCAAGCTTCAGCAAATCACGAGACACCGCTATCGTCGGTATCGACGGATCGAGAATGTCCCCCCACGCGGCCACATTCGGCTGGCCGTCGGTTTGCCCCCTGACCGAGTTAAAAGCGGTCGCCGTCACAGTCATGCTTTGTTCGCCAGGGCCGCAGCCCATGAGTAACAACAGAAGCCAGGCCACTGCGGTGTATTTCATGCTGAGCTCCCCAGGTAGTTATCGATGCGCTGCCACTCTACCAGTTTTTGCTCAAAGCTGAGCGCTGCATGCGCCGGACTGGTGGATGGCAGACGATGCGTCGGTAAGGCCGCAGGCGCAGAGTTAAGCCTTGGGTACACATAGCGCTGATAACTTTGCTGCGCTTTCGTACCGTTGAAGAACACCGCTCGCAACGATGGGTGCGCAGAATAAAACGCTTTAAAATCATTAGCTTGTATTGATTGCTCTGTAATATTGGCGTCCAGACTACCACGGCGCTCACAGCTGTACATCACATCCCAAAGGGCAACACCATGGGACAACAACAGCTCACGTCGCGCAGCGTAGTCACTGCTTGCGTTAATCTCACTTTTTGCTCCGTTCAGCAAATGGCAGATTATTCGCCAAAAAACATTCCTTGGGTGAGCGTAGTATTGTTGGGCCTGTAAGGATGCGGTACCGGGCATGGACCCAAGTATCAACACTTTTGGCTGGCCGCCAACAATCGGCGGGAATCCTGTGTTTCGCATAGGGTGCCCAGTTTGTAAAAAAGTGGTAACGACGCGCTGGTGTTCGCATCAACATGATAGAGTTTACTGCTGCAAACAGCGTTCGGGGAACCTACTAATGAAACGAATTGCAAGCATGGCTGCTCTGCTTGTCTTGTTGTCGGCCTGCGAAACCGCGTACTACAGCGGCTGGGAGAAGCTCGGCAAACACAAGCGCGATCTGCTGGTTGACCGCATTGAAGACACTCAGGAATCGCAGGAACAGGCCCAGGAGGAATTTGCCGACGCGCTGGAACAATTCCGTTCAGTGGTGGAATTTGACGGCGGCGACCTGGAAGCCACCTACGAGAAACTGAATGCCGAATATGAGGACAGCGCCGAGGCTGCAGCCGAGATTACTGACAATATCAACCGTGTGGAAGATGTCGCTGAGGATTTATTCAATGAATGGGAGGACGAAATCGCCCAGATCAGCAATGCCAACCTGCGTCGCGACAGCCAGCGCATTCGACGCGACACTCGGAAACAGTACGACGGCCTGTTAAAGAGCATGCGCACCGCAGAAGCAACCGTTGAGCCGGTATTGACAACTCTGAAGGACCACGTGCTGTATCTTAAGCACAACCTCAATGCACGCGCCATATCGTCGCTGAAAGGAGAACTCTCGGCGATCAATACCGATGTCGACCGATTGATTTCCGCCATGCAGAAGTCCATTGATGAATCCAGAGCCTTTATCGCTGGTATGCAAGACTCGTGAATGGACTGAAAGCCCTGCGTTCGTGCTGGCTGCTTGTGGCAGTGCTGGTGGCCTCCTCGTGCGCCACAATGCAGCCCAATTTCCAGAATCCCTCGCTGCAGGTCACCTCCATCGCGCTGTTACCGTCGGAAGGGGTGCAAATCAACTTCGACATTGGGCTTAAAGTGTCCAACCCCAACCAGCAAGCACTGAATGTGATCGGCATTGCCTATGACCTGACCCTGGATGGTTATAAGATCATCGAGGGTGTCGGTAATGACATACCCTCCATTCCGGCCTATGGGTCTGAGGAATTTCGCATTACCGCGTCAACCAACCTGATGCAGAGCTTCAAGCTGTTGTCGGAGCTGCTGAACCGGCCAAAGAGTGAACTGGACTATGCTCTGAATGCAAAACTGGACATTGGCTCCACCTGGCTGCCAGCTCTGCGCCTCAGCGATGTTGGCACAATCAATCTGAGCAAGCCGCCGACTCAATAGCGCTGGCGTCCACCAGGTTTTTCAGCTCTCTCAACGCAACCGTAACCACGGAAAGATCGCCCAGTGTGGTTGTTCGTAAATTGCCCATCAAGCCCACATAACGGGCGATACGCTGCGCGTGGCTTTCCTGCCACTGCAGCTTGCCGTTGTTGATGTCATCGCCACAGGATATCAACAGACTGCGGGTCAACTGGCGCAACAGATATTCCAACTCATCCATGTGGGACTCACGCGCCAGGTCCTGCCAGCGGCTTGCCGGTTGCCACTCGATCAAGGTCTGCATCAACCAGTCCAGCTGCAGAATTGCAGTCAGCTCGAAACTCAATTGCGTTACGAGCATTGAATCACGCCCTGTTTCCAACGCCACATCGACGGTTCCAGGAAGCAGAAAGAACGAATCAATAACAGCGCAACGCTGAGCCACGAGTACCGGTACACCCTGCTCTTCCAGGTTCTGGCAGATTTGCTCCGACAGGGCGCGCCACTCGGGTTGATGCAGGCTGAGCATATCCTCGACCAAGGTGGCGAAGCTCGAACTGGCCCGTTCAATCTCCTGTTGAATCGCAAGCTCTCTGCGGTTACGCAGATACCACCGACAACACCGTCGACCCACCTCAATCAAATGCTGTAACAGCTCATACTGCAACGCCGCAGGTATTTTGTAATCGAGGTTTTCAATGTCGCACCACAGGCGATCCAGCTCAAACAGATTCATCACCACAACAAATGCTTTTGCAACCTGGGCAGGTGCAAGCCCCAATGAATCGGTTTTGCGGTAGACAAAGGTGAAGCCCAGCCGGTTAACAATGTCATTGGCCAGCTTGGTAGCAATGATCTGATTCGCAAGTTGATGTTGTTCAATAGCCTCGCCCGCCAGGCTGCGTAGCTTTTCCGGAAAGGCCGAATATAGATAACTTAGGATATAAGGGTCGGTATGCGGTTCTTCCTGAAACAGTGCTTCTTTCAGCTCCACTTTGGCGTATGAGATAAGCACGCTGAGCTCCGGACGTGTCCAGGCACGATCTTTACTGTGCAGGTCGTTGATAGCATCTTCTTCGGGTATAAACTCCAAACTCCGGTTAAGCTGGCCACTTTCTTCCAGATACTGTGCAAACCGGAGGAAGTCGTGATGCTGCTTGTTTTTTGAGGCATAAGCGAGGCTGATGGCCAGTGTCTGGCGGTAATTGCTGTGCAAAACCAGGTCGGCCACATCGGCTGTCATATCACGCAACAGCTCATTTCGATCCTGCCCGCTGATCGAGCCGTTACGAATCATGCTCTCCAGCAGAATCTTGATATTAACTTCGTTGTCCGAACAGTCGACTCCGGCCGCATTGTCGATAAAATCGGTGTTGCACACACCGCCAATCCGGCTGAACTCCATACGGCCCAGCTGGGTCAACCCCAGATTACCGCCCTCGCCAAACACCCGGCAACGCAACTGCGATCCATTAACCCGCACGCTGTCATTGGCCCGATCTCCAACCTGGCTATCGGACTCATGCTCGGCCTTCACATAAGTACCCACGCCGCCGTTCCAGATGAGGTCAACCTTTGCCTGCAACAGTCGGTGGATCAGCTGGTCGGGTGCAAGCTGATGTTCCTGGCAGTCAAGCAAATTGCGAATCTCCGGGCTTAATGGAATAAGCTTGTCCGCTCTCGAAAACACACCACCGCCCGAGGAGATCAGCTCGGCATTGTAGTCCGACCAGCCAGAGCGCGGTAAGGCAAACAAACGTTCGCGTTCCAGAAAACTCTGCTCCGGATCGGGAGCCGGGTCAATAAAAATATCCAGATGATTAAAAGCCGCTAACAGTCGAATTTTTCGGCTCAGCAACATACCGTTACCAAAGACATCACCGCTCATATCACCGATACCGATCACATCGATGCTGTCTTCCTGGACGTTAAGATTAAACTCGCGAAAATGGCGCTGCACGGCCACCCACGCACCGCGCGCAGTGATACCCATGCCTTTATGGTCGTAGCCGTTGCTGCCGCCAGAAGCGAAAGCGTCACCAAGCCAGTGCCCATACTCAGCCGATATCTGGTTAGCAATGTCCGAGAAGCTGGCGGTTCCTTTGTCGGCGGCAACTACCAGATACGGGTCGTCGTCATCCGCACAAACCACATTGTCGGGATGCGTAATTTCATCTCCCTGGCGGTTATCAGTAATGTCCAGCAAACCACTGATAAACATTCGGTAGCTTTTTATGCCCTCTGCCAACATCGCATCGCGGTCGGCGGCCAAACCTGCCTGACGAGCAATAAAACCGCCCTTTGCTCCAGTGGGCACAATCACTGCATTTTTGACCTGCTGCGCTTTCACCAGACCGAGAACTTCAGTGCGGTAGTCTTCTATTCGATCAGACCAGCGAATTCCACCACGGGCCACTTTTCCACCCCGCAGGTGAACGCCCTCAAACCAATGTGAAAACACATAGATTTCAAAGCATGGCCTTGGTAACGGCGCAAACTCCAGTAGCTGCGTGGCAATTTTCAAAGACAGATAAGGTGGCGCTTCTTCATCAGCATATAAAACTTGAAAAAAGTTACTGCGCAGGGTTGCCTGAATTAACGCCAGATACTGGCGTATCAATTCATCTTCGTTGCGATTGGCCACAGAATCCAGTGCAGTCACGATCTTATCCGCCAGGCGCTGAACTCGCTCGCCACGCGAATCCGCCGCATCTGATGCACCAGATGCTATCCTTAAGCGTGGGTCAAACTTCATGCGAAACAATGCGAGAAGGTTGCGGGTAATATCGAGGTGTCTGGTTAAGACATCAGCGACGAAGCTCACACTGAAGGGTGCCCCCAGCTGCTTGAGATAGTTAGCGTATGCCCGAAACAGTGCCGCCGACTGCCAGTCCAACCGGGCACCAAGAATCAAGCGGTTAAAGCCATCGTCGGCGGCCTGCCCTCGCCAAACCGCCTGAAATGCCTGCATAAAGTTGGTTTTTACCGCATCAATATCCAGCGCCCCCTGAATATCCATGACTAAGCGCAAGGTGAAGTCATGCATCCAGATAACATTTTCCCCCAGCGGACGAATCTGGTGGGGGTGCTCGACCAAAACACGAAAACCGAGGTTTTCCAGCATCGGTATCATGTCCGACAATTCCAGGCTGCTTCCTATATGAAACAGCTTCAAGCGCATGATGTCATCGCCAGTACCCGACTCATTGAAGAAGCGAATACCCAGCGGCTGCTCTTCACTCATAGTAAGCATGCACTCAAGATCAAGCGTGCATTCGGCCAGGGTAAATTCGTGCTGGTAGGCCGGCTGAAAAGCACTTCCCCACACTCGGCTTATGGCTGGTGCGTGCACACCGCCCCAATGGGCGACAATTGTTTCCCGCAGCGCGGCGCGCCAGTCGCGAGTCAAATCAACAATCTGCTGCTCAAGCCGGGCACTGTCAATCTGTTGGTAGCTGCGGTTGCTGATTCTGAAAACGTAATGAATACGCGCCAGAACGGACTCAGTCAGAAATTGTGTGCTGAACTCGCCGGGCTCTGCATCCAGCGCTTCCCGCAGACGGCGCTCGATTCGTTCACGAATATCTGTCTGCAGACTCTCTCTGGGCAAGTAGATAATGCAGGATGCAAATTTCTCAAATGGGTCAATTCGCATGAACAGACGGACCGCGCGAATGTCATAAATACGCCAGATACCCAGCGCGAATTCCAGCATCTGCTGATTATCGGTCTGGATCAGTTCATCACGCGGATGGCCTTCAAGGAGTGCGACAAAGGTTTTGCCGTCGTGGCTTTGCGGTTCAAAGCGTGAATGCTGCACCAGCCAGCTCGCTTTTTTGCGAACCAGCGGAATGTCCCAAATGCTGCGATGGTATAGCCGCGATGTATACAGGCCGAGCAACCGCACCTCACCCGTGGCCACGCCATTATCATCGTATTGCTTGACAATAACGTAGTCGGAATAGACGGCGCGATGCACAGTCGACTTGTGTGATGACTTGGTAAATGCGAGGCTGGCGTCGCTTGTGTAAAACGCCCCAAAACCGGCGCTCAACTCGCTGATCGCGGTGTCTTCAAGCCTGCCACGCCGCTTCATCAGACCCAGCCGATTGTCTTCAAGCTCATGCATGACCGCGCCGCCCTCGCGCTCAATACGCTGAAACTCTGCAATACCCAGAAAGGTATAGTTTCCGTCACGCAACCAGGTCAAAAATTCGATATCTTCAGGGTCAACCGCCGGATTCATTTGATAGGCGTCCACCAGCTGACCGACCCTTTTGAGCATCGGGTGGTAGTCATCCACACAACAGCCAACTTCATCCAGCACCTGCTCAATTTCAGCGCTGATCGCCGCGCGTTCGCTCGCCTCTCCCTGATGATCAATTTGCAGCAATGCAAAATCTTCTTTCTGGTAAGCGGAAACGTTGGACCCTGGCGCCGCTTTGACAATGGCCTGCAATTTCCCTTTTTCATCCCTGCGAACCCAGGCTGGATGACTCTCAAAAAGGTAGACGTTCAGCCCAAGACGATTGAGACCCATGCGCAAAGAATCAACGAGGAAGGGCATGTCGCGCTGGCACAGATAAATAACGGTATGTGGCGACTTCCAGCCGTCAGCTTCCACAGTAGGATTGAACACCCTGATTTTGGCATGATCTTCAGAGCGCACGCGCATGAAGTCAAACAGGCCATAAAGCGCGCCATACATATCAGCGGCCTTCCAGGACAACATCGTTTCAGCCAGATGGATATGAATAAAATGGCGGGTAAATGTCTTGAACAGCTGTTGCTCAGCACATTCCAATCGGCCGCTCGCGACATCCTCCACCTGCGAGCGGAACCAGTTCAGGGCCGATTCATCCAGCATGTCATTACTCCTTAGCCAGGGCAAAAAATACGCGAGGCAAGTCCACTTGCAATGGTTTGATCACAAAGGCTGCTGAATACACAGACTGCGGATTGTCATTCAACAGGCTTTTGATTATTCTCAGCGCTCAATGGTAAATGAGTTTGCCAATCAGACGCTACCGTGAACCGTCAGCATGGACAGTATTGCACAGCCTCATGATGTACTGCGCTTCTGGTTTAAGGAGCTGGATCCTAAAGAGCGGTTTCGGAAAAACCCTTCCGTGGATGATGAGATCCGCATTCGCTTCCTGGCAACGCACACGGCCGCTGCGGCCTGCGAGCTCAGCCACTGGCGTATTGATGACGCGGGTCGCCTCGCCGAGATTATTATTCTTGACCAGTTTTCGCGCAACCTGTTTAGAGACCAGCCGGCCGCATTTATGCAAGATGCTCAAGCACTCGCTCTTGCCCAGGAAGCGGTAGCCCGCGGCTGTCATTTTCAGCTTCCCAACGAACAGCGAGCCTTTTTGCTGATGCCCTACATGCACAGCGAATCACTACTGATCCACGAGCAGGCCGTTCAGCTATTTGACGTCCCAGGTCTGGGGGATCACCTGCGCTTCGAGCTTCGTCACAAAGAGATTATCGAGCGCTTTGGTCGCTACCCACATCGTAATGCGGTGCTCGGTCGTCCCAGTACCGACGAAGAACTGGAATTTCTCAAACAGCCTGGCAGCCGTTTCTAAAAGTTCTGTTAGCTTCGCTTTTTAGTGGACAAAGCGTAAGAGCCGCACCAACACTGGTTTCGCTAGTATTGAGTAACAATAACGAGCCGTTTTTGGGGGCGGGAAAACATGGCATATTCGGGCAAAGTTGCGCTGATCACCGGGGGTGGCAGTGGCATGGGGCGGGCAGCCGCGCAAACCTTCGCAAGTGCGGGTGCCAAAGTCGCGCTGCTGGACGTAAACACGGCTGGCATGCAGGAAACCGCTCATGGCAACGGCAATATCCACAGCTATCCGGTTGACATTACGTCCGCGGAAGCCGTGAACAACGCCGTTGAGCAGGTAGAACAGTCGCTGGGGCCGATTGACCGCTTGTATAACTGCGCCGCGATTATGCCCTTCGGGAAAATCATGGATCAGGACACGGCCACTATTCATAAGATCATGGACATCAACTATGGCGGCTTCGTCAACATTACGAAGGCCGTGTTACCGTTGATGCTTAATCGCGGCAGCGGCGATTTTGTTAGCTTTGCGTCGATGGCCGGCATTCAACCAGCGCTATTGATGGGAGGCTATAACGCCAGCAAAGCAGCAGTCGCCATGCTGACCGAGGTGATTTACCATGAAAACCTGAACTCCGGGCTTCGCTTCGCCTGCATTTGCCCGCCGCCGGTTGCCACACCGCTTCTGCAACAGGGTAAAGACACGGCCTGGCCGAAGCTGATGTCCGAGCAGGAAGGCCAGGAATTACAACCCATAGAAGTGATCGAAGCGATAGAAAGCGCGCTGGATAAAGGCGAGTTTTGGGTATTCCCTGGCAAGAGTACCCGCATGGGTTACAGAATGCGGCGTTGGTTTCCAAACTATACCTGGAACTACATCCACAAACTGGAAGGCTGGTAACCTAGGCTTATTCCGACAGTGCCATCGCGGTGTCTATCAGCGCCAGGTGGCTGTAGCCTTGCGGGAAATTACCCAGCAGACGACGGCTCTTGAAATCCATGTCTTCGCTGAGCAAACCCACATGATTGCAAGACTCTAGCATGTCCTCAAACATGCTCGCTGCCAACTTCTTGCGCCCGATGCGATGCAGACTTTTGATCATCCAGAATGTGCAGACGGTAAATGCGGAGCTGGGCTCACCGAAGTCATCGGTGTTGCGGTAACGATACATCAAACCATTTCTGCAAAGCTCGTCATAGGTTCTGTTTACGGTATTGACGTAGCGCGGGTCGTCCGCCGCAATCATGCCGTAGTGTTCCATGAGCAGGTTGGACGCATCCATGTATTGATCGCCATAGCTTTGCGTAAAGGCAGCCACTTCTTTATTGTAGCCACGGTTCATCACCTGCTTGAAAATCTGCTCTCGGAGCGGCTGCCATGCCTCAACATACTGCTGTTTATCCAACATGGCAGCTATCCGAATGGCGCGATCAACAGCAACCCAGCAAAGCACTTTGGAAAACACAAAATGCTTCTTCTCCCCGCGAATCTCCCAGATGCCGGCATCCGGTTTGCGCCACTGGCCTTCGACGTGCCTGACCATGGTTCGCACAACGGTCCAGACCCCTTCCAGGTTGTCAACCGAATGACGATGATCAGCGAGCCGTTGATAAATGGTGTCCAGAACGAACCCATAAATATCGTGTTGCTTCTGCTTGTACGCCGCATTGCCAATGCGCACCGGCGAGGAATTTTCATAGCCGGATAACCACGGCAGCTCCGCTTCCTTTAACTGTTTTTGCCGATCAATACCGTACATGATCTGAACGTTTTCATCTTTGTAGGGAATCACATCCAGTAAAAAATTGAGGTAGCGACTGGCCACGCGGTAATGACCCAGCTGAGTGAACACTTTGATCACCATAGATGCGTCGCGCAACCAGCAAAATCGGTAATCCCAGTTCCGGACACTGCCAATGTCCTCCGGCAAGCTGGTAGTCACCGCAGCCAGTACTGCGCCGGTACGCTGATACGCCAACAGCTTGAGAACCAGCATGCTGCGCTCGATCGTGTCGTTCCAGCGGGCAAACTCGACCGTCTGATCGACCCAGTCCATCCAGTACACCTTGGTTCGTTCATACTGCAGACGCACCAATTCCAGACAAGGCCGGTCAATTTTATCGTTGTAACTCAACCACAGAAAGGAATCACCGTTGATCGGTACTGGTTTGCCCTGCTGTAGAGCCACTAAATCAAAATTTGAGTACAGGTAAACCGACTCGTAGGTAGGCTTGGTGCAGGTACTTTTCAAATAGTCATCATGGACGGTGGTTGCAGTCTCGTCGCGGGCGTAACCCAGCCGTGGCTGGTAATCGATAACTGCCACTGGATTGCCGTGTAATGGGCGGATATACCTTACGATGTCGGGTGGGCAGATGTACTCATAGCTGGTTTTGTAGCGGGGCATAAAATCCAGCACTTCAAATGCATCGTCGCCACTTTTGAAACAGGTTCTCAGAATATTGGTTTGCGGAACGTACTGCTGACTGACTTTCGGGTTGCGACCACGAATCCGGATCCCAAAATGGCCCCCTACGCTGGAATCCAGCACACTGGCAAATACTGACGGCGAATCAAATGCCGGTAGACAACACCATTCAATAGCCCCCTGGTCAGAGACCAGAGCTGCGCTTTTACCATTACCAATCACGCCCCAGTTCATGCCTGGAGCGCGCCTGTTTCGACCGCTCATGCGCCCACTTCCTTACCGTCGTTGCGGATAGCCTGAATACGATTCACCAAACGCAACAGCAACTGATGGAAATGTTCTACCCCGGGAACACGATAATCAGCCTCGGTCTCGCCTTCGCCGACCTTTATCGATAACAATCGCTTATCAGGCAGACGAAACATCGACTCGTCGGTCTGGTCATCGCCCGCACAAAGCACAGCATCATAGTTGCATGCATGAACAAAATGCTCGACCGCACGCCCTTTGTTCACATTCATTGAACTTGCCTCGACAATACGCTTGCCATGGTGAATTTCCACCGGCAGATTGCCGAGCATCGAGTACATGTCGCTGAGTAATTGATTGGCCTTCCAACTACCATACACCGGGTCAGCCAGCCGGTAGTGCCAAACGACTGAAGAGTATTTTTCTTCAATGCTGCTGCCCGGCGTGGAGCCCTCGTAGAGCTTGAATATTTCAATGACCGGCTCTTTCCAACTGAAATCAGTTTCGCTATTGAGCCGGCGCCATTGTGTTGCACCTGCGGACAGATAACGATTTCCATGCTCAGCGATCAGCGTAAATGGATAATCACCAAGCCACTGTTGTAAGGTTTCACCCGCTCGTCCGCTAATGATGTAAATATCGGCCGGAATCGTGGCCAGTGCCTGGAGCACGGCGTGCAGTTCATCGGTAGGACTTGCCGCATCTGGCTTGCCCTCAAACTCGCGCAACGTGCCATCATAGTCAAGAAAAAATGCGACCTTGCCACCATTACTCAGTGAACGGGTAAAAGCGGATTCATCGTCCAACAAATCTCTGGGTTGTTTACGCAGCTGTTCGCTTTGCAATAACTCATCGATAAACGAACGCGCCCAGAAGTCAGCATCGTACTTCATTACCCGCTCTTTCATATAGTGCAGGCGGCCCAGACGCTCTTCTATTCCCATGGACAAGGCCTGATCAATGGCATTCGCGACTTCCACTTTATTATAGGGGTTAACGATAATGGCATTAACCAGCTCCTGGGCAGCGCCGGCAAATTCGCTCAGCACCAGCACCCCCGGCGCCGAGTCGTCCTGGCAGGCCAAAAATTCTTTGGCAACCAGGTTCATCCCATCAACCAGCGGCGTCACCAGACCCACATCAGCAATGGAATACAGCGCACACAGATCGGTAAATGGAATCGACTGGTGAATGAAATGGATCGGGCTGTTCTGCACACTCGCGTAGAGACCATTGATCCGGCCAACTTCTCGCTCGATGCGTTCCCGCAATAGCTGATATTCCTTAACCTCACCGCGCGTGGGCACACTGACAAATACAAAAACCACTTCGTCACGATGGGGCGAGCGCTCCAGGTAGGTTTCAATGGCCTCCAAACGACGCAACAGCCCTTTGCTGTAATCCAGGCGTTCCACGCTCAGCACAATGCGTTTGCCATGCCAGTTGCGCTGAAATTCGTCCAGTTTCTGCTCATGAGCACTACTGGCAAGCTGTTTTGAGAAACTGCCGGAGTTGATGCCAATCGGAAAAATGCCCAGCGACGCCCGATGATTACCAACCTGGATCTCGGTCATATCCGATTCCAGGCCCAATAGCTGCAGGGCGGAACTGCGAAAATGCCGCAAATATCCAAAAGTATGAAAACCGATCAGGTCAGCGCCCAACACCCCGCGAATGATCTCCGCTCGTTTCGGATGGCAACGAATCACCTCCGATGAAGGAAAAGGCGTGTGCAGAAAAAAACCGATTTTCAGCTTTGGGCGCTCGGCACGCAGCAGTGCCGGTAACAGGAATAGATGGTAATCATGCACCCATATCAGATCATCCTCGTCAGCAAGCTCCAATATGGTGTCGGCAAATAATTGATTGGCTCTGCGGTAAGCCTCCCAGTCCTGATCACGATAATTCATGTAGGCCCGGTTGTAGTGCAGCAATGGCCACAGGCTGGAATTGGAAAGCCCATGGTAGTAACCATTGACCAGCTCATCGTCCAGAAACACCGGTATACAATGGTAATCGCGTTCAAGCTCTACCCGCAGCCGCTCTATGTCTTGTTCTGCGACCGGACCGGGCCAACCAATTGATTGCAGCCTAAAATTATTGTTAGACACCCCTTCCAGCGCAGCGACCAGGCCGCCTGATGATTTTTTGATCGACGAGCCAACCGTGACGGGCAGCCGGTTGGCAACATTGAGAACTCTTTGCATTCACCTAGTGTAGCCAATCGGCCACCAGCTGCCCACCACGCATTGTTTACAATATCGCCGGTCAGCCCCGGTCGAGAATGTTCTGAACCCGTTTTTGCAATGGCGGAATCACCTCAGACTCAAACCAGGGATTTTTCTTTAGCCAGATGTTATTGCGCGGGCTGGGGTGCGGTAACACGATGCGTTCGGGCAAGAATTGCCGCCACAGAGCCACTGCAGCTGTGACGCGGGTGGCGCTTTCAGGAGCGTGCCATTGCAGCGCGTACTGACCAACTATTACCGTCAATTTCAACGCTTTAAGATGTGCCATCAAGGCACTGCGCCATTGCGTAGCGCATTCCGGCAGAGGCGGCAAGTCGCCGGATTTACCGCGGCCCGGATAACAGAAGGCCATCGGTAAAATAGCCAGCCGCTTTGAGTCATAGAATGTTTCCCGATCGATTCCCAACCAGGCGCGCAAGCGTTCACCGCTGGCATCATCAAAGGGCACCCCGCTGTGATGCACTTTGTTCCCCGGGGCTTGCCCGGCAATCAAAATACGGGCGGAAGAGTGAAACTGAAAGACCGGCCGGGCACCTTCAGGCAGCTTGGCTTCACAGAGCTTGCAAGCCCGAATCTGGCGCTCGAGCTCTTTACACCCGGAACCCACCGATTTAGCTACTGACGCTGAAATTCAGCATAATTTTCGAACTCTACCCAGCCTGACACAAGAGCGGAATGTTTAACCAAGCCGTAGTCCGAGCGCATGTAAAATGCTTGATGCTGAAAAACCAATCGTATAGTGTCCGGTCAACAAATGAATCGTACCCCCCATAAAAATAACCACCATATCAAGCGGCTTCTCTTCTTCTAACATTTGTATGCGAAGCCACAACATTATCCAACCGTGGCCGCATTAATCACGAATACTCGAAATTGGTGTTTCCGGTTCATCCCACACTTCGTGCTGTCGCGGCAGGTAGAAACGCTCGTACCACTTGCGCAATTTATTCACTGGCCCATCACCGTCACACAGAATCGGGTTGGGTTGATACACTTTGGTTCGCCAGATTTCAGCGTCCTGACTAAACGCCGCAATTGCCGAGCGCGGATACATGTCCTTGAATTCAGCAGGTAGAGGACGTTCATCCAGGCTGGCAACGATCACTCCGGAAGTCAATTCAATTTCCTCGTTATTGATCGGGGTGTGGTAGTTAACCCACCAGCTCTGAAAAGACATGGGCTCACTGCGCGATTCGGTGAAGTAATACATGACATTCGGCCCATGGTAAGTCGCGTCACCCCAGGCGTCCGTCGCATGCTCCTCTCGCATGTCTCGCATGGCCGAGAAATCAATCGGAAAATTCCCGGGTTGGATCAAGTCACATTCCGGACGGCTTTCAATACGGGAAATCTGAGTAACGGAATATTGGCGAAAAATGTTGTCGAACTGCAGCGGCACGCCACCGTGAACAGAGGGAAAATGCCCGGCATCCACAACATTCTCAATAACCTCCCGACCGTGCGCCTTGATTATTGCGCGGTTAAAAACCCAGTCGCCCCAATCTTCCGTGTTCCAGACATCAATAGCGGGCAGATCCCAATTGGGTTGGCCGCCCTCTTCATCGTACCAAATCGCTATATAACCGCTTTGCTCCCGTAAAGGCCAGCTCCTGACCGCACCAGGCGCAGCGGCTCGCCGGGGAATCTGCCTGGCGTACGGAATGTCTATACAAGCACCTTCGGCGTTGAACTGCCAACCATGGAAGGGGCAGCGAATGGCAGACCCTTCCACCCGGCTACCAGTACCGGCCAGGTGCGCTCCAAGATGAGGGCAATAAGCGTCCAGAACGGCCGCTCGTCCATCTGTGCCGCGAAACAGGACCAACTCCTGATTAAAAAAATGCAGGGCCTGCAGCTCCCCCGGTTCCAGTTCCTGACTGAACCGCACGATGTACCAGCCGCGTGCGAATTTGCCAGGCTCTTCAAAGGCATACTGATAGCCATTTGCACTCACAGTAGTTCCTCCTGAATTTTTAATGCGAGTATGCACCCACAGGGCCTGCCTGGCGTTACAAGTTGGCTATCTTTTTGGCGCATAGCGACGAAAATACTCCAGCCGTCGACGCCCACGGGCAAGGTATTCCCCATTAAGCGCTTCAATTCCTTCGGCCAAAATATCCGCAGAGAGGCCCACCACATCAACTCCATGTGCTCGTATAACCGGCTCTGTAACCTCGTGGCCAAATTTAAAGACGGTTCTCTGATGATGCTCTGCATCGCGCTGCAAATTAAACGCAACTACCCGCTCAACCTCGGCACTGGTCTGAAACGTCGGCTCGCTGTCACAGATGCCAACCACTGGGGTCAGCGCGTATCCCGCGCCACTCCAGGCGTCATCCAGGTTGCCGAGAATACGCACGCTTGACGGTGCCAACCCCACCTCCTCATGGGCTTCGCGCAGCGCCGCTTCATGGTGGTTTTCACCCGCCTGCAGGCCACCCCCGGGAAAGCTGACTTCACCGGCATGATTTGGCATGGATGACGAACGCACTGTTACCAGAGTTGCCGGCGCTCCCTGCTGGTCCCAGAAAAGCACCAATACGGCGGCCGCACGATAGTTTTTGGCCAGAGCCTCCTCTGCAAATTTAAACGGCTCGCGTTGCAGAAACTGTTCAAGTTGAAGTTGCCAGTCAGCCATACACGGTTGTCAACGCGAACGGCGAGCGGGAATGATGAACACATTCCCAAGCAGGATTAGCCCCACTCCCACCAGCATTAGCAGGTTCCAATTCATCCCCTCAAGAAATGTGGACAGCAGCAAGGCGAGCATCGAATACAACACCGCAACATACGATGCCCGCGGCGCGCCAATACGACTTACAAGGGTAAGAAACATATAGAAAGCAATTACACTACCAAAGATAGCAAGATATACCAAGGCGCTTATGTAAGCCAAGCTGGTTTCGAACTGCAAGGCTTCCCCGGAAAACAGGATATACCCAAGGGTAAGAGCGCTACCGTAGGTCATGCTCCAGGTATTGGCATGAATCACTGACACGCCTTGCAAGCTCAAACGCTGCGACACTATATTGCCGCTGGCAGCACTGAAAGCGGCCAGCACGCCCAGCCCAAGCCCAACCAGAAATGCCGGCTCAGCACGAACGGCCAGTATCTCATCAACAAACAGCAGGCTGACACCCGCCACACCCAGCCCCGCACCAATCAGCAGGCGGCGTTCCGGGCGCTCACCAAACAGCAGCCACAGTTGCAGCGCATTAATAATGATGGTCATCGAGAAAAGTACGCTGACTAAGCCGCTTGGAATTCGCTCAGTCGCGAGGTACACCAGTACATAGTTCAGGGAAAACAGAAACAGACCCAGCAGCAAAAACCTGGCGTGCAAGGCTGGTACAAATTGCGGCATTCCACCACGAAACTGCACAATCCCCCACAGAATTGCGGACGCCAGAGCATAGCGATAAAAAACGGATTGCTCAGCTGGAACCGAACCCACCTGAAAAGTAATCGCATAGAAAGTCGTGCCCCAGATCAATACCGTCAGGGCATAAAGTAGCGCGCTCAAAACGTGGTCTTTATGGCGTTGTGTCTGTGGTGCAATGACTTGGTCCCCGGCGGTCGTCAATTGCTGCCGTTATAGTGAGCCATCCCCCGGCCAGTGAATTATCTGAGCCAAACTGTGATAAATGACTGCAAAAACAAGCCGCGAGCAATACGATTTACGCATTGCTTAAGCGTATTCCGAAGGCCCGGCAATGGCGCAGACCTTAGCTGGACGCTGGGCCGCCCGGGAGACCAGTGAATAGTCGCCCGCGCAGCCCGCAAGGCTTATTAGCGCCGCGGCTTGTCCTGTCGAGGACGGGCCTCATTCACCCGCAGGCCACGCCCGTCGACTTCGGTGCCATCCAATGCTTCGATGGCTTTTTTCGCTTCTTCATCATTATCCATTTCGACAAAGCCGAAGCCTTTTGAGCGCCCGGTTTCCCGATCATGGATAATGTTGACCCGTGAAACCGCGCCGTGGGCACTGAACAGCTCTTCGAGCTCAGTGTCCGAAATTTTGTACGGCAGGTTTCCTACATAGATATTCATACTGGTGTCTCGTAATACGTGCGCTGCTTAGCAATTTGTTACATGGCCCAACGCACAAACCAGGTACCGGATTCGCCGCATGCGGCAGCCTCCGAGCACATAATAACAGTAGAATGTTGTCGTACATATGAAAACTTTGCCGGTAGCGCTGCATTTTCGCATCCAACTCCCCGGCCTATATCGGCCTTTCACTGACGACTCCGGTCCCTTACCATAGCGCCTGATCAACAATCTTGCCTCGCTCCATGCACAGACCACGCCCGCTAATATGGCCAACGTAAGCATCCTTGAGCGCCTGTATTACGGCCTGTTCAGAAAATTCGCCTCGTTTTGGGTTCGCCCTGCAGTGCTACCCGACCCGCCCGACTTCAAGCTGGAACCTGGCCAGCAGCTGTGTTTTGTCCTGGAGTCCGGCGGCCTTGCCGACCTTCTGGCATTGCAGATCATCTGCCAGCAGCACAGCTTGCCCCTTCCACTGCCGAGCACAAGTGCACGGCTCTGGCGACAGGGCTCAGCCAACCAGGGGTTGGGCGCCGTTGTCAGCATACGCCGCCGCCAGGGTCTCTTTTTTCGCCGCGCCCGTCCGCAGCTGAAACGCATGCAGTCCCTGCTGGAAGCAGCTGATGAAGAACAGCTGGTATTCCTCCCTGTGGGTATTTACTGGGGCCGCTCACCCGACAAGGAACGCTCCGTCTTCAAGCTGCTGTTCAGCGAGAACTGGGAAGTTGCGGGGCGCAGCCGCAAACTGTTGACCACGCTATTCCACGGGCGTCACACGCTGGTTCAATTCAGTGAGCCCCTGGCACTTCAGTCCGCCGCAGCCGGGCTGAACCATGAACTGCAGGCTCGTAAAGTTTCACGACTGTTGCGGGTGCACTTTCGCCACCGCCGTATTGCCAGCCTCGGACCGGACCTGTCGCACAAGCGAACCATTGTGCGCAATGTACTGCGTAATCCGGCAGTCGTGAAAGCCATTGAGAACGAACAGGCAGCCATCGACAATTCACCCGGAAAGCAAGCCTGGTGGAAAGGCCCACCGGCCCGCGCGGACGAAAAAGCCAGACGCTATGTCTATGAAATCGCGGCAAATATGTCATTTGTAACCGTTCGCTTCATGCAGCGACTGCTACAGGCACTGTGGAACAGGCTTTATGACGGCGTGCGATTTGACGGGGTTGAACGTTTACGAGCCGTCAGTGATGGACGGGAGCTGGTGTACGTGCCCTGCCACCGCAGCCACATCGATTATCTGCTGCTTTCCTACGCCTTGTTTATGCAGGGTTTTTCATTGCCGCACATTGCGGCAGGGCTGAACTTGAATGTCCCTGTGCTGGGGCCTTTTCTGCGCACGGGCGGGGCATTTTTTCTGCGTCGCAGGTTTGCCGGAAACCGTTTGTATGCCGCTGTATTCAGTGCGTACGTGCAGGAAATAATCGCCCGCGGCCATTCAATGGAGTATTTCATTGAAGGCGGACGTTCCCGCAGTGGACGCCTGCTGCCACCGAAAGGCGGCATGCTCGCAATGACCGTGCACGCCTATTTACAGGACAGCGAGCGCCCGATCGTATTCGTTCCGGTATATTTTGGATATGAGCGCCTGGTGGAAGGGCAGTCCTTTATCAGCGAGCTGGCCGGTGGCACTAAGGAAAAAGAATCTCTGCTTGGCTTCTTTCGCTCACTACGTTCTTTGCGGCAACAGTTTGGTGAGGTCTACACCAATATCGGTGCGCCAATAGCACTTGATGACGTGCTCGACCGACAGGCATCGGACTGGCGCTCTTCCTACAATGCCACAACAACTGATGAACGCCCCGACTGGTTGCCGACCGTGGTTGATGAGCTTGGCAACACAATCATGCGGGGCATCAATCGAGCCGCGGCTGTAACACCTGTCAGTTTGTTATCGGTTGCACTGCTAAGCACTCCCAGGCTGAACCTGGCCTACGATGATCTGGTGGCACAGCTTGAGCTCTTGCTGCTAATTCTTCGCAAGTTGCCTTATGCTGAGGAAACCAGCACTCCAGAGCATTCGGCCGAATCGATTATTGAACATGGAGCACGTTTGGGGTACATCGCGCTGGAGGAGCACCCACTTGGAGACATCGTACTGGTCAAGCAGGACCAGGCGCTTGCGATGACCTACTTTCGAAACAATATACTGCACCTGTTTGCCATGCCTGCAGCCGTGGCTGGCTGCTTTATAAACCAGCCGCAAATGTCGTCTGAACGCATTGTTCAACTTGCGGAAATCAGTTACCCCTACTTACAGTCTGAATTGTTTTTACGCTGGGAAGATTGGGAATTGGGTGAGCTGGTCGCCAATATTCTGCAGCTCTTTGTTCGTAGTGGGCTGCTGGAAAAGCAGGGCGAGCTGTTCTCGCGATTACGCAGTTCCGACCAGGCCATCGTGCAATTGAACCTGCTGGCGCAATGTATTATGCCCGCTCTGCAACGCTATTACATTGCCACCATCATCCTAGGTCGGCGCGGTTCCGGCACGCTGGACCAGAGCCAGCTGGAAAAACTCTGCGAGCTTTGTGCTGAACGGCTGTCGATCACGCACGGACTGCGCTCGCCGGACTTTTTTGAGCGCAAGCTTTTTCGTGGTTTTATTCAGACGCTCAAACAGCGGGGGCTGCTGCGCGATGACCCTTCCGGCCGACTACGATTCGAAGCCGATCTTGAACTGGTCGATCGTCAGGCCAGTATATTGCTGGAGGAACCGATCCGGCACAGCATCAACCGAATCACACAGCATTCAGGAACCATCAGCTCCTGAAAAAAGAAAGGCAATCTGCTTCACGCAGAATACTGTCAAGCTCCTCTCTATCCTCGATTGCGTCGAACTGCGCCTTGAGCATTGCAAAAGACTTGGCATGATACTTCTGGGGGCCCCCAACAGTGTGCTCAAAGAGCTCACCCTGCAGCTGCACGGCAAGCTTATCCTCGCCATTTTCGAGAGCTCGCAATACTGCGCTTACCCAAGGCAAAAACGTTGCGCCAAGCTCTTCTTTGAGAATCGGCATTAGGCCCGCCCTCAACGCAGACCAGGATTCGAACTCTCCTTCCGCTGATGGATTGAGCATGCGTTGGATCCAGGGCTTTAAACCAGGATAGTCGGTTTCGATAATGCTTCTGGGAGTAGGGTCTGTCCACGCAGAGTAAATTTGCCCCCAAAGCCCAAAATCGGAGTAGCTGGGCTTCCCACCAAATAAATAGGGACGCGCCTTGAGGTGCTTCTCGAGCAATCCGAGCAGGTTTCTGAACGATGCCTCAATGCGCGCCTCAGTTTTCTCGTTTGAGCCAATCACCCAGGCCCGACCGGTCATACGTTTTTTAATTTCCGTGGCAATCTGCGCCTGGATAATTGAATTGGCGATCGGTATATAACGCAGTACCAGCGGCATGCGCAATTCAGCCAGGCGCAGACTGGCCGAGTTCTGGTCGGCTTCGGCTTTCCAGCGGTAATGAAACATGGGTTTATTCACCCATTCATCGGCATACTCCTCCAAAAGCCGCGACAAAAAAGCCAGCACTGGGTCATCAGGTACTGCTGAGGGTTGCGGGAATTCAAGCGCGAGCTGATCCATAATCGGAGTGGAATCCTGCATCGCGGAACCATCCGGCCGGATTAGTAAGGGCACAATCGGCAGTTTGGCGTGCTTGGCAAACTCACCAGAACGGCTGGGCATTCGCACTACCCACTTGTGTGGCACTTTTTTGTAACGCAAGTAACTGCGGACTTTCACTGAGTAGGGCGACAGTTCAACCCCAAGCAATCTGTATTGCTCAGCCATTCTTTTTTATACTCAATAAGGCCAGAGTGTAGGCATGATCACTGGCCTTACCACCGGCATCTCCCGGCTGCACCCCGATCAACTCATTACCGTGCAATATTTCATAAGCCGTTCGACCCTGCGCATGCTGACTCTTTGACACTATGCCGTGCATAAGAACCTGCAGCTTACCCCGGTGGTTATAGTCGTAGCGCTCACGATGTGGCAATTGGTTGACCAGATTAACCCGCTCACCATCCAGCAAAGTTGCTATGGTGTCGCTGTACTCAGTGTCGTTAAAGTCGCCGGTCAGATAATAATCGCGCTGCAAGGCTTCCAGCTCTGAAAGCCACTCATGTAATAACCTGGCCTGCTGCACCCGCACCGCCTGCTTCGGATCGAATCCGGGTTTTTCCGGTGAAAACATGCCCCGCTGGTGGCGCTTGGAGGCCAGATGCACGTTACCGACAGTCAGACGCGTATCCGGCTTGTGACACAGGCAAAAACTGGCGCAAAGCGGTTTACGAGATTCCTCAAACGCCGGATGCTCAGCAGCCAGTCGATGGACGCTGCCAGGCACAATTTGAACCCGATCAGATCGATACAGAAAGCCGTTGCGAATATTACCGCCGGGCTGTCCGCCGTCCGCTCCAAGCTCGGGGTCTATATCGACCCAGGCATAGCTGGGCCCGCCAATTGCACGCACGTCTTTGGCAAGATGCGCATAGGTCGATTCACCATCAACCACAGTGGTAATTTCTGCGCCATCATTGTCCTGTATCTCCTGCACTGCAACAATGTCAGGCGCGCCAGCCTGTTTGACAATTGCCTGCGCCAGGGCCAGAAAACGCCCCTCGCCAACATCATCATCAATGTCCCTGGAAGGGTCATTCACCAGCTCTTTGGATTCAACTTTGACATCCAGATTCAGAGCATTCAGGGTCATGACACTGAATGCGTCATCAACCTGGTTTAGAGAGCGCAGCCCGGGCTGGATAGCCGGCCCGGGCGCAATCCGCACGGCCTGGTTAACCGCCAATTGCCAGGCTGCCGAACGGTAATTCAGCGCACCGCTTATCGATTGTTCAAGCCTGTCGCCAACATTAACGGGAATGCTTTGCGCATAATCAACGATACGGAAACTCGGATACCAACGATCCGGCACCTTGGGATCAAGCAATACTCCACCGTGCTCGCTACGCACAAATCGCTCGTTCAGATCCGCCGGTGCAACCACATAATCAGCAAACGGGTTGCTCGGCGCGATAAGCACAGCACCGGCAGCAATGCCGCACAGCATACCTTCCAGAGCATTGAGATACAGTGCCAGTTGCGCTGGATCTTCCGGCAGGTCGTGGCCATTCAGCCAATGCGGCTCCAGTGCTGGCCCATGTTTATCCAATACGGACACTTTCTTTGCTTTAATCTCGGTGACCGGCCGGTCGTATTCACTGGCCAGATAGTCCAGCACTTTTCCTTCAGCTTGAGCAAAGCTGCCCAGCGGCGGTTTATCACGATAACTGAGCACAAACAGCCCACAGGAGGTGTTATGATTAGGGCGCCCAGCAGGGTCCTGAATAAAAAAGCCTCGTCGGCTATGGGCGATCACCACCCCCTTGGTACGAACAGTACGCCCTACCAGGGGCGAATAGTAGCCTTCGCCCTGAATTTCGGCGATGCGTGCCGTAACCGTTTGGCTCATGGATCAGGCAGGCCCACTGTTGGGAATTCCGAGCAGCTCGGCGGTGATTTGGGTCACTGTGTTGTCGCTTTCCAGTATATCGGTGAACTCCACCGGGATGGTGCCCAGTGCGGCCTGTTGTTGCATGATGCGTATCATAACGCATGCGAACCTCAGCCCGGCAAACACCTGATAATAGCGCAGGTGCTGCACCGGTTTGCCCACACACTGCTCGTACCAGGCAACCGTTTCCTCATTGCTCGGAATGCCTTCCGGCCGTTCGCCGACATGCTCGGGGTTACCGTTGCCGCGTTGCAGACATTCATCGACAAACAGCCACCAGGCAAGATCGGCTTCCGGGTTGCCCAAAGCCACCATCTCCCAATCGAGTACCGCACAAACCTCTGTTCCTTTGAACATCATATTACCGAACCGCGCGTCACCCCAGACAATGCCATGCGGCTCGTCGGCCGGCATATTATCCTTCAGCCACTGCAATGCATAGTCGGCCACCGGCTGGGCACGCCCACGCGCGGCCCAACTGAGATAAGCCTCGTAGTATTGCAGATGCTGTTCCAGATCGGTTTTGCCGGTCTCCGGCCAGGCAAGAAAATCCAACCCGGATTCCGCCGGCGTCAGCTGGTGCAATTCCGCCATTTGCCGAATCCCATTACGCCACAGCTTGCCGCGTTCTTCCGGGCTGAACTCCATGACGAAGCCGCCGCGATGATACGGCGGGTTATCTGATGGCACCTTGCCATCCAGGTAGCGCATAACATAGAAGCTTTCGCCAAGTACCGCTTTGTCATATTCTTTCCATAGGCAGTCAGGAACTGGAATGGCGGTATTGTCAGCGAGCGCACGCATCACGTCGAACTGCTGTGGGATGTCATAGAACGGGAATACCGGAAAACCCGTCGGCGACACCCTGGCCACCAGCCGTTCCGCATGCCGGGCCCCGGCCTGCTCGTAGCCAATATCCACCAACAGAGTGTCGTTTGAATAGCCCGAGCCTTCGGGTCGGCTGAGCTCAGTAACAAGCAGATTATCCGCTTCCGGCATCCGCGCCTGCAGCCAGCCGGCTAATGCCCGTTGTTTTTGTTCTAAGTCATTCTCAGCCGTCATTCCCATCTCCTGACATAAATGCATCACGCAGGTGCGATAATGTACTAACAGCACAGACCGGTCTCCAGTAAACTGCATTACCAAACATTCAAACCAGGCCTCTCAGGAGAATATTGCTATGAAAGTGTACGGCATCGATATCAGCAACTATTACAACATCCTTAAACAGATCGCATTGGAAACAGACGCGGACTTCGAACCAATCGTGGCCAAGCCCGGTGACGGCGGCGAATTTGCTGACATCAGCCCGATGGGGAAAATCCCCGCAGCCCAAACCGAGCACGGGCCGTTGTGTGAAACTCGGGCCATTGTGCGTTATATGAGCGGCACGGTTGATTCGTCTCTTTTTCCCACCAGTGCCTGGGAGCAGGCGCGCAGTGATGAGTTGATGAGTATTGTCGACCTGTATGTGGAATCTCAGGCCCGCCGCCACTTGCCTGAGATTTTTTTCAAGGGCGAGCGCGACGAAGCGGCTTATCAACAGGTGCAACCAGCGGTGGCAAAAGGCATGGCTGCCCTGGGAAGTCGCGCCAAGCTGTCGCCCTATCTGCTGGGCGAGGAGTACTCAGCCGTGGATATCTATGTATTCCATTGCCTAAACCTGGCCAGGTCACTGATGCAGGCTGCCTACCAGGAAGACATCCTGGATCAGGTGGACGGCCTGGCTGACTGGTTTGCCACCGTGGAAGGCAAAGACAGTACGCAGAAAATTCTCGCCGATCAACGGGCTGCCATGAAGGCTTTGCTGGGTGGCTGAATTTACAGCGAGGCGGTGTCTGAGTAAAGATTGATAACAACGACACCGGCCAGTATCAGCGCCATGCCGATGAGGGCGGCGGTATCGGGTATTTGTGCGAACAGAAACGCGGCCACCACAGTGACCAGCACAATACCCAACCCCGCCCACAGCGCATAGGCAATCCCGACCGTCAGGTACTGCAGCGCCAGTGCCAGAAAGTACAACGACAATGCGTAGCCCACGACCGCAATGGCGCTGGGCCACCCTTTGCTGAACCCTGCTGATGCATTTAACGCGCTGGTACCGATCACTTCAGTGGCGATTGCGATAATCAGATACAAGTAACCCATAGTGGTATTCCAGAGGATGCTTATTTAGGCGCTGCGCAGCCGGCAAAGGTGATGTCCAGACGGGCATTGGCTGATGAAACATTATAATCCAAGGTTTTCGGCTCGAATGGCAAATCGAACTCATGATGTTCCGTGCCAAGCACAATGCGAAGAGTTGACCCCTCGATGACGCGCAACTCAAGCTCTACGGCAATACCGATGCGTAACCAATCAGTCAGAACCTGCACAAATACCGGCGGACCATCGCCATCAAACACGGTCACTTCTAGCTTGCCCTGCTGTAGATTGCGGTCGGACGCGACCAAGAAAACCTGTGCACTGGCCTCGTGCTCTGGATCGCTAAGAATCAAACCCGCCAGAGGTAACCAATCACCATCAGACACTTCCAGGAGCTGGAGTAGCGCGCACAGTGGTTCGCCAGACCAGGTGGTCAATGCGACCCGCTCAAAGGTGCCATCGGGCGCGGTCAGATTAATGCTGTTGTGGTAAGGCCTTTGTGCGGCGCAGGCCGCAACCAGGAGAAGCACAGCAAGTATTGGCAAAGTGGTTTTCATGCAATGTCGTCGGGCGTCGCAAGCCCGCGCAGCATATCAGCGATTCGCGTCCGGGGGTAAGCCTATCAGTAGTCGAGTATTACTGTTTTCATAATCCAGCCCAATGGGTTCATCCAGGGGCACGGTATCCGGGTCAACAAAGGTACCAAACATTCGGTCCCAGATTGTGGTCAAGAAGCCATAATTGCTGTTGGTAAACTTCGGGGCTGCGCTGTGGTGCACAAAGTGAAAGCGCGGAGTTACCAAAAGCCACTCAATCTGGTGCGAATAGGGCAAGCGGATGTTTGAGTGTTGCCAGTGCTGGTTGGCTATGCCGAGCAATACCACACCCATTCCTACGATGCCCCCGGCAGTGGTCGGACACATGAGGTAGGCAGCCGTGTAGGGAAGGATATTCAACAACACGTGAACCGGGGAGCCTCGCAGCCCAGACATCCACCACAGGTGTTTGGGCGCATGGTGCCAGGCGTGGGTATGCCAAAACCAGCGCGAGTGCAGCAAGCGGTGTGCCCAGTAGTTGATGAAGTCCGCAAGCACGAAATTGAACGCTACCAGAGGCCAGTAAGGTCCGTTACGGACAACATCATGCCATTGGCTCACGAAATCGATATTGGCAACCCAGGCCGCGACAGGGCCACCGATAGTAAGTCCATATAGAACGAAAAACAGTAAGGTCGCCAGAATGCCGATGACATCCCAGCGTATTTCGCGCGGATGTTGTTGTTCGCGGAATGGAGCCAGCGAAGCAACGAACTGTAGCCCTAAACCAACAACAATATAGGCGGCTAATTTGCCCAGCCCCATGCTACCCCCGCAAGCGTTATGGCAAACCTTACTATAGCGCAGCGGCAGGAATTAGCAGGTATGATTTGTAAACACTCCTCCAGTGAGCCCAGTGCGCATGCCGAAGAAATCACAGAACTCCCTGCCCTAGCTTGCAATCCATTCTGGATAGGGCAGCTTGCGTTCCCAAAGGTATTCGGCATTGTACAGCTTGCTTCGGTAGCGCTCGCCAGAATCACACAGGATGGTGACGATGGTATGCCCCGGCCCAAGTTCCTCGGCAAGCCTGATTGCGCCGGCAATATTGATTCCGGAAGACCCGCCCACACAAATACCTTCATCTTTCAGCAAGTCGTAGACCAGTGGCAAGGCGGTGTCATCTTCTACCTGATAGGAAAAATCGGGCCTAGTGCCCTCCAGATTACCAGGCACAAAGGAAATTCCGATCCCTTCGGCAATAGACTCGCCCTCAGCGACCAGCTCGCCGCTGGTAAAGTAGTTGTGCAGAGCGGAACCGCCGGGGTCGGCCAGGGCAATCTTGATGGCTGGATTGCGCTCCCGCAGGGCATTCGCCACACCACTGAGGGTGCCGCCGGTACCCACCGCGCAGACAAAGCCGTCGACCTTGCCATCGGTCTGCTCCCAGATTTCCGGCCCGGTAGTCTGGTAATGGATTTGTCGATTGGCCAGATTGTCAAACTGGCGCGCCCAGATTGCACCATTAGGCTCATCTTTGGCTCGCCCCTGGGCAATCCGCTGCGCTGTTTTGATGTAATGCTGAGGGCTGGTATAGGGCACGCAGGGCGCCATCACCAGCTCAGCGCCGAGCATTTCCAGCTGGTCAATTTTTTCTTTGCTGGCATTCATAGGCACGACAATCACAGATTGGTAACCCAGAGTATTGGCAACCAGCGTCAAGCCAATACCGGTATTGCCCGCCGTGCCTTCCAGAATGACTCCACCAGGCTGCAATTCCCCGGCGGCCTCGGCAGCCCGGATAATGCCCAGAGCGGTTCGGTCTTTAACCGACCCTCCCGGGTTCATGAATTCGGCTTTGCCGAAAATATCGCATCCGGTCGCTTCGGAAGCTTTGCGCAGATACAGCAACGGTGTATTACCAATCAGGTCGGGCAGCAGGCGTTTAGTGGTCATAAGTCCGGGACAGCAGTGTAGGCAGCGCCCAGTATACCGGAATCATGGTTCTTCAGCGGGTGCGAGCTGAACCGCGTCAAACGTCAGTACGCCACCCATGGGCATCATAAAAGCTCCGGCCTCTCCACCGCCGCTCTGTCGCTGGAGCATTTCCCGGAAGCGCCTTGCCTGAGTCAAGGCATTCGCCGCAACCGCGCGAACCGTTTGCTCAGGGTCATTGTCTGCGATGCTTTGCAGGGTGTTCAGAATGTCTTCCTGATCGCCTGACTTGCCATCAGTTTCGCCCGCCACCGCAAGCAGAGAAGTTTGCAGCCCCTGGACACCAAGGCGGCGCAACTCGGGATCGCCATTTTGCGTGGCGAGGTTCGTGAACTCTTCCGTCAGGCGTACCCTGCCGGGCGCCATTACCAGTGCTTCCCAGGCGCCGCGCTGCACGTAGCCGTCTGCTGAGGTTTGCGCAATACTGAGAATCGCGTCGGTCGCCGGGCCGATCTCCTCAGGTCGATTCAACAGGCTTGCCAGCAACAGCCAATCGCGATTCGCCTGCAGGCGTTCCAACTCGGAGAGGCTGTAGTCAACCGCCCGGGTTTGCAATTCCTGCAGCCTTTGCCGGGCACGCTCTGGGTCGCTCTGTAAAGCATCGAACTCAAAAGGGTCTATGAATGGACCTGCCAATGCCTGAACATCCGGACCAGCTCGATTTATGTGCAGCTCTGCCGATTCCAGCTGTTCAATCCGCTGTTCCAATGCCTTGATGTGCGAGACCAGCTGCTGAATACGGTCGTCCTGAGGCGACTGCAGCGAAATGGTCTGCAACCCCGTTGCGCTGTCGTTACTTGACGGGCGCTGCTCATGCTCTGAGGATGCCGTTGAATGCGCTTCCAATTGCGACAGGTAGGCCCATCCAGCCACTGCAAGAGCGACTGCTGAAACGAGCACAGAAGTCGTTTCCATTTTCATACTAATCACCCACGCCGCCTGCGACACTGAGTTTGCTGTTTTTAGGCGTCTTACGCAAGCCCGTATGCGCGATGTACACAGGCAGTGAGCCGCAGTAAGATATGCGCCCTAAGCACAGCACCTGCAGGCGATGTACCACACCCATTTCGGGCTGAAGGAAGTACCTTTCAGCATCAAGGTAAACCCCGGCTATCTGTTCATGACCGCGCAGCACAAGGACGCGCTGGCGCATTTGCTGTATGGCGCCAGTGCCGAGGGCGGCTTTGCATTGCTGACCGGCGAGGTCGGCACCGGCAAAACCACTCTGATTCGGGCGCTGCTCAAACAACTTCCGGACAATATTGATATTGCGCTGGTCATGAATCCGGCGGTTAATGCCGTGGAGCTGCTGGAAACAATCTGTGACGAACTGAAAATCGAATACACCCCAAGTGAGCAACGCCTGAAGCCGCTCACCGATAAGTTACAGCGCTACCTGCTGGAGCAGTACGCTCAGGGGCGCGGCGCCGTAGTGCTGATTGATGAAGCGCAACACCTACAGTTCGAAGCATTGGAGCAGATTCGGCTGCTGACTAACCTGGAAACCGATACCCGCAAGCTGCTTCAAATTATCCTGGTAGGCCAGCCAGAACTGGATGAAAAGCTCCGCCAGCCGGAGTTACGCCAACTGGCCCAGCGAATCACCGCCCGCTTTCAGCTTGGAGCGCTGGATTACCAGGAAACAGCCGCATACATCCAACACCGGCTCCAGGTGGCGGGCTTGCCGCCGCAGCAGAAGCTGTTTCCAGAGGCCACCATTCGCAGGGTCTTTGAAGCCTCTGGCGGTGTGCCGCGCCTGATCAATGTGCTATGCGACCGCATCCTCTTGGGCAGCTATGCCAAAAATCGACGCAACATTGATGACGAAGTGGTTGAGCAAGCGGTTACGGAAGTATTCGGCGCAAGCGAACAGCACGCCAACAATGACATAAGCCAGAAACGCAGTCCCTGGTTGTTAGCGCTTGGGCCCGTCGCATTGCTTGCGTTTGGGCTCTGGTTTTTTACCGCAAGAGATTTTGAAGATACGGGTTTGCCGTCCAGCCATGAGAGTTCAACTGCAAGCGCCACCGTAGCCAAAGCAAATACAACACCAAGTGTTAGTGTCGAAGCAAGCGACGAACGCGCTGTTGTAACGACCAACAGTCCTCCATGGTGGGAGACAACATTTCCCAATGATGCCTATGCGCTAAATGCTCTGATAGAACACCAGGGTATCACCAACACGGTGGTGGACGCTCCCTGCGACGCCATCGTTCTCGCCGGCCTGGCCTGCCACCCGCTCAAGGTCAGAGTGTGGGAAGATCTTTTTGCACTGAATCGCATCGCCGTCATCCAGCTGCTGACGCCCGCTAAGTATTATGCCTACCTCCCCGTATTGGGCTTGCGTGATGGCGAGGTTCTAGCGTTGCTCCAGGCAGAAGATGGAGCGGTGGTCCAAGCCCTCAATGTAGGCAATGTGGGCAAGCTGTGGACTGGCGAGGCAACCATTGTTTGGCAGCCCCCCGATGACTTTCGCCAGGCAGTTGGATTCGGCTCCCGCGGTTCTCTGGTCGCCTGGATTGCCCGGCAGTTTGCAAGCCTGGATGGACAAAGCGAGGCGCTGGCCGCATCGGTTTACAGCGACCCACTCGCCGAGCGAGTGAAGCTGTTTCAGCGCTCCCACGGGCTGACAGCTGATGGAATTGTGGGGATTAACACCATCATCAAGCTCAATGACGCGACGGGACGCACTCCTGCAACAATCCAGCTAAGCCTTTCCAGCGGAGAGCCAGACTGATGTCGCTGATACTGGAAGCACTTCAGCGCGCCGACCGGGAACGCAACCGAAACCATAGTGTGCCGGGTATAGACACGGAACATCCAGGTGCGGAGGAAGACAAGCCGGTAGTACCCGGGCGCAATCGGAGCCGGAGTCTGGCACCAGTGCCTGTATTGCTGACGCTGTGTGTTTTATTGCTGCTTACGGTGGTGTATTTGCAATTGCGGCCACGAGAACCGGCGAGTTCTGCGCCCAAGCCGGTGCCAACCCGGGAAACAGCGGTGGCGCCAACAGGCCAGGCCCCTCTTTCCCAAGGTGACAGCCGCTCTCGCGAAACAGGTGCACAGAACAATGGGCCCGTCATCAACAAGGCGCCCCGCAAAGCGGTCACGCCGAATGTTCGAGCCTTGTACGAGCGCGCCCTTGAAGAATCTCAACTTGCCCAAGAAAGTACGGATTCAGCAACAGACTCTGCGGCCAGCGAAACGGGTCGAAGTACTGCTCCCGGCGAGGCAACAAAAGAACGCACCACCGCCCCTGCCGCCGAAAACACCGAGCAGAGCGGGGAAGACCTGTATTCGGTAATTCCCTATATTGGCCAACTACCGGATGCGGTACGGTCTGCCATACCGCCAATCCGCTACACCAGCCATGGCTATTCGGCCGAAACCGGCACTGGCCTGGTGATGCTAAACGGAAGAAGCCGCAGAGTGGGCGACGTTGTTGGCGCCGGCCTTAAGTTACTTGCTATTCAGCCCGACTACATAGTATTGGAACATCAAGGTAGGTTATTCCGCTTGCAGGCAGCGACTGACTGGGATGGTTATTAACCCAGACAAACACCGCGGTTAGCCGAACCGCGACACCTACCTACCTTGCCTCTTGGCTGCGATGCACTTTACCGGCTGTGCTCATTAGGGTAGCGATGGGCGCTTGGCATGCTCAAATCATCGCAGGCTCAACGAGGTTTTGCCGGCTGATTTCCAGGGCTTCCTCCAGAGTGAAAGTCTTGTTAAACAGCGCCCGGCCGATAATGCAGCCCTCGATATTCGGCAACAGCTGTAACTGCGACACACTGTCCAGAGACTTTACGGTACCGCTGGATATCACAGGAATGTTAAGCTCGGTGGCCAATTCCGTTGTAGCGGCCAGCGTTGCCTCCGGGTTTTCGTCATCCATATCAATATCCGTGTAAATGATGGCCGCAATGCCACTGTCCTGCAGAGCCTCAGCCACCTCCATGGGGGTAAATGAGGTCTGTTCGGTCCAGCCGTGTATCATCACGTAACCCTCTCGTGCATCGATACTGGCAACCACGCGCCCGGGATGCTGGGCACAAACGTCATGCAGAAAAGGTCGGTCGATGACTGCAGCCGTGCCAATCACTACCCGATATGCACCGTGCTCAAACCACCAGTTGGCGGAATAGATCGAGCGGATTCCTCCCGCCACTTGCACCGGCACACCGACTGTCTCAATGATTTCGCAGATGGTGTCGGCATTGTGAGAGCCGCCTTGAAGAACGCCATCCAAATCAACCACTTGCAATACTTCAGCACCTGCCGCAACAAACTCCTGAGCCGCTTCGAGCGGCGCAATATCGTAGTGTTTAGGGTCTTTGAAGCTGCCATACTGCAAACTGACGCATTTGCCATCAAGAACTTCGATTACTGGGTAAACTATCACTGTAAAAACCTGATTCGTAAGAGTGATGCATCATTTTAACGTTTCAGGCAGTATGATGATACCGACGACTACAACGCCCATCCTGAAAACCGACCCGAGCGAGCCGTTTCGCGACCTGCAACACACCTTGCCGGGTTTGTCGGACGCATCAACGCATAAAGCGCTGCAACCAGGCCAGATTGCGCTCCAGACGATCTTGCAGATAACTGGGGACTTCCGGCCAATGGTTTTGATCAGGGTAGATCACCAGCTGAGTTGGAATATCGAGCACCCTCAATGCCTGGTACATCTGCTCGGCGCCGATGCAGGGCACATTGAAATCTTTCCCGGTACACTGGAACAATGTTGGCGTTTTTATGCGGTTTGCGTGTAAAAACGGGTAGCTGACCCGGTCATAGGCTTCGCGATTATCCCAGGGTGTGCCGAGCTCATTCAGGTATTCGCGTATGTACATGTCATGTCCGAACGTACTGTATACATTGGTGGCTCCGGCCCCGCTGATGGCCGCCGCAAAGCGGGTATCACTGGCAATCAGGTAATGGGTCAACATACCGCCATAGCTCCAACCGGTCAGTGCTATTTTGGCCGGGTCGATCAGGCCCTGCGCCTGCAAATGATCAATCCCCGCGAGTATATCGCGCACATCCTTGCCACCCCACTCGGTGTAGATTGCCCGGGCAAAGTCAAAGCCCCTCCCGGAGGAACCGCGCGGGTTAATCGACACCACCAGATAGCCATTGGCCGCGAACAACTGCCGGTCGAAATCGAATTCACGCGAATACTGATACACCGGCCCGCCGTGCAGCTGCACCACCGTGGGGTAGCCAGCGGCCGGCTTATCGCCCGGCGGCCGCGTATAGAAACCATGAATGGCCACGCCATCGCTGTTGAATTCGAAATTCTCGGCGCTCTGCAAAGTGCGTTGCGCCAGCCAGGCATTGTGCTGGGTGAGCTGGCGACGTTTGGCGCCTTCCAGCGCGTACAGAGCGTAGGGTTGCAGGTCATCACCCGCCAATTCCACCAGACGGCCATCCGCGCCAAGGATCAGATGCTGCGCAAACCGTGGGCCGGCTGTTAGGTAACTCACACTTGAACTCGCAAGATCAATTTGTATCACCTGCGATTCGCGACTTTCCTCAATAATTGCGTACACCGACAGGCCATCATCAGCCCACACCGGCGAATACATCCAGCGATCCTGCCAAACCAGGGGTCGTGTCGTGCCGCTTGCCACATCGGCAATCACCAATTGCTGCGGCGCGTAATAAATCCATTTGGTTTCCCTGCCTTGCAGCCACATCAGCTTACTGCCATCCGGCGACCACTGCGGCCTGACTCCAAAATCAGGTTCACCATCGGTACCAATGAAGCGGCTAAACTGCCTTGGCACTGCGCCAGCCGTAGCGTCAACCAGATAGATGTCGTAATTCAAATGCTGGTCTGGCTTTTCACCGGTTTTCGCCACATAGGCCAGGCGTTGGCTATCGGGCGACCAGCTTGGCAGCCAGGCATTGCGGCCCGGGTCACCCAGCCGGAAGTGCTCGCCACTGGCCAGATCAAGTACGTACAAGCCGTTGAACTGGTCAGTAAGGTAATCGCTGCCATCTTCCTTGAAATAAAAGCGACTGGTGACGATTGGTGGCGGCGTAGCATCTTCCTTATCGGCCTGGCTGCTGGCTTGCGGCGGGTGCTCGGTAGCTTCGGTTGCGATAAACGCCAGGCGTTTGCCGTCGGGTGACAGCGTGAAATTCTGGACACCTTCACTCCAGGCGGTAACAGCTTTTGCTTTGCCGCCTCCCGCAGGCATAGACCAGACCTGAGTCACACCCTCGTCGCCTTGATCGGACAGATAAAACAACTGCTTTCCATCGGCAGAAAAACTGGGCGCCCACTCGCTGGACTCTTTACTGTCAGTCAAACGGGTTTCACTTCCACTGCGATAGTCCACTACAAACAGCTCGCTTTGCAAGGCATCAGTTTCAACATCATGATATTCAATGCTGTAAGCAATAGTCCGCCCGTCTGGAGAGAACGCCGGGCCACTGATCGCAGCCAGCGAGTGGATGTCAGCTGGCGTTAAAGAGCCGCCCGCAAGCCCCTGATGGCTAGCGAGCACCAGAATAAAAATGGATAACAATCGTTTTGAAGAAAGAGCAGGCATGCGAAGTTCTTGTTTGCCGATTAAAGCCGTATCATATAGTCTCACACGCGGGTTACCAAGCGTTTCATATGTCTGCAGAATCAACACAGAGCGAAACCATTGCCCAGGCAATCACCGCAATGCGTAACAATCGCCCATTGCGCGCCGAGGAAATATGTCGCGACCATTTGCTGTTAAACCCCGGTTCATTGGAACACCTTCGTGTGCTGGCCCATGCCCTGCACAAACAAAAGCGCCACACTGAAGCGGAACAGCAAATACGGCTTGCATTGAGCCTCAAACCGGGCTTTCCACAACTGCATGAGGATCTTGGCCGTGTACTGCTGGCGCAAAGCCGCCATACCG
>JAUIHW010000101.1 GCA_030431775.1 Gammaproteobacteria bacterium
TGGCAATGGCCACTTTTCGGGTGACGGTTTCAATCGGTGAACGCTTGTCTTTGGTCGCTGACATCAACAACTCCAAGCGGTCGGCACCATGGGTGTCCAGGTTACGCTGAATGAAGGAGTCGACAACCTGGCGCGTTTCATCCGTCAGAGTAATGGAATCCCTGCCATAGAAAATAATCAGCTGCATACCGTTTTCTTCCAGCTGAATCTCCTGATCACCATCGGATTTTTTAAACTGGGCCTCGGTTTGCTTGACTTGCTTAACCAGGCCTTCAACCTGGCTTTTAAGGCTGCTGTTTTCCTGCTCCAGTTCCTGGACCATCTGCATCAACGGCATCTGGTCAACGTCTGCTTCAACTTCAGCCTCCACACGTTTGGTGCTAGTGTAGGTAATCGTGTGAAAGTACAGCGCCACAGCTGTGACCAGCACAAAGAACACGAACATGATGATGACTGCCGATAGAATATCGACGAAGCCCGGCCACGAATTAGCGGCTAGATCTGCACTGCCCTCGTCACTCATTTTGCTTTATGCCACACCTGATTGATTGTTGTTATTCTGACCAGCCTGCTCAGCATCATTGCTGGCTTGAACCTCTACGCGCTGGCGTAGAGACTCTGCCTGCTCAGGCGTTGTTTCACCGAGAATGCCGATTAAGCGTTCTATGCTGTTTTTCATGGCCACGCGTTCATCAACAGAATCCACAAGTTTGGACTGATATCCTGCAAGGTCATTAAGGCGTTGCAGTACATTGTTTTGCGCGTGCTGGTTGCCATTCAAACCATCGACAATATTGTTCAGCAAAGCGGATAGCTCGGCCGGCATGGAAGGTTCCTGAGCCGAATCGAAACGCCCATCAACCGTGTCGACCACAATGTGCAAGCGCGAGTCAATAACTTCCAAAGCGTGCTGTATGGGTTGCGTCAGTTCACGCAGGCGTTCAATGGATACAGCCTCATTGGATTCCTTCAAAGCCATTACCGCATTGCCAATCTGTTCCAGCATAAAGCCAATTTCGCGATAGGCTTTGTCCAGGTTCTCTGGCAAATCCTGACTCACTGCCGTGCTTACCTGTGTTACACCCTGTGCCAATGCTTCATTGGCGGTTTCCATGCCTTGCAAGGCATCAGCAACACCGTCGAGCTTACCGATTATTTTCTGGTTGTATTCAAACAGAGTGCGCGCATTATCTTCATTCACGACCTTGGCCACGCTGGCGTTGTGCTCTTCAACCGCTTTCAAGTGACTGCTCAATACACCCAGCACTTCGGCCATAGAGTTTTGGCGTTCCAAAATCGCTTCGGTATTGCGCACAGTCTGCAGGCCAATCTCAGAGTTGTCATTCAGTGAGGTAATCAGCTGACCCAGCTTGCGCTGTGTTTGCTGAGATGTCTGTACAAAACCGGCCAGCCAGGCTTTCAATTCATCGGATCCCGCGACTTTGGGATTCTGCGCCGCTTTCTGCATTTTCTTATCGGGTGCCGGAATGCGTTCATCGATCCAGCGGCTGGTTGTCTCAATAAAGCGGTCCTGTGCGACACCGCAAAGATGACTGAAAAAGCCCGTAAGCAGCGACCCTGCCAAACCAAACAGAGATGAGCTGAAGGCCAGGCCCATTCCCTTGAGCGGAGCTGCAATGCCGGCGATAAAATCCGACATCCCACCGGCACCCTCGCCATCGCCTTCCGATTCTAAACCAATCGAGGACATGCTGCCCATGGCGTCACCCACAGCGTCAATGGTCAGCAATAATCCCCAGAAGGTGCCCAGCAAGCCCAGCATGACCAGCAGCCCGGACAGAAAGGTGGTTTTCGAGCGTGCTTTGCCAACCCGAAAGCCAAGCTTGGATTTAATGATTCGTGCGTCATTATCAGTAACGTTGAGATGTCCATAGGTAAGCAGGTTTTTCAACAGACCTACCATATTCTTGGTATCGAGCACACGCGCCTGTTTGCTCAGTACTCGCCGGAAATGCTCGTAACGCACCTCGGTACATTCGCCCTCTTCTACCGTTGCATCAATACTGTTAAGAAATTTAGCGGTCTGCCAAAGCCGTACGTTGAACCACACAGCACCGATAATAGCCGACGCAAAAATAATCAGAATAAGGCTGTTCAGCGGCACATTGGTGTTGTAGTTCACCATTAGCTGGTCAAAGTTCATGCCAACAATGGTGATGACACCCGCCAGGGTGACCAGTATTCCGGGCGTGATATAGGCCAGAATGCTCTGCTCAATAACACCACTGTCGTGGTACGCCTTTGAAAAAGTCGGCATACTATTGAGTAGTAAATCGCGCATTTTTTTCATTTATTCGTTCTCGCAGTTATGCGGCGTAACGCACACTTCCTACATACAATTCGACCTGCCAAACACCATTGGTCGCAATACGCCCTCTTAAAGCTTAGTCAAGAAATTCCGTTCCTGCCGTTGGTCGCTTAGTCTTTTAGTTTTTATTTTCCATGATTGACTAAACATTAGCCTAAGTGATCAGGTTTCGCGCAATGCCTGGCTGCGAATGTTCATTAGCGGCTTCAATAAGGCGCGCAAAATCGAAATCTGACCTGTCAAAATACTGACTTCGGCTGTCATGCCCGGGCGCACAACCTGCTCTTCACCCAAGCGATCGCTGGTCAGCGCAACCCTAACTTTGTAGTGTTCACGATTCTGCTTATCGATAAAGCTATCAGGACTAATGTAAATCAGCTCTCCATCAATGCCACCATAAATGGTGTAGTCATAGGCACTGACTTTGGTCACTGCTGGCAGCTCGGGCCATACTTTGCCACGATCGGTAGTATCAATGCGCCCTTCAACCACTAATGTTTCGTTAGCCGGAATGATCTCGGCCAGCGGCGCACCGGGCTGGCTCACGCCGCCAATGGTATGGATGTGCAGCTTGTTAACCGTCCCGTCAATGGGTGAATTGATAGACGATCGGGTCACCTGGTCTTCCAGAGCGGCGATGCGCTCGGCCAGCGTTTCAATGCTAAGCTTGGTTTCATTGAGCTTCTCACCCACTTCACCCTGATGTTTCTGCCGAGTCTCCTCCAATAGGCTGATTAATTCGGTACGCTCGGCATCCAGAATCGGCAACTTATTTTTGGCGCTCTCCAGCTGGGTAATCAGTTTGCGCACCTGACTCTTATTGTTCAGATACAGAGATTCCGAGATGGCGCCTGCGTCGTACAGCTTTTTGCGTATTGCCAGTTGACGGTTGGATACTTCAAGCTCTTCATTGATGTTCTGAATTTCAGCACGCAACGCTTGCTGTTCAAATGCCTTTTGATTCAGGCGTTCGTCTATGCCGCGGATCGTTTCAACAAATTGTTGGCGGTTCGCTTCAAACAACGCCATTTCGGAACGAGCCAGGTCCGGGTTGTCGCTGACCAATGTGTACGGCAACTCCAAGGAATCGCGCTCATCCAACTCCGCCTCCAAACGCAGTTTGCGGGCTACCAGCGCCAGCTTTTCGATTGCACTTTCCTTGAGTTGAGTCTTGGCACGCGTATTGGCAACCAGAAAAAGAGTCTCCCCGACATTTACTCGCTGACCCTCCTTCACCAGAATTTCCTCGACAATGCCACCTTCGAGGTGTTGCACAATACGGGCATTACCTGACGGAATGATTCTTCCTGTAGCGGTTACGTGCTGGTCGATCTTGGATATTCCTGCCCAAACCAAAAAAGCCAGGATGAATGCCACCAGCACCAGCAGTACCGGCCGGTAGTTCCAGAAATCATCGGCTATTTCGAAGGCATTGCTTCGCTCCGGATCTGCATTGCGAATTTCTTCTACCCGCCCCCGCGCTTCTCTGGCGGCCTGCCGGATGTCATTCAAGTTAAGCATCAACCTCCTCCAAGCTTGTGCAGCACTTCATCGCGATTGCCGTCTGCAACAATACGACCGTTGTCCAACAGAATGAGTCGGTCAACCAACGACAGTAAAGAGGTGCGATGAGTCACCATGATCAGAGTCCGATCTTGCAGGTATTCTGCCATCTGATTACGAAAGTGGCCTTCCAGGACCGAGTCCAGCCCGGTGGTTGGTTCGTCAAATACCAGTATTTTCGGGTTGCGTAGAACAGCCCGGGCTATTGAGATTGCCTGCCGCTGGCCACCGGATAATTTTGCACCCCCTTCGCCAACCTCGGTTTCCAGCCCATGCCCACAATGCTTGATGATTTCCTCTACACCCGACACTCGTGCCGCATATTGCAGGCTGGCCTCACTGACATCGCTTCGGCCCATTAGAATGTTGTCGCGAATCGTTCCTGAGATAAAAAACGGAAACTGGGGCACAACGGCAATGGTACGGCGCAGTTCCGCCGGTGAAATGGCCTTGATTCCGTAGTTGCCAAAATAGACATTGCCTTCATAGTCATTCAGCAAACCCATGAGCAGGCTGGCAAAGGTGCTTTTGCCGGCTCCGGACGGCCCAATCAGGCCGATCTTGTCGCCGGGGCGAATAACGCAATTGATATTCTGCAGCGCCGGCCGCGTTTGACCCGGATACTGATAACTGACGTTTTCCAGCTGTATCGGGCCTTTCAATGGGCCTTTAGGCGAGCGCTCGCGCGGTGCATCATTTTCATTTGGCAGGTGAAAAATAGTGTCGATGGTGCGCAGTACATCGCGGCTCTGCTTCCAGCGACTGACCACGCCGGAAAGGTTCATGATCGGTGCAATCGCTCGACCCGACAGTATCGTGCAGGCAATCAAGCCACCGATGGTAAGCTTGCCGTCCTGAATCTGATAAACACCGATTACTACAATAAATACATGAACCATGTGCATCACGGAAATCGAAAGGTTTTGCACGGCCGATAGCAAAAACTGGTTTTTACGGGTTGTTTCAGCGGCCCTTTGGGCTGAATAGTTCCATCTGAACAAACGATCACCCACCGCATTGAACAGTTTGAAATACTGCATACCGGACAGCGATTCAAACATCAGCGTGGATTTCTTCTGCATGGACGAAAAATGGTCTGCTGTGCTGCGGTTGATCGGTATTTGAATCGCCGCGTTGAACAGTATGATCACGATCGAGCCAACGACTGGCACAAGAGCCAGCGGTGGAGAAATCAGGTAAATCACCAGCAAGAACAACAGGAAAAACGGCAGATCTACCAGCGTGGGCATAAAACGCGCGGCATAGAATTCTCGGATGGCCTGCAGTTCACGAAACAGGTTGCTGCGTTCGCCAACCGACAGGCTCATGTGCTCAGTATTGGTCATCATCAGGCGCTGCATCAGGGCCCCGTCAAACTGGGTACCCACTTTGGCGGCGACGCGCTCCAGAATGTAGGAGCGCATGGTTTTCAACAGAAAATCGAACAGCAGGGCTATTAACACGCCCGATCCCAGTACAAACAGGGTAGCCTCGGCAAAATTTGGTATGACCGAGTCATAAACATTCAGGGTAAATAGCGGCAGAGCAATAACGAACAGATTGATGAACACCGAACACAACAGTACTTCACCGAAGCTCGACACATGCTGAAACAGCGGCTGCCAGAACCAGTCGATGGGTTTTTCCTCACTCATGTGCTCGGTATTGGCAGCGACTGTTTCCAGGTGTGGCCGAATGCTCAGAACCTGACCGGCATAGTCATCGGCGAGCTCCAGCAGATCAGCGCGCTGGAAGCCGTCGCTGGCGGTAAACATGCGTCCTTCCTGTCCGGTGCGAGGCAGGTAGACACACGGTTCGTTCTGCTTGTTGAGAATGATGACCGGCGTGGGGGCTTCGCGCACGTCTTCCAAGGCAATGGTTTCCGTGCGGGTTGTAAAATTCAGGCGTTTGCCGAGATCGTCCAGGTCATCAAGGCGGAGCGGTCCGGGCTCACGCGCCAGCTGAGACTTTATGCCCTCTATATCAGCGTTTATACCGAAAAAAACCAGCACGATGTGCAGGCATTGCGCCAGCGGGTCGCCGTGATCGCTGTGAACCTCTTTATTACTGCTGTTGGCCAGCGCAACCGCCATACTTCAACCCCCAGTGAACTTATCTACTAAGGGTAGTCGACGAACGGCTAACGCGCCGAAAAGTCGACGCGTTTCACAGCCTAAATGTGACCCCGTTCTACCGCGACAGGCGCATCAGGCAGCGTTGATCACTAATTGAACTCCATTGTCCCAATCGATAGTACGGGTGTTGCCAACCGTCGTATCGGAGGTCACGGTCGCACCGCCCTGGTCCAGGGCATTGAAGTCAGCCAGGTCCATGGTGCCAGAGTCAATATCAATCGATAGTGAGTTACCGCCGCCGGTAATACTGCTGATCTCGCTGTTACCGATATCAAAAGTGTCCGCGCCACTCAAGCCGGTGCCGGTGAAATCCAGCTCTTCGACATCGCTGAACAGATTGGCCAGGTCCACGCCATCAATACCGGCATCGGTCAAATTATCGCCCGACAGATTATCGGTAATCGACATTCGATCCGTGCCGCCGTTGCCATCGACACTGCTCAGCTGGGAAATCGAATCAACATCGAAGCTCAGTGTGTCATCGCTATTGGATAACTCAAAGCGCTCAATGCTGATCAAAGTATCGGTGCCGCCAGCCGAATTAACCGTGCCACCCGTACCTGCGATAGAACCTCCGTTCACCTGGGCCGCCGTGTAGTCTGCGGTGTCGGTATTCGCGCCACCATCCAGAGTATCCGAGCCACCACCGGCGGTGAGGGTATCGTTACCCGCTCCTCCCTGCAGAATGTCGTTGCCACCCAGACCGGACAGCGCGTCCGCACCGTCCCCTCCGACGAGCGTGTTCATCGCGGCATTACCGACAAGCGTGTCACTGTCAGCGGAGCCGGTGATATTTTCAATGCTAATCAGCGTATCTGAGCCGCCGTCGCCGTCGACGTTCGCCAGCACACCGGACAGGTCAACCACGACCCCACCCGCCGCTTGCGAGTAGTCAGCGGTGTCTGTATTGGCGCCACCATTCAAGGTGTCATTTCCGCTGCCGCCACGGAGAATGTCGTTGCCGCCTTCGCCCTGCAGACTGTCATTGCCGCCCAGGCCGATCAGCGTATCGCCACCCCCACCACCTTGCAGGATGTTGCCACCACCTTCACCGGTTATGGTATCGGCTGAGCCGGAACCGATTACGTGGTCAAAGCCATTCAGGGTATCACTCGCGCCATCGCCGTCATTGCTGGCTGCACTACTTGACAGGTCGACTACCACACCGCCTGCTGCATTCGCGTAGGTCACGGTATCGTCGCCGCCACCAGCATTCAGTATATCAATGCCTCCGCGACCGCTGATAGTGTCGTTTCCGAGACCGCCGTCAATGGTATTCGCGGCCGAGCTGCCGCGCAGTGTGTCATTGCCATCCGAACCGATCAGGTTTTCAATGCTGCTCAATGTGTCGTTAGCACCATCGCCATCGTCAATCGCGGAGTTCGCACCAAGATCAACGTTGACCGCTCCCGCTGCATCGGAGTAATCCGCAGTATCAGTGTTCGCTCCACCCTGCAGGACGTCCACTCCTGCACCACCGACCAGGGTGTCATTGCCGCCACCTCCGCTCAGGGTATTCGCTCCACCGTCACCGATCAGCGTGTCCGCTGAGCCACTACCGGTTACATTCTCAATGCTGGTCAGCGTATCACTGCCGCCATCACCGTCTACATTGGCCAACGTGCCGGTTAAATCAACAAGCACGCCGCCCGCGGCATTGCTATAGTCGGCCGTGTCCGTATTCGCTCCGCCGGCAAGAGTATCGTTACCCGCACCGCCAAAATAGAAGTCCTGCTTGTCGGACCCGATGAAACGGTCGTTCCCGGTCGCGCCGAAGATCTGGAACGAACCGTCGATCCGGTCGATCGCGGTAGGTGTGCCGGAGGCATCGAATTTCCAGATGTTCCCCGCCGCTCCGTTCACCGTCACATGGTCCGGCAGCGTCGCGTTCAACTCTGCCGCCGTCAGACCCACCGAGGACAAAGCGGGAAAGCCGGCAAAGCTCGCCGCGAAATCCGTCCCGCCGTACCAGAGACTGCTGAAATTGCCGCGCTCGTTGATGTAGAGG
>JAUIHW010000102.1 GCA_030431775.1 Gammaproteobacteria bacterium
GCGTTGAGCATGCCATTCAAATCCGTTCATTCCTGAACGAGAGTACGCAACAGCTCATGCCATGCGGTTTTCACTGGCTTCCTTGCTGGTGTAGTGCTGTTGTGCTGGAATCCTTCCCAGCGAAAAGAGGCAAAGTCTCAGGTGGTGCTCTGGTCGGTGGCACTAGCAATGGCCGAGCCGGCGTTTCCTGTTCCTTCTGGCGCAGGTGGTCCAGGATCCGGTCGATGACGTCCTGGTCCTCGATGTACAGGAGTTATCCCGTGCCTTCGAAGAAAGTATTCTCGAATCGTATGTCACCGCAGACAAGCGGCTTGGCTGATCCCCGTCGATTCGTCTGTCACCCTGTCACTTGAGGCCGGCCAGGTCTTCGTCGATCGCGCTTAACAGTTCCTTGGTCAGTCTGGGATCGAAATGACTGATGGCCGTCAGGGTCATGTTGCGAACCTGGGCGTTGCCTGAGAGCTGCGGGACCAGCTCCGGCAGGTGTCTGCCCAATACTTCCCTGGCTTCGGCATTGTCCAGCAGCTCGCCGATAGCCGTCTGTGAAGTAGAAAATCGGCTCGCCGGGGCGCTTGCCTGTTGCTTTGCACTTAAAACTGACCCGGGATTTGCATCTAATATTGACCCACCCTGAACGCCAGATTATGGCGTAGATTTCAGTTTCCTGCCTCGTCTTCCTGCATCCTGATTCACTGTCGAGTTTTTCAACCGGTAGCTGTCGTTGCCGGTCTCCAGGATATGGCAGTGATGGGTCAGCCGATCCAGTAGCGCCGTCGTCATCTTTTCGTCTACAAACACCGACGACCATTCAGCGAAGCCGAGGTTGGTCGTGATGATGATGCTCGTGCGCTCGTACAGCTTGCTGATCAGATGGAACAGCAAGGCTCCGCCAGCCTGACTGATGGGCAGGTAGCCCAACTCGTCCAGTATCACCAGATCGGTGTGGATCAGGCGATTCGCCATTCGCCCCTGTTGCCCGGCCTGCTTCTCCTGCTCCAGGGCGTTAACCAGCTCGATGGTGGACAGGAACCTCACCCGCTGTCGGTGGTGCTGGATTGCCTGGACGCCAATGGCAGTGGCCAGATGCGTTTTGCCCGTGCCGGGGCCGCCAACCAGGACAATGTTCTGCGCGTCCTCCAGGAACTGGCAGCGGTGCAGTGACTTCACGAGCGCCTCGTCCACCGGACTCTGGCTGAAGTCGAAGCCGGTGATGTCTCGGTAGGCCGGGAACTTCGCCACGGTCATCTGGTAGTTAATCGAACGCACGTCCCGCTCAGAGGCTTCCGCCTTGAGCAGCATCTCCAGCACCGGGATGGCCTGCTGGTAGGCCGGGGACGCCTGCTCGGCGAGTTCGCCGATGGCATCGGCCATGCCGTGCAGCTTCAGGGTTTTCAGCGTGGTGATCATGGCATCAGGTTTCATGGCGCGCCCTCCGCAGGCTGTCGTAACGTGCCGTATCGGCCACAGGTTCGCAGACCAGTTTCAGCGCCGGTGGCGGTTGCAGGCGCTGGGGTCGCTCTGGTTCCTCCAGCCGGCTCAGGCAGTTGAGGATGTGTTGCTTGGAGGGCTCGCCGGATTCCAGCGCCAGTGCCACCGCCTGCACCACCCGCTGCTCGTCGTGTAGCAACACCAGCGCCAGAACTTCAACCATCTCCCGGTCGCCCCCTGGGCGCTTGATCAGCCTGGCGCGCAACTGTCGGAAGCTGTCGGGTAGCTCGAGGAACGGGGCGCCATTGCGCAGGGCACCGGGTTTACGTTGTGCCACCGAGAGGTAGTGGCGCCAGTCGTAGACCGTCTGCCCCGGCGGGCGCCTATCCCGACTGAACACGCGCTCGTGCTCGGCCACCACCTGGGCTTCGGCAACGATAACCAACCGCTGCGGGTATACCCGCAGGCTTATAACCCGGTTGGCGAAGCTGGCCGGTACGCTATAGCGATTGTGTTCGAAGGTGACCAGGCAGGTGGAGGAGACCCGCTTGCTGTGCTCGATGAAGCCGTCGAAGGCGGCTGGCACCGGCATCAGGTGCGACTGCTCATCCAGCAGGCATTCGGCAATGGAGCGAGCCTTGAACTCTGGATGCGCGGTCTCCGACCACAGCTCCCGGCAACGCGCCTGCAGCCAGTTGTTGAGCTCCTGCAATGACTTGAACGGCGGCGGGTCGTACCACAGGCCATGGCGGGCATCCTGCACGCCTTTCTCCACCTGGCCCTTCTCCCAGCCAGCCGCTGGGTTGCAGAACTCGGGTTCGAACAGGTAGTGGCTGACCATGGCGTAGAAGCGTTTATTGACCTGCCGTTGCTTGCCGCGGCCGACCTTGTCCACTGCGGTCTTCATGTTGTCGTAAATGCCGCGCTCGGGGATACCACCGAAGGCTGCAAAAGCGTGGTAGTGGGCGTCGAACAACATCTCGTGGGACTGGGTCAGGTAGGCACGCAGGAAGAACGCGCGGCTGTAACTCAGCTTCACGTGGGCGATCTGTAACTTGGTGCTGACGCCGTTGATCCGCACCCAGTCCTCGCTCCAGTCGAACTGGAAGGCTTCGCCGAGGGCGAACCGCAAGGGAACAAAAGCCTGCTTGCCGGCGAGCAGCCGGGCGTCCTGCTGCTCCTGGCGCCACTGGCGGGCAAAGGCTGCGATCCGGTCGTAGGAGCCGGTGTAGCCCAGTCCAAGTAGATCCCGGTACAGCTGCTTCACGGTGCGGCGCTGCTTCCGGTGCCGCCGGGACTCCCTGAACAACCAGTTGGTCAGGGTCTCCTCGTACTCGTCCAGCTTGCTGGGGGATTTGCGCGCAGGGTACGTTGGTTCGAGATCCTGGCTAGCCAGATACTTGCGAACCGTGTTTCTGGAAAGACCGGTGCGGCGTGCGATCTCCCGGATCGGCAGGCCGTCACGCAGGTGCCAGCGTCGAATTACACTTACTAATGCCACGTCTATCACTCCTGAAACCCCTGCTCATTTTTTATGCAGGGGGAGTTTTACACGTGGGTCAAAATTCGATGCAAATTTGGGGTGTTAGTGGGTCAATTTTGGATGCAATTCAACACCCACGGGTGATTAAAGCTTGCAAGTCGCTTTTTGCTTGTGCGGTCGCTGTTGTTAGTCATTGTTCTTCACCTATTCGGTCAGCTTGTGCCAAATAAAGCCGGGCGCCGTAATCTGAGTTTGGCTAAGGGTGTAGTAGCTCTACAGGAGCACCAACTTCTATGGCCCCTTCTGCTTCGATATTGGCATATACGCCAATATGACGCTCAAATACCTTTACCATGGCTCGCGTCATACCTGGATCGTGCTCCAGCTCCAACAAAGGTTGTGCGCGCGATGGAATGCTGCACCGAATAGTTTTGGCCCTGATTTTTATAACGGCCTCGCCAATGCGAATGCGCTTGCCAACGAGTTCAAATTCTGGAATCTCACTGCCGGACTCGGGGAAATCCAACAAAATGTTAGGTCTAAAGCGCCTTCTATCGGCGTCTGCAGAGCTTTTGGCCGCAAGGTGCGCCATGATCTGGGTACTTAATATATGCAAGGGTAGCGAGTCGAAGAAGGTGCCGGGCGGTGTCATAAACCGGCTGAGTACATCGAACATTTCCTCAGGGGTCTCAGAAAAATCGAAGTCACCTTCGTCATCGAGCTTATCGAGCTCTACATCCAGGTTGCTGCCATCTCTGTCATTCGGCGGGGTGTAGAACGCGCTGTCTGACGCAGGCCTTAGTGCTTCGAGGTGACATTCGTGACCAAGGAAGGCTGTCAGGGCATTATTGGTCTCTGCGGTGCGAGAGGAAATTGCGTTATGCCCTGGAATACTGATCTCAATATCAGGAACCGCGGCTGCATAGGTATCGGCATTTATTTCGTTTATTGAAGAGAACGATGCCTTCATTTGTATGAGTTTAGGCCACTGGCGAGCACTTTTTATTTCGCTGTCTTTGTCCAGCACCGCCCAGAGGCGATCACCTGCCAGTCCTTTGGCCGAGAGAAACCCGGTACTGATGCGTTCGCCACCCATGCTTTTAACAGGGTAGCGCCATATCTCTTTGACCTGCGCAATCGTACTCATGTATTTACCCTTTTAGTTTCGGTAATTAACCTGGTTCTTTAAAAACGTTTTTTCGTATGATTTCTTCTCGCTGATGGACTGATTTACCGGTTTCAGCGATTACCGCATTAATAAAAGGTACGGGATCAATACAGGCCTCAGGTGCCAGAAAACCTGTCCCTGTTATTGAGCCGTCCATAACGCCTTCTAATGCCAGTCGGGCACATACGGGAGTTGAGTCCAGGGTTTGTGATTCACCGCCGCCCAGCAGGCCTTGTTCTTCGAAAATAATCTTCACCTCGTCCGCCCCTTTAGAGCCGCAAACTTCTACTTGCGATGCAAACCCAACTGTTTCTCCTTGCAAGTCTACGCCCAGAGATGCCCTACCGGACTCTGTTGCGGCATAGCTGGTTAAAAAGTCCAGAGGAGATATGTCGGCGCCTGCTACGATCTCGCGGTTTCCAAATCCACGGTCGACCAACATTCGCATCAGGTCATCCGCAGCTTGCGGAAAAAAGTACGACCGGATGGTTGCTTCTTCGAGGCCAGGTATAAAGTGCCCTAGAGTTACCGGCTCTCCATGGCCGCTATAGTAGGCAGGATAGGTTCTGAAAGGTGGCAGGAATTCTACATTGCGCACTCCACTATAGGCCGCTACGGGCTGGTGCTTGCCATCAATAAACTGGATCACATCGCCTGTTAACATGTGAAACAAATGATCCATAATGCCAGGAGAAAAACCCTCCAGAAAAAAGGGTACCACCCAGCAAAGTCGAATTGTGCGTGGCTGATCGAGTCTGTCGCAGGCGAGCTTAGCTAACAAATTAGTAAACCCGGGTGTTGCCCCGCAGCCAATGAGTATCATCGTTCCTGCTTGTTTTGCTCGTTCGTCGTAGGACGGATCAAACACTAAGGTGGCTGCCACGTCATGGTCGTCATTAATATCGATGTAGTGGACTTTGCGTTTAATTGCAGCATCGATAACGGGTAGCGCGGTTCGGTAAAATGGACCAATCGTATTCAGTACTACGTCTCCACTGGAGACTACGCGTTCAAGTTCCTCTTGGTTATTGACGTCCACCGGTAAAGCTTTAGCACGATTGCCTAATCGAGAAGCTAAAGACTGTGCGGCTTGCAGGTTTTTATCGGCAACTATCAATTCGAGGCCGCCGTGACGCTTAATTAACGATGAGGCAACATTTGAACCTATGTTTCCACATCCTAGAATAACGGGTCGCATTGTATTGTTTCTCCTGTCTGGAACTTGTCTTTGTTTATGGTTCGGGATGCGTATCGGCTTCACGGTGCCTACAAGATGTTAAACTTCTGTCCGATCCTGGCGGCAGGTATCAGTAGTTTTCGAATGAGAATATCTTGCTTGGCGGGCACGGCTACCGGGGTGGGTTTCTCAAGCGGGAAGGGGAGTTGGTCCATCCTGTCTGCTTGCAGGCCTTGTGCCAGCAGCTTACCCATTAAAGGCGCCATGACGTTACCCCAGGCATTAAAGTGCATTAAGCCGTAGACACCTTTATCCAGCTCAAATACGCCGGGAAATTCGCGGTCGCGCAGCGCTACCCTGCCTGTCCAATAATGTTCCAGTTTGATATTCAGCGCTTTGGATTCGGGCCAGGTCCTGTGGATCCATGCCAGATTGTCCTGAAAGTGCCGTTCGCTATCTTCCGGGCTGGAAGCCCGCGGAATCGAAGACATAATTATGCGATTGTGCTCGTCAATTATGAATGGATTCAGGCTAACAGGTGCCTGTGAAAGCGTAGCCCGCCCCGGGTTAATGACCTCCAGGGCTTCTTTCGACAGGGGCTGAGTCGATAGCGCGTACGCTGTAAGCGGATAAAAATTATTGCCAAGCGATGGAGCAATGCTGCCAGGGTAGGCGTTTGTACAAAATACTACTTGTGCCGCTGTAACACTGCCATTTTCACTGCTTACCTGCCAGCGCTTGTTGTTTTTGTTAATAGACAGGGCTTCACTGTTACCAAATACCAGTGCCCCTTGATCTACGGCTGCGGCTATCATGCCGTTGGTAAATTGGTAGGGATTGATACGGCCGCCTGATTCATACAGCACACCGTAAGGGTAGTAGCTGGACCCAGTAAACCGTTGCATGTCTGCGGTGTCCAGAAAAGCTATTTGCTGACCCTGCTGCTCCTTCCAGAACGCGGCTGCCTTTTTTTGTTCTTCGTAGCTATCGACCCCGCTGCACATATTGAGATAGCCAAGCTGTGCGCTGTCACATGAAATTCCGTACTTTTCCGACAGGTCGAATGGGATGGTATGGTGCTCTCTAAAAGCTTCAAGAAAGCGACGTCCTCCATCGGCAAACCCGTTGATAAGATTAATATCTTTCAGGGTGGGCAGAACATGCCCGGCGTTGCGACCGGAAGCGCCCCATCCGGGTTGATGCGCTTCCAGTACCGCTACCTTTACGCCTGCTTCGGTGAGATGCAGGGCAAGCGAAGCGCCAGCCAGGCCGGCTCCAACGATGGCTATGTCGGCGTCTATGTCTCCTTCAAGCATAGGGTAGTCGGCAAATTCGTTTGGAGGGGTTGCCCAACCACTCTGGCTAATGGGGACAGAACCGTTGTCGTACGCGGAGCTTTCGCTGCTGGCCTGGCGCCTGCCATTGGCTGGCGTGGTTTTTGGAGAGCTCATGTCACAACCGGAAACCCCGGTTCCAAGGGCCAGTACCGCCGTTTTTTGCAAATACTCTCTTCGAGTTAAGTGTTTATTACCTGTCATGGTCTCTGCCCTTCTTACCGGATATGTCGTGCACAGTACAAGACGACTGTCATATTTGCAAGACGATTGTCACGTGCGGCCTGGCGGGGTAGAATGTGCGAGGCATTGTTGGATCAGGCGGAATCGACGCCAGGATCGGTGAGGTAGGCGTAATGAAGGAGAGAAGATGACATCCATGCGGTTCCCCAAAGCAGCCGATACAAAAGAGATGCGGCGTAACCATATAATCGACACGGCTACCAGGTTGATAGCCCGCAATGGTCTTGAGGGCGTATCGGTTAGGAAAGTAGCGGACATGGCTGGCTGTTCCCGGGGGTTGGTTGAGCATTATTTTCGTAATAAAGCTGAGTTGGTAGTTGAGGCCAATCGGTGGGTTAATACGGCATACCTTGAGCGCGTAAGTAGCCTACGCAAACTCAGTGGGCTGGCGTTACTGGAAGGGCAGTTACATAACTTGCTTCCATTTACCGACGAAATACTGGATGAATGGCGGGTACGTTCAATATTTTTTAACCGGGGTAGCGCCGACCAGCAGATCGCAAAAGACAGTAATGACTCTTTTAATCAGGTTTACGTCGAAATCTGGGATGCACTTAAATATGCATCAGCGCATGGTGAAATAGACCCGTCCGTGCCAGTGCAGGAAGCCTCAGAGCTGATTCTTTTGTTCGTTATAGGTATCGCCATGGCATGCTTACTATCAGAAAGGCTTCGCGAGCGGCGACCCTTGGAACGCCGGGTGAATATGATTTTGGGTATGTTGAAAAGTGGAGATTTATCTGCACTGCGCGTCGGTGACCCTTCGGTTGAATATTAGTTATATTAGGGCTACTGACCTGGCGGCCCTGTCCAAGAAGTTATAGCGTTTGCAGTAAGGTCGTTGCAGAAGCGTTTAACCAACCCATAGGCCTCTGAGATCCAACTGCCCGTGCCGAGTACGCGTATTGTGTGCAGCCGCTGAGGCGATTGGCAATTATCGTCTGGTCGACTTAACCCTGTACGTCACTAAGGATAGGAAATATTAACGGCCTATCGAGAGTAGACATCCTCGCTGATTGTGTCGACTGGACCTGCTGACCTGTCGAAGTTCCCGCCATTGACCCGAA
>JAUIHW010000029.1 GCA_030431775.1 Gammaproteobacteria bacterium
CCCTTGAACTGGCTTTCGAGTTGTACATCAAGCTCGGCGTCTGCGCTGAAAACAATGGACAAATCAGCTTGTCGCGCAAAGCTCAGCAGAGCATCCGAAAGCTTGCTTTCGCGAATGTCGAACGCAACGCCTTGTTCCGATGTGGCTGCACCTGCGGCGGTAGACAACTGAAGCAGCACAAGCACACAGGCTACAATTCGTGAAATTAATGCGAATGAACGACCCACTAGACCGGAGATAGCATGGAACTGCCGCTATTCTACTCTGTCAGCCGCTTATTGCCTATTTTGTTCGCAAATGGCTTGCTGAGCCATCGCCCAGCTTCCTGCGGCGCTAGCTGCGCTGATACAGAAGGATAATCTGCCCCTGCTGTTTGCTTTGCAGGTTTAGTGCCTTTTCAATGGCCTGCAGGGTTTCCATGGGCTTGTTGAGCTTGAATACGCCCGAGACCTGCAGGAAGGCGAGACTCGCGTCGGCGATTTTGATTTTACGTTCACTGTAACGGTTCAGCTCGCTGATGACTTCAGCCAGGCTCAAATCTTTGAACACCAGGTTTTGCTGGCGCCAGGCTGTCACCTCTTCGAGGCGGTTTTCCGCTAGCTTTTCCATGCCATCACTCTGCACCGACACGGTGAAATTGGCGGCCGCTGTCACTTTCTCAGGGCGCAGGGCGGAGTTGCTTTGCTCTTCGACCCGTACCACGCCTTCAGTAACAGTAACCAGGCTTTGATCGGCCTGTATCTCAATATTGAAAGCGGTTCCAATGGCCACCACCTCGGCGCCGGGAATTATCACCCTAAACGGCCTCTCTGGGTCTTTGGTCACCGTGAAATGCGCTTCGCCCTGGCTGAGGTTCAGGTGCCGCTCATCCTTGGAAAACTGAGCTTCGAGTCGGCTGTTGGTGTTCATATGCACCAGCGAGCCATCCGCCAAAGTAATACTGCGTTGTTCGCCCACTGCCGTTGCATACCGCTCCGGGCTGCTAACAGGCTCTGAAAATTGACTGCGCAGAACAAGCAGTGCCACGGCAAACAACAGAAACCCTGCCGCCATGCCCCCCTTTCGGCTGACTCGCCGCCACAAACGGCTGGCTCGTTTTGCAAGGCTTGGCTGACTGAGCTCTTCCGCGCCGGGGAGAGGCTGGTCTTCAAGCGCTGGTGTACTCTCAAGCGCGCTTTGGTATTTGATACAACCCAGGTCCATCCACAGCATTTCCATGCTGTCATAGGCTCGGCGGTGTGCCGTGCTTTGGCTCAACCACAAGGCAAAGGCTTTGTAGTCGGACTCTTCCGCCCGGTCGCTGCTGAGCCTTGCTATCCAGGCACAGGCTTCGTCCTGCAGGGCCGCATCCTTGGGGTCGGTTGAAGCGTGTTCTGAGAATTCCATTTATTGTGCCGGCTGCTTGTTCACTGCTGTTATCGATGCTTTGTTATAAAAAACGAACAAGTGGGCAAGCCCCTCAGCGTTTTTTTAACAAAATTGAGACATGCATCACAAATTTTGCGAGTTTTTAATGCCTTGTCCCCGCTCATGATTCTACGACTGTTTTGTCACGAAAATGTTTCAGTGCGGCGAGAATATATTTCTCAACGCTGCTGACCGAAACGCCCATTTCCTCAGCGATTTCGCTATAGCTCAAGCCGGACCGACGGTGCAATAAAAAGGCCTGTCGCGGCTTTGGTTTCATCGAGTCCAGGGCGGCGTTGATTTGCTTGACCCGTTCCTGGGCGATTAGCTGTTCGTCGGGGCCGTATTCCAATGGAGCGCTGATCTCACCGCTGTCATCAATGTTGCGCTCCAACTGATTCTGAATATATTTGTGATGAAGCTGCTGGCGACGTAACTGGTCAGTGGCCATATTGGCGGCAACCTGAAAAAGGAATGCCCGGGCATTATCAAGCTGCTCGGGTTCGTGCAGCTTTTGCATCCGCAGATAGGCCTCCTGGGCAATCTCGTCCGCCTGCTGGGGATCGCGCAGGCGACTGGACAAAAAGCGCACCAGCTGTTGGCCATTCTGCCGAAACAGCGCCTCGATAAAGCTTCTTTTGCTGTCTTCCATTGGGCGATTGTACCACGCTCGCAGAGCCCCGCCGGCTGCGGTAGACTGACGGCACATTGCAAGAACCAAAGAGAAGGCTGATGATAACAATAGCTCAAATACTGAAGTGGCAAGGTACTTCGACAGCTCTGTGGCGATTGACTTTCCTGTCCGTTCTGTCGCTGGCGCTGAGCGCTTGTGGCGCTCAGGATAACCCGGCCACCTTAGATTCAAACGCTCCGCAAGTGGCCGCAGCCGCTGATCAGGCTGGCTCCAGCGTGGTGCCGGAAGCCAGCTTTTCAGAATCCCGTTTGCGCAGCAATATCGAGCAGCTCGCCTCAGATGAGTTCGGTGGCCGCCAGCCCGCCAGCGCGGGGGAGGCAAAAACCATCAAGCTGCTGCGCGATCAGTTCCTGGCGCTGGATCTTGAGCCAGGTAACGGCGAATCATGGTTTCAGAGGGTTCCATTGGTATCGATAACGGCCGATGAGGCAATGAGCCTGACGGTGGAGGGCGATGGATTTGCCGAAGCTTTCCAATACGGTGAACAATTTATTGCCTGGACCAAGCGCGTGGTCGACAGCAGTAAGCTTGCTGCCAGCGAGTTGGTGTTTGTGGGCTACGGAATAGTTGCGCCGGAGTATGGCTGGAACGATTACGCTGGGCTTGATGTTCAGGGTAAAACGGTGGTGATCCTGGTGAATGATCCGGGTTATGCCACTCAGGACCCGGAATTATTTAACGGCAATGCGATGACCTACTACGGGCGCTGGACCTACAAGTATGAGGAGGCAGCCCGCCAGGGAGCGGCCGGTGCGATCATTGTTCATGAAGATGGCCCGGCCGGATACCCGTGGAAGGTAGTGTCCGGGTCCTGGTCAGGGCCGCAATTCGACTTGTTCGCTGAGGACAGGAATATGAGTCGCGTCGCGGTGGAAGGCTGGGTGACCACTGCGGTGGCGAATACCTTGTTGAGCGCCGCAGGGCAGAACCTGGCAGAGCTTAAGACGGCTGCCAAAACCCGGGGCTTTCAAGCGGTACCACTGGGCCTGCAAGCATCGATTGACATCAACAATACGCTTGAGCGATTTGATTCACAGAATGTGGTTGCCCGCATTCCAGGTGCAGTCCGGCCTCATGAAACCGTTGTTTACACAGCCCACTGGGACCACATCGGCACGCGCTTGGGAGAAGGCGATCAGATTTATAACGGTGCGGTGGATAATGCCACCGGCACAGCCGGTTTGATCGAGCTGGCAGCTGCCTACAAGGCCCTGCCCGAGCCGCCTGAGCGTTCGCTGGTCTTTTTGGCGGTAACGGCGGAGGAATCCGGATTGTTGGGCTCAAAGCACTACGCGGAAAACCCCATTTACCCAATGGCCGATACGGTGGCGGCTATCAACATGGATGGCATGAACGTACTTGGCCGCACCAAAGATGTCACGGTCGTTGGCTTTGGTGCCTCCACTCTTGATGAGCTGCTGGCCGAAGTCGCGCGAGACCAGGGCCGTGAGCTGAAGCCCGAACCCACGCCGGAGAAAGGCTATTACTACCGCTCGGACCATTTCAATTTTGCCAAGCAAGGGGTGCCCGCGCTGTATGCGGAAAGTGGCGTGGATTACCGCGATCGGCCAGAAGGCTGGGGGCTTGAGCAACAGAAGGACTACACGGCCAACCGTTACCATGCGCCGTCCGACGAATACGACCCGGCCTGGGATATGAGCGGCATGCTCGAAGATCTCGCACTCTATTTTGGCGTCGGCTATCAACTGGCCAACTCGGCGGCGTGGCCGAAGTGGAGTGAAAGCAGTGAATTCCGGGCGATACGTGAACGGGTGAAGAAGGTTGCTGCCTTGCCCGAGCCGCTGAAGACGGCCCTGCAGCGTCCTGGGCGAGCCGCAGCTGACAGACTGCGCGATACAAGCAGTCTTCCGGAAGAAATTCTGGGGCTGTTGGCCCTGGAGAGCGGTGAAACAGTGTTGGATCTATTTGCCGGCGGCGGCTATTACACGGCCTTGCTGGCCGACATTGTGGGCGCCGAAGGGGAGGTAATTTCCTACAATAACCCAGCTTATTTCAACTTCGCGAAAGACGCCATTGAGGCCCGTTTCGGTCTGGATAAGCCTGCCCAGGTCAATTTGCTCACGGCGGAAATCAACGAGCTTGAAATAGCGCCACAGTCGCTTGATGGCATGCTCGCGGTCATGTCATATCACGATCTGCACTGGGTCAATGAAGAGCAGGGGTGGCCGGCCATTGATTTGCCAGGATTCTATGCTCGCCTACATGCCGCCCTCAAGCCTGACGGGCGGGTAGTGATAGTGGATCACTCGGCGGCGGCGGGGACGGGCACTGCCGCGGTGGATACACTGCATCGCATTGACGAGGCGTTTGTAATCCGTGATTTCGCCAATAACGGATTTAAGCTAGTGGGTTCGTCCGATGTTTTGCGCAACCCCGATGATGATCGAAGTAAGCTGGTTTTCAGTCCTGAAATCCGGCGCCGTACCGACCGCTTTATACTGGTTTTTGCAAAAGCGGGAGCGGCTTCAGCTTCGCCCTAAGGCAAATTTGCGCTATTCAGATGCCGAATTTGGCCATGTTGATGTTTCGGCTGCGCTGTTGGAGCTGAGCAAATTGGCTGGCATTGTTGGCCAACTGGGGACGCATGCTCGGAAGGTAACTGTCAAATAGCGGCTTTTTGGCGAGTTCCGCGTAATACTGCCAGCCTAGAGTGTTCAGTTGGCGGAGAAGCCGAGCGATCTGGGCCTCATCGCCAGCAACTATGGCCAGGCTGAGCTGGCTGATTGTGATATCCCGCCCGGCGCGGCCCTGGTTGATAATGTCCGCCAAATTATCCAACGCAGCCTCAGTGATTTGCGCGGCCTGTTGGTCAGCGCCTTGGGCGCGCAGCGCATGGGCGAAGTAAGCTTGCATTTCAGCTCGCACAACTGGCTTGCCCATGCACGCTTCCTGGCTGAACTGCAATGCCTGAGACAGCAGGGATTCTGCAAGGCTGTAATCTTCTTCGATGTGCGCGGCCACGGCACGCCAGAAGTTGATGTAGCCCCCATCGCAGGGTTGCTTGGAATCAGCCGGCTGATCGCGGCCACTACCCGCTAGTAGCAGCGAAGCTTCGCGTAGCTGGTCTGGGTCTCGCAAGGCTTCACCCAGCATAGCGAGTAACCAGGCGCGCTCTCTGGCGGACAAATCTGCTCGTATTTGCTCATACAGCGCTTTGGCATCGCTGTAGCGCTGCAGTGCGATTAGCGCGGAGAGAACTATTTCAGTGCTGTACACCGCATAGTTCTCGGAAAAATTATTACGTACGGCGAAGTTCAAAACGTCATCATAGCGGCCCGCATTGAGCATTGTGAACATCCACATTTTCAGGAAATGATCAGAGTAAGTTTCCTGAAGATAGCGCTGCGCCAAGTCGTCCACCTCTTGATAGCGTCCCATGAGGCCGAGCGCCCGAATATGGTTTTGACGAACAATCTGGTTCAGTGGGTCCACATCCAGGGCGGCCTGGAAGTGCTCAAATGCCTCGGTTACCCGATTTTGTTCCAATAAAACATTGCCAAGCCACATGCGGCCCATGGAGTAGCTGGGCCGCAAAGCAATCGCACGACGATAGGCGGCTTCTGCGCTGACGTTGTCATTGATGTGCCTGTTGATCGCACCCTGGCTGGCATGTGCTTCGGCAAGGTCGGGTTGCAATTCCAAGGCCCGATCAACCAGGGTCTGTGCTCGCTGTATGGCATTGTCGGGGTTGCTGCCGCCGTACGCTTCCTTCAGTATCAGCGCATCGGACAAGCCAGACAACGCCAGCGCGTTGTTAGGGTCCAGTTCCAGCGCCTGGCGGAAGTAAGCGTCGGCCTGCTCAAGCGCTTCCGGTGTCCGCATGTTCCAGCGATGCCGCCCAAGCAGATAGTAGTCATAGGCTTTCAAATTGGCCTGGCGCTGCCCAACATGTTCGGCTGCCAGCTGCTCGGGCAGCAGCTGCTCAACAATTCGGTCTGCTATTTCGCTCTGCAGTACGAGGCTGTCTTCCAGGCTGTACTCGAAGCGATCTGCCCAGACCGGAAATCCGTCATCGGCGCTGGTTAATTGCGCGGTAACCCGAACGCGCTCACCCACAATCCGGACAGTGCCCTCAACGATAATGTTTGCGCTGAGTTGGGCGCCAATGGTGCGAATGTCGATGGCTTGTCCCCGGAAAGCCTCGGAAGACGTTCGGGCCACTACCTTTAGCGAGTCATTCGAGGCGCGTACCAGAGTGTTACGGATATCGGCGGTCAGACCGTTCGCGAAATAGCCCGATTCAGTGTCGTCCGTCAGGTTTACAAAAGGCAGTACGGCGACGGTTCGGCGGCCGCTGTTTGACAAGTCCTGTCCGTCGCCTTGCCCAGCCGAACTCGCCACTGGCGTTATGGGAGTCGCAGAACCCGGAACGTCCAGCAGGGCGGGCTTGTTGGCAAGTACCAGAGTGGTCAGCAGGACAACCGCTGCCACCAGCCCCGGAATCAGCCAGCGTTTTGCTTGACCAGCTGTGTCTGGAATGCTTGCGCTGGTGCTTGATAACGCCTCCGGAGAGGCATTTTCCAAGGAGCGCACCGGCGTTAACAGCCGATAGCCTCGCTTCGGTAGCGTTTGAATATAGCTTCGCGGCTTGCCGGTATCGCCAAGTACTGAGCGTAACTCAGAAATACAGCGGGTCAGCACCTCCTCGCTGACCACCACATCTCCCCACACCTGTTCCAGCAAGTCTTCCCGGCGAACTACCTGTCCGGCGTTTGCCGCCAGGCATTGCAGCACATCCATCACTTTGGGTTCCAGGCGTTGACTGCCGTCGGCGTTTCCAATGACCCCCTTGAGTGGCTCGACCAGGTAATCGCCCAGGTAAAAGCCGGCCGCCAAGCTGCGCTCATCGGCTGGTGGAGGAGAGTGTTCATTGTCCTGGTTGGTCACGCCGCCCCTGGCTCTTGGCAAATGTGTTTGCCCTAAATATCAGATTTTAAACGCCTTTATTAGTTCCCGAAGGTTTTCTTAAGCTTTTCTTACAAAGCATATGAAAAGCATTTGCCTGCCAGGAGTTAAGCAACAGGCGCACGACTGATGTCGAGGCGACCATTATGCAAAAGCCAGTAGGAATTGCCTATGTTTGTTCAGCGCTTTAACACCGCTCTTGCGGTATACCTTGTTCCACTCAGCTGCTTGCTCTGCAGCGTCTCAGCGACAGCTGGTAGTGCACCGTCTGCTGGACCGCCAGCGATGAGTTGCCAGCGAGACGACCCAAGTACCGCCCTGCTGGATCGTCAGGCCATGTTAAGCCTGGCCAGCTTTGACAGTGAATTTGCGGCGGCCAAAGCAGCTCTGAGCCGTTTCAACCCGCACTCGATAAAAGAGGACAGGGAATACATAGGGGCGATTATTCAACAGGGAAACGCCTATCGATACCTGGTCGCACGTGGCCAACCGGGGCAGAATACCGTGACCGTGCGTCTGCAAATACCTCGCGGTGCGAAGCTGCGGGCCTTCTGGCACACGCACGGCGCGCCGGGCCCTCACCGCCATCTGTTTTCCACGCAGGACACCCGGCTGGTTCGTACCAGCGGCAAACCGTTCTATTTGGCTGACCCGGGCGGTACAATTCGTGTGCATCGCCCGGGCGACCGCATTCTTTCACTCAGCCAACAGCGACGCATGGGTGTATTCGGTGGTTATGGTCTGGCCAAGGGAACACCGCTGGCCGAGGTGGACAGCCAGCATTGCTGACTGTTTAAGAAAGTTGTCGGCCGCGTACCAGCTGAATCACATTGTCGTCAGTGCTGACCACTTCCAGTACATAGTTCTCAAGCCTGACCGCGACATTTGCGGAAGGAATGGCTTCAAGGTATTCAACCAGCAGACCACTGATGGTTCGAGGTCCATGCACAGGCAGTTCCCAGCCGAGTTGCTTGTTAACCGCTCGTACCGACGTGTTGCCGCTCATTATGAATGAACCATCCAGCTCCGCCGTGATCTCCTCGTCCTGACTGGTCAGGTTGGAGGTGAATTCACCCACAATTTCTTCAAGTATGTCCTCCAGGGTTACCAGGCCAACAATGTCGCCGTACTCGTCGACCACCAGCGCCATGCGCCGCTGATTCTTCTGAAAATTGAGGAGTTGGGTATGTAAAGGAGTACTTTCTGGGATGTAGTACGGATCTCTTAGCTGGCTGAGCATGGTATCCCTGTCGAGCTGCCCGTTGGCCAGAAAGCGGGGCGACAAACGCAGCGGCAGAATGCCCAGCATATTACTGAGCTCGCCATCGACCACCGGTACCCGGGCGAACTCACAATCCAGAATGCGCTGCATCAACGCGTCATCATCGCTGCGTAAGTCGAGAAAGAAAATGTCGTGGTCTTGAATCATGATTTCATCAACCCGCAGCTGTTCCAGGTCGAGAATATTAAGCAGCATGGCCTGGTGTTGTTCCGGTATGTGCGCACCGGCTTCATCCACTATTGTACGAAGCTCGTCGGTGTCGAGCTTTTCATTGTCAGTATTCAGGTCTACACCACTCAGGCGAACCAGAGCATTGGTGAATTTGTTGATCAGCCAGATAAAAGGATGTAGCAGGCGCATCAAAGGCCGTAACAGAATGCTGGCTGGAAAGGCTATTTTTTCCGGATGAATGGCGGCAATGGTTTTGGGAGTGATCTCCGCAAACACCAGAATCACCATGGTGAAGATAAACGTGGCGGCGGCGATGCCGGGGTCGCCAGCAAGACGGTAGCCGATCAGAGTGACAATGGCTGATGCGGTGAAGTTAACCAGATTATTGCCGATCAGAATCAGGCTGATCAGGCGGTCAGGGGTTTCCAGCAGCTCACTGGAACGGTCGGCACCGGCGTGCTTCTGGTTTTTCAGGTGTTTTAGCCGGTACCGGTTGAGGGACATCATTCCGGTTTCTGAACTGGAAAAGAATGCGGAACAGGCGATCAGTACAAACAGGCAAGCGAATAACAGACCCAGTGGTGCGTCGTTCAAGGAGGTGGGAACCTCATTCTGCTAAAGGCTCGCCATGGTGCAGAAATTGCGCGTCAGGCGCAAGGGGGAATCGCCCTCAGTTCAAAATGATTTCTAGGACGAACTTGCTGCCAAAAAAACCCAGCGTGAGCAGGGACAAACCCGTAATCGTCCATTTGACCGCCGTTCGGCCTCGCCAGCCAAACTGATAGCTGCCCCACAGTAATACGGCATACACGCACCAGGCAGCAATGGAAAAGGCGGTTTTGTGCGCGAGGTGCTGCGCGAACAGGTCTTCAACGTACAGCCCCCCCAGCAGCAAAGCCACGCTGAGACAGAGAAAGCCTGCCCATAGTATGCGGAATAACAGCCACTCCATGGTTTGCAGGGGAGGCAGTATCTCTATGATGCCACTGGTTCGCCGTTCCTTAAGCTGCCGCATTTGAGCCAACAGCAGCACGGATTGCAGGGCGGCGAGGGTCATCAGGCCCAACGACAGTAATGACAGAGCTATGTGGGTGGCCATACCTGTCGCAAGGTCATGTCGTGGCGTGTACCCGGTTGCAAAAAGCAGCGAGCTGGCAATTGCCAGAGCAGCCAGCGGAAACCACAGCGCCAGCAGGCTGTGTGCGGGGTGCCGGGTTAACAGGGTGAGCAGGCCGAGGAAGCCAATCACCAGGAACACCAGCGAGGCCACTCTGAAGAAACTGAAATTGAAACCCTGATCTGTAACCACCATGGGGTATAGGGCCACCGTATGCAGGGCAAGTGCGACCCCAACCAGCAGCAACAGTGTTGGTCCGGTGGTGCTTGATGAATTTCGCACCAGGCTGACCAGGCGGAAGCTGGCCAGCAAGTAGCACGCGATGGCAGCGACGCCGATAAGTGTATTCATAAGCTGATTATACCCGTGCCTTGCGGGCCGCAGGGCAGCTGAGCTTGCGATATACTAACGAGCCGGAGCGTATACGTCACCGGTCTTAAATAGTTTTGTTCAACACACTGGTTTTCTATGTTTGAGTCACTCAGCGATCGACTTTCCAAATCCCTTAAAAAGGTCACCGGGCAGGCCCGCCTGACCGAAGAGAACATCCAGGACACTTTGCGAGAAGTTCGCCTGGCCTTGTTGGAGGCTGACGTTGCGTTGCCGGCTGCCAAGAGTTTCGTTGATGCGGTTAAGCAACGCGCCATTGGGCATGAAGTGTCCAACAGCCTGAGTCCCGGTCAGGAGTTCCTGAAAATTGTTCAGGATGAGCTGGAAAAGGTGATCGGCGACAAAAACCCTGGCCTTAACCTCGCCGTCGAGCCGCCGGCAATCGTCCTGGTAGCGGGTCTGCAAGGGGCGGGCAAAACCACGTCTGTGGCCAAGTTGGCACGTTGGATAAAAGAACAGAAAAAATCGGTTCTCGTGGTCAGTGCGGACGTTTATCGGCCGGCTGCGATTAAGCAGCTGGAAACACTGGCCGGCCAGGTGCAGGCACAGTTTTTTCCAAGCAGCAGCGAGCAGAAGCCGGTGCAAATAGCTCGCGATGCCATCGACCACGCCCGCAAGAAGTTTATTGATGTGGTTGTTGTGGACACCGCCGGCCGGCTGCACGTCGATGCAGACATGATGGATGAGATTCGCGAACTGCATCAGGTGGTACAGCCCACGGAAACACTGTTTGTCGTTGACGCAATGACGGGCCAGGATGCCGCGAATACCGCCAAGGCGTTCAATGATGCACTGCCTCTAACCGGGGTAATTCTCACCAAGGCCGACGCAGACAGCCGAGGAGGCGCAGCCTTGTCGGTGCGCACCATTACCGGCAAACCGATCAAATTCATGGGTGTTGGCGAAAAAACCGACGCTCTGGAGCTGTTCCACCCCGAGCGGGTGGCTTCTCGTATTCTGGGCATGGGCGACATGATGTCGCTGATCGAGGAAGCTGAACGCAAAATAGACCGGAAAAAGGCCGACCGCCTGGTTCGAAAGGTTAAAAAAGGCAAGCGATTTGACCTTGAGGATTTCAGAGACCAGCTGCAGCAAATGAACAACCTGGGCGGAATTGGCAACCTGCTGGAAAAAATGCCCGGCATGAGCGGCATGGCGCAAGCCGCTCAACAGCAAATGGACAACAAGGTGTTTGCCCGCATGGAAGCCATCATCAACTCAATGACGCCTCAAGAGCGCCGTTATCCCGAGGTGCTGAACGGCTCACGCAAACGGCGCATTACCCAGGGGTCTGGCACCAACATCCAGGACCTCAATCGCCTGCTGAAACAGCACAAGCAAATGCAGAAAGTCATGCGCAAAATGGGCAAAAAAGGCGCCATGCAGAACATGATGCGTGGGCTTGGTGGGGCCATGCCACCCGGTGGAGGGCAGTTTCCAGGGCGCTAGTCGCTGCGTGGGAAGCCGCGTTGCCTTTAGGGCTTCCCGGCCAGACGGTGAAAAATCAGCAGCGGCGGACACTTCCAATACGGTTGCGTTTACCGTAGAATACGCCGCCTTCGATTTCCCTGGCTTGATTGGCGGGGAATAACTGATCTTTGAGAGTCGAGCCTATGGTAACAATCAGACTGTCTCGCGGTGGCGCCAAAAAGCGGCCGTTTTATCACATTACTGTCACTGATAGCCGGAACGCTCGCGATGGCCGTTATATTGAGCGCGTGGGCTTTTTTAACCCGGTTGCGCGCGGTCAGGAACAGCGCCTTCGGGTGAACCAGGAACGGGTCGATTATTGGTTGGGTCACGGTGCCCAATTGTCCGACCGAGTAGCCCGTCTGGTACGTGAAGCCCAGAAGCAAGCCCCGGAATCTGCCGCTTAACGCCCTGCGGCAAGGGTCGCAGCGGCTTACTGTGACGGCCGATTGTAGTGGTCGATCAAGCTGAGCCGGAGCCGGTTATTGTCGGGAGGGTGCTGGCAGCTTACGGTATCAAGGGCTGGAATCGCGTCCAGGCGTTCACCGAAAACCCCGCAAGTCTTGGGGATTACCCGGAATGGTTATTACGCAGTCAAGGCGGCGCCGAGTGGCGTCCGGTTCGCTGGGAAGGCTTAAAAAAACAGGGCAAGCACTGGGTGGTTCGGCTGGAAGGGAGCACCGATCGGGACCAGGCTGAACAGAGCAGAGGTTGTGACATTGCGATTCGTCGCGACGCTTTGCCTGAGCTGGACGCCGGTGAGTACTACTGGCATCAGTTGATCGGCCTGACCGTGCAGACCGCGGCGGACGCCCTGGTGTTGGGCAAGGTCACAGAGTTGCTGGAAACCGGCTCAAATGATGTGCTGGTTGTGGTGGGGCAGGGTATGGATGAGTCGATTGACGAGCGCGAGCGGCTGATACCCTACCGGCCGGAAGTTGTGCTGGAGGTTAGGCTCGATAGTGGCCTGCTTGTTGTCGACTGGGACCCGGAGTTTTAGGGTGCGGGTCGGAGTAATCAGTTTGTTTCCGGACATGTTCCGTTCGCTGACTGATTTCGGGGTTACCGGTCAGGCGGTTAGCCGCGGGTTGTTGCAATTGCATCTGCTCAATCCAAGGGACTTCACCGCCGATCGGCATCGAACGGTGGACGACAAACCCTATGGGGGTGGCCCGGGCATGGTCATGAAGGCACAGCCATTGGCTGCTGCACTTGTGAAGATGCAGGAATGGGCGGGGAGCACGGCTCCGGTGGTGTATTTGACACCGCAGGGCAAACCTCTGCAGCAGGCTGCAGTGGCGCGCATGAGTGGCTTGTCATCATTGGTGTTGGTGGCAGGTCGCTATGAAGGAGTCGACGAGCGTTTTATTGAGGCGCATGTCGATGAAGAGTGGTCAGTGGGTGATTTCGTAGTATCTGGCGGCGAGTTGCCAGCGATGTTACTGACAGATGCGATAGCGAGATTATTGCCCGGAGTATTGGGTGACCCGCTGTCGGCCCAGCAGGACTCTTTTGTCAATGGGCTGCTGGACTGCCCACATTACACGCGACCTGATGTGTATCAGGGGCGTGAGGTTCCTGCGGTGTTAACCAGTGGGGACCATGAGGCGATTCGGCGCTGGCGTTTGATGCAGGCGCTGGGACGAACCTGGCAACGACGCCCTGATCTGTTTCAGGGCCTGGAACTGGATGACGAACAACAACATTTGCTCGCTCAATACAAAGAGCGGCAACGACAATCAGGAGCTGAGTGATTATGAGCAAAAACAAGATAATTGCCGAGCTGGAAGCCGAGCAGATGCAAAAGGATGTGCCGGAATTTGGGCCGGGTGACACTGTTGTGGTTCAGGTTCGGGTAAAAGAAGGCAACCGTGAGCGTCTGCAGGCCTTTGAAGGTGTCGTGATCGGCAAGCGAAATCGCGGGCTGAACTCGGCGTTTACCGTGCGCAAAATGAGCCACGGTGTGGGCGTGGAACGTTCGTTTCAAACATACAGCCCGCTGTTGAGCAGCATCGAGGTAAAGCGGCGCGGCGATGTGCGTCAGGCCAAACTGTATTACCTCAGAGAACTCAGTGGTAAGGCGGCGCGTATCAAAGAGCGCCTCGCAAAGCAGGAAGCGTAAAAATTACCGCCAGCCGGCCGCGCACAGTGGCCGGCCTTTGCTATGCTGGTGAAGCGTTTTGTCGCCGGATAGCCCGTGTTTCCCGAGATCGATCAGTACATAGATGCCCTGTGGATTGAGAAAGGTCTCAGTCTCAATACCTTGAATGCCTACCGCAGCGATCTGTCTGCTTTCGGCAAGTTCTGTACCGTCAATGGTTCTCCCGATCTGCTGGCTATCAGCCAAGCTGACTTGTTAGATTACTTCGCCCATTTAATGGACTCCGGCCAGTCGGCACGCAGTGCGGCCAGAGTATTGTCCTGTTTGCGTGGGTTTTACCGCTTTCAATTACGTAATGGTCGAATCGGCAGCGATCCCACGGCGACTATTGCCAGTCCAAAAATTGGTCGAAGACTGCCTAAAAGCCTGTCTGAGGAAGACGTAGACGCGCTGCTGGAAGCTCCCGATACCTCGGTGCCACTTGAACATCGCGATCGGGTAATGCTGGAAATCCTGTACGCCTGTGGTCTGCGTGTCAGTGAACTGGTTGGTTTGACTCTTTCCCAGGTGTCATTGACTCAAGGCGTGGTTCAGGTCACTGGCAAGGGCGACAAAGAGCGGCTGGTGCCGATGGGTATGCCCGCTCAGACCTGGCTTGAAAAATACCTAAGGAGCGCGCGGCTGGAGTTATTGGCCGGTGTGCCCAGTGACTTTCTGTTTCCCGGTCGGGGTGGTACGGCTTTAACCCGGCAGGCATTCTGGCACCGCCTCAAAATTTATGCGCAGCGCGCTGGCATCCGGCAATCGCTCTCGCCACATACACTACGGCATGCTTTCGCAACACACCTGATTAATCACGGAGCCGACCTGCGAGTGGTACAATTGCTCCTCGGTCACAGCGACCTGTCAACCACACAGATCTATACTCACGTGGCACAACATCGCTTACAACAGCTGCACAGTGATCATCACCCTCGTGGGTGATTGCTAGCGCCACTTTAGGGAACTCCATGCCAATCAGCTATTCTAAGCTCAGAACGAATTAGGAATTATTATGAAACGCTTTTTTTGCGCGGCCAGCCTGTTTTTGCTGGTGTGGTCTGTTGGCCCACTGACCTCATCAGCTGCGGAACAATCTGAAGCAGTCGACAGCACGATAGTCGAGCAGATTCGAAAACGAATTATGAATGCGCGTCCGGACCTGATGGTGGAGTCGGTAGTGACCACGCCGGTAGCGAATCTGTATAGGGCACAGATTGCCTCGGGGCCGGTAATCTATACAACGGCCGATGGGCAGTTCTTTCTGAACGGGGACCTGTTTGAAGTGCAGGCAGGCGGCATTGTCAATCTCGCGGAGCTGGAGCGGCAGGAAGATAGGGTGGCCCTGATGGCCGATATCAGCGAGTCGGACATGATTGTTTTCACACCGGCCATTCCGGCGGCGAAAAAGGCGACTGTGACGGTATTCACCGATGTGGACTGTGGCTATTGCCAGAAGCTGCACAGAGAAGTTCCTGAACTGAACCGCCGAGGTATCGAAGTACGCTACCTCGCCTATCCGAGAGCTGGTGTGGGTTCATCGTCATTCGATAAACTGGTGACCGCCTGGTGCTCGGACAACCAGCAGGAGGCCATGACCCGCCTTAAAAATCGGGAAGCTGTACCGAATAAGAAGTGCGACAATCCGGTTGCCGATCAGCTTCGCCTCGGCCAGGAATTGGGCATTCGCGGGACCCCGGCTATGATCACCGACGACGGCCGGTTGCTGCCGGGTTACATGCCTGCCAGTGAGTTGGCGCGCACGCTGGGTCTTCCCTAGGCGTCGCCTGAACTGTCAGAGCCACCATTCTTGCTATAGAATACCCGCTCGATTTTTTGCACGGCGGGAGTAGCTGGTGACGCGCACGACAAAGCTTGGTATGGCGGGCCTGGGGACTGTGGGCAGTGCCGTGGTGAACGTGCTGCAACGTAATGCCAGCCTGATTGATGCCCGCGCCGGACAGCGTATCGCGCTCACCCATATTGGTGCGCGCCGGGACAACCCACAATGCGACACCAGCAAACTGCACGTTAGCCGTGACGTATTCGCACCGGCTGATGACCCCGATGTTGATGTGTTGCTGGAGCTTATTGGTGGTACTGAACTCGCCAAAGAGCTAGTGCTGCGGGGTATTGCCAATGGCAAACACATCGTCACTGCAAACAAGGCTTTGATCGCCGAACATGGCAATGAGATATTTGCTGCGGCTCGGGAACAAGCAGTCCAGGTCTGCTTTGAGGCAGCCGTCGCCGGTGGCATTCCGATTATCAAAACCCTGCGGGAAGGCCTAAGTGCAAACCGTGTTGAATGGCTCGCTGGCATCATCAATGGCACGGGTAATTTTATTCTCACTGAGATGGAATCCGGAGGGCGGGATTTTAATGACGTGTTGCGTGAAGCCCAACAGAAAGGGTATGCCGAAGCGGACCCCACCTTCGATGTGGAGGGGATTGATGCGGCCCATAAGCTGGCAATTCTGGCCTCTATTGCCTTTGGGATGCCTTTGCAATTCGATAAAACCTTTACCGAGGGTATTTCAGCGCTGGATTTGCAGGACATTGCGTTTGCCAAGGAGTTGGGTTACCGCATCAAGCATTTGGGCATAGCCCGAAATACTGCCCAGGGCGTTGAACTGCGGGTACATCCCACATTGATACCGGACAGCCGCCTGATCGCCAATGTGGATGGCGTCATGAACGCAGTATTAATAAAGGGCGATGCCGTTGGCGCAACCTTGCACTATGGTGCCGGTGCCGGAGGCGAGGCAACCGCGTCGGCTGTGATTGCTGATGTCATTGATGTCGCCCGGGTAATCGATGGCGAGACCAAGCACCATGTTCCAGCACTGTCGGTCGTTGATCAGGCACTGGAGGCGCTTCAGGTGCTGCCCATTGAAGAGGTGACCACGGCATTCTATCTGCGCCTGACAGTGCTTGATGAACCTGGCGTGCTGTCAACGATCAGCAAGCATTTCAGTGATGCAGGAATCAGCATCGAAGCTGTTATTCAGAAACAGCCGGCACCGGGCGAAAATACGGTGCCGCTGATTTTGCTGACCGATTTGACAACGCAGAGAACCCTGCGCTCGGCGCTCGACCAGGTGCAGAGCCTGCCACAAACCACTGCCCCGGTGGTCAGCCTGCGAGTGGAGAACCTGGGCGCATGAGATACGTCAGCACCCGCGGCCAGGCGGCCGAAAGCAGTTTTGAAGAAGTGCTATTAACCGGCCTTGCCTCGGACGGTGGTCTGTTTGTACCCAAGAATATTCCTCAGTTTGATTCTGACGAGCTGGCCGAGTTGGCCACTTTACCTTACACAGAACTCGCGCTAGAGGTGATGGCACCGTTCGTTGAACCTGACCTGGACAGGGGGACACTAAAAGGTCTGGTCGATGAGGCATACGCTCAATTTGCCCATGCGGAAGTAACCCCCGTGACACTGCTGGATGACTCGGTTGCTGTTCTGGAACTGTTTCACGGCCCGACTCTGGCATTTAAGGATCTGGCCCTGCAGCTATTGGGGCGGTTGTTCGATCATGTGCTTCACAAGCGCCAGCAAAAAGTGGTCATTCTGGGTGCTACGTCAGGCGATACCGGCTCGGCAGCTATTGAAGGCTGTCGTCATAGCGATTTCGTGGACATCTTTATTTTGCACCCGCACCAGCGAGTATCAGAGGTGCAGCGCCGGCAAATGACCACGGTCGATTCCACCAACGTGCACAATATCGCGGTGGAAGGTAACTTCGACGATTGTCAGTCCATAGTCAAAGCCTGCTTCGGTGACCAGGGTTTTCTGCCGGAGGGGCGGCAGTTGGTTGCAGTCAACTCCATTAATTGGGCCCGTATTATGGCCCAGATTGTGTACTACTTTTACGCTGGCTTACGCATTGGTGGGCCACAGACAGCAGTGAGTTTTTCCGTGCCCACAGGAAATTTTGGTGACATCTTTGCCGGCTACCTGGCCCGTTGTATGGGTCTGCCAGTCAACAAGCTCATCATTGCCACCAACCAAAACGATATTCTGCATCGGATGCTCAGCGACAATGATTACAGTAAACGAAAGCTGCAGGCGTCGCTGTCGCCGAGCATGGACATCATGGTGTCCAGCAACTTTGAACGCCTGCTGTTTGATCTATACGATCGAAATGGCGTATCGGTGCGGGAGTTGATGGCGGAATTTACCAATGGCTCCTTGCACCTTAGTGAGGATGCGCTGTGGCGGGCGCGGCAATTGTTTCTCAGCAGCCGTGCTGACGATCGACAGACCGGTGCCACAATGAGTGCTGTGTATCAGCAGCAGGCCTATCTGCTGGACCCGCATTCGGCGATTGGAGTATTTGCTGCGCGGCAGCAATTACAAGAGAACCCATCGATTGCGCCAGTGATTGCGCTGGCCACGGCGCATCCGGCCAAGTTCCCGGATGCGGTGCACGCCGCCGGGCTGGCGATAGAGCCCACCCTTCCGACCCATATGGCGGATCTGTTTGCCCGGCAGGAACGTTTTACTGTACTGCCCAATAACGGTGACGAAGTACAGCAGTTTGTCCGAGATCACTGTCGCGGGTAAAAAAGTCGTGCGTCGGGAGAGCCCTGCGCATGACCGCCTAGGTGGAACCTTTGGGCCGGTGTTGGCGCGCATCCTGGCCGCACGCGGGGTGCAGAGCGAGCATGAAATCGACTACCAGCTGAAAAACCTGATTCCCCCCGACCGTATGCTGGGCCTTGAGGATGCTGTTGAGCGCCTGCTCGCGGCGCTGCATCTGCAGGAACATGTATTGGTGGTTGGCGACTTTGATGCCGATGGCGCAACCAGCTCGGCCATTGCGGTGCGTGGCTTGCGGGCGATGGGCTTTCAAAGCGTGGATTTTCTGGTTCCCAACCGTTTCGAGTTTGGTTACGGGCTGACACCGGAAATTGTTGATGTAGGCCTGCAACAGTCACCGGATTTGATTGTGACCGTGGATAACGGCATTGCGGCGAACGCCGGCGTAGCACACGCCAATGAACAGGGTGTTGACGTAATCGTTACCGACCATCATCTCCCGGGCGAACAGTTACCGGAAGCCGTTGCCATCGTTAATCCCAACCAGCCGGGCTGCCCGTTTCCGAGCAAGTCCATTGCCGGCGTTGGCGTGATGTTCTACCTGTTACTGGCGCTGCGCAAATCCTTGCTGGAGGCTAACTGGTTCAAGGAGCAGGCCATCCCTATGCCCAACCTGGCGCAGCTGCTCGACCTGGTTGCTTTGGGAACGGTGGCGGATGTGGTCACCCTGGACTTCAACAATCGCATATTGGTGGAACAGGGCCTGCGCCGCATTCGGGCCGGCAAGGCCTGCCCTGGAGTGCTTGCGTTACTGGAGTGCGCCGGTCGTGATTACCGCAGGTTGTCGGCAAGCGATTTGGGCTTTGTTCTGGGGCCTCGTCTGAATGCAGCGGGCCGAATGCACGACATGTCGATTGGCATTCGCTGCCTATTGAGTGAAGACAGTCTCAGTGCAGGCGAGTTGGCCCGTGAGCTGGATCAGCTCAATCGCGAGCGACGCGGCGTAGAGGCCGGTATGAAGCAGGAAGCTCAGCAAATGCTCGCTGAGCTTCGCGCCCAGGAAACAGAGCCAGCCTGCAGCGTGTGCTTGTTCGAACCGGGTTGGCATCAGGGGGTGATTGGCATTCTGGCCTCTAGAGTAAAAGATCAGTATCACCGACCCACCATTGCATTCGCCCGCAGTGACGACGGTTTTTTGAAGGGCAGTGCGCGCTCAATTCGCGGACTGAACATTCGCGATTTGATTGATGAAGTAAGCAAGTTGCAGCCCGGTTTGATACTGCAGTTCGGGGGGCACGCCATGGCCGCCGGCTTAAACCTGCCGGAGGAGAATTTTCCCAGATTTGTCGAGCTGTTCGAACAGGTGGTGGCACGCCATGCCAGCAAGGAAATTCTGCAGGCAACCCTGTTTTCGGATGGCGAGCTGGGCCCTCAGGATTTTTCTGCAGAGTTGGCGCGAACTCTGCGGTTTGCCGGGCCCTGGGGACAGGGTTACCCGGAGCCACTGTTTGACGGACAGTTTCGTTTGCTCAAGCAACGCATAGTGGGTGAAAAGCATCTGAAACTGGTGGTGGCGCCGATAGCTGATGCGCGCCAATTACTGGATGCGATCGTGTTCAACGTGGATACCGCATGCTGGCCGGATGAGTCAGTTGAACAAGTATCCCTGTTATATCAGCTGGACCTGAATTTTTACCGGGGTGAGGAACAGGTGCAGTTATTGGTAAACAGCATCAGCGTGGCGTAGCTTTGCTGAGTGGGCTAGAATAGCGCGTTATCTTGTTCGTAGAGCACCACTATGCAGGAAGTCAACCCAATCAACGAGTCCATCAAAGATATGCAGCAACGCGCTGATTCGCTCAGGGGGTATCTTTGACTATGCGGGCAAGAAAGAACGACTCACCGAAGTAGAGCTGGAGCTTGCCGAGCCAAGTGTCTGGGAAGACCCGGAGCGCGCCCAGCAACTTGGGCGTGAACGCTCGGGTCTGGAAGAGATTGTTTTTACCATCGAGCAGCTCGAAGAAGGGCTAAACGATGCTGCGGAGCTGTTGGAGATGGCCGCCGCTGAAGACGACAGCGCCTCAATCGATGAAATTGCCACAGAGGTGTCTCAGCTGGAAGTGCGCCTGGCGCGTCTCGAGTTTCGTCGGATGTTCAGCGGCGAAATGGATCAGAATAATGCTTTCCTCGATATCCAGAGCGGCTCAGGGGGGACCGAAGCGCAGGACTGGGCAAATATGTTGTTGCGGATGTATTTGCGTTGGGGTGAGCGGCGCGGCTTTAAAACCGAAATTCTGGAAGTGTCAGATGGGGAAGTTGCCGGCATTAAAGGCGCCAGCGTAAAGTTTGAAGGAGAATACGCCTACGGCTGGCTGCGCACGGAAACCGGAGTACACCGCCTGGTTCGCAAGTCGCCCTTCGACTCCGGAAACCGGCGTCACACCTCGTTCGCTTCAGTATTTGTGTCCCCTGAAGTTGATGACAGCATCGATATAGAAATCAATCCGGCAGACTTGCGAATCGACACCTACCGTGCCAGCGGCGCGGGTGGGCAGCACGTCAACAAAACCGATTCGGCGATCCGTATTACACATGAGCCTTCTGGTATTGTGGTGCAGTGCCAGAACCAGCGCTCTCAACACCAGAACCGGGACAGTGCAATGCAGCAGCTGCGGGCCAAGCTGTACGAGCTTGAACTGCAGGAGCGAAACAAGGAGCGTCAGGCGCTGGAAGACAGCAAGGCCGATATAGGCTGGGGTAGCCAGATACGCTCCTACGTTCTGGATTCGTCTCGTATTAAGGATTTGCGGACTAATATTGAAACATCCAACTGCAATAATGTGCTGGATGGTGACATTGACGATTTTATTGAAGCCAGCCTAAAAGCCGGCCTGTGAAACTATGACAGACAAGCAACAAACACCACAAGACGAAGCGGAAGAGAATAAGCTGATTCAGGAGCGCCGCCAAAAATTGGCGGTGATTCGCAAAAAACGCAACGCCTTTCCCAATGATTTCCGGCGCCAGGACCTGGCCGCCAATCTACAGGCCGAGTTGGCAGAGTACGAGAAGAGTGAGCTGGAAAATCTGGCTCGCCATGGCCGGGTTGCCGGGCGAATAATGCGCAAGCGCGGACCTTTTCTGGTGCTACAGGACGTGTCCGGGCAGATTCAGCTCTATGTCAATCGAGAGGCGCTGTCTGAAGAGAGCCAGGCGGAGATCAAGACCTGGGATATTGGCGATATTGTTGGCGCCGAAGGGCCGGTTCACCGCTCCGGTAAAGGCGATCTGTACGTCAATATGGAAAAAGCGCAACTGCTGACCAAATCACTGCGCCCGCTACCTGATAAATTCCATGGCCTGTCCGATCAGGAGTTGCGATACCGGCAGCGCTATGTGGACCTGATCATGAATGAGGAAACGCGGCAGGTGTTTCGGCAGCGTTCAAAAATCATTGAGGCAATTCGACAGTTCATGCTGAGCCACGACTTCATGGAAGTTGAAACACCGATGATGCAGGTTATTCCCGGCGGTGCGACTGCACGACCTTTTGTGACCTATCACAACGCCCTGGACCAGGAAATGTTTTTGCGGGTCGCCCCAGAGCTGTATTTGAAGCGGCTGGTTGTTGGGGGCTTTGAACGGGTGTTTGAAATCAATCGGAATTTCCGTAACGAAGGCCTGTCGACGCGGCATAACCCGGAATTCACGATGCTTGAGTTCTACTGGGCATACGCCGACTATCATGAGCTAATGGATCTGACCGAGGCGATGCTGCGCACGGTGTGCGAACAGGTATTGGGCGGTACCCAGTTGAGCTATCAGGGTGACAGCTATGATTTGAGCCAGCCCTTTCGGCGCCTCACGGTGCGCGAATCGATTCTGCAATACAATCCGGGCGTCACGGCCGAACAGCTGGAAGATCGCGATGCTGCGGCGACGCTGGCCGCTGAGTTGGACGTACCGCTAAAGGACAGCTACGGCCTTGGCAAAGTGCTGATCGAAATTTTTGAAAAAACGGTAGAGCATCGCCTGCTTGAACCGACCTTCATTACGGAATACCCAGCCGAAGTATCGCCGCTTGCCAGGCGCAGCAACACCGATGCCTTTGTGACCGATCGATTTGAGTTTTTCGTAGGCGGTCGCGAAATCGCTAACGGCTTCTCCGAGTTAAATGATGCGGAAGACCAGGCTGAGCGTTTCCAGGCTCAGGTGGCTGAGAAAGCCGCCGGTGATGACGAAGCGATGCATTACGATGCCGACTACATTGCCGCGCTGGAATACGGTTTGCCACCCACTGCCGGCGAGGGCATTGGGATTGATCGCCTGGTTATGTTGTTAACCGACTCGCCGTCAATTCGCGATGTGATTCTGTTCCCCCATCTCCGTCATGGTGACTGATATGTGCCGACTTCTGTTCGTGTGTTTGCTGGCTGGTCTTGCGGCCTGTACGTATCGCGGATACCCACTGCCTGACCAGCCGGCTACACCCCAGCCCAAACAACCGCAAGTGGCCGCGCCTGCCAGGCCGGCAGCGGCGCAAGCAGTGGTCACGTCTTGCCCGGATACTGAAGTGACCCAACTGTTAATTGCCGGGGAGTATCAGCAGGCCAAACAATTGCTGGATGAAGATCTTGCTCGTGCCCGGAGCGAGCTGGCACGCAGCTGTGTGTTGGCCAGCATGGGGCTGTTGTCTGCACTGCCGGATGCGCCACACTACAACCTGCAACGGGTTGCTGATTTTCAATCGCTGGCCCGCGTCAACAACGCTGTGAAACGCGGCGGACTAGAATTGCAGTTGCTGGATACTTATCTGACGGCCACCCTGCAATCCCGGCAGCAGCTTGATCAATTGCGCGCTGAAAACGATGAGCTGCGCAATCAGCTGAAGAAAACCCAGCACGCGCTGGAAAAACTCAAGCAGTTGACGCTTGGTGGTGGCGGCTAGGCGGCGCTGCTGCTTGCCGCTTGGTGTTGCCGGTCGTCAATTGCGGCACCTTTAGGCAGATCGGTCAGCGGCAGTTGTAAGTAAAAGGTGGTTCCTTTGCCTGATGCGCTGCGCACGAACAACTCGCCGCCCATCAACAGGCAAAACTGCCGGCTGATCGCTAAGCCCAGGCCGGTGCCGCCATATTTTTTCGTGGTCGATGAATCGGCTTGCACGAAGCTGTCAAAGATGCGCTCGGTCTGCTCACTGGTCATGCCTATACCGCTGTCTTTGACTATGAATTCCATGTAGTCGAGCCCCTGCTTGCAGACCTGTTTGCTGCGGATGGTGATCTTGCCCTGTTCGGTGAATTTGCTGGCATTGCTCAGCAGGTTGAACATAATTTGTCGGAATTTGGTGATGTCGGTATACAGCTTCGGCATGTTGTCGTGCAATTCAAGAGCAATGGTATTCTGCTTTTCGTCGGCGATTGGCTTGATAGTATCGACAACTTCGATGATGGCCTCGTTTGGCTCAAACCACTCGTTATGAAGCTGCATTCGGCCGGATTCAATTTTCGAAAGGTCGAGTATGTCGTTGATCAGCGTGGCGAGATGCTTGCCGGCGATGGTGATTTTTTCAATATCGGGGGCGAGCTCTTCCCCTGGAATTTCCTGTTCGTCCTCGATTACTTCATTTAGAAGTTCGCTGTAGCCAATAATGGCATTTAACGGTGTGCGCAACTCATGGCTCATATTGGCGAGAAAAACACTCTTGGCCCGGTTCGCCTGGTCAGCATTTTCTTTCGCTCGCTGCACCTGGCTGATGGCTTTATTCAGCCGTTCTGACATCTCATTAAAAGCCTTGGCGAGTTCACCAAGTTCGTCTTTACTGAATGATGGAATACGGTACGCCAGGTTTCCCTCGCTGACGTGTTTTACCCCTTCCTGAAGATGGTGCAATGAGCGGTTGGTGTAGCGGACCAGAACAAAGCCCAGCGTGCTGGTGAGCAGAATAGAAAACAGAAACACAAAAATATTGATGTTGTCCGTCAGATTGATAATTCGGTTTATCTGTACGGTCTGCTGTTCGGCGTTTTCGGATTCACGTGATTGGAAGGACGTTAAGCCATTGTAGACCAACTGGTAGGCCGTGATCAGTTGTTCGCCGCTGTAAGGTTGGCGCGAGCTGTTGTAATCAGTCAGAAATCGGTGCCAGGCCTGCTGCAGGGTGTCAAAGCGCTGGATGAGCTGACCGTAGGCGCTCTGAGTGTGTTCCGAGGTGAAATCCTGCAGGCTCAGAACTTTCAGGTTAATTTGTTCGATCCCGCTGCGCGCCAGGTTCAACTCCATCTCGTCCAGTTGCTCCGCAGTGGTTTCCTTTAAGGTCAGCAGTACTTGTATTTCCTTGTGCTTGTTCTCCAGCAACTGTTTAACCTCATGGGCGCGCAACTGCCCACCGATGGCGCGTTGCAACGCAGTCAGCCCGGCACTGCGCTGTTGGCTTCCCCAAAAATAGGTAGCGGTATTGATTGCAAAAAATGCCAGGATAAGCATCAGCGAGAAAGTGATGCGTTGCCGTAAGCTCATTTGATCAGCGAGTCAATCTTGCCCAACAGGCGCGCAAAATCAATGGGTTTGGTTTCGTACTCGGAACAACCGACGATCAGCGCGCGTTCCCGATCGTTGGTGAGTGCATGCGCGGTCAGCGCAATAATAGGGGTATTGCACCACAACGGTTCTTCTTTGATTAGCTGGCAGGTAGTCCAACCGTCCTGAATAGGCAGGTTCATGTCCATAAGGACCAGGTCTATGTCGTGGGCGCGCATCTGCTCCATGGCGTCGACGCCATCAACGGCGACCACCACATTGAAATTCTTTCGTTGCAGGCGCCTCGAGAGCAAGTCGCGATTCATGTCATTGTCCTCAACGATCAGAATCGTGCTCTGCTCGTCTGCTTCAGACATGCTCAGCCTCAGTGGCCTGGCCATGAGTGGCCGGTGGGGGCTCAGCGACCTGGGCTGGAGACACACCGGGAACCAGCAACTCGTGCACGGTTACCGGCTGGCGAAAGCCCTTGGCCTTGATGATCCGGGTGCGCCCCAATGCCGGTACTGTTTGCAGTGCGCTGCGGGTCGACTCAGAGATCAGAACTTCGGCCGGGCCAGCCACCTCTTCTATGCGAGCCGCCAGGTTGACCGGCTGTCCCACTATGGCGAACTTGCTGCGGCGCTCTGAGCCGATATTGCCGGCAATCACTTTGCCACTGTGCACTGCAATTGAGGTTTCAATGGACGGCAGGCCGTCCTGCAGGTTTTTGCGGTTAACCTCTGCCATAGCCTGCTGCATGGCCAGCGCACACTGTGTGGCGCGCTCTGCATCGTCTTCATTGCTGAAGGGGGCGCCAAAAATCGCCAGAATCGCATCACCAATGAACTCATCGATCGTGCCCTGATGTGCCAGTATGACTTCAGACAGTGTTCCCAGATAATTATTCAGCAATTGGACTACCTGCTGTGGCGTCAACCGGCCGCACAGCGAGGTAAACCCGCTGATGTCGGACATCAGAATGCTGACATCCTGCAAGCGGCCGCCAAGGTCCAGCCCGTTTGGGTCTTCCAGTAAACGGTCGACTATTTCCTCAGAGGTGTATCGGCCGAAGGTCTGGCGAATGAAATCCCGGCTTTTCGCCAGCTCTGCAAGGTATTGCTGCTCGCGGTCTCGCCAGCTTTTGCGTTCAAGGCTGGCGTCGATTCGGGCGTTTAACAATACTTGGTTTACGGGCTTTAGCAGATAGTCTTCGGCGCCCGCCTGGATACAACGGATGGCTTCATCAAATTCCTGTTGGCCGGATACCATAATGACTGAAATGGCGCGCAGCTCGGCATTTGACTTCAGCTGCTGCAATATTTCAAAGCCGTTCATGTCCGGCAGAATCAGGTCGAGCAGAATCAACTCGATATCAGCCCGTTGCAGGTGCTCAAAGGCTTCGGCCGCCGTTTCAGCGGCAAAAACAGTGTGCCCCTGTGCGCGGAGCACGCGGGTCAGCAGTTGCCGATTTTCTGCATTGTCTTCAACGACCAGAATTTTCCCGTGGCGTTGGCTGGAAGTGGCCTCGACCGACAATTCCGCTTCGCTGTCCGGTAAGGTCTGCGGTTGCTCACCGAGCTCCACAGCAAGCTCAACCGTGGCGGCCAGTGCACTGCTGGCGTGATATTCGGAGACTTCCGGTTGGCGCTCTTGGCACAACTCAGCAAAACCTTTCACCACATTAAGCAGATTGCGCAGCTCATGGTTCCAGTCACGAACGGCCGCTTGATCCACCGCCGCGGGCTGCTGCGCCAGGCAAAACCGTGCCCGCTCCATTACGCCAACAAGTTCCGTTAGCTCAGTGAAGAATTCCCCGGCTTTTTCCGTGCGCGTGTTCTGCTCTATCAGCCAGGTAATGTCGTTGATCAACTCTGTGAGGCGGAGTTTACTTGCGGTGAAGTCGATACTGGCCTCTGTGTCCATGTTTTTCAGTTGAAAGGGTACGGTGGTCCGGCTAAGCGCTCAATTGTAGGGCTCTTTGCTGCTGTGGGAAAGCGCTGGTGCATGAAAAAGGCTTTTGCAGCGCAAAAAACGCTTGCCTTGGGCCTAAAGTCGCTTTACGGACTCCCCAAAAGCCTTTTAGCGTGGTAGTCTGCGCGTAAGTGTTCACTTATTTTACGTGCAAACAAATTAGCCCTTCACAGTAGACCCTAATAAAGGACCGCTAGCTATGTTGAATCAGGTGGAAATTTTCGCTGGCCTGTCTGAGTCAGAACTCGAAATTATTGCCAACTCCTGCGTCTCGCGCAGTTACCCCAAGAATACCGTCATCATCAACGAGGACGATTACGCCGACTCGCTATACGTGATTGACTCGGGTCGGGTGAAGGTTTACTGCAGTGATAAAAACGGCAAGGAGTTCATCATGAACACCATGCAGGCTGGGGAGTACTTCGGTGAACTGGCGCTGCTGGATGACGAGAAGCGCTCGGCATCGGTTAGAACCCTGGATAAGTCGGTGTTTCTGATCATGTATAAGGATGAGTTCACCAAAATTCTGGAGCAGTATCCCAATATCGGCCGGACCCTGATTAAGAATCTGACCAAGCGTGTGCGCAAGCTCACGGCAAAGGTCAAAAGCCTGGCGCTGCAGGATGTGTACGGCCGGGTTGCCCAGGTACTTACGGGCATGGCGGTGCCGCGTGGTGAGCGTTTCTACATTGACGAAAAACTGACCCAGCAGGACATTGCCGACCGCGTGGGGGCCTCTCGGGAAATGGTCGCCCGTATTTTAAAAGACCTGACAATCGGCGACTATATCAGTTTCGAAAACCGGCGAATCATCATTAATGGCAAGTTGCCCGCGCACTACTAAAGCGGCCCCGCAGAAATGGCCAGGCCCATGCTTATGCAGCCTGGTTATAGTCGGGATAGCTGATTATGCCCCCCAATAATTTCACATTTTAAACCGCCAAGAATTCCCCAGGCAGAATTCTGTACGCTGCTATAGTCAAGGGTATGCATAAGTTCAGTCGTACAGAATGGTTTCTTCTGGCCACCGCCGGCCTCTCATTTGCCGGTATGGTGGCTCTGGCCGCACACCTGTTTCTGGTCAGTTAGTCGCGCTCAATCACAGTTGCCAATACGCTTCCTTCCGCCAGCCGGGCCCGGATCGTGTCGCCCTGCTGAAGCTCGCTGGCGTTTCTGATAATTCGCCTTGGCGCTGGGTCACTCTCAACAATTGCGTAACCGCGCTGCAGAGTGGCCAGTGGGCTAACCGTATGCAGCATTTTGCTCAGGTGCCCAAATTCCGCCAGTTTTTGGCTCAGAACCTGCTGCCAGGCGGGCGGCAAACGCGCGCTGGAAGCTTGTAACCGCTGTCTGGCCGCCTGCAGCTCGCGCTGTGGCTGGAAGCGTTGCAGCTGGGCGGTGGCATGTTGCAATAACAGGCCCTGGCGGTTTTGGTTGGCGTGCATGGCACGCAGCAGGCGCTCGGCGAGCTCATCGCAGCGCTGATTGTGGTCTTCCAGGCGCCGCCCTGGGTGGCGCAGCAAGCGTGCGGTTTGATCCAGTTCACGCTGGGCCTGGGTGCAATAACGGCGAACCAGGCGGACCAGCTTGTGCTGCATGCTGCCCAGTACATTCAACAGTGCTGCACTGTCTGGGCTCAGCAGTTCGGCGGCGGCTGACGGCGTGGGGGCGCGCGCATCAGCAGCCAGATCGCACAGGGTAATATCGGTTTCATGGCCAACTGCGCTGACCACTGGAAGACCGCAGGCATGCACGGCGCGAACCAGACGCTCTCCATTAAATGCCCAAAGATCTTCAAGTGAACCGCCACCCCGGGCAATGATAACCGCGTCCACAGGAGTGGCGAGAGTGTGCCCCTGTTCGTTCAGGCTTTGCAAAGCGGCTACGACGTCCGGTTCCGCTGCTGCCCCCTGAACGCTAACTGGCAGCACACTGAGCAATACCTGAGGAGAGCGCCTCCGGAACACGCTCAAGATATCCTGCAATGCGGCGCCGGTTGGTGAGGATATAATCGCAACGTGCCGTGGCATGGGAGGTAAGGCCTGCTTTTGTTCTGCCGCGAACAGCCCTTCCGCCAGCAGCTGTGCTTTCAATTGCTCCAATTGCTGCTGCAGGGCGCCGGCGCCGGCCGGTTGCAGGTTTTCCACAATCAGCTGGTAGTCGCCACGTCCTTCGTACAGGCTCACCCGTCCTCGAACAATCACTTCATCGCCGGAATCCGGCTTAAAGCGCAGCATGCGGTTGCGATTGCGGAACATCGCGCAGCGAATTTGCGCCTGGTCGTCCTTCAGCGAGAAATACCAGTGCCCTGACTGGGGGCGGGCCATATTGGAAATTTCTCCCTGCACCCAAACCTGGGTGAAGTTGTCCTCCAGTAAACGCTTGACCTGGCGATTCAGTTCGGAAACTGCAAGGACCGGGCGTTCATTAGACGTGATTGACATTTACCGGCTCCGTTGTAAGACCTATAATTGCCCGCTTAACTTTTTACAGAGCGGTTTGAAGCGCCTTATGTTGCGAATCATCGAAGATGCCCTCACTTTTGACGATGTCCTGCTGGCACCAGCGTATTCTGAAGTGGTGGCCAGGGAAGTCAATCTAACGACCCGTCTGACCCGGAATATTGAAATGCATATTCCACTGGTTTCGGCGGCGATGGACACAGTCACCGATGGCCGCCTGGCCATTGCAATCGCCCAGGAAGGCGGTATCGGGGTTGTGCACAAGAACATGACCATTGAAGAGCAGGCTGCTGAAGTGCTTCTGGTCAAGAAATTTGAGAGCGGCGTGGTCAAGGACCCGATTACCATCGACGCCAATGCGGCCGTGCGCGATCTGCTGGACCTAAAGGACAAATACCGTATTTCAGGCGTGCCGGTCATGGAGAATGGCGCTTTGGTTGGTATCGTTACCAATCGCGATGTACGTTATGAAACCAATTTTGATCAGCCAATTTCCAACGTCATGACCCCAAAAGAGCGCTTGATCACCGTTAAGGAAGGCGCTGATCCCGAAGTGGTCAAGCAGACGCTGCACCAGTACCGGCTGGAAAAAGTGCTGGTCGTGGATGACGCGTTTAATCTGCGCGGCATGATTACTGTGAAAGATATCGATAAAGCGCTGGCGCACCCGAATGCCTGTAAAGACGACATGGGCCGCTTGCGTGCAGCCGCATCGGTAGGCACCAGCCCGGATACGGCGGACCGAATAGCCGCACTGGTTGCCGCCGGTGTGGATGCGCTGGTGGTTGACACCGCCCACGGGCATTCCCGCAATGTGCTTAACCAGGTGCGCTGGATTAAACAGCATTATCCGGAAATTGATGTCATTGGTGGGAATGTAGCGACCGGTGACGGCGCGCTGGCGCTGGCGGAAGCCGGTGCGGATGCGGTCAAAGTCGGTATTGGGCCTGGTTCCATATGCACCACCCGCGTTGTAGCCGGCGTAGGCGTGCCACAAATAACGGCCATTGCGAATGTGTCGGCAGCGCTTGAGCACAAGGGCCTGCCGGTAATTGCCGACGGCGGCATTCGCTTTTCTGGCGATATTTCCAAGGCAATCGTGGCTGGCGCCCACTGCGTGATGCTGGGCAGCCTATTTGCCGGCACTGAAGAAGCACCGGGAGAGGTGGAGCTGTTTCAGGGGCGAACTTACAAGTCCTATCGTGGTATGGGGTCGTTGGCTGCGATGACCAGTGCCGAAGGCGCCAGTGACCGCTATTTCCAAAGTGCGGCGGACGGTGTTGCCAAGCTGGTGCCGGAAGGCATTGAGGGCCGCGTACCCTATAAGGGCCCGGTTGGCACTATCATTCATCAGTTGATGGGCGGCTTGCGCTCCGGCATGGGATACACGGGTTGCGACACCATTCAACAGATGCGCACCGAGCCGCAACTGGTTCGGGTGACTGGCGCGGGCATGAGCGAAAGCCATGTGCACGATGTCAGCATCACCAAAGAAGCGCCCAACTACCCTTTGCGTTAGGCTGAGTTGTGAGCGCTGATATTCATGCCGAGAAAATCCTGATTCTGGATTTTGGCAGCCAATACACACAATTGATTGCCCGCCGGGTTCGCGAGATAGGCGTGTATTGCGAAATACTGCCCTATGACCTGGATGAAGCCGCGCTCGTAGAGTTTCGCCCGAATGGCGTTATTCTGTCGGGCGGGCCGGAAACCGTCACCGCGGAAGACACCCCGCGTGTGGTCGGTAAGGTATTTGAGCTGGGTGTGCCGGTTTTGGGCATATGTTACGGCATGCAGGCGATGGCGCAGCAGCTTGGTGGCCAGGTGCAGGGTTCCAGCAAGCGTGAGTTTGGCTACGCCAGCCTGGAGGTGCTTGCCGATTCCCCGTTATTACGCGATATCTGTGACCATACCGGGCACAACGGCAACGCTCTGCTCGACGTTTGGATGAGCCACGGCGACAAGGTGATTGATTTGCCGCCGGGCTTTGTTTGCCTGGCGCAAAGCGACGGCGCGCCAATCGCCGCCATGGCGGACCTGAGCCGTGGCTTTTACGGCGTACAGTTTCACCCTGAAGTTACCCACACCTTGCAGGGTGGCCGCATTCTGGAGCGCTTTTTGAAAGAACTGTGCGCCTGCGAATGCCTGTGGACGACAGGCCAGATCATCGATGATGCTGTGCAAAGCGTGCGAGAGCAGGTGGGTAACGAACCAGTACTGCTTGGACTATCCGGGGGTGTGGATTCTTCAGTGGTCGCTGCATTGTTACACAAAGCCATTGGCGACCAGCTCACCTGTGTGTTTGTTGACAATGGCCTGCTTCGGTTGCGTGAAGGCGACCAGGTGATGGAAATGTTTGCCCGCAATATGGGTATTCGGGTTATTCGTGTAAATGCCGAAGATCGGTTTCTTAACCGTCTCCAAGGAGTGGAAGACCCGGAGCACAAACGCAAAATAATCGGCAACACCTTTATTGATGTGTTCGATGAGCAAGCCAAAGCGCTGGAAAACATTCGCTGGTTGGCGCAAGGCACGATCTACCCGGATGTGATTGAGTCCGCCGCCAGCAAACACGGCAAGGCGCATGTGATCAAGTCACATCACAACGTAGGCGGCCTGCCGGAGAAAATGAACCTGAAGTTGCTGGAACCCTTACGCGAGCTGTTCAAAGATGAAGTACGCCGCCTTGGCCTGGAGCTGGGTTTACCCTACGACATGGTGTACCGTCACCCGTTTCCCGGCCCCGGTCTGGGGGTTCGTATTCTTGGCGAGGTAAAAAAGGAATACGCCGATGTGCTTCGCCAGGCGGACGCAATTTTCATTGAAGAGTTGCACAAAGCCGAGCTGTATCACGATGTCAGCCAGGCCTTTGCCGTGTTTATCCCGGCCCGCTCAGTTGGCGTGGTAGGAGACGCCCGCCGCTATGCCTGGGTGGTCAGCCTGCGCGCGGTGGAAACCATAGATTTTATGACCGCCCGTGCCGCCCGGCTGCCGTACGAACTGCTTGAAAAAGTCAGTGGTCGCATCATTAACGAGATTGAGCAGATTTCCCGGGTAACCTACGATATTTCCAGCAAGCCACCGGCGACTATTGAGTGGGAGTAGGCCAGATCTGACACTGGCCGGCACTGACAGGCACCAAGGCACACCGAACTAGCAAAACCAATAACTTACCCGCATTACTGTCTGGCATCATCTGGCACTGGCAGGCATCGGCAAGCAGTTAGTACCACTTTTCCATGGTATAGATCATGTTGTCGCTGGGCTCAGAATCAGCACTGCGATCCAATAACATGCCATGTACCTCGAGCTGCTCATAATTTTTGTACTCCAGCACATCTTGTCCGAAATCCGATATTCAATAATATATAAAACTTGATATAAATATAAGATTTTGTATAATAGTGTTTATGAAAGATGTGCGCTTTGTGGGCAGTTCATTGGCCGATCTTAGGCAATTCCCGGCAGGCGCACGTCGCGAAGCGGGTTTTGAGCTCAGTAATGTCCAGGCAGGGTTGCTGCCAAGTGACTGGAAGCCAATGAATACCGTTGGTGCTGGGGCTGCTGAAATCCGGATCAAGGACAAGGACGGTATTTACAGGGTGATCTATGTCGCTCGATTCGAAGAGGCAGTTTACGTATTGCATGCGTTTCAAAAGAAGACGCAGAAAACACGCAAGGCGGATATAGAGCTGGCGAAAACTAGGTACAAGGCGTTGGCAGAACAGAGGAAACAGCAATGACGATTTCAAAAGGTTACCGCAATGTATTTGAAGCGCTGGAGGATGATCCAGCGATGGCGCAGAACCTGAAGATTCGTTCAGAATTGATGATTACACTGCGTCAGTATATCGAGGATTCAGGGCTTGACCAGAAAGAAGCTGCAGAGGTGTTTGGTGTTTACCAGCCGAGAATCAGTGATCTGATGCGTGGCAAGATAGACAAGTTTACCATCGACAAATTGGTCAACATGCTGGCGCGGATTGGAAAAACCGTGAAGATGAAGGCTGCGTAGATATTCCTGAAACGGTAAGGGGTGTGATGCAGGTATTGAAAAAATTATCTCGATTAGAAGCAATTTCTGAGCATGGTATTTTTCATGGTATTTCGATTTAGCAGGAAAATAAGCCATTGAATATAAAAGATAAAAAAGGCTTATTTACAATAGAGTGGGAGTAGCGCAGATCTGGCACTGGCAGGCATCGGCAAGCAGTTAGTTCCATCTTTTCCACGGTATGGATCATGGTATCGGTGATTGCGCATATCCCTCGCCGGTTTTTGCACCTGCAGTTCGTACGCTCTCACTTGGTGCATGGAATCATGTGGTGCGTCACGCTGCCGCAGCAGATTTTGGGAATGCCATAATGGGCGTTTAGCAGGAAAGCAGGAATTTACAACCGTTCCCGATCAGAAGTTCGGCTGATAAAGAACAATCAGAGATGCTTCACCGGATCCATATGCTGATGGAGTACTCGTACTATCACGATGCCTCGCGCGTGTTTTTTGTAATACAGAATATGGCTTTCGTAAGGGAAGCTGAGTAGCCCCTTGGATAGAGTCTCGCGTACCATTCCAAGGTCTGTATTTTCCGCGAGGAGTTGTGCGCGCGTTTCCAGGCCGTCAAGGTAGGTATTGGCTTGAGCGGCTCCCCATTTCTGGGCAGTATAGTCAATGATACCTTCAAGATCACGTTCCGCTTTGTCCGTGAATTGGTAGCGGGGACCGCGCTTTGCCACGGCTTAGCCCGGGATTTAACTGGCTACCCGTTTACGTAATTTGTCGATGACGGATTTGCCATCGCTGACTTTCCCGGCTTGCAGATCAGCGACTCCTGCTTCTATGGATTGCTTCAGATATGCCTCTTTGAGTGCCTCAAGCTGCGCATATTCAGATGCTGAGATCACGACAGCAACCGGTTTGCCATTTCGGTTAATACCAACAGGACCGTGTTGCGCATTGATAAGCACCTCGCCGAATTCGCGTTTAGCGTCACTGGCGTTGAGTATTTTCATGGCGCACCTGTTTTAATTAATATAATCATGTTAATCAGATATTAGTCATTACAGCACTTCATGTCCACCTGTGGCTGTAGCTGATTGATGCAATGCGCATCAGGTGTTGGCTAACAAGTATCCTATTGAAAATCAATTGTAAAATAGCTTGTTTGCAATCGAGTGCAGGGGTGGACAAAGACTGCTACGGGTCGGCATCAGCGACTGTCGCTCATGCCGAATGGCAACGTTCGCTACGATGTGAATGGATTCACAAGTGTCGCGGGCGCACGGATGTGCAGGAGCGACCATCACCCGTCGAACATCATGCGGCCATGACGTGGGCGCAGCGTTTAAAGCGAGTGTTCAATTCTACATTGAGAGCGTTGCTGGCTCCTCGCCAGCCGAATTCGAAAGAATCGCATGGTTGGCGAGAGACTCAACAGTAGCCAGAAGCGGGTGGGGCCGGGTGAAATGGGTGTTTATTCATCCTCGACCCCTTTGTCCTGTCTAATGCTTAATTCTGTCGACATTGCGTCATCGCCGCCGAAGCGGCCTTGCGCGTAGCATGAGAACCACCGTTGCCCGCTTTCAGGCTCTGTTGTTTCAGCTTGCTCTTCGTTTCACCCACACAGTTGCAATACTCAGCTGCAGCTTCTTCCGATGGGAACTGTTCCGTGGCAACCATTGCATGCTGGCATTCCCTGGCGGTTGTTTCTGCATATGCCTCTCTAGCAAAACAATCAGCCGCCACGGGGCTAATACCACTGCCCACACCGAGCAGGTCAGAGCGAATTGAATTGACGGGATCATCCGGCCGCTTCTCCCGCTCCTTTGCAAACGCTCGGCCTACGCAATCACAATCCCAGACGCGAGTGTTACACTGCCTTAGAATCTCATCTACCTCTGCCAGGCGTTGATTGCCTGCCTCACCCGCAATGGCTTGCTCACGGCTGCTGCGTTCCTCGGGCGAAAGTGCGTTCAGCTCCTCCAGTGCCAGTTGGTAGACGAGCCCCACAGGCTGGCCCGCTAATATTTTCAAGTGCGCATCAAATTGATTGATGTGCTTACTCATATTTTTTTTGCCAAAACGTTGAATCGCTTTTTGCATATCCGCCGTTTCCACCGGTGCATACAACTGCGTGTTCTCGGCATACCAATACCCCAGCAGCTTCAAAGCTTCTTCCAATTCCTGCAACTGTCTGGCGTCGGTAATGAGCGCACCTGGATCGCCTTGTTCGGCTGCACCAGCCATATTCGTGCCGGCAAGGCCAAACAACAGAATGGCGAGGGCTGGCATGATCACCCGACTGATTCGAGCGAATCCACGCGTACTGTGTTGACGAAATGACTTTCGCACCGGCGCCTCTTTTTTGAAGTGTTGACATCGCAGTTTATCACAGAGATCACAACCGGTAGTCGTTTCGAAAGGCCATCGCGGAGGTTGGAGGCTTCTTTCGAAAATGAAGCCTGCGGCGTTTCCAGCCTACAAGAGTATATTCCGGGTACAGATACCGTCTTAAGATGCAAACGATTTCTGCCCCGAATCTGCGTCAAATGGCAATCTGTATACAAAGGGGTCATAGACAACGGGGTCACATAGAGAACGGGGTCAGTTCGCACACCGCACAGCTGTGAAAGACGGGGTCAAGCTCAGTTGGCGTGGTAGGAGACGCCCGCCGCTACGCCTGGGTGGTCAGCCTGCGCGCGGTGGAAACCATAGATTTTATGACCGCCCGTGCCGCCCGGCTGCCGTACGAACTGCTTGAAAAAGTCAGTGGTCGCATCATTAACGAGATTGAGCAGATTTCCCGGGTAACCTACGATATTTCCAGCAAGCCACCGGCGACTATTGAGTGGGAGTGACTGGCACGGGCAGTCGATGACTGGCTCTGGCTGGCAACGGCAGGCATTTCACCTTCTTCCTGATTGTTCAACCAGGGAGAAAATATGTGATGATATCCATCTCTTTGTGCGGGATGCCGACAATATCTATGCCTTTCTCTCCAATCATGTAAAAGACAACATGTTCGCCCTGGGGGAAACTGAAATAGCCTTCAGCAACATCCGTGCGGTGTTTGCCTAATATCGCTGTCCGGATATTCATAATTAACAAATATGAACATGTATCAAGCCTGGAAGAGAGGCAACCGGTGTTTAATTCGTCAGTTTTTCTAGCGATTAGCAACAATTTCTGAGCATGGTATTACCACATGCAGAAACTATTAAGCCACAGAAGGCGGCCAGCTTTTTAGCCGAGTCAAAGCGCTCTATGGTCGCGAAATATGACAACAACGTCGCAACCGTTTTTTCACCCACATCAGGTATGGTTAACAACAACTCCTTTTGCTCACTCAGGCCAGGGTCGTCGTCAATGTGGTGCTGAATTTATTTTCGGAGTTCATGAATGCGCTTCGACAGCAAGTCAATATGCCCTTCTATGTCATTCGCTAAAATAGCGTCCGCCACATCCAGGCGGTTTACTTCCTGCTGCTTCACCTCAATCAATGAATCCAATCGACGTACCAGAGCCTTTAATTCTCGCACTTTCTCCTTTGAATATCAGCGCCTGAATGTCGCAGATCAACCAGCCAACTTATTTGTCGCCGAACGGCCAGGTTAAGAGTCGTCTAATATCGTACAGCTACGGAAGCTGCAAAAGACATTGGTCACTACTTGATGAACTATTACAATTGGCAACGACCATATCAGCACAATGACGGCTTTGTACCTTCATTCGCTGAGAAAAAACTTAATTCACTGCCCGGGAATAGTTGACCACTACAAACGCAGCACAGAATAAACAAGAACTATTTGCCGTTTTTACAGGGGAAAGGTATGGGCGACCTAGCCTTAGAGTTTTCGCTAACTCAAGAGCAATACGGAAGCTTAAATGAATATCGCTTAGGGCGAATTCGAAGATGCATGCGTGAGCGCAACGTCGACCTGTGTGTGCTCAATAACCCGGTAAGCTTGCGCTATGCGATTGATTATGATGAGTACCAACTCTTCCAAGCACACATTCCAACGGTTTATCTGTTGGTTCCTATTGAGGGGCCTCTGCGGATGTATGGAGCAGCGCGGCGGGACTATCTCAATGTTGAGGAGTATCAGCGCCCGCACTTCATCAGTGTTTTTGATGCGGGTCTGGACCTGGATGCTGCGGCGAAAACCTTCCTAAGTGCTATCGCCGATTTTCGGCGCCAATTAGGGTTATCGGGCAAGGTCGCTTTTGAACGGTTCAGCCCCTTTGTCACACAGCGTGCAATGTCCGCTGGCTGGTCTATTGTGGATGCAGAGGCGATTGTTGAGCAGGCACGGACTATAAAATCAGCAGAGGAACTGCTCTGTATCCGCCACTCAATTGCGGTTGCTCAAGAGGGTATTGCGGCTATGCACGCCGCTATGAAGCCCGGTATGACCGAGAACCAATTGCTCTCCATACTGCACCAGGTCAACATAGCCCACGGAGGCATTTGGATAGATGGTCGAATGCTCGCCTCAGGGGCGCGGACCAATCCTTGGCTGCAAGAGGCAACGCATAAGCGAATCGAGCGGAATGAGTTGGTTGGTTTTGATACCGACCTGATTGGTCCCTACGGCTACCTTGCGGATATCTCCCGGACTTGGCTCTGCGGTGAGCAGGCTAACACACAGCAATGTGCCGCTTACCGCCATGCTTACGACGAGGTTCGTTACAATATGTCGCTGTTAGAACCGGGAATTAGTTTTCAGGAGCTTGTCGAAAAAGCCTTTAAGCGGGATGAAAAATATATACCCAATCGATATGTTTGCAGTTTCCATGGAGCCGGCCTCTGCGACGAATATCCGAAAATTTACTACAAAGGCGACTGGCCAGTCGACAGTTATGACGGCTTGATTGAAGAGAATATGGTGATCTGTGTTGAGAGTTTTTCGGGTGCTGTGGGGGAAAAAGAGGGTGTAAAAATAGAGAACCAGGTGTTAGTAACCGCAACCGGTTACGAGCTACTCTCTGACTACAGCTATGAAGAGACGCTTTTAATGGCATCGCATTGAGTAGCGTACGCGTTGAGTTATTCTCGACCCCTCTATTGATGTTGCTATTCTCAGCGAGCCATTGGTATTCCGGGGACAGTACACTTAACTAAAGCGCGCCACATTTATCAAGCGTTAGTGTATTCCGGGGGCAGTATACTTAATTAAAGCACGCCACTTTTATAAAGCGTTAGACTTCTGTTTGAATAATCAATTGTGAATCGCGTTACCCTCTGTCTGCGAGTGTTATTCCCATCCAGCACAATAAGGGTCCGGCTTCAGATCTTTAGGCTGCCCGTCGCTGCCTGGCGCTGGAAACCTGTTTTTGAAATTGAAGGCCTCGGTGGTAGGGCCATCGTTTCTGAGCGCATCAAGACGCGCCAGACCTTCTTCAGGCGTTGGAATATGACCCTTAGGTATCCACCACAGCACCTGGTATTGCTCAACTGGCTTTTCGAACCACTGGCGCCTTTGCGCCATAACCTCGCGATGCATAGATTTGTACACATAGTCGAATAAATGCTCCGCCGATTCCCAAACTGACATATTCACCAGAAACAGCTCTGGACCACCAACATCAATGTCAGTGGCATTGCCGCTGTCACTTTGCAGCCGCCAGATAAACCCCGGGCTGTCTTCGGCCAACGCATTGATTTCATCGAGCCGGTCCATGAATCCGCTGAGCCTCGGGTCATCGGGTGGGTAGAGCGCCGTGCCAACGTTCATTTGTGCCAATTGCCAGTCATTACTCATACGGAGCTCCAGTTATTGATGAAGGCCATATCCAGGACCGAGATCTCTCCGAGATCAGTCGGGTAGTTCAAATACAGCCAGTCGTGAATCATCGGTATCAGAGCCAACCTACAGACGCTCGCGCTCTGAGTCAATGGCTACGCCACAAGGCGCGGCCGCGTTGAACAGAACCCGGTGCGGCTGCTCCAGCTGGGCAGCCCTCCAGAGATCGATGAAAGCGAACCGGAATACTGCAGGCCCCGGGAAGGGCGCCGATTACTTTGGCAGAAAACGAGGGGAAGCTGTCCTAACCGTATTCGGCGCCTTATTGTATTCTACAGACATGAATACTCATATTGAAAAAACAGCCAACAGCACCAGGAACCGACAGCTTGTCATGTTGACGTACCCGCAGGCGCATATTCTGGACGTTGTGGGACCGATCGAAATACTCACTGGTGTGAAGTTGTTTGTCCCTCAGGACTTTGAGCCTTATTCGGTGAGCATAGTGGCGGAATCTGCAGGACCGGTTGATACAACGTGCGGGGTGCCCATCCAGGCACATCACTCATTCGCGTCGGCCCGGACTCAGTTAACTGACATTGATACGCTGATCATCGCCGGTGGGCACGGTACTCTGGATGCTCTGGAAAACGCAGCGCTTGTCGAATTTGTTGCATGGGCCGCAGACAGAGCCACACGCGTGGTCTCTATCTGCACCGGAGCCATGATCCTCGCACACATTGGTTTACTGAATGGTCGCCGTGCAACCACTCACTGGTTCTGGTGCCCAACTCTGGCCAAGAATTATCCAGACGTGTCGGTAGAAAGCGATGCGTTATTTGTTCGCGACGGCAATATCTGGACGTCAGCAGGGGTTACTGCAGGTATGGACCTGTCGTTGGCACTTATCCAGGAAGACTGGGGCCACGACATTGCATTGCAAGTGGCCAGATACAACGTTATGTACATGATGCGCCCTGGCGGCCAGTCGCAATTCAGTGCGGAGTTGTTAGCACAGCAGGCCGAAGAGAGCCCAATGCAAGACACTCTCGATTATATTCGCGACAATTGCGACCAACACCTGACGGTTACGTCTCTTGCCGCCAGGGCTTATATGTCGGAGCGCTCTTTTGCCAGAAAATTCAAAGAGGCGGTCGACATGACGCCTGCGCAGTATGTGGAGATTGCACGGTTGCAGGCGGCGCGCGTAGCGCTGGAACAAGGCAATGAGCCGATTGAAGTCATTGCAGAGCAGGTAGGCTTCAGCAACCCGGAAAGAATGCGTCGAGCATTCCAGCGCCATCTGGGTATTGCTGCCACTGAATACCGACAGCGCTTCCAGGCACGCTAGCAAGAAAAATGGTTTTGAGGACTCCGATCCCCAGGGAGAGCACACATGAATCAGCGCCACTAGACTGTCCACTGGCCCGGTCCTCTCGATAGGAAGACAGTTCGCCGAAGAACCGATCTTCCTCGCCGGTAAACAAGCAATAAACCCTTAGTTTTTAGCGCATGTCAATGCGCCACGGGGCTGCTTTGCCCCAAAAAACTGAGATTTATGGCGGAGCGAAGCTCGCCAAAGGAGACAAACAAATGAAGCCAACTTTGCTCTCGCTTGCGCGGGTTGAAGTATTTGGAATGAGTTCGGCGATACCGTTAGTGATTTACAGCCGTTACGTGATCACACGTGAGGTCGCCAGACCGATCAATAAGCTGCCGCTGTGGCTCAAGGTCGCCATTGCGGGTGTAGCAACAACCGTGGGTCTTGTCATCACCTGGTTTGCAAGCGACGCGGCACTGCAATCCCCAATCTAACACCAACCTTAAACCTTTTGGAGAATACAATGTTACTTCGAATATTCACTACATCGTTAATAGTGGTTTTACTTGCCGCATGCAATAGCGGCTCTGAGTCGTCGCAGGCGCCCGCCCCGATACCTCTGGAATCCAGATTGCAGGGAACATGGGAGCAAACTGGCTACGGTGAGGTTCTGGTGGTTGAGAATTCTCAAGTCACCCTGTATCAGTTTACCTCCGAGACCTGCATGCTCGATGGGCTCGCCTCGCTGGATGATGTCGGTACCCTACTGCTGTCAGACGACAATGACAGCTTACTGATACGCGATACTGATCCTGGTTTCTCCGAGCGCTTCGACCGCATAGACCAGCTGCCGGTCTCGTGTTCAGATCCTATTGGCGACTCGCCGTCGGAAATTTTCGAACACTTTTGGCACTCATTCAATGATTACTACGCCTTTTTCGCTGAGCGCAATGTCGATTGGCTTGCCCAATACGACGCCGTGCGCGACATGATCAGCGATGAGATGAGTGATGAGGCACTGTTTGTTGCGCTCGCAACACTGATCGCGCCGCTTGATGATGCGCATGTAGCGCTCACCGCAGGCGATGACGCTGAGTTCAGACCCGCACAACTCAAGGGAATATTCGGCCAGCTCCTCGACGAGTTTCACCAACAAACCGAGGTGCCAGAGTTCGATCAGTACTTGCTACGGGAACTGAATCAGTGGACGTCGATAGTGCTTGATTACTACCTGGACGAGCGGGTTGTTGTGGTTGGCGGCGCAGACAATGACATGCTGCTGTGGAGCACCATCGACACCGATATTGGCTACCTTCGCATTGATCGCATGCTGGTGTCAGACGATAGCATTGATAGGCAACTTGCTGACCTGGCTGAGATTCTTGACGAGGTGTTTAGTGACCTCGCGGATACGCAGGCAATGATCGTTGATGTTCGAATCAATCAAGGGGGCACAGACCCTGTTGCCCTGGCTATTGCCAATCGATTTGCCGATAGCGAGCACGCCGCTGTGAGTAAGTTTGCCCGATCTGCAAACGGGGATGGTCCGGTGCAAGAACTTGAACTGTCACCTGCTGGTGAACAAAGCTATCTGAAGCCTACCGTTTTACTGACCAGCGGAACAACTACCAGTGCCGCAGAAGTCTTTACCCTGGCAATGCGTGAGTTTTCACACGTCACCCACCTGGGCGAACCCACGAACGGCTCTATTTCAGATGCTTTGGAAAAATCCTTACCGAATGGGTGGCAGTTCAGTCTCGCTAACGAGGTGTACAGCGGTTCTGATGGCATCGCTTATGAAGCTGTGGGAATTGAGCCCATGATCGAAGTCAGTGTGTTCGACGCGACTGCTCGGCGAAATGGTCAAGATTCGGCGCTGAACAACGCGCTGCAGTGGTTATTCAGCGCGCCTTGATCGTCACCTCTAAAACCAATGAAACCAGGAGTTCACTATGAAAAACGTTGTAACAAACAATCAATCCCCACGAGGAGCCAACATGAATACGAAGATGAAAACTGCATTAATCGCTTGCGCAATGACCTGTGTTGCTGCCAGTTCACAGGCGCGCGACGCCATCGGTCCGGGAGATCGTGACAACCTTTGGGTACTTGGCGCCGGTGGTGTTGTATTTACCAACGTATACCGCGGCGAAGATCAATTCGGTAGTGTCTTTCCGAACATACGCTACAACGGTGATCGATTCTTTGTAAAAGACGCAACGCTCAATCTATCGCTAGCAGGTATTGGAGGTTTCAGCAGCGGCCTGACCATTGTGCCGGACAGTAGCTTTCTGAGTGACGAAGACGAATATCGCGATAACGCTCAACTCGCGGGTTTGACCGAACGCGACGCCACGATAGAAGGTGGCATTTACATCAATCACGACAGCGCACTGGGCCGTGCGACACTTAGAGTCCTTAGTGATCTGGGGAATGAACACGATGGGCAGGCCGTTTCCATGAGCTACACATTTGATCTTAAGCTGGGCAACTGGTGTATCAATCCCACCCTGGGTGTTCAATGGATGCGAGACCGGAAAGTAGCTCATCACTATGGCGTCAGTGCCGAGGAAGCAACAGACGGCCGTGATGAGTACAGCCCCGGATCCGCTTTCAATGCGTTTGCGTCAATTCGAGGTCGCTATGAGTTCAGCGAGCATTGGGATGTTGAGCTCCAGGCAGGTGCTAGTGTCCTGGACTCCAGCATAACAAACAGCTCTATTGTTGATGAAGATGTCCTGACGTTTGGTGGCCTTTCCATTAACTATAACTTCTAAGCCAATGACAACAACCTGCCAACTCTGGTAAAAGGGAGTTGGTAGGGCTAAGTCTTCGTCCAAAAACAATCGTGGATCCCGCTACATAACTGGCTGCATTAGCACCCAGTAAACGCCAGCTGACTATTTTGCGAAGACTCTTTTGTCGGCGAGGGGCTGATCGTAGCCCTTAAGAAAAGCGACTTGCGAAACGCGTTGGTAACCGAACAGGTAAATGTCGGAGATGCCGTGTTGCACGAAGCGGTCTCTTGGGTAAGTGACGCGATTTTGCAGCAACGTTCGATATCGCACTATGGCCGTCGTTAGTCGCATATTCGTCTGTGGCGGTTTATCATGCAAGCCCAGAATTCACGGTTAATGTATTCAGGAAGTTGCCTGTGCAAAATATCGACCCGCCCACTATTCGCTGGTACCGAACTACCCTCGACAAAGGTACGCTACAAGCCCTTGCAAGGAGGAGCAATTTGCGCGGGGCCTTCTACACTATTTTCCATCTTGGGTTGATTCTGATTTGTATGGTAGGTGCCGTCGCGAGTCAGCTGGCCCAAGCTTGGTTGGCGATGTTTGTTTTTAGTCTGGGCTATGGTGTGGTTATGCGTTTTTCCTCCAATGCGCTGCACGAATTCGCTCATGGTACGGTGTTTTCGTTGCCCGGATTAAATCTGGCCATTGGAGGCGTGTTCGGCTTTTTTAGTATGATCAACCTGCGGTATTTTTGGGTCAGTCACCGAGAGCACCATAAGTACACATTGCACTCCCCGTACGATCGCGAAGTCGAGGAGCCGGAGCTACATGATATCAGGCAGTTTTTAATTCATGGTTTCGTTTCGTTTGACCTTCGACAGTCGCTAAACCCTATTTTGGAAATGTGGCGTCTCGCACTCGGGAAATGCGTTGGCGAATGGCAAACATACCTTTTCCAGCGCGCCAGTGAGCGAGAGCTCGAAGACGTTAAAGCCTTTTCCCGCAAGGTGCTTATGATGCACGGATTGATCGGCGTGTTGGCGCTAGCCCTTGGTGTTTGGATTATCCCTGTATTGCTGCTCTTGGGGAGGCAAGCAGGCGGTTTGCCGTTTATGCTATGCAACAACACTCAACATGCCGGGTTGCCGGACGGCGTCAATGATTTCCGTCTATGCTGCAGAACGTTCACGCTTTCTGCGCCACTAAGCTGGCTTTACTGGAATATGAATTATCATATCGAGCACCACATGTACCCCAAGGTGCCCTGCTATCAGCTCCCCTCACTGCACTTGGCTATCCGTCACGAGCTGCCACCTGTAGCGCACGGGCTTTGGCCCGTGTGGCGCGAAATAATCGAGGCGGTGAAACATCAGCGACGTGACGCTGCTTATCGGCTGTCGCCGACTCTACCGAATTCGCCTGCGTCTCCAGCGATAGATGCGGCAGAGTCCCCGGCGAATAAAGTTGTTGCTTCGTAATGAGTCAATCTCCCGAAAATCCGAGCGTTGTTAGAATCATTCTCATAAAGTCTCTCCTTAGGTACACATAACCCCAGTGACAGCCGTGCCGGAAAGCGCAGCTTTTTGGCGTCGGCTCCTCACAGTTGTTAGTCGTCATGTTCGGTATTTTCGTGCTCTAGAAACTGCACTGTCTCATCGGGGAGTAAGTCTTTTATCTCATTCGGTATTTGCAGTAACACCAACGCTAATGTGGACAACATCGTTATCTTGGCAATTATCATCCAAAAGCTTCTAGCAGCAGGATTTGAGCCGGCGACATCTCTAAACTCCGGATTTAGGACTGCGTGCCCGAAAGTAGATTCGATTTTCTCGACTAGAGGCCCTGACCCCGATATTTTATATTCATCGATCGCTATCTGTATTTCTCTCAGCTTTGCAACCATGAACTCTTTTGCCTTTAAGTCTAATTGGGAAGCATGGACTTCTTCTATGACGTCGTCGATACCCTCACCAATGCGTTCAAGTTCGTCCGTGTTCCAAGATTTTCGCGGATAGTAAGCGGTCAAAATGTCCGCCGTGTTGCTCAGATAATTAAGCGTATGAGTGTTGATATGGTTGCTAAAAGACTCCCAAGTAGCGTTCAGGTTTTGCTTGGTAAAAGCTGTAACGGCTGGTTCAACCCACCCTAAATATCTATCGGGATCTACGTCTTTGATCCGCGTAATCTCCGTTTCTGCTTGCCCTATGAGAGACATAGTCTTCCCTAAACGGCTCAAAAGAAGAGTTTCATTCCCTTCTTCTACGCCAAGCAAGCTGCTCCAGGTTTTTCTACAATTGTTACTTGGTGGTACTTCTTTACCTGCCGTTAGTATGGCTAGGAGCCTTGCTGCGGGGTTTTCGTATCTTGCATTTATCATCTTTCTGCTTACTGTCTATTGACGACTAACCCCAGTGACAGCCGCGCCAAACGGCGAAGCTTTTTGGCGTCGGCTGCTCACCGTTGTTAGGAGTCGCTTGGCACATAACTTATTAGTTCTTCGAGTCTGCTGTCGATCTTTGCAGTTTTACCGTGCTTTAGATCACGAAACGCATCGTAGAACGCTATCGATTTGACTCGCAAGCCACGACGGAAGATTAAGGCTGCCGGATTTACGTTGTAACCCGCAAATGCGTCAAGCGCCTTTCTTTCGAGTGGGTGTTCGTTCTTCCAATTCTGCTGCTGCGTCCGATTTATTATAACCGCATGACTTTCTATAGCCGGGACAATGTTCTCTTTAACGTAAGCTGACCAGTTTGGGCTATCACTATAAGTAAATAGAATGAACTTTTCTTGTGGCCACATAATTTCGATTCGTAATTTTAAGTACAGTCCCCAAACAGAAATGAAAGCGAAATATATAGCGAGAAAAGGCAGTACCACTAACCCTAGAGGTATCAATACCAACGCTATTAGAACTTTCTTGATTGCCTGCAATAATGGCCTCTCTTGTGACTTCTAACAGACGAATCGCGTGACCATGCCTGTCACGCTATCCGATTTTTATGCGGCGCCGTCATCGCAGGAACGTTTCCATATTACTATTGTTGTTAGCGCCCCACAAAGCGATGCGCTCAAGAAAGGCGGCCATGCGTCAGATTCTACCGCAAACCAAAGAGCAATTGTAAACCCTGATAGGTATGTTCCCAAGGCAACAATAAACCGGCTGCTTGGGGCGAACAGTATGGCACCACCAATCGAAAATACTGCGGATAGACCAGCAAATATTGCTACCAGAATGTCTATGCTTGGAGAATACCAAGACGCGGTACACATCTCCGAAATTATCTTCTCTGGAGGACATAGAGCATCTACTAGTGATACAGCGACTATTCCCAACAATAATGCAAGAAACCAACCAATCACCGCAAGTGGGCCAACGAACATCCACGCCAACGATCGATTAAGACGCATAACGAGCCTGTAGAAAAACACATTTACAAAGCGCGTTTCCAGGCTCTCCCTTTATTGCCTTGGTCCTGATCATACCTCATCCAATTCCTTTAACATAATTTCCAATCTATGCAGTTTATCAC
>JAUIHW010000030.1 GCA_030431775.1 Gammaproteobacteria bacterium
TTTTCCCCCAGCGGTCGGAATGCATGTGCATCGCACCACCGCTGTGGGCGGCGTATGATATAAGACATTGCGCCACGGTTCAATTTCACTGTTTGAACTGGTAGTTTTTCAGTGTTTCTATCTGGTCGCGCACGGCAGCAGCCTCCTCGAACTCCAGATCCTTGGCATGCTGAAACATCTGTTTTTCCAGCTTTTTCAGCGTTGTCGCCAGCTTGGCCGGGTTGTCCAGATCAATACCGTCAATGATGACTTCGTCCGATGTGCCCACCTGACGCGCTTTACGTGAGCTCTTGCCACGACCACCAGGCGCATAACTGACTTCCAGGATGTCCTGCACGCTTTTCGTGACGCCCACAGGCGTAATGCCGTGTTCTTCGTTAAAGGCCAATTGCTTGGCGCGGCGACGTTCGGTTTCGTTAATCGCCCTCTGCATCGACCCGGTCACTTCGTCGGCGTACAGAATTGCGCGCCCATGTAAATTCCGTGCGGCCCGGCCAATGGTTTGAATTAGCGAAGACTCCGAACGCAGAAAACCTTCTTTGTCGGCATCCAGAATCGCGACCAGAGAGACTTCAGGCATATCCAGCCCTTCCCGCAGCAAATTAATGCCCACCAACACATCAAACTTGCCCAAGCGCAGATCGCGGACTATTTCCACGCGCTCGACCGTGTCGATGTCAGAGTGCAGATATTTCACCCGCACGCCGTGCTCATCCAGGTACTCGGTCAGGTCCTCAGCCATTCGCTTAGTCAGCACTGTAACCAGCACCCGGCCACCCTCGGCCACACAGAGGTTGATCTCGGACAGCAGGTCATCTACCTGGGTGCTGGCTGGACGAACATCGATCTCCGGGTCCACCAGGCCGGTTGGACGAACCACCTGCTCCACCACCTGGCCGGATTTTTCCAGCTCGTATTCCCTGGGCGTGGCCGACACGTAGATGATTTGCGGAACCGCCCGCTCCCACTCGTCGAACCGCATGGGCCGGTTGTCCAGCGCCGACGGCAAGCGAAAGCCATACTCCACCAGAGTTTCCTTGCGCGAGCGGTCACCACGGTACATGCCACCGATTTGCGGCACACTGACGTGTGACTCGTCCACCACCACCAGCGCATTGGGTGGCAGGTAGTCAAACAGCGTGGGTGGTGGCTCACCGGCTTCGCGGCCCGACAGGTAACGCGAGTAGTTCTCAATACCGGTGCAATATCCTAATTCACGAATCATCTCCATGTCGTAACGGGTACGTTGTTCCAGGCGCTGGGCCTCTACCAGCTTGTCATTGGAACGCAACTGCTCCAGCCGCTCTTTAAGCTCCTCCTCAATCTGCTCAACGGCGTTCAGCAGCTTTTCACGCGGCGTAACATAGTGGCTTTTTGGGAAGATTGTTACCCGCGGTATTTTGTCGATCACATGGCCGGTTAAGGGGTCAAACCTGGAAATGCTTTCTATTTCATCGTCAAACAGTTCAACCCGCACGGCTTCCTGCTCGGATTCAGCGGGGAAAATATCAATCACATCGCCGCGCACCCGATAGTTCGCACGCGAGAAGTCCACGTCGTTGCGGGTGTATTGCAGTTCGGCCAAACGACGCAGAATATGGCGCTGGTCCACTTGGTCGCCACGGTCTAGATGCAAGACCATTTTCAGGTAGGCGTCGGGCTCCCCAAGGCCATAGATAGCCGATACTGTGGCGACCACAATGGCATCCGGCCGCTCGATCAATGCTTTGGTGGCCGACAGCCGCATCTGCTCGATGTGCTCATTGACCGATGCGTCCTTGTCTATGAAAGTGTCCGACGCCGGAACATAGGCTTCCGGCTGATAGTAGTCGTAATAGGACACAAAATACTCAACCGCGTTTTCTGGAAAAAATTCCTTAAATTCCCCATAAAGCTGCGCCGCCAGCGTTTTATTGTGCGCCATCACCACCGTGGGGCGCTGGATCTGCTCAATCACGTGGGCAATGGTGAACGTCTTCCCCGACCCCGTAACCCCGAGCAAAACCTGGCCCAGCAGACCGGAATCAATACCAGCCACCAGCTTGTCGATGGCCTCCGGCTGGTCGCCCGCGGGCTCAAACTTGGCGTGAACCTTGAAATTTTTGCTCATTCGACCTGCTGGCGCCCCTGAACCGCCCAAAAGCTGGAAAATAGACCATAATAATAGGTATTGACGGGCTTCACGAGCGTTATTAAGATACGCGCCCTCGACTACGGTCGACGCCACGGCCGGTAACCCGGCCACAACCGCCCCGAAAAAGCGGTGACAGGCACAGTTTATTCCGCCTTAGCTCAGTTGGTAGAGCAAATGACTGTTAATCATTGGGTCGCTGGTTCGAGCCCAGCAGGCGGAGCCAATCCATCAAAAGGTCGCATCAGCGGCCTTTTTTATAGTTGACATCGCTCGGTTGGGCGAACGCCAGACCTGCCTCGTGCTGTCGCGGCAATCTGGCCTTTCGACCACCCCTACTGTATCATCGCCGACCCGAGAATCGCCCGGCTAGAGTAAAACCGGGCCCCAAAAGGTCATCCCCATTTCCACATTCAAATCTTTCGGCCTGCGCCCGGAACTGTACAAAGCGCTGGACGAGGTCGGTTATGAATCGCCCTCACCCATTCAGGAACAGAGCATGCCCCCATTGCTTGAGGGGCATGACATTATTGGTCAGGCACAGACTGGCACCGGCAAAACCGCGGCGTTTGCTTTACCTATTCTCAATGCATTGCACGCTGGCAGTGCCAGGCAGCCCAAAGCACTTGTGCTTGCACCGACGCGTGAATTGGCCATTCAGGTAGCTGAGGCCTTTCAGACCTACGCCAAACACATCAAGGGCTTTCGTGTTCTGCCGATCTACGGCGGGCAAAGTTATGAGGGTCAAATTCGTGCCTTGAAACGTGGCGTAGATGTGGTAGTTGGTACGCCAGGTCGCGTGATGGACCATATGCGCAAAGGCACACTGAAGCTGGACGAACTCAGTCACATGGTGCTGGACGAAGCCGACGAAATGCTGCGCATGGGGTTTATTGACGACGTGGAATGGGTGCTCTCGCACACGCCGGAGCAGCGTCAGACAGCGCTGTTTTCGGCCACCATGCCCAAAGAGATCGCCAAGGTTGCCAAGCGCCATTTGAGAGACCCGGTGCAAATTCAGGTCGCCGTAAAAGCCAGCACCAATGTCGACATTCGCCAACGCTACTGGCCGGTAGCAGGCCTGCACAAGTTGGATGCGCTCACCCGTATTCTGGAAGCGGAAACTTTTGATGCCATCATCGTTTTTGTCCGCACCAAAACCAGCACGGTTGAACTCAGCGATAAACTGGCCGCTCGCGGTTATAGCAGTGCCGCCCTGAATGGCGACATCAGCCAGCAGCTGCGCGAGCGCACGATCGAGCAACTAAAACAAGGGCGTATTGATATTCTGGTCGCCACCGATGTTGCAGCACGTGGGCTGGATGTGCCCCGCGTTAGCCATGTCATCAACTACGATATCCCTTACGACACCGAGGCCTATGTGCACCGTATCGGCCGTACCGGTCGGGCCGGGCGGGCGGGAGAAGCCATTCTGTTTGTGGCGCGGCGGGAAACCCGAATGCTGCGCGCTATCGAGCGGGCCACGGGTGCGACCATCAACGTCATGCAGATGCCCAGTACAGATGCCATCAACGCGCGGCGCAGTGAGCGCTTCCGCGAACAGATCAGCAGCGCCATCGAGAGCGGCGATCTGACACTGTACCGGGAACTGATCGCCACTCATCAGCAGGAAAGCGGCGAGGGACTGCTGGATATCGCTGCCGCCCTGGCCAGCCTGTTGCAGGGCGACCAGCCATTTTTTCTGAAGGAATCCAGGCACTCGGATCAACCTGAGTATGCCAACTCCAGCGAACAGGCAGTAAGAGGTCGCTCGAAGCCAGGCAAGAACCCAAAAGGGACGAAGAAGCAGAAGTCGGACAATTTTGATACTTATCGAATTGAGGTTGGCCATAATGATGGCGCACAACCGGGCAACATCGTTGGTGCAATTGCCAATGAGGCCGGCATCGACTCGCAATACATTGGCCGGATTCAATTATTCGACAGTTTCAGTACGGTCGATCTACCAAAAGGCATGCCAAAGGATATTTTTCAAACACTGAAAAAGGCACGAGTGTGTAACAAACCTCTCGCCCTTTCGCGCATTGATGCCGGGCCGCCTGAAAAAACAGACCGCAGGCCAGGCAAGGCGCAGCGCAAGCGCAAAAAAGACAAAAGCCGTTCGAATAGCTGAAACCGGTCTAGGCGTTGCGTGCAGGTTGCCGGCTGGAACTGGAACCACCATTTTTGCGCGGGTTTTGTTTGCCACGCGGTGATTGCGGCGCGTTGCGCGATTGCTTGCCGGATGACCTGCCGCGTGCTTGCCTATTGGATCCGCCCGGGCGTGGCTTTTTCGTCCGGCCACTGCGGGATGCAGGCCGCGTAGCTGGCTGGCGGCTCTCAGGGAGATCATGCTCTGGCTCAAAGCCATCAACCAAATGGCGCGGTAAAACCTTACCCAGCAAGCGTTCAATATCGCGCAGCTGCTTAATTTCGTCAGCCGATACCAGCGAAACCGCCTTGCCGCTGGCACCGGCACGCCCGGTGCGACCAATACGGTGCACGTAATCTTCAGGCACATTTGGCAGGTCAAAATTTACTACCTGCGGTAACTGGCTGATATCAAGCCCTCTGGCAGCAATATCGGTGGCGACCAGAATGCGGATGTCGCCCGACTTGAAGCCGGCTAAAGCACGCGTTCGCGCGCCCTGACTTTTATTACCATGTATGGCGGCGGCATTGATACCGCGCGCATCCAATTGTTTAGCGATTTTGTTCGCACCGTGCTTGGTGCGGCTGAAAACCAGCACCTGCTGCCAGTCATTATCAATAATAAGATTGGCCAGCAAAGCGCTCTTTTGCTTTTTGTCCACCGGACAGATGCTGTGTTCCACAGTGGCAACCGTGGAATTGGGCGGACTGACGGAAACATCCACCGGGTTTTCCAGCAGACCTTTGGTGAGTTCTCGAATCTCTTTGGAAAACGTGGCGGAAAACAGCAGGTTTTGCCGCTGCTTGGGCAGCAGTTTGAGAATCCTGCGAATGTCGTGGATAAAGCCCATGTCCAGCATGCGATCGGCTTCATCCAGCACTAGTATCTCAACCTTGTCAAAACGTATGGCATTCTGCCCATGCAGGTCCAGCAAACGACCGGGCGTTGCCACCAGCACATCCACACCTTTGCGCAGTTTCATCATCTGCGGGTTTATTTTCACGCCGCCAAACACCACGGTCGAGCGCAATGGCAGGTTTTTCCCGTATTCGCTCACACTCTCCCCTACCTGAGCGGCCAGTTCTCGGGTGGGTGTCAGCACCAGGGTTCTGCAACGGTTTGGCCCAGCTGGCTTACCAGCGCTGAGGCGTTCCAATATGGGCAGGGTGAAGCCGGCAGTTTTACCCGTGCCGGTCTGAGCAGCCGCCATGACATCCCGACCGGAAAGAACGGCGGGAATAGCCTGTTTCTGAATAGGGGTCGGCTCACCGTAACCTTTTTCGGAAACAGCCGCCAAAATGGGCGCACTAAGGCCCAGGGAATCAAAACTCATAGATTATCTCTTGAGGAAGCAAACGCGTATTGCGTCGCCAGGGTGTGAAAGCTGCTGCGCAGCAAAGTCTTAGGATTATATAGTATTTAGGCAACTGATGTGAGCAGTAAGTGATTATTGGCGGTTAACACTGACGAAGCTCGTTTTTATGAGTCACTGAACGCGAACGGCCTGAACCAGGCCGGCACGGCTACCGCATTCCTCGCCTGACTGTGTATGATAGTAAGCAACAGCAAATCACCCAGGCTCGAACCACAAATGCCGGATCATCAAAGAAAGCTGAGTTCAGTGATCATCACGGGTGCCGGGTCGGGTATTGGCCGAGCCTGTGCCAGCCGGTTTGCTCAGGCCGGCTGCGGAGTACTGCTGTGTGACATTGTCGAAGCAGACGGACAGGCAAGCTGTGACGCTATACGGGCCGCTGGTGGCGACGCCGCATTTCAACGGGTCGACGTCACCGATCCTGCTCAATGCCAGGTGGCGTGTAGCCAGGCGCAGCAAAGGTGGGGCCAGGTTGACATGCTGGTGGCCAATGCCGGTACGCAGCTTGGTGGCTCACTGTTGGAAGCCAGCGAAGCCGATTGGGACAGCATACTGGGTGTCAACCTGAAAGGTGTGGCCCATATGTGCCAGGCTGTGTTACCCGTGATGATTGAACGCGGCCACGGTTCACTCGTGCTGGTGTCTTCGGTGAATGCCCTGCAAGGCTCACCAGGCATGGCAATTTATGATGCCAGCAAGTCCGCCGTGTTAGGGCTGATGCGCAGTCTGGCGGCTGAGCACGGGGCGCAGGGCATTCGTGTAAATGCAGTATGCCCCGGCAATACCTTGACTGACTTTCACCTCAAACGCATGGCCGAGCAAGGGGTTTCAGAAGAACAACTTCGGGAAATGACCCGCGGTTACGCCCTGCTGGGCAGAGCCGCCGAGCCTCTGGAAATAGCCAATGCCATTTATTTCCTCGCCAGCGAGCAGGCTTCTTTTATCACCGGACACGCCTTATGTGTTGATGGTGGTTTCACCGCAGGCCGGACGGGCTGATGTCGGCACGAGAGCTTATACGCTGGGGTATTCTTGGTACTGGCCGTATGGCACGGGAATTTGCCGCGGCATTAGCAGAGGTTGAGAACGCTCAGCTGGTGGCCATCGCCTCACGCAACCACGCCCGTGCCGCCGAGCAAGCGCGGAAGTACAACATAAGTAAGTCGTTTGGCAGCTATGAGCAGTTAGCCCATCAACAGGACATTGATGTTGTCTATGTAGCGACACCTCCTGCCTTGCACAAAGACCATGCGGCGCTTTGTCTGCAGGCAGGTAAAGCGGTACTGTGTGAAAAGCCTTTTACAGTTAACGCAAGCGAGGCCCGCGAGCTGATTGATATCGCTCGCGCTCGGCGCTGTTTTCTCATGGAAGCCATGTGGACGCGTTTTGTACCCACGGTGCTTGCGCTGCATCGTGAGCTGCAGCGGGGAACCATCGGTGATATTCAGCTGGTGGTCGCTGGTGGTGCGTTTATTCCAGACTTTAACCCCAACTATTATCTGTTTCGCCCCGAACTCGGTGGTGGCGTTATGTTGGATGCCGGAGTCTACCTGGTGTCCATGGCGTCTATGCTGTGCGGGCCGATCGCTCAGGTGCTGGCCACTGGCGACACCGACTCTCGTTGCGCTGTTGATGCGCACGATGCCGTTATTTTGCGGCATACCTCAGGCGCTCTGGCCAATCTTTATGTGTCCATGCGCGGGCGCTGCGCACCGGATATGCAGATTATCGGCTCGCAAGGGAAAATCACGGTGGCTGCGCCCCTCTTCTGTCCGCCTTCGTTCACCATTACCGATGCTGATGGCTGCAGCAGGGAGCTAAGCGGAGAATTGACCGGCAACCCTTATCGGCATCAGATTGAAGAGGTGCACACCTGCCTTCGCGCCGACCGGCTCGAAAGCACTAGCATGGGCCTGGACGAAACACTGGCGATCATGAGCATACTGGACGCTATCAGAACGCAGATAAGCCGTGCAGGCCTTAAATAATGCTGATTTACTGCGGTACCCGATAAACTTCCGACATACATTCCACCGCGCCAGGAGAGCTGGCAATCCAGTCAATGAATTGCGCGGACAGGCTAGCGGTTGGAAAAATGGCACCGTGTTGCGGCACAATCCGGTCTATGTCAAGTGTTCGAACCATATCAGCCCAATAGCGGTTGGCGTGATTGGAGGGCATGTACCGGCGATGAAATCCTTCCATGTATTGCACATGGCTGGCAAAGTCCTCCACTTCTACGTATGGCGGCCCTATAGAGGCACCCAAATCGCCGGAAAACAGTGTTTTGGACAGCGGATCGTACACCTGAAAGTTACCGGCTGAGTGCAGGAAGTGCGCCGGCAAAATCAACAACTCGGTGTCGCCCAGCGGCAGGCGCATACCCTGATCAGGAATGCCCTTCAGACGGGGAAGCATCAACTCGTCTACGCCAAAGTGCGGGATAAAGCGCAGCCACAATTCAGAAATGTAGGCCTCGGCATCACTGAGCATCAACCAGGCGTTGGCAGCGGCAACAATATCAGGGTCCTGGTGCGAAAAGAACAGGTACTTCAGGTCGTTAATCGGCACCAGTGAGGAGACTTCATTAATTACCTCATAATGCACTTTGTGGCCACCCGGGTCTAACAGGATCGCTTCGTTTCGATTGTGAATGAGCACCTGATTGGTCGGCACCATTTCGCCTTCGCCGAAACCTTCCAGCAATACAAAAGCGTGCCCACCGGCATGGTACAGGTAACTTGAACTCATACAGACCTACGACGCAACCAGCTCGGCCACGGTTTTAGCGGCTTTTGGGCCTTCCAGCCGAATCAGGCCTAGATTAGCTCGCCGGGGTGATCGTAAGGCTAATATTGCACCGGGACCGGCCATATAGATCACCAGGGTTTCATTATTGCCTTCAATCATCATATCCACCATATCACCCAACTCTGTGGTCTTGGTGATTCGGTTTCCAAGCCCGATGGCCGCCGCGCCCATTGCCGCAATTCGGGCCGCTTCCTCTTCGCCAAAATCGGTACTGATCGCCAAGCCGTCAACCGACGCTACCATGACACCGGTAATATCCGGTACGTTTTCACGCAAACCCCGGATGATGTCGGCAAATTGTTCTTGTTTGCTCATCGCCGTCCCGCCTTCTGCTGCTTTATGTGCAGAATAAACGATTGTTCTCAGGCCCCCGTATGACCTGGATCAAGCTTTCGTTCGTGTATTGGCGGTAAATTGTTTAATGATTAAGCATCATCAGCAAAGGAATATGGGCGGATTGCAACTGGCTGTCTGCGGCTTCAACCGGCCGGACAGAACATTCATCAAGACAATGATCGAGCTCGCCGCGGAGCGCGAGGTCGGAGCGTGGACTTTTGTGGATGATGCGCCATCAGATGCTCTGCTGTTGAATATCGACACCCTGCGCCACCAGGAAGGCGAAGTGAACTTCGCGGTTTCCGACCACCCCAGCGTGGTTGTAGCTTGCTCGCAGAACGCGCCAAGAGCCGCGTCACAACCCAGCGAACACTTACACATGCAACTGCCGCTGACCTACTCACGGCTGCTTGAATTACTGCTATTGATCGAATGTCGACTCGAGCACCAACGCAGCCAGCAGACGCCGAACGTCAGTTCACGGCGCTTCTACGAAGCCATGTGTATGCTCGGCCTGTTGAAATCGCTGATTGATCGCCATCGGAGTGTTGAAATCACCCACCCGAGATACAGCCCCATGCGAATTTATCCGGCAGAACAGATATTTGCCGTGCCTTTGGGAGCCACCTTAACGGCAGAGATGTTTCAGACCTTGCCGGCCAAATTCCTGGTGCACGACCTGCCAAAAGCAGAACACAAACGGCCACCGCCAAACTGGCAGGCAAAGCCACTTTGGAAGCTGGTTTTCACAGCAGCTCTGCTGGGGTCCCAGGGTCGCTTGAAAGAAGGTGCAAACCCGCATGATAAACTGTGTTTGAGCAACGAGCCCGATTACAATATCGTGCCCCAAGCGCTGGAGTACCGGCCAATTTGTGATGCCATGCTGGCCATGGGCCCGGCCAATATTGGCGCCATCGCCCGACGCTCTGGAAAAAGCATCGAGGATGTGATCGATTTCTGTAACGCTTGCGAAGAAATGCTACTGTTAACCAGACTGCCGGCCAGCCATGAACACTCAGATCGTCAAGAGCGCAGCGTCAGCTGACAACTCCGCATTACCGATAGGATATCAGCCGGAGCCCGCCCTGCTGCCACCGTGTCGCAAGGTCACTCCGCAATTTTCCGACCCACTGCTGCAGCAAGCTTACCCCGGTTTTCTGTCCCGCAAGCTCCAGCGCAACCCGAGAGACCTGTTGGCCCATGTGCAGAGAATACGCCTGTTGCGTCAGGCCGGGCAAGGGGATGCCTGCTATGCGGCGTTGAATGCACTATTTCAGATACTTGGGACCAGTGGTCAGGCTTTGCGGAAACGTCTGCTGTTACAGTGCAGGCTATTGCTAAACAAGCAGCAGCACCAGCGTCTTGAGCAGCAATTGTTGGGCGAAGATGCTGCTCCCTACTCGCTGCCAGTCGTTGACGCTGCATACACAGATATTCAGGGTACTTTGGCCATCGTAGCTCAAACGCACCGAACAACAGATTCTAAGGTAAATGTTTTGCTCGAACCGCAGCTGAGCAGATTGGAGAGCATGGTGCGTTCTGACCCAGGAGATAAACAAGCCTGTAGCGAGCTGCTCGGCCTCTATCAGCAATATAAGCTGCGTAGCGAGTTTACCGCCATGCACGCAGAGTTGCTGAGTCGTCGCTTCGCACTGCCAGAAGATTGGCAGGCAACCGAGCGCATGTTCGCCTGTGATCAGGCGTGACGTACGCGGAAGCGGCGAGCTGAAATGACTGATTACCAACTGCTTGATGAACTTTATCTGCTGCCCACTGCCGCCGGCGCATTCTACGCAGCTTCAAGTCGGGCTGATGACCCTATCCGCGACATGCTATTTAATTTACTCAGAGAAGGCAGCAGCCCGCTGGCAAGCCCCGCATCATTAACTCATTGGTTTGCGAATGAAGATCAACAGCAATGCCTCGCCTGGTTGCATCGCGCCCAAACCCTGTCACTGATTCAGGGTTTTCGGGAGCCACAGCATGTACCAGGCGCCGGAACTGGAAAGAAACTGGAAGACCTTTTGCCTGCACTCTCCGCCTTGGGTAAAGCAATACTGGTGGACTGGAACGGGCTTACCCTGGCGTATACCGGCCTGGACGCTGAAGCAGCGGATATGCTAGCCGCACTCAGTGCTGACCTTATCGCGGTTCAAGCGAGGCACGCACAACGACTGGCGCAAACTCTCGGCCTTGGCAATCAAGGCTGGGCAGCGGTGGATGCATTTGGATCCAGCCGCATCGGCGCCTGGCCGCTATTTGTGAACGAACAGCGCTTCATGCTGGTGGTTCTGGGCGAACCACAATTAAATTGCAAAGAGTTCATTGAATTGGTCTGGGTTTTGGTTAACCGCTACGGCTGACTACCAACCGTAGTAAGGGTTGCCCGCGCATTCAAGCCTATCAGTACATAGTTAACCACAGGCTCCCGCAGGTGCGGGTTGTCATCGTGAATCGGGAACAGGCATTACACTGCGTGGAAACCAGGCAGCTTGTCGTAACAAATTCTGGGCGGCCTGCTCACCCAGCAGTCGAGACTCGCGTCGGCGGATGTACCAATGCCCGGCGCAGCGCTGGAATTGCCATTCATTTACGGCTACTCGCATCAGCTGGGCTTGGCCACTCCCACCGGCCTGGTAGATCCGGGAATAGCCGGTAGCACGGGCTTGATCCCCGCTTGCTTCCACAGTGACCGGCCCCACCGTGTGAGCGCAGTTTGGCAACAACGACTGGTGTAAGTCGGATTCCAGCATGCCCTCGATTGCCTCGTGGCCGTGCAGCTCAAGATCCGGGGCAGCCTGGTTTTGATCTTCGCGGCCCGCGCCAGGTGCAGATACCACATAAACCGCATTCTCCAAATGACAGCTGAGAGCTGCCGCTACGTCACCGCAATCCGCGGCCAGCCCATATCTGACAACCAGATTGCGAATCGCAAGCTCGTCCTCGGTGCGCTGTAGCCGTTGTTCCAGAGCCTCCAGGCGTTGCAGGAGTGTTTCTATCTTTTCGGCCTGCTCAGTGCTCATGGTGCACCCTCTCCATCGGTGAGTTGCGCGGCTTCGCGATACGCGGCCAGCCCCTGCCAGATCAACAATGCGGCGAGCGGGCAAACCAGCAGTGGCAGCAGTGCCATGGAATAGCGCAAGGCCTGGTCGTCAGCAAAAATGAAATCCGTAAGTATCGCCACCGCCGTTGGCCCAAAGGCCAGCCCTAGCAAATTGGTGCAAAACAGCATAAATGCGGATACCTGAGCACGCATCCGGTTTGGCGTAATAAACTGGACAGCCGCCACGCCCACCCCGTAGTGCGCGTTGAGAAAAAACACGATGGGCGCAGCCATCCAGATGGCAATAGTCGGCGACGAACCCAAAGGCCCGGCCACTGCCGGCAGTATCCATAGCAACGCGACGGCCATAATGATTCGCAACGGCGCATCCTGATAGCCGCGGCGCATCAACGGTTCCACCGCAAAGCCACCGCACAATGTGCCAAGGCTGCCCGCTACTAGAAACATCAAGCCGAACTGACTGGCAGCCTCGCCCCGCGGCATATCAAAAGTGCGCATCAGCAATTCCGGGTACCAGGCCATGGTACCGTAGCCAAGAATACCTAACACAGACACCGAACCGATTGGCGCCAGATAGGCGCGCCAGCGCACCCGCAAGTGATTGCGAATAACGGCAAGGCTTGCGGCTTCCTCGGCCACCAGCAACGATGTTGAGCCAGACTCTCCACGGCGCTTGGGCTCGCTCAGCAAGCCGAGAAATACAGCCAGCAACAATCCCGGCGCGCCAACAACAATGAAGGTTAATTGCCAGGGCCTGGTTTCACCCAGCAATGGCAGGACAATTGGCTGCGACGCAGCAAACCACTCGTATACCATGCCGCCGATAACATACGCCAATCCGCCGCCCAAGGTAATGCCCAAACTGTAAATAGCCAGCGCCTTCGCCAGTTTCTCTTTCGGAAAAAGATCACTGAGCATTGAGAAGGCCGCCGGCGAAAGTGTTGCCTCGCCCACACCCACCCCGATACGGGCCAGAAACAGGCTGGAAAAACTACGCGCGGCACCGCACAGACAAGTCATCAAACTCCATAACACTAGCCCTATGGTGATAATCCATTTGCGGCTGTGCCGATCAGCCAGGCGTGCGATCGGCAGTCCCATGACAATATAAAACATCGAAAAGGCAAAGCCATGCAACAGGCTGTACTGGAAATCACTGATCGCAAAATCCTCGCGAATCGGTCCGATCAGCACAGCCATTACGTTGCGGTCAATAAACGAGAGAATGTACGCCAGTAGCAACAGAATCAACGCATAATTGGCGCGCAGCGGCGGAGGATAGTCGCTTGTCTTCAAAAGAGTATTACTCGTGGCCAGCTTGCGGATTCACCCATGGATTGTACCCCAGCAACGCAATTATCTGCACCAAACTGAACTCAAGCTATTGGCAGCATGACTTTATGGTCAGCATTGGTGATATAACGCTGTACATCCGCTGCGTACAGCGTTCTCAGCTGCTGAAACACCGGCCCCGGTCCACCGTTTCCAATGCTCCGGCCATCAATGGCGGCAACCGGTGTTTGTGCCCCGAAAGTACCGGTGACAAACGCTTCTTCGGCACTGTAAGCGTCGACCAGCGAGAAGTTCTTTTGCCGGGCGACCATACCATTGCGCTCACACAACTGAATCACTTTTTCACGGGTAATGCCATTCATACAGTAATCGCCGGTGGAGGTCCAAACCTCGCCTTTGCGTACGATAAAGAAGTTAGTGGAATTCGTGGTATTGACGAAACCATGCGGGTCCAGCATGAGTGCCTCGTCAGCCCCGGCCACCAGCGCCTGGTTCAATGCCATGATGCAGTTTAATTTGCTGTGCGAGTTCAAACGTGGGTCCTGGGTAATCGGTGAGCCACGATGTACCGCAACTGTATGCAGCCTTATTCCTTTCCTGTAGCTGTCCAGGCTGACTTTGCTGTGCTCGGCAATCATGACAATGCTTGGGCCTTGCTTGCTCAGGCGCGGATCCTGGAACGGACTGGATTTTACGCCCCGGGTTACCATCAGGCGAATGTGTACGTCATCCACCATCTGATTGGCGGCCAGCAAACGGTACAGCTCGTCAACCAGGCGGTCTGCCGACATCCCGATATCCAGCCCAATCATCAGCGCGCCTGCATACAATCGCTCCAAATGCTCCTCCAGAAAGTACACAACCCCCTGCTTCAGCCGCAAACCTTCCCAGACTCCATCACCCAGCAGAAAGCCACTGTCGTATACTGATACCAGAGCTTGCTCGCGCGGTACTATGTCACCATTTATGTAGATTTTTATCGCTTGGTTGCGAGCATCCAACTCGCTATCGTGTGTACTGGTTGCCATTGAGGTGTAATGTCCTATGCGAATAGCTATGTGGTCTGGTCCACGGAATATCTCCACGGCCATGATGCGTGCCTGGGAAAACCGGGCCGACTGCCGGGTTATTGATGAACCTTTTTACGGCTACTACCTGCACACCACCGGCCTGGACCACCCGGGTGCAGACGAGGTGATAGCCGACCAGGGCACCGACTGGCAGAGCGCAGTAGACCGTTGCATGGCACCACTGGGCAATGGCGAAACAATTTTCTTCCAGAAGCACATGATAATGCACCTGCTCGCTGAAGTGGACCGAGAGTGGCTGCACAACTGTGAACATCTATTTCTGGTGCGACACCCCGCAGAGGTAGTGGCTTCTTATTCGCAGGTACGCGGCACACCAACACTCAGGGACATTGGTTTCAAAGAGCTTGCCGAATTGTTCGTTGACATGAAATCGCGGCGAGAAGTGGAACCGCTGGTGATTGATGCCAATGAATTCCTACAGGCCCCGGAACAGCAGCTTCGACAAGTGTGCGCGCATCTGGGCCTGGTATTCTCCCCGGCCATGCTGAGTTGGCCCAGCGGTTCCAGGGACAGCGACGGGGTTTGGGCCACGTACTGGTATCGGTCGGTGCAGGCGTCTACCGGCTTTGCGCCCTATCAAGCTCGCTCCCCCCAATTGACGTCCAGCCAGCAGGCCTTGATCGACCAGGCGATGCCCTACTTCGAGCAGCTGTGGGCTCACCGCTTACGCAACTGAGCCCAGCATGTTAGTCTGCTAGAAAAAGCCCAAGGGGTTGGTGTCGTAACTCACCAACAGATTTTTGGTGTTCTGGTAATGTTCCAGCGCAACCTTGTGAGTTTCACGGCCAATACCCGACTTCTTATAACCACCGAATGCCGCATGCGCCGGATAGGCGTGGTAACAGTTCATCCATACCCGACCGGCCTGAATGCCACGCCCCATACGAAACGCACGGTTCGTATCACGAGTCCATACGCCGGCGCCCAGTCCGTAATCGGTCGCGTTGGCTATGTCCAGCGCTTCGGCTTCATCCTTAAACGTGGTCACCCCCAGGGTTGGCCCGAAGATTTCTTCCTGAAAAACCCGCATCTCATTATGGCCTTTCAGCAGTGTAGGCTCTACGTAATAACCACCGGACAGGCCATCTCCCACCGCCGCTTTGCCACCTCCCATCAGGAATTCAGCACCCTCGCTGCGGGCAACCTCCATATAACTCAGTATTTTGTCGAGTTGCTCCTGCGACGCCTGGGCCCCCACCATGGTTTCGGTATCCAGCGGGTTTCCTTGCTTGATGTTGTTGGCGCGTTCCAACACTTTTTCAATAAACGGCTCATAAATGCTTTCCTGTACCAAAGCACGCGATGGGCAGGTACAGACTTCGCCTTGATTAAAAAAGCCCAGCAACAGACCTTCCACACATTTGCTCACAAACTCGTCTTCCTGTTGCAGCACATCGTCGAAGTATATATTCGGAGACTTGCCACCCAGTTCAACCGTGGATGGAATCAAAGTATTGGCCGCGCTGGCAAGAATTTTGTGGCCCACTGCAGTTGAGCCGGTAAAGGCAATTTTGGCGATTCGGTCGCTGTTCGCCAGGGCTGCACCTATTTCCTCACCATACCCGTTTAGAACGTTCACGGTACCGGCTGGCAGCAGATCCTGGATCATCTCCAGCAACACCAGGATGGACGTTGGGGTTTGCTCAGCCGGTTTGAGAATAACGCAGTTGCCAGCTGCTAGCGCAGGCGCCAGCTTCCAGCCAGCCATCAACAAAGGAAAGTTCCAAGGGATTATCTGGCCGACCACGCCCAGCGGTTCGTGAAAATGGTAAGACACCGTGTTGCCGTCAATATCCGAAGCGCTGCCTTCCTGGGCGCGAATACAGCCTGCGAAATAGCGAAAGTGGTCTACCAATAAGGGAATATCAGCATTCAGCGTTTCGCGGATGGCCTTGCCGTTCTCCCAGGTTTCCACATAGGCCAGTGTTTCCAGATTGGCTTCGATCCGGTCGGCGATTTTCAGTAATGTGTTGGAACGTTCTGCAGCTGCTGTTTTGCCCCAGCTGGGGGCCGCCTTATGTGCTGCGTCCAGCGCATACTGAAGGTCCGCAGCGCTGGAACGTGGCACCTCACAGAATGCCTCTCCAGTCACGGGGCTTATATTGTCAAAATACTCGCCTTCCAAAGGCGCCACCCACTCTCCACCGACAAAGTTGGCATAGCGATTTTTGAATTCGAACAGGGCTTCAGGCGAGCCGGGCTGAGCGTAAATCATACAATTCTCCTCTTGGTTATTAGGCTTGGGCAGACACTGTACTCCTGCGCATGCCCATGCTATCGAAAACAGCCCGGCTCGTATAGCGATTACTATTTATACAGGACAGTACATAAAAATACCGGCTGGCGCGCTGTATGCTGGGCATACCCAAACCTGCTCTGAGTAGAGTGCCATTTTTTTGACTTTATTTAACGTGGATTTACATTCTTTTTTCAGCAATTGACTACTCTTAAGTTGAGACACACGTCACAAGCTGTAGGGGAACGTAATGGATCAACATGAAGTTGAGTTCCAACGTTTTCTGCAGAAATTGGAATTCAGCGACGCCGTATGGAAGCAGTTGGTCGCGCAGAAAATAATCGAGAACGACGACCAGTACCGGCGCGATCGTATCGCGCCAGACAATAACCGTTGGAGCGAGGGTTTCCAGCAGAGTAGCTAATCGGCTTTCATTTCGTGAGCTGGTGGTCCACCCAGGCAATCAACGCCAGGGTGCCAGGGTCCAGATTCGCGGGAGGATTGCTAAAATCTGTGCCAATTTCATTGGCCAGACGCTTACCGAGCTGCACTCCCCATTGGTCGAACGAATTAATATTCCAGACCACGCCCTGAACGAATATCTTATGTTCATACAGGGCAACCAGTGCTCCCAACCTGCGGGGAGTCAGCTCGTCAAGCGCTACCACAATATTCGGTTTATCGCCCGGATACTCAGTATACGGTTCGCCTTCCGCTGCGGGCTGACCGGCCATAAACGCATTCGATTGGGCGAACAGGTTTGCCAGAAGAATACGGTGTTGTTGCGGATTATTCGTTTCGCGGTGAAGTGCAAATACAATTTCCAATGGTACAACCTGGGTGCCCTGGTGCAGGGATTGAAAAAATGCATGCTGCCCGTTGGAGCCATTCTGCCCCCACAGTACCGGCCCGGTTGCGTAGTCGACGGCTAAGCCATCGCGATCTATGCTTTTTCCATTACTTTCCATGTCCAGCTGCTGCAGGTACATGGGAAGCAAACTGAGCGCATCGTTGTAAGGAATCACCCCGAGAGTGTGGTACCCACAGAAATTGTTGTGCCAAATGCCTGCCAACGCCAGTAATATGGGAAGGTTTTCGGCCCATTCGGCAGAGAAAAAATGCTGGTCCATGTCGTGCGCACCGTCCAGCAATTCGCAAAAGCGCTCATAGCCCAGCGCGGCCGCTATGGGAAAGCCAATTGTGGACCACAGCGAAAACCGACCACCCACCCACTCCCAGAAACTCAATAAGTTCGCGGCGTCAATACCAAACTCCGTCGCTGCCTCCACATTACTGGTGACCGCTATACAATGCGCCGCAATGGCTGAGTCATCTTGGTAGTGCGCCATCAACCACGCGCGAGCCAGCCGGGCATTGCACATAGTTTCCTGGGTGGTAAAGGTCTTGCTTGAGATACTGAACAGGGTTTCTTCAGGGTTCAGCCCCTGCAGAATGGTGGGCAAATGGGTTTCATCAACATTGGAGGCAAAATAGGCCTTGGGGCCACCACGGTTGTAGTCGCGCAGCGCATCACACACCATGCGCGGCCCCAGGTCCGAGCCGCCAATACCGATATTCACCACCTGGCGGATGCTTTTCCCGGTGTGGCCTCGCCATTGCCCATTCCGCACGGCTTCGCTGATCCGGGCGAGATTCGCGAGTTGTTCCTGCACTTGGCTATAGATACCCGACCCATAGTCTGCAGCGAAATTTCCTTGCCGGTCACGCAGGGCAATGTGCAAAACTGCGCGCTGCTCGCTGCTGTTGATTTTGTCTCCGTGGCGCATCGCTTGCATCATTGACGCGAGCTTGCAGTCTTCTGCCAGTGTTAACAGTTGCTCTCGTACGGCAGCGTTGATTGCGGTTTTAGAATAATCCAGTCGAATGCCGCAGGCAGCACTGCAGAAATTATCAGCCCGATGCGGATCTTCCCGGAACTGAGCGCTGATCGCACCGCGCTCATTGGCAAGCGCCTCAAGCTTCTGCCAACTGGGCAAATTGGTTCGAGTGCTCACGAATAGCGCGCCTCCAATGCCTGAATAAAGTCACCAAGCTGATCGGCGGGTAAGTCATTGATGCCTGCAGCGGCCTTGCGCCCGCCCCCGGTAGGAAATTGCATACACAGCTCATCGGCGCCGGTCTTATTGCTCAACGGCGCACGAACACTCACCAGGTAGTTTCCGTTTGCCTTTTCGGTCAAAACGGCGTGCGCCCGGTCGGGGTTGCCATTGGCAAGGTCATTGCTAAACACTCCGCTCACTCGACGAGCCCAGGCTTCATTCGGAAAAGTCAGCACCGCCGTATTTGCTGCTTCATGGTCAAACGGCGTGGAACGAGCGGCCTGCATGTCCTGCGTGTAACCGTCTGCAAGTTGTTCAAACACGGTGGCAGCACCGGCAACAAAGTCCAGCGGACTCGCGAATGCCTGCATGTGCTGATACAGAGCCTGAGGCGTGAAATGCAGGTCATCCAGATCAGCCCCGTACGCGTTATAGTTGATATAGGTGCCCAGATTCTCAAGCAACTCCAGTTGCTCGGCCGAAAGCCCGGTTTGCTTTGCCAGCGCCAGTGCACTTTTCTTCAAATTATCGCCAAACGCCCCGGTGATCGCCCATTCGCGAAAAGCACCTTTCAGGTAACCATTGACTAACAGACTGGTACAGGTATCTGGCTCAGTATTAATCAGCGCCGTCAGATTATGCGTTTCCGGAATATCACCCGCGAAATGATGGTCGCAGTAAAACACCTCAGCGCCATTATCCAACAGAGCGAGTAACGCATCCCTGTTTTTGTCCATGGAGATGTCCAGGGCGGTAACCCGATCACCCGCCGTTGCTGCGACCCGCTGCAAGAGGTTTATATCACGCTTTACGCCCGTCACCAGCTCAGCGTCACGGGGGTCAGCATTACGCAATTGCAGGAGCGCACAGATACCGTCCGCATCGCCATTAAAGACATCGAAGTTGGCCATATTGATTCCTTTGATTTAACTGAAACGGATAGGTTTCTTACTACTTTCTGGTGGGTACACCAGTCGGAAACAAGGGTTGTACTTTTGGATCTTCGGCCGCGACTCTGGCAACCTTGTTATTCTGCGCCATGCGCTCCCACAGATAGTCCGCGACCGGGCCACGACTGCTAAAGCCCTGGACAAGCTCCAGTAGCACCGCACGAATACTGTCGCAGTCGCCTTGTTCACAGGCTGCTTCCAGGCTGATCAGATATTGCTGAACGACGTCATAATCCGGATATTCCTCCTCGGCCCGCATAATCATGGGATGGCCGGTGCCGGATACATTGTCGCCCAGCAGCAATTCTTCATAGAGCTTTTCACCCGGACGGAGCCCGGTTACCTTGATCTCTATTTCGCCCTGGGGATTGTTCTCATCTTTGACCTCGTAGCCCATTAACCTGACCATTCTTCGCGCCAGATCGATGATTCGGACCGGTTCACCCATATCGAGAACAAACACATCGCCGCCCTCAGCAAATGCACCACACTGCAGGACCAGTTGCGCAGCTTCCGGAATGGTCATGAAATAGCGAATGATCTCGGCATGGGTTACGGTAACTGGTCCACCACTACTGATCTGCTGACGAAACAATGGCACTACCGAGCCGGAAGAGCCGAGCACATTGCCAAACCTTACTGTACTGAACTGGGTGTTTCCAGGCTTTGCCGCGAGGCCTTGTAAAACGATTTCCGCAAGGCGTTTGGACGCCCCCATAATATTCGTAGGGCGAACTGCTTTGTCGGTTGATACCAGTACAAAACGCTCAACGTTGTTCTGCAATGCCGCCAGGGCCGCGTTGGCAGTGCCAAAAACATTATTGCTGACGCCCTCCGCTACATTGTACTCAACCAGAGGGACATGTTTGTGTGCAGCGGCATGGTAAACGGTCTGTACTTCAAAAGCGCTCATCACACGATGTATCAAGCGCTTGTCTTTAACCGAACCCAACAGTGGCGTCAGCCGGCACGGCGAGTGCATCGCCGCCAGACCGCTTCTTAGTTCCTGTTCAATCTGGTATAGCGCATATTCAGACGCTTCGAATAGAATCAATTCCGCGGGCTTATGGTTAATAATTTGCCGACACAATTCTGAACCGATGGAACCACCCGCCCCCGTAACCAGCACGGTTTTATTCGCCACACAGCGGTCAATCAACTCGGGGTGAGGTGGTACAGGGTCGCGTCCTAGCAGATCCTCGATATCAATATCCTGAATCTGCGCGATTGAAGCCCGCCCCTGAATGAGGCTGGCAAAATCCGGAATGGTCTTGACGTAGACAGGTAGGCCAACCAGCCGGTTGATTACCTTACGGCGGTGTTCACGACCCGCGGAAGGCATGGCCAGTAACACCTGATTCACCTCAAACTTGCGGACGATATGCGCCAGGTTTTCCGGGGAATGAACGATAACTCCGTTGATTACCGTACCCTGCAGTTTCTGGTCATCATCAACAAAACAAATGGGATGGTACTCATCACTGTGAGTCAGCGACGTCAGCAATTGCCGACCGGATGCACCAGCACCGTAGATAATAACCTTGTCTGCCATGCTCTTGAGTTTGTGCTGGTAGTACGCCCGAATGCCCAGACGTGAGCCGCCAATCAATACGATCGCGAGCGCGAAATACAGCAACGGGGTGGAGCGCGGCAATGCTGTGTCCATGGTATAGAGACACAAAGCGAACACCAGAGTCGAGACGCTGACCGCCTTCAGTACAGCAAGGATGGCCTGTTGCCCCATAAAGCGGATGACAGCGCGATACAAGCCGAGCCGTAAAAACAAGGCTGCACTGACGACAATCGTTGTGGCCACCGCCAGGTAGGCCATAGGACCGATTGGAAAATCGGTTTTGCCCCACCGCAATGCAACAGATAGCCAGATGGCCAGCGGAATACAAAACAAGTCGACCATTAACATCAAGGTCTGCTTGACGTTACGCGGTAACTCAGCGGCCTTGTCTATTGGCGACAGATAATCGATGAGGCGATGGAGGATGCGTCTGAGTTTATTCATAAAGCGATGTCAAAGCGCACTTTTCAGGTTTCCTTGTGCAGCGTGGCTGACCGTTTGATCAGGGCTTGGCAATCAATTGCACCCTGCCGGCCGCTAAAGCTCAAAAAACGAGCACGAATTATATTTGGTCTTCAGTGGATAACAACAAATGCGAGCGTAAAATCGCGAAAACTAAACACATAACACCATAAGTCGACACCAGAATTATAGTACCGAGTGCTGGTTTTTGGGCGCTCAACCAGGCGAGGGGCAACAAAATGCCCACATTAATCACTAAAACCAACAGCGTTACCCGTTGATGGCTCTGCCAGGCACGAGCGAGCAATTGATATACATGGGTGCGATGCGCCGAAAAAATGTTCTCGCCATTGAGCAGACGCATCACCAGAGCGACGGCCGAATCACAAACAAATACTGCCGGCAGCAGCAGGCTAGTCTGCAAGCCTACTGCCGAGTCCTGAGCGCCCAGTCCTATCAGCGACGCAATAAGAAACCCGGCAAACAGACTGCCGGCGTCCCCCATAAACAATGTCGCCGGCGCCCAGTTCCAACACAGAAAACTGGCGCTCAGCCCCGCTAATAACAGGCAAGGCAGCAATAACGTGTGCCCGGCGGGCAGCAACACCGCCATTGCCAGCGCGACAAAAGCCATCTCTACGCCAGCAATACCATCGATACCGTCCATAAAATTAAAGGCATTTATAAACGCGAACAGCGCACCGGCTGTGATTACGAGCGCCCAAATAGCTGCGACATCGATTACCAAGGCTGCAGCGATACTCACCACCAGGATGACAACCGCCCGCAATCGCCGCGACAGCTTGTAGCGGTCATCAAACCAGCCAAGAACCGCCAGCAAACAACCCAGCCCAGTGAGCCACATCGCTTCCCGCGTAACAGCAAAGAACACTGGCGAGCTCAGAGTCGTCACGGCCCACACGATGGCCAATACCAGACCCGCGCCGCCGGGTACCGGCTGCACATGCGAACTGCGCTCATTGGGATGGTCAAACCAACGTAAGCGGATTGCTAGCCGGTGATAGGCCCACAGGCCAAGCCAGCAGGCGGTGCTTGCAAGGAGAATAATCGCAACTTCTGTGCGGCTCATGGCCCAGTGCCCACCGAGTTTGCCGCCGGCTGTGCCAGCATATCCGGCAAGCTGTCCAGCAGATCCTGTTGCGCCTGCCAGCCGGTATCGTACTGCAAGCGAGCCGCACTGTAGCATTCGCGCTGCAGCACTTTATGTAAGCGCTCGCTAAGAGGCTGGCGTCCATGAAAGCTTGCCGCAATCACATCAATTGGTTTAGCCAGTGCCTGCAGCCATTGGGTGGACAATCTCAAGCCCGCGCCCTGTTTACCCTGCAGGGCTCTTACTTCGCGCTGGATTTCGGTGACCGAATAAGCTTTGCGGCTCGCGGCGATATACAGCTGATGTGACAGCTGCGGCGCTTCTATTAGCGCGTGCACTGCCCGACAAAAGTCCTGGCCACCCAACATGGTACGGGCACCGGTGGGCTCCAAAACGGGCAACCAGCCGGCCTGCGTGGCTTGCAGCAATTGCTTCAAATTTGCCAGTACCCCCGGCCCATAAACCAACGCAGGCCGCAGTATGGCCAGCCGGGTATTTGCCCAATCGAGAGCCAGCAGATTGCATTCTCCGGAACGTTTGGACCGTCCATACAAGCCATCTGGCAGACCGTCGTCTGCCTCGTCGTTCTCCAGCTTAGCCGGATTGTAAGCGGCCGCCTTGACTGAACTGATGTGCACAAAGCTCGCTACACCTGCGGTGAGGGCACATTTCGCCAAGGCTTCGGGAAACCGGGCATTAATCCGCTCATACTCAGCCTCAGAGCGTTGCCCGGGTGAACTGTGCGCAAGCCCCAGTAGATTGACCACCGCACCCGCGCCTGACATTTCTCTGATGCAGCGCTCGTTATCGAAGCTCTCTACACGCTGCTGGCACTGAATAAGCTGCAAGCCCGCGCCACTGAGATAACGGCTCAACATGCTACCGAGATACCCTCGGCCGCCGCAAATATAAATCGGCCCGGTCACCTACAACACACCACTGCTTTGTAATACTGAATAGAGGATTATTTCAGCAACGAACCCGGGGGACAATGTGCGTAGTGCCGCTATGGAACAGCGGGCTGCCATGGCAGCCCGCATTCTGGCGACTACAGCTCGATCAAACTTCTGTTTTTAGCCAGGGTCGCCTGCCCCACTCCCTCAACCGCCAGCAGATCCTCCAGTGTCTGGAAACGACCGAACTTGTCACGGTACTCGATAATGGCCTGTGCCTTGGCAGCGCCAATGCCATTCAGTTGTGCCAGCATATCAACAGACGCGGTATTGACATTGATTTTTCCATGCTGCTGCATGGATTTGGCTGCGGCCGGTTTTTCAGCCGGGCCAGCTTGCGCCGCCAGTGGCACAATACTGACCAGACCGGACAGCAGCAGCGCTGCAGCAGCGGTTCGCAGAGGGGCATTGGCGCGTTGCGCCGACAGATTGCATAAAGTCATGATTCATCTCCTTCGAATCCATTAGTGAATGTGCTTCCTGCACCGTTACAAAATAACACGACCGCGCTAATTGTTTGTGCGATATTTCCGCTGTTTGTGCAATCCTTAAGCTATTTCTTCCTGCTTGCTGGCAGGCGTGATTCGCTCGACACTTCCCCAGCTTTTGCAGCTGGGACAACGCCAGTGGCGCTGCTGTCCACTGAACCCACACTGCCGGCACCGGAATTTATGCCGGGCAGCCAGTTCGGCGTTCAGCAGCGCGCTGATGCGCTGCACTGTATCGCGCGCCTGCCCTTCGATTTCCAGCATGTCATGTTCTAGAATTCTAGCCAGCGCCGACATTGAGGATTTTTGTGACAGCCGGCCATGCAGAAACGCCGCCGCTTCAGACGGCCCTTCAAGTCGCAATAGCTCACCGTGCACGGCCATCACCAGGGCCGATGGCGAATCGTCGCTGAGATAGGCCCGCAGTAATTTAAGCAAACCCCGCTCGTTATCCAACTGCTGGAAAGCCTGTCGGCTTTCGTCCAGCACCTCCGCCAGGTTAGCCGGATCACGGTCAGCCAGTTTTCGAACCTCAGCAAGCGCCTTTTTCGGTTGCTCGTTTAACAACAACACACGAGCCCGCATAATGCCTACCCGAAGGCTATCGGGATCAAATCGGCTGCCCCGTCGCAAAGCCTTGCTTGCCGCAGCATAGCGCTGCCTTGCGATCTCCAGCTCTGCCTGTTCACAGCAGAAATGGGCCGCACTTCTACCCAGTTTCTGCGCTTCACGCGGCGTTAACAAGTGCAGCAGCTCTGAGGCGTGATCAATAGCCTGAGCCCACTCCTGCTCTTGCTGGTAGATATCAATAAGCGTTCGCAGAATAGGAACTCGCTGCTGTGCCGGTTGCGCCAGCAAATCCACAAGAATCCTCTCTGCACGATCCAGCCAACCGGCTTTCATGTAATCCAGCGCCAACTCGTACTGAACGGTCTGACGCTGCTCAGGACTCAGTGTCAGGCGCGCCAGCAGATTTTGATGCACCCTGATCGCGCGTTCGGTTTCTCCGCGCCGACGGCTCAGGCTACCGATCGCCAGATGCGTTTCAATGGTTTCGCTGTTGACTTCAAGCGAGGCAATAAAGGCGTCGATCGCCCCATCTGGCTGGTCATTCAGTAAGAAATTAAAGCCGGTAACATACTGCCGATTCAACTCACTTCCGGGGGGCTGTCGGCCTTCCTTACGCCCCGGACCATGGCGGCCCAGCAACCAGCCAATAGCGATTGCCAGAAAAATCAGGGCAAACAGTGCGAACTCAGACATCCTGTCGCATGGCCTGAAATTGCTCTAGTCTACGTTGCGGTCATGGGGCGAGAATGCCGGGCTTCAAGCCACATTAGAACGGAGACTGTCCAGCTCCTTCTCCGACTTCGCGAGCTTGCGCTTGGCGGAAACTTCGGATCGTTTGACCTTAAACCAGGCGCCCGAAGCCGCCAGCATGCCAAACAACCCCCCGACCAGAAAAGCACCCAACGCAACTCCACCCACCGACGCTTCATCAATTTGCAGAAAAAACAAGTCCAGCGGAACAGCGGTCGAATTCTGTAGGGTGAAAGCAGTCAACGCGATCGCCAACAGTATCAAAATAATAATGCTGAAAAATTTGAGCATCGAGGGTATCCAACGGGGTAATGACAGTAAGCTTGACGATTCAAGATACCGCCAAGCGAACGGCAACGCAAATTGATTTTGTAAAATACCGCGGACTGAAAGACTTGCGCTTAGTAGCGCTTGTTGAGGCTGTCGTTGACTCGCTCGCGCAGCTCTTTTCCAGGCTTGAAGTGAGGCACGTTTTTGCCAGCCAGCTGGACACGCTCACCGGTTTTCGGGTTACGCCCCATGCGGGGCTCCCGATAATGCAGAGAAAAGCTGCCAAAACCGCGGATCTCAATACGCTCACCAGCAGCCAGGGTCTGGCACATGTGCTCTATCACCATCTTAACCGCTAGCTCAACATCTTTTGGCGGCAGTTGAGACTGCGCCGCAGCGATGTGTTCAATCAGCTCAGACTTGGTCATAGTCCACTTAGGTCCGTTGGCATAATGGCGTGAAATCCATGGGAAAACACTCTACCGACACTATAGATGAGTTTCGCCCCAGCGTCCAAAGCTTTTTAAAATCAAGGCCTTGGACGCCTATGCTGGGCCTTGCTAGTTATTGTCCATCTTGGCTTTAATGAGGTCACCCAAGGTCGCCCGCGAATTGTCATCCGCCGCCGTTTCCTTATGGTCACGCACGGCTTGTTTCTCTTCGTCAAACTCCTTGGCCTTGATTGACAGGTTAACGGTGCGATTCTTTCGGTCAACGTTAACGACTTTTACCTCAATCTCATCACCAACACTGAGAACATTACGCGCGTCTTCCACTTTATCGCGGCTGATTTCTGACGCTTTAAGAACCCCTTCAACATCCTCGGAGAGGCTGACAATGGCGGCTTTGGCGTCTACTTCCTTAACCGTACCCATTACCACAGAGCCTTTGTCATTCGCGGTCAGGTAGTTAGAGAATGGGTCATTCTCCAGCTGCTTGATGCCCAGGGAAATACGCTCACGCTCGGGATCAATTGCCAGGATGACCGTTTCGATCTCCTCGCCCTTGCTAAAGCGTCGAACCGCTTCCTCGCCTTCTTCATGCCAGGAAATATCGGACAGATGAACCAGCCCATCGATGTTGCCATCCAGGCCAATAAAAATACCAAAGTCGGTAATCGACTTGATGCTTCCAGATATTTTGTCGCCTTTGCTGAAGCGCGAGCCGAAAGCGTCCCAGGGATTTTGCTGGCACTGTTTAATACCCAGTGAGATTCGCCGGCGATCTTCGTCGATGTCGAGAATCATCACTTCAACTTCATCGCCAACCTGAACCAGCTTGGACGGGTGAACGTTTTTATTGGTCCAGTCCATTTCGGAAACGTGAACCAGACCTTCAACACCTTCCTCCAGTTCGGCAAAACAGCCATAGTCGGTCAGGTTGGTGATTTTCGCCTGCACCCGGCCGTTTTCCGGGTAACGTGCCTTGATGTCCACCCATGGGTCTTCACCCAGCTGCTTCATACCCAAGGACACACGATTGCGCTCGCGGTCGAATTTCAGAATTTTCACATCGATTTCATCGCCGACGTTAACCACTTCGCTGGGGTGCTTGATGCGCTTCCAGGCCATATCGGTAATGTGCAGCAAGCCATCAATACCACCGAGGTCCACAAAGGCACCGTAATCGGTCAGATTCTTGACCACACCCTTGGCTGACGCCCCTTCCTGAAGACTTGCCAACAACGCTTCGCGCTCTTCGCTATTGGCCACTTCCATCACAGCGCGGCGAGAAATGACTACATTGTTGCGCTTCTGGTCCAGCTTAATTACCTTGAACTCAAGCTCCTTGCCCTCCAGATGCGTTGTTTCACGGACCGGGCGCATATCCACCAGCGAGCCAGGCAGGAAGGCTCTTACACCGCCAACATCAACGGTGAAACCACCTTTCACCTTGCCATTGATTACACCTTTGACGACATCTTCAGTCTCAAAGGCCAATTCCAATTCTTTCCAAGCTTCAGCGCGACGCGCTTTCTCGCGCGACAATTTGGTTTCGCCAAAGCCGTCTTCGACTGACTCGAGCGCTACCTGTACCTCATCCCCTATTTCCAGAGAGAACTCACCGTTCTCACTAACAAATTGGGAGCGTGGTATAACACCTTCGGATTTAAGGCCCGCATGAACGGTTACCCACTCGGAGTCAATATCGATCACCACACCGGTGACGATTGCTCCAGGCTGCATTTCAATGGTTTTTAAACTTTCTTCGAAAAGTTCGGCGAAGCTTTCGCTCATAGGATTGTTCTCGTCGAATTACCGTATCGCCAGCCCGACACGGGAAGTGGTTGTATGGAACAGTCGATGCTGCTGCTGGGCCAAACACCTTGTTCCGTTTCTATATAGCTCGCGCAACGACCACCAATAACAGTCGGCTGCCGATCAACCCTTAACTTTAGCAAAGGTCCAGGCGGCGTACCTCTTGCAGTACCCGCTCAAACACTTGATCCGCTGACAACTCAGAGCTGTCGACAGTGATTGCATCATCCGCAGGTCGCAAAGGCGAGGCTTTACGAGACATGTCCCTCTCGTCACGCTTTTTGATGTCGTCGAGAAGTGCGCGGAGGCTACCACTATCTTCCTTGTTTTTCAACTGCTTATGGCGCCTTTCAGCACGGATTTCCGGTTGTGCAGTCAGATAAATCTTCAAGTCGGCATCCGGAAACACCGTAGAACCCATATCTCTGCCATCAGCGACCAGGCCGGGCTCCCGCCGGAAAGCATGTTGTAATTCGAGCAGCGCATTGCGAACCGGCGAATGCGCAGCCACTTTGGAAGCCGCCTCACTGATCCGGTGCTCCCGGATCATGTCGGTCACGTTCTCCCCATTCAGCTGAATGGCAGGTATACCGGTTAGGCCGTCAGCCAGGAATTCAACGTCCAGCTCAAGGGCCAGCTTGGCCAATGCGACACCATCATCCAAGGAAATCCGCTGCTCCAACGCCGCCAAGCCCAAAACCCGGTACATGGCGCCGCTGTCCAGGAGATGCCAGTCAAGATGCTGCGCAAGCTTTTGCGAAATCGTTCCTTTGCCGGTCCCGCTTGGACCGTCAATGGTGATCACTGGCACCTGCGACCGCTGCATGCCTATTGCACCTCGCGAATTCGCATGCCTCGGGCTGCGGAAAGCACAGCAAAACCGGGAAAACTGGTAGCGACGTGATCACAGCCACTAATCCGGACCTCTCCGCTGGCCACCATGCCAGCCACAGAGAAAGCCATCGCAATGCGGTGGTCCAGGTAGCTGTCCACCTGCCCACCGGAGAGAGTTTGTCCATCGATTATCATGCCGTCTTCGGTCGGTTGCGCCTTGCCACCGAGGCGTTGAATACCTTCGGCCATGGTTGCGATTCGATCACTCTCCTTCACCCGCAATTCCTTCGCACCACGCAGTATGGTTCGGCCCTCGGCCGCACAGGCCGCAATGAACAGCACAGGAAACTCATCAATGGCCAAAGGGACCAACTGCTCGTCAAACTCCACGCCATGCAAAGGCGCATACCGAACCCGAATATCGGCAACCGGCTCACCGCCGAACATCCGTTCATTACTCAGTTCAAGGCTGGCGCCCATGGATTGTAATGCCGTGATTACCCCGGTTCGTGTCGGGTTGACTCCAACATCAGTCAGCAACAGATCGCTGCCCGGCACAATGCTGGCCGCAACCATAAAAAATGCCGCCGAGGAAATATCTGCCGGCACCTGAAAGTGGCCCGGGCGCAAACTGGAACCGCCTTGCAAACTAATCCGCGTGGCCCCACTCTCACCAGGCAAAGCTGCCACCTGAACCGGGTAATCCATGGCCTGCAACATACGCTCGGTATGATCTCGAGTGGGGGCCGGCTCAATGACGGAGGTTGTGCCTGCAGCATACAGGCCCGCCAGTAGCAGGCAAGACTTGATCTGGGCACTGGCCACCGGCAGCCGGTATTCTATGCCATTAAGTTGCTCGCCTGCCTCCAGGCGTATCGGCGGCGTACCTTCGGGGCTGGTACCAATTCGTGCGCCCATTTCACGAAGCGGCAAAGCCACCCTGTTCATGGGCCGCTTGCTGAGAGAGGCATCGCCCACCAGCGTCGTGGAAAATGCTTGCCCCGCCAGCAACCCTGCCATAAGACGAATGGAGGTTCCGGAATTCCCCAGGTCGAGTTCTGAACCAGGTGCCCGCAGTCCATGCAAACCCACTCCGCGAATACGCACAGCACCGTCACTGGGCTGGCTGATGTCGACGCCCATCTGCCGAAACGCTTTCAGGGTGGCGAGTGCGTCTTCGCCTTCCAGGAACCCGCTGATCGTGGACTCTCCATCAGCCAGCGCTCCCAGCATGATAGCCCGATGCGAAACTGATTTATCACCTGGCACCCGCAAAGTGCCGGTAAGCGCCCCACCGGGCTCGATCAGAAACTGCATTATGCGACCCCTGAGATTTCGATATCAGCGAACCGCTCAATCTTATTAATTAGCAATACCCCCCCTCATGAGCGATATTTGGCCAGGTAATCGTCGCGGCCCTGCTTGGCATGCTCAAGCATCGCAAACAGTTCGTCTGAGCGCCCCTCGTTAAGCAGCTGCTTAAATCGGGACAAGCGACCCTCAAAGGCCTCCACCGCATCTAACACTTTATCTTTATTGAGCATAAAAATGTCACGCCACATTGTCGGGTCACTCGAGGCCGTGCGGGAAATGTCCTGGAAACCGCCCGCGGCAAATTCAAACAAACTACCAATGTGCTGATGACCCAGCAAGGAATCGACCAGAACATAAGCGAGCACGTGCGGAAGATGGCTGGTCGACGCGAGCAACTCATCGTGCAACTCAGGGCCAAGAATCGCCAAAAAGCAGTCCAGACTGGACCAAAAAGCTTCTCCCCGCCGGGTCGCTTCAGCACTGGTCTGATCATGAGGAGTGAGGATCAATTTCTTGTGGTAGAACAGACCGTTTTTCGCAGCAGAAAAGCCGCTCTGCTCAGAACCGGCAATGGGATGCGCAGGAATAAAGCGCGGCATCAGCGCTGGCGCGTTCTCGATGCAGGCGGAAATTACAGGGCTTTTTACACTGGCCACATCGGAAATAACACAGGCACTGTTAAGTTCTGCTGAGGCAAGCTCCGCAAAGATTTCTGCAAATGCGGACGGTGGCGCAGCAATGACAATTAAACTGGCTTGCGCTGCAAGATCTCGCAATTGCCCGGCAGAATTTTCGATAACCCCTTGCTCACAGGCCGTTTGCATGGTGCTGGAGTCACGATCGAAACCCAAAATATGGCGAGCGCTACCAGCTGCGCACGCACTAAGCAGTACCGAGCCGCCGATCATACCCATTCCCACGACCAGCAGGCTTTCTTCACGGCTTACTGAGTTCATTAGAAAGGTGCTCTGGGGTATGAACCAAGTACTTTCACCATGGAAGACAGCTCTTCCAGCTCAAGCAGGATGCGGCGGATTGTCTCCGCTTCTCTATGCCCCTCAAATTCGATAAAAAACAGATAGGACCAGGCTTCGCTTTGCGACGGGCGGGTATCTATCCGGGTCAACATCACACCTTCACGATCAAACGGTTCAAGCAGTTTGAACAGTGCGCCGGGACGGTTTCGGGTGGCGACAATGATCGAGGTCTTATCGTCTCCACAAGACGGCACGTCATTCTCGGACAAGACCAAAAACCGCGTGGCATTATCCGTACGATCTTCAATATTTTCGGCAACACAACGCAAATCATACAGCTCAGCGGCCATAGTACTGGCCACAGCCGCAACAGTAGGGTCTTCCGCCGCCATCTTCGCGGCAGCTGCGTTGCTGCTGACCGCCGTGACTTCCATATCGGGCCAGTGAGTGGCCAGCCAGGTTTGGCATTGCGCCAATGCCTGTTGGTGACCGCAAATTTTAGTAAAACTGTCCACCGTTGCATCGCGGTTGATCAGCAATTGCAAATGGATTCGAAGCTCCACCTCGCCGCATATTTTCAACGATGATTTAACGAAATTATCTAAGGTATGCGAAACCATGCCTTCGGTGGAGTTTTCCACCGGTACAACTCCGTAGCGCACCTGTCCGCTCTCCACTTGGCTGAACACCGCGGAAATTGAAGGAAAGGCAGAAACGATAGCCGCCTGCCCAAAATGTTTTAACGCGGCCTGATGTGTGTAGGTTCCTTCAGGCCCGAAAAAAGCGACTTCAGTGGGCTTTTCCAGCGCCAAGCAAGCCGAAATAATCTCTCTGAAAATGTGCGCCACCACATGATCGTCAAGCGGCCCTTTATTACGCTGCATGACCTGACTGAGCACCTGAGCTTCGCGCTCCGGCCGATAAAACTCCACTTCTGACAGCGGTCTGCCCGCTTGCAGCATTTCCTCGAGTTTAACCTTGGCCACCTGCAGTGCAATGGCCGCACGGTCATTAAGTAACTGTTGAATCTGCTCATCCAAGGCATCAATTTGCTGGCGCAGTATGCTGAGGTCAGTGGTTTCGGACATGGTATTCAGGCACACTCTCGCTCGAAGTCGTACATGAAGCTGATCAACGCCTGGACCGCTTCCATTTCCACAGCATTGTAGATGCTCGCCCGCATGCCACCGACCGAACGATGCCCTTTAAGGTTTAACAAACCGCGCTGCTCGGCCTTTTTCAGGAACAATGAATCCAGCTCCGGATTCGCCAAGGTGAAGGGCACGTTCATCCAGGAGCGGCTCTGAGGCTCGACCGGATTGTCGTAGAAGCTACTGTTGTCAATGGCATCATAGAGCGCACTCGCCTTTTGCTCGTTAGTTCGCGCCTGCTCTTTAAGACCCCCGCGGTCCAGCAACCACTGAAAAACCAGCCCTGCCAGATACCAGGAATAGGTAGGCGGGGTGTTTTGCATGGAATCGTTGTCAGCAACAAACTGATAGTCCAGCAAGCTTGGTGTCAGCGCATGCGCATTACCCAGCAGGTCACGACGCACAATCACGACGGTGAGACCAGCCGGCCCAATGTTCTTCTGCGCCCCAGCATAGATGAGCCCAAATTGGCTTACATCAACGGGCCGAGACAAAATGGTGGAAGACATGTCGGCCACCAACGGCACATTCAGGTCTGGGACAAATGAAAATTCCACGCCGCCGATGGTTTCATTGGGCGTGTAGTGACAATAAGCGGCATCTGCACGACATTCCCAGCCAGAGAAATCAGGCACTGTAGTGAAATTAGTCGACTCTGAACTGGCGACAACTTTGACATCTGCGTAGCGAGCCGCCTCCTTGATGGCTTTCTTGGACCATTGCCCGGTGTTCACGTAATCCGCCCGGCCATTTCCACCCAACAAATTCAGTGGCACTGCAGAAAACTGCATGGTCGCGCCGCCCTGCATAAACAACACCGCATAGTCATCGCTTATATCCAGCAGCCGACGCAAGGAATTCTCGGCCTGCTCTGCAATGGCCACAAACTCCTCGCTTCTGTGGCTCATTTCCATCACCGACAGGCCACGCTGCCGCCAATTCAGCAGTTCTTCCCTGGCTTGAGTTAACACGGCCTCTGGCAAGGCGGCCGGCCCCGCACAAAAATTAAAACTCCGGTCCACTCCAACGCTCATGGTTCCTCCATTCCCTCAACCGCTGCATCCGCCTCGTCATCTTCTTCGACCCGCGCCACACCGACTATCTGCTCCCCCTCCTTGACCCGAATAAGGCAAACACCCTGAGTGTTGCGACCGAGCACTGACACCTCGTCAACTTTTGTGCGAACCAACATACCCTGGTCGCTGATCAGCATCATTTCGTCACCATCATGCACTTGAATAGCACCGACTATTTCACCATTTCTCGCACTGGACTGAATCCCAATCACGCCCTGTCCCCCACGACCAATAGTGGAAAACTCGGACACCAGCGTGCGCTTACCATAACCATTGACACTGACACAGAGAATAGCCGCTTCATCATCCGCGACCATCAACGAGATTACCCGATTGGCCCCGGGCAATTTCATCCCTCGTACCCCGCGGGCAACCCGCCCCATCGGACGCACGTCCTGCTCTGAAAAACGAATAACCTTGCCGGAGTCGCTCGCCAGTAAAATATCGGACTTACCATTGGTAATAGCGGTACCCACCAGGTGATCGTCGTCATCCAGTTCAATTGCCCGCAAACCGACACTGCGCTGCCGTGAGAAATTAGGCAGCGCCGTTTTCTTTACAACACCTTTGGAAGTCGCCATAAAGACATAGTGGTCGTCCTCATACGACTCAACCGGCAGAATGGACGTAATCCGCTCACCTTCATCCAGTGGCAGCAGGTTGACCATCGGTCGACCGCGCGATGTTCGACTACCCAGCGGTATGTGAAACACTCGCAACCAATAGACTTTTCCGTAATTGCTGAAACAAAGAATGGTGTCATGAGTATTGGCAATTAACAGATGTTCAACAAAATCCTCGTCCCTGACCGAGGTCGCCGTTTTGCCTTTACCACCTCGCCGTTGTGCACGGTAGTCCTCTAGCGACTGGGTTTTGGCGTAACCAAAATGCGACAGGGTCACTACCCGGTATTCTTCAGCAATCAGATCTTCGGCTGTCAGATCCTGCACTGAATCGGTAATTTCGGTGCGCCGCTCATCACCAAAATCCTTCTTGACCTGCTCCAACTCCTCGCGAATCACCTGCATCAGGCGATCAGAATCGGCCAGTATTTTCAGGTAGCCGATTATTTCCTCTATCTTTTCCCCGTATTCCTGCAGTAGCTTTTCAGTTTCCAGTCCGGTGAGCCTGTGCAGACGCAATTCCAGAATAGCTTGGGCCTGTTGCTCGGAAAGATAGTACTCGCCATCGCGCAGGCCAAGGTGCGTCGGCAGGTCACTGGGTTTCGACGACTCGTCGCCAGCTCGTTCGAGCATGCTAAGCACTGACGACCCGGGCGGCCAGGATCGCGCTAACAATTTGGCTCTGGCTTCCGCTGCAGTGGGCGATGATTTGATCAATTCAATCACCGGGTCGATATTGGCCAAGGCGACCGCCCAACCTTCAAGCAGATGGGCTCTTTCACGCGCTTTGCGCAGAAGGTAGATCGTGCGCCGTGTCACCACTTCACGACGATGCCTGACAAACGCCTGCAGCAGCTCTTTCAGGTTCAGCAGTTTGGGCTGCCCGTCTACCAGTGCAACCATATTGATTCCGAACACGGACTGCAGGTTGGTTTGCGAGTACAGGTTATTCAGCACCACCTCACCGGATTCACCGCGTCGCAGCTCGATGACCACCCGCAGGCCATCCTTGTCTGACTCGTCACGCAATTCTGAAATACCTTCAAGCTTTTTATCCTTGACCAGCTCGGCGATTCGCTCGATTAACTTAGCTTTATTGAGTTGATAGGGAATTTCCGTAACGATAATGGTTTCCCGACCGGTTTTTTCATTGACTTCAACGGTCGCTCTGGCCCGCACATAGATACGTCCACGTCCGGTGCGATAGGCCGAAGCAATCCCTGCGCGCCCGTTAATTATTGCGCCAGTAGGAAAATCAGGCCCAGGCAACACCTGCATGAGCTCATCGATACCCGCTTCGGGCCTGTCCATCAGCAACAGACAGGCATCAATAACCTCATTGATATTATGCGGTGGTATGTTGGTGGCCATACCAACGGCTATTCCCGAAGAACCATTGACCAGCAGATTAGGAACCCGGGTAGGCAATACATCCGGTATCTGTTCGGTGTTGTCATAGTTGGGCACGAAATCGACCGTTTCCTTGTCGAGATCCATCAACAGGTCATGGGCCAGTTTCTGCATGCGGATTTCGGTGTAACGCATGGCGGCTGCGGAATCGCCATCAATTGAGCCGAAGTTACCCTGCCCGTCAACCAACATGTAGCGTAACGAGAAAGGTTGCGCCATTCGCACAATGGTGTCGTAGACCGCACTGTCACCGTGGGGATGGTATTTACCAATAACGTCGCCGACGATTCTGGCTGACTTCTTATAGGCCTTGTTCCAGTCATTGCCCAGTTCATTCATTGCGAATAAAACCCGCCGATGCACCGGCTTCAAACCGTCCCGAACGTCCGGCAGGGCTCGCCCCACGATGACTGACATGGCGTAGTCAAGGTATGACTGTTTCAGTTCGTCCTCAATATTGACCGGGACCAGTTCTTTTGCAAGTTCAGCCATGAATACTTCTTATTCCTTGGGTAGGCACCACCCGCCAATCGGGCGTGCAAGTCGAGAAATCAAACGCCCAATTGTACCACACTGTGACCCTAAACCGCTCGCAGGGCGTTGAATGAGATATACTTCTCGTTCAACGCCCTGTGAACCACCGGACCGTGCCGCAAACCCAATCTGACGCGCCAAAAAAACCGATCGACGTGCTGGTGCATGCGCGCTGGATTGCTGCAGTCGATCCGGCTAACACTGTGCATGAGAACGCCAGCCTTGCAATTGATGGCAACACGATTGTGGGGATCTATCCACAGCAGGAAGCCAGGCAACGTTTCTCAGCAGAAAAGAACTTTACGCTTGATACCCATTTGCTTTGCCCTGGCCTGGTGAACGCTCACGGCCACGCCGCAATGACTCTGTTCCGGGGCTTTGCGGATGACCTGCCATTAATGACCTGGCTGACAGAGCATATCTGGCCAGCAGAAACCGCGCATGTGGATGCCGGCTTCGTTGAAGTTGGCGCCAGCCTGGCCGCTGCCGAAATGCTCCGCAGTGGAACCACGTGTTTTTCCGACATGTATTTTTACCCCGGTGTGACGGCCGCTGTCGCTCACCGCCACGGCTTGCGCACGCAGCTTGCCTTTCCGGTACTGGAGCTGGAAACCGCCTGGGCCAAGTCTTTGCAGGAATACATCGACAAAGGTTTGCAGGTACTGGATGACTACAAACACAGCGCTTACGTGGATGTGTGCTTCGGGCCACACGCACCGTACACCGTCAGCCGCGAAACTCTGCTCAAGGTGCTTACTCTGGCAGAGGAAATTGATGCCGGTGTGCACATGCACGTGCATGAAAGTGAGCAGGAAATCCAGGCCTTCGTTCACGAGCATGGCCAGCGGCCGCTCGCAATGCTGCATGAGATTGGGCTTGCCTCGCCCCGTTTGTGTTGCGCGCACATGTGTCATGTGGACGATACGGATCTGGAAATTCTAAGCACCACCGGCACCCATGTTGCGCATTGTCCGCGGGCCAACCTGAAACTGGCCAGTGGGTTCAGCCCCATTCAAAAACTGTTGCAGGCCGGGGTCAATGTCGCTCTGGGCACTGACGGAGCGGCCAGCAATAACAGGTTGGACATGCTCAATGAACTGACCACCAGTGCCTTGCTGGCCAAAGGAGTGGCAGGCGAAGCACACGCGCTCAATGCCGTTCAGGCACTTCGTCAAGCCACAATCAATGGCGCCAGGGCCTTGGGCAAAGACGCCGATATTGGTAGCCTTGAGGCAGGCAAGCAAGCCGATTGCTTCGCCATTGATCTTGATCAGCCCGAATACTGGCCGCTCTATGATCCAATTGCCCAACTGGTTTACTGCGCCAACAGCCAACACATTTCGCATGTTTGGTCTGCCGGCGAGTTACGTCTGGAAGGCGGCCGCCTGTTAAATTTCAATCTGACTGAATTGCGCAACCAGGTGAACCAGTGGCGCAACGTGTTAAGACAGTGATCCGTATGCAAGACCAAGCCAATCTTGATCCCAAAGAAGTCGACAAATTTGATGCGCTGGCGAATCGCTGGTGGGATCGGGAGTCAGAATTCAAACCGCTGCATGACATCAACCCACTGCGACTCGGCTACATTGAGCAACGCTGTCCGCTGGCAGGAAAACAGGCTCTGGATATCGGTTGCGGTGGCGGGATTGTAGCGGAAGCGCTAGCCCAACGCGGTGCAATAGTCACGGCGATTGATATGGCCGAAACCTCACTGGAGGTTGCCCGGTTGCACCTGCTGGAATCCGGCCTCGACATTGACTACCGCTGCTGCACCGCCGAACAGATTGCCAGCGACGAGCCCGGCAAATATGACCTGGTCACCTGCCTGGAAATGCTGGAGCATGTTCCCGACCCGGCCTCGGTGATTGACAGCTGCGCTCGATTGCTCAAGCCGGGTGGGCATTTGTTTTTATCCACCATCAATCGCAATCCCAAAGCCTACCTGCTGGCGATCGTCGGCGCCGAATACATACTGCAAATGCTCCAGAAAGGCACGCATGATTATCGCAAGTTTATCAAGCCATCCGAATTGGCAAGCTGGGCGAGACCGGCGGGGCTGAAGCTGCGCGACGTTACCGGAATGACCTACAACCCCATCACCAAGCGCTATGCGCTTGGCAATGACACCGACGTCAATTACCTGATGCATCTGGTACTGGAATGACAAGCAGCGGAGCGGTTTTATTTGATCTGGATGGTACCTTGCTGGACACTGCTGACGATTTTATTGTGGTGATTCGTGAGCAGTGCAAGCGGCATAAGCGTCTGCCTCCCGATGCTTCGGCCATTCGGGAAACAGTCTCTGATGGGGCCCGCGCCATGGTAAGCCTGGCCTTTGAAATGTCTCCTGATCAGCCGCTGTTTGAGGCGCGTCGCGAAGAATTCCTGTCGATCTATGCCGAGGTGGCAGGCCAGGCTACTGTTCCTTTCGATGGGATACCGACCACCTTACAATTCATTGCCGAACTTGGGCTGCCCTGGGGCATTGTTACCAACAAACCGCGCCGTTTTGCAGAGCCTCTGATGGAGCGAATCGGTCTTGAGCCTGAACATCAGGTTCTGGTTTGCCCGGACGATGTCAGACAAACTAAACCCGCGGCAGAACCGATGCTAAAGGCCGCCCTGGCACTTGGCGTCTCGCCAGGCCACTGCATCTATGTGGGCGATCACAGCAGAGACATCGAAGCTGGCCGAAACGCCGGTATGCGAACAATTGCAGCGGCCTACGGTTATGTCACAGATCGAGAAGCCGCCCTCGCCTGGAAGGCCAACCACACGGTGGACAGCGCTCACGAGATTCCAGCCATTCTTCACACTGAGTACAAACGATAGCATGCAGGAATATTTACTAAACTACCAACCGGCGCCGATGTGCCTTGATGGCAAGGTCATTCTGGTAACGGGTGCTGGCAGCGGTATCGGACAGGCGGCTGCCAGAACCTACGCCCAGAATGGTGCTGAAGTCATTCTTGTAGGAAGAACCACAGAAAAGCTTGAGCAAACTTACGATGAAATGCTGGCGGGCGGCTGCCGCGAGCCGATTATGTATACTTTCGATCTGGCCAGCACTGATGAAACAGCCTATCGACAATTGGCCGATGCGGTAAGTGAACAGTATCATCGGCTTGACGGCCTACTCCACAACGCCTCGCTGCTCGGGGAGCGCAAACCGATTGAGAATTACAGCGCGCAGGTGTGGCAAGACGTCATGCAGGTGAATGTTAATTCAGCATTTCTGCTAAGTAAGGCACTTCTACCGACGCTCAAGCTCGCCAAGAACGCCTCTCTGTTATTCACCTCGTCCGGCGTTGGCCGGCGAGGCAAGGCCTACTGGGGGGCGTATGCGGCATCCAAGTTTGCCACTGAAGGCCTGATGCAGGTGTTGGCGAGTGAGCTGGAAAACACCAGCAATATCCGTGTCAACAGTATCAACCCGGGCGCTACCTGCACGGCAATGCGCCAGGCGGCCTATCCCGCAGAAAATCCAGACGACAATCCTCATCCCGAGGAAATAATGCTGCCCTATTTGTACCTGATGGACGACGCCAGCTGTGCCGTCAACGGGATGGCGCTGAACGCCCAGTAGGTCGACGCTGACTCAACCCCCGGGGAGCAGGCAAACCGACATACTGGTAGATTTCCCGGCATTCGGCTGCACTGAACTCTTTGAAGCGTCCGGCCTTGATTGCCGACGGTATGACCACTGGACCAAACCTTACCCGCTTCAGGCGACTGACCTGCACGCCCTGAGACTCCCACAACCGTCGTACTTCGCGATTACGGCCTTCAGTCAGGGCAACATAGAACCAGTGATTGCTCCCTGCCGCAGCGCCGCGACCGGCCTGTATGTCGGTGAATCGAGCGACCCCGTCGTCCAATTCCACGCCTGCCCGCAGGCGCTCCAGCATAGCCTCATCCACCTCTCCGTTTACGCGCACCAGGTATTCGCGATCAATGCCTGAGGAAGGGTGCATCAGCGCGTTGGCCAACTCACCGTCTGTGGTGAACAGCAGCAAACCACTGGTATTGAGGTCAAGACGGCCAATACTGATCCAGCGCTGTTGGCGCAGGCGCGGCAGCCGATCATAAACACTGGGCCGTCCTTCGGGGTCTTTGCGACTGCAAACCTCTCCGGTTGGCTTGTGGTACAGTAAAACCTTTGCCTGCTGCTCGGTCGTGCGGGCACGCACTTCCCGACCATCCACCTGCAGGCGATCACTGTCACTGACCCGGTCGCCCAAACGGGCCACTTTACCGTTCACTTTGACCCGGCCATCGGCGATCCAGCGCTCTAGCTCACGCCGCGAGCCAAAGCCTTTTCGCGCCAGCACCTTCTGAAGTTTTTCATCCATAATGTTATTTGGCCTGCCCCCGGCAACAAACCGCAACGGTCAGTTAGGCAGTGGTTTGAAGTTGGCGTCTGGGTCAACGTCTTCCGGCTCAGGCACTGTGTCTGCTTGCTCTGAATCAGGCACTTCCAGGCTGGTCGTCGCAGCCTGGTCAGGATCAGAAGCAGCATTGGACACTTCTGCCTCGACACTCTGCTCATCATTAATGGCGGGCAGATCCTCAACCGGCAGTTCTATGCTGCGCCCAGTTACCGGCGCTTCATCAAGTTCCAGCTCAGGTTCCGCAGTAGCGATCTCCTTGATGTCAGCCAGACTTGGCAATTGGCTCAGCCCCTTAAGGTTGAAATAATCGAGAAACTCTCTGGTGGTTGCGTACATTGCCGGTTTTCCTGGCACGTCTCGATGGCCAACAACCCGCACCCAGCCACGCTCCAACAGCGAGCGAATAATGTTTGTGCTGACCGCGACCCCGCGCACATCTTCAATTTCGCCGCGGGTGATGGGCTGCTTGTAGGCGACCAAGGCCAGGGTTTCCAGGAGAGCGCGCGAATAACGTGGCGGCTTTTCTTCCCATAATCGGCTCACCCAGACCCCGTACTTGCTTTTCACCTGAAAACGGAAGCCGCTCGCAACTTCTTTCAGTTCGTATGCGCGCTCATCACATTCATCCGCCAATTCGGCCAGCGCCTGGCGCAACAGCTCGTTGTCGGGTTTGCCCTTAACGTCGAACAGATTGCCCAACTCGCGCAGGCTGAGAGGCCTCCCTGACGCCAGCAAAGCACCTTCAACAACTCTTTTCAGCTCTGATACTTCCATCAGGCCGCTTCCTTGGCTTTCAAGTGAATGGGACCAAAAATTTCCGACTGCACGATATCGATCAGCTCCTCTTTCAATAATTCCATCATCGCCAGAAACGTTACGATCACCCCCAAGCGACCTTCTTCCACCACAAACATTGACAGCAATGGAACAAACTTTTCGCTACTGACACGCTCCAGCATACTGGCCATTTTTTCCCGCGTGGACAGCGGCTCCAGAACGATATGGTGATGCTCGTACATTTCAGCACGGCGCAGCACCTCGCCCATGGCCAGCATCAGTTCCTGCATGCTGACATCCGGCTGCGGCCGCTCCTGCTCGTAGTCGGGAGGCTCGATGGCCACTACCGTATAATCCCGTCCTTCTCTGGGAAGCTCGTCAATCTTCTCGGCGGCTTCCTTGAAGCGTTCATATTCCTGCAAGCGCCTGATCAGTTCAGCGCGCGGATCATCTTCTTCGGCTTCCGCTTCGGCCTTCTTGGGCAGCAGCATGCGCGATTTTATCTGTGCCAGCATCGCTGCCATTACCAGGTATTCTGCAGCCAGTTCAAAGCGCAGCGCATCCATCATTTCAACGTATGCCATGTACTGCGCGGTAACCCTGGCCACATCCAACTCAAGAATATCGAGGTTGTGGCGCTTGATCAGGTAAAGCAGCAAGTCCAGAGGGCCCTGGAAGGTTTCCAGCACAATCGCCAGCGCATCCGGTGGTATGTACAGGTCTTCCGGCAGCTCGGTAAGCGACTTGCCATTAACCACCGCGACGAAGGGCTGCCCGCCGCCGTGCGTCTGGGGTTCAACCGCATTCTGTGCTCTGTCGCTTATGGCTTCCTCGCTCACTTAATCACCAATGTAACGTTCGGCGCGATTATACTGGCTCCGGTGCACGAAAGACATATCAGCCGGAAAATACATCCACAGGTCCCTTCCCTTCGCGAACAAGCTGTATCCCGTCCTCGTCGATTGCGACGATGGTCGTCGGCTCCATGCCGCAATAGCCGCCATCGATGACCAGATCAACCTGGCTGCCCAGCAAGTCGCGCATTTCGTAAGGGTCGATTAAGGGCTCCCGGTCACCGGGCAGAATAAGAGTAACGCTCATCAGCGGCTCACCGAGGGTGGCCAGCAGCGCCTGGGCGACTGCATGGTCTGGCACCCGCAGACCAATGGTCTTGCGTTTAGGGTGCATCAGGCGGCGCGGCACTTCTCGGGTGGCCGGTAAAATGAAGGTGTAGGGCCCTGGCGTCAGGTGTTTCAATGTGCGAAACACGCTGTTGTCCACGCGGGCGTAGTTCGCCAACTCCGACAAATCACGAACCATCAGGGTAAAGTTGTGGTGCTTGTCAAGTTGACGTAAACGTCGAATACGATCCAATGCAGTTTTGTCGCCAATCTGACAACCCAACGCGTAAGCCGAGTCGGTTGGGTACGCGATGACCCCTCCCGCCGCAATTATGTCCGCAGCACTGCGTATCAAGCGCTGCTGCGGATTATCCGGGTGGACCTGAAAGAACTGACTCATCTCAACAGCGACTCCGCTTGCCAGTGTTCCCACAACGTATCGCAGTGAGCTGGTAAACCTTGAACGGCACCAAGATGTCTCCAGGGACTGCTGGCGCCGTGAAAATCACTGCCCTGACTGACCAGCAATTGATGCTGGCGAGCCAGCTTTGTCAGACGATTGACATCCGCTCTTGGCTGAATACCGGTACAAGCTTCCAGCGCATGCCCTCCACACTGGCTGAATTCGGCCGCCAATGCCTGCAATCGGCGTCCACCCAGTTTGTAATGCAGCGGGTGGGCCAGAACCGCGTACCCTCCCGAGCGGCGAATAATCGCGACCGTTTCATCAAGCCCTGGCCAGTCAACGGCAATACTGGCCGCTTTGCCCTTGCCCAGTATGCGTTTAAACGCGCGGCGCGAATCGGGGACATAGGCCAACTCAGCCAGACACGCAGCGATGGCTGGACGATTGACAGCCTGCATCGCGCCACCTCTGAAGCAGTCCCGAACGCCGTAATACCCCAATTCATCGAGGCGGGCTAACAAGCGATGATTGCGCTCACAGCGTAACGCCTGTTGCCGGCCCAGGAAAGCCAGCAACGCCGGGTGCGACGTGTTCACGGCGAGACCCAAGACATGCACCGGGCAGCTTCCCCAGCGGGACGAAATCTCCACCCCACTGATCAGTTGAAAATTTGCGAAACGCTCAGCCACTGCGGACTCGGCCAGGTAATGGCGCGCATCGTCCACACCAGCTACCGTATCGTGGTCTGTGATTGCCAGCACGGAAACGCCCTGCGACAGCGCACTTTCCAGCAATTCAGCTGGCGACAAGCTACCGTCAGAGCGATTAGTATGTGTATGTAGGTCAATCTTCACGTGATGTCGCCGGGCCAGATCGTTTACACTCCCGTCCCGGCCTTCGCCGAGAAAGGCCGGGCATTATACTCACGTCCGTATTCTGAAGTACTCTGAATTTAACCACTCACTCGACGCCATGAAACAACTAGCCGAATTAGTCCCTGTCCTGCTCTTTTTTATCGTGTACCAACTGGACGGCCAGGAAATCGCAGTGGCCGGTTTACACTACACCTTCGATGGTATTTATTCGGCAACGGCCGTTTTGATGCTCGCAACCGCCGCCCAGCTTGCACTGACACGGCTGCTAACCGGGGCTTTCGAAAAACGCCTGTTGTGGCTGTTTGCGGCCGTGCTCGTGTTTGGCTCTGCAACGCTGTTACTGCGCAGTGAACTATTCATACAGTGGAAACCCACCGTGTTTAACTGGGCCCTGGCGGCAGCGTTTATTGTCGCTCCTTTCATTGGTCGAAAAACGCTGCTTGAACGAGGTCTGGGCGACCAGGTTGCCCTGCCTGCTGCAATCTGGAAACGTCTCAACCTGCTGTGGATCGCTAATTTCCTGGTTGTCGGCACGTTGAATCTGGTGGTGGCCTACCAGTTCAGTGAAGCCTTCTGGGTGAGCTACAAGCTGTACAGCGCAATTGGCTTCACGCTGTTGCTGGCCGTGCTCACCGCCGTGATTATTGCCCCGCACATCAGCGAGGAAGAACCAGGCTAGCTGTTTTTGGTATTTTTGCTGCGTCTGAGCGTTCCTTTAGCTGCACAATTTGACAGCATCCTGATCTGGATTACATTACTTTTACACGACGCTTATTCTTTGGCTGATTAAGAAGCAGGATCAAACGGTAATGAGGCATTTTTTCTTTCGCACCGCAATATTGTGCTTTGTGCTTCAGGTGTCACCAGCAATTGTGGCGGAAGTCGGCTGGGTGGATGACAAGCTGTATGTCCCTATGCGCACGGGCCCTTCGTCTAGGCACTCGATCACCCATCGTGGTCTGGTAAGCGGCACTCGGCTTGAAATTCTAAGCAGCGATGAAGAAAGCGGTTTTACGCATGTCCGTCTGCGGGATGGCAAAGAAGGTTATCTGCCATCGCAGTACGTCAGCAAAATTCCGATCGCCGAGGACCGGCTTGCGGAGGCCAACAAAACGATTGAGGCGCTCACGTCAAAGAGCAAACCATTGCAACAACAATTGTTTGAACTCAGAGAAAACAACAAATCTCTTGAGCAGCAAGTCAGCACATTGACCGGCGACAAAAAACGACTTGAAGACCAGCTCAGTGAAATCCAGCAAATCTCCAAAAGCCATATCGAGACCGCGCAGAAAAACAAGGCACTGCTGAAGGAAAACGAGTCGCACAAAAATACCATCGATGTACTGAAAGCTGACAATACCCGTCTCAAGCAACGGTCTGATCAAGAATGGTTTATCAACGGCGCTGGTGCTGTTGTGCTCGGTGTTATTTTGACCCTGGTAATACCACGTCTGGTGCCGAAAAAGCGAGGTACCGAGTGGGCTTAAAGCACAGTCTGTTAACACTGTGGTGTTGCGGACTGCTACTGCTGTCCACGGTTGCAAATAGCGGGAACACTGCTGCAACGCACGTTCAAATAAGCACCAGCCACGGCACAATCACGCTTGAATTATTTGATCAAAAGGCGCCTGAAACCGTGCGGAATTTTCTGAAGTACGTTGATGCCGGGCACTACAACAACACCATTTTTCACCGAGTCATTCCACGCTTCATGATCCAGGGTGGTGGCTTTACCGCAGAAATGCACGAGAAACCTACCGCTGCACCCATCAAAAACGAGTCAAAAAATCGCTTGCATAATGAGCGGGGAACAATCGCCATGGCGCGCACCTCGGATCCGCACAGCGCGACCGCGCAGTTTTTTATCAACGTTCGGATGAACATCAGCCTGGACTACCGGATGGGGCAATATGGTTACGCTGTTTTCGGCAAGGTCATAGAAGGCATGGACGTGGTTGACACGATTTCCATACAAAAAACGGGTCGTCGGGGTATGCACGATGATGTTCCGGAGCAAGCAATTTTCATCAAGAGCATCAGCCGCATCAGCCAATGATCGCGCTTAGCGTAAACCTCAACAAAATTGCACTGATTCGTAACTCGCGAGAGGGCAACCATCCTGACGTACTAAGCTACGCTGAGCGTTGCATAACAGCAGGTGCCGACGGGATCACTGTCCACCCTCGCCCCGATCAACGTCACATCCGCGCTCAAGATATCCAGCCACTGGCCAAACTGTGCGCCCGGCGACAGAACATAGAGTTTAATATCGAAGGCAATCCATTCGCAGCATCCGAGCCAGCCCCTCGACCCGGTGTCAGCGCTTACCCGGGCTTTATGGCTCTGGTTGAAGCGGTTCGCCCTGACCAATGCACGCTGGTACCTGACAATCCAGAACAGCTGACTTCTGACCATGGATTTGACCTGAGCGGTTCAAACAGGGAATTGCAGAAGGTGTTGCAACAATTGCGCTCACTCGGGGTCAGGAGTAGCCTGTTTATGGACCCGGATGTGGAGCAAATCAGGCGGGCAGCTCGGCTGGGTGCCGACCGTATTGAGCTGTACACCGGCCCGTATGCCGCCAACCCAGATGATAAAGCGCTGCTTAAGAAATATTGGGAAGCAGCCCAGGTTGCGGCAGACATCGGGCTCGGAGTAAATGCCGGTCATGACCTGAATCTGGATAATCTCCGT
>JAUIHW010000031.1 GCA_030431775.1 Gammaproteobacteria bacterium
AGTAGCATATGGAGTAGTCATTAGTTTTCTAGTTTTTGTGCCAGAGTGGTGTTGTGGTAGACGATACAGAGCATTCACCTGAAGTTGGAGTCAGATTACGTTCGATTTTTATTGTGCCAGAGTGGTGTTGTGGTAGACGATGCGAAGCATTAACACCCAGTAGCATATGGAGTAGTCATTAGTTTTCTAGTTTTTGTGCCAGAGTGGTGTTGTGGTAGACGATACAGAGCATTCACCTGAAGTTGGAGTCAGATTACGTTCGATTTTTATTGTGCCAGAGTGGTGTTGTGGTAGACGATGCGAAGCATTAACACCCAGTAGCATATGGAGTAGTCATTAGTTTTCTAGTTTTTGTGCCAGAGTGGTGTTGTGGTAGACGATACAGAGCATTCACCTGAAGTTGGAGTCAGATTACGTTCGATTTTTATTGTGCCAGAGTGGTGAAATTGGTAGACACGTCGGATTCAAAATCCGATGCTAGCGATAGCGTGCCGGTTCGAGTCCGGCCTCTGGTACCACCCTTCTCTTAACAGCAGCATGCGCGTCACACTCAGCCTATTACTGTTCACAATGCTGCTGGCGGCAGCAACCAGTAACGCCCAATCTCTGGAGACCGTGGTCGTTACGGCCGAACGCCAGGCCAGGGATTATCCGTCAGTGGCCAACAATACCGGCTTACTCAGTTACGATAACATCCAGCGTGTCGCCCACACTCATATCAACGAGGCATTGGCACGAGTACCGGGCGTTTGGGTAAGCCGTGGCAATGGGCAAGAACACCTGACAGCCATTCGTTCACCGGTTCTGACTGGCGCCGGTGCTTGCGGTGCTTTTCTGATGGCGGAGGATGGTCTGGCATTGCGGGCAGCGGGTTTTTGCAATCTGAACCAGCTCTTTGAAGTCAACAGCGAGCAGGCTCACAGCATTGAAGTGGTACGTGGCCCACAAAGTGCCTTGTATGGGTCAAATGCTGTACATGGCATTATCAACGTGCTCAGCTACGGCCCACCAAACCGCGCGCAGACTGATTTAGCGGCGGAATTTGGTCCGGATGACTATTACCGGGTAAAAGCTGCGCAAAGCCTGCAATTCGGCGAACATGCGCTGCGGCTGTACGGCAATGGCACCAGCGATGGTGGTTATAAACACGAATCAGGCTTTGATCAACACAAACTGAACCTGAGTCATTATTATCAAGGCGGCACATTCAGCATAAAAAACCATCTTTCAGTAACAAAACTGAACCAGGAGACTGCCGGCTTTATTCAAGGCCTAGACGCTTACAAGGATGAGGCGCTGAAGCGCAGCAACCCCAACCCAGAAGCTTTTCGAGACGCTGAAGCACTGCGCTTTTATTCGCAAATTCAACTGCAGTTATCTGACGATTTGGAACTACAAATGCGCCCTTATCTGCGTTCGGCTGACATGCGCTTCTTACAGCATTTCCTGCCCTGGCAGTCTCTTGAGGAAAATGGCGTAGACAGCTTGGGCATGCAATTCATGCTGCGCCGAGCAGTCGGCGCGGCTGAGCTGCGCTTTGGCTTGGACCTGGAGTACAGCGAAGGCTATCTGCTGGAAACTCAGGCCGAACCTTTCAGCCCAACACTACCGGCAGGCGTGCACTACGACTACAATGTGGATGCGCAATTGGTCTCACCGTTTATCAGTACGCGCCTGCCGTTAGGACGCGATACTGAGCTGGTGGCCAGCTTGCGTTTTGATAGCACCGAATACGATTATCGAAACAATACCGGCGGCAATTCAGCCTGTGCACCCGGCGTTCAGGGTTGCCGATTTACGCCACCGGACAGCCGCAGCAATTCCTTCAACGACTGGTCACCAAGCCTGGCGGTTGTACACAGCCTGAGTGATTCGCACAGCCTGTATGCCAAAGCGGCGCGCGGCTTCCGCGCTCCCCAGGCAACCGAGTTATACCGTTTGCAGGCTGGCCAGCAAGTCAGTGATCTCGATTCCGAGCAAATGGATAGCATCGAGTTCGGCTGGCGCAGCGCATTTGGAAAGCTGCAGTTTGTCAGCTCGCTTTATCACATGCGCAAACAGGATTTCATATTTCAGGACACTGACCGGCGAAATATTAGTGGTGGCGAATCCACACACACCGGCATTGAGCTGGACCTAACAACCCAACTGCGTGAAAAGCTGTCATTAATGATCAGCGGAACCTATGCCCGCCATCGTTATGCAAACTCTATTCGCATCAGCAACATAGATATCGATGGCAATGATATCGATACGGCGCCGCGCTACAGCGGCAATGTTCGTTTACTGTGGCAGCCCAATGAACGTAGCGATATCGAACTTGAATGGCTGCGTCTCGGTTCGTACTTCCAGAACCCGGAAAACACGGCAAAATACTCCGGCCATGACCTGGTAAACCTGCGCGCCAGCACGAGGCTGGGCAAACATTGGCAACTGGGGCTACGACTGGTGAACGCGCTTGACAGTGAATACGCGGAGCGCGCTGATTTCGCATTCGGCAACCATCGCTATTTCGTTGGCACGCCCAGGTCCTTGTATTTCAGCATTCGTTACCAGCACTGAATGCGGCTGAACAGCCAGCTTAGATTGGCAAACCGCCCAAACCAATGGCGTGGCGCAGTTCTTGCAAAAAAGGACGGCTCAGATCGCGGGCCCGCTCGGCACCGCGTTGCAATTCCCGCTCGATTTCTCCCGGGTTAGCCATCAACTCATTGTAACGCTCGCGTGGCTCGGCGAGATAGTTGTCGAGGTACTCAAACAATTGTTGTTTGGCGTCGCCCCAGGCAATACCCGCAGCATATTGCTCACGCATGCTGGCAGCTTGCTCAGGCGTTGCGAAAGCTTGATAAATCTGGAACAGGGTACAGTGCTCATGGTCCTTGGGTTCACCCGGCTCAAGTGAATTGGTTTTGATTTTCATAATCAGCTTGCGCAGGCGTTTGGAAGGCTCGAACAACGGTATGGTGTTGTTATAGCTTTTACTCATTTTGCGACCATCCAAACCATTCAGCACTGCGACGTCTTCATTGATCTCGGCTTCCGGCAGTACGAAGTGCTCGCCAAAATGATGGTTGAAACGCTGTGCTATGTCGCGCGCCATTTCAACATGCTGAATCTGGTCTTTGCCAACCGGAATCTTGTTGGCTTTGAACATCAGAATATCCGCAGCCATCAGAATCGGATAACTGTACAGGCCCATGGTGATGCCTTTGTCTGGGTCACGCTCACCGTGTTCCTCATTGTCTGCGACCGCCGCTTTATAGGCGTGGGCCCGGTTCATCAGGCCTTTAGCGGCCATGCAAGTCAATATCCAGGTGAGCTCGGGGATTTCCGGCACATCAGACTGGCGATAGAAAATGGCATTGTCAGTATTCAAGCCAAAAGCCAGCCAGGTGGCAGAAATCTCCCTGCTGGATTGCTGTAACGCAGCGGCATCGTAACTTTTAATCAATGAATGGTAGTCGGCGAGAAAATAGAACGACTCAAAGTCAGCACTTTTGCTGGACTCTATGGACGGCCGGATAGCGCCTACGTAGTTACCGAGATGCGGCGTTCCAGTGGTGGTGATTCCGGTGAGGTAGCGTAGTTTACTCATGCAGGTACTGACAATGGCGCTGAACAAAGACGAGTATTGTAGCATCTGAGTCAGGCAGTACGCCCACAAGCTAATGCTTTGGCCGGTTGTCCAGGCCTACAAAAATGAACCCATCCCAGGCAGGAATGAATTGGACGCAAAAAAAACGGGGCCGAAGCCCCGTTTATAGTTTCGCTGGTAAACCGGCGTTCTAGAAGCTCGCTTTGATTCCAAGCTTATAGATACGACCCATGGTGTCGTAATTACTTGGGAAGGTGTTACCAGAGTTAGAGCTGGTGTCACCGGCTTCGTTTCCAACCACAGGCGGATCAACGTCGAACAGGTTGTCAGCACTGAGGCTGATTTCGATCGAATCATTGATGGTGTAGCTGGCGAACAGATCAAAGTAGTCGTAAGCACGGATTCGCTGGAAGAACGGTGCTACGCTAGCGGCTTCATTTGGCTCGATATCAACCTCGCCAATGTGCCGCCACTGCAGTGACACAGCCAGGGCGTCCCACAACCAGGTAGTACGCTGAATCCAACGCAATTCCGATACCGGGTCACAGTTGGTGCCGAAGAAGCCATTACAATCACGAACCGCGGAAATGCTGCTGCTCAGCTCTTCGTTGGTCAGGTACTTGTTAATGTTGGCCGACACCTGCAATTCACCCAGGCCAATATCGAAACCGGTGTTGATTCCAATTTCAATACCTTCAGCCTTCTTGAACTCAAGGTTCGTGGTGAACAGTTGAACACCAGAAGCAGGCAGGGTCAGGTCGCCATTGACTCGAATGACCTTCGCACATTCGGATGCCACACCCGCAACGTAACAGGCGTCGAGAATCTCCTGGGCCGATGGCTCGCCAATAATATCTTCGATATCGATGTCGTAGTAGTCAACCGATATCTGGAAGTTATTAAAGAAGGCGAAATCCGGAGTCCAGACAAAGCCTGCGGTAAAGGTGTCTGCAGTCTCAGAATCCGGCAATGCAGCAGGGTTGCTGCCTTCCAGAGTGTTGATCTGGCCAGAAACGATGTCCTGGATAGACCCTACCTGAGCAGCCGTCATACCAGTTGAGATACAAAGGTCCCGCAGACGGGCGTCGATGTTACCGGCATTTGCGATGGAGCATGGATCAAGCGTCGCATTGTCCAGACCCGTCACAACCGGAGAAGCGATCTCACCGATATTCGGTGCGCGGGTTGCTTGCTGCTGCATGAGCCGAACCATCAGGCTTTCCACCGGACGCCAGTTCAAGCCGATTTTCCAGGTTTCTTCCTGACCACTGGAAATATCGTAGTCTGAAGAACGGATACCAAACTCAAGGTTCAAAGACTCAGCACCTACTGCGCCTTCGATCAATGGCATGTTACCTTCCAGGAAGAATTCACTGACCTTGTAGCCGCCGCTGATCGGTAACAGGTTACCGCCTGCACCGCCCTGACAACTTGCGGGTGCGAGCTTCAGACACTCATCCGGCTCCAACAAACCTTTCTCGCGACGGTTTTCGTAACCGACCGCCAATGCCAGCGAGGACTCAGCCCACGGCAGGCGAACCGCTTCTACCGGCCCGTCAAAGGTGATGTTCAGAATGGTCTGCTCATACTTCTGCTGCTGCAGGGCGATCGCTCGCGCGTAGCCTGCCATTGCATCGGTAATGGTGCCGAAACCGCCGAACAGGTCGATCGGTACACAGGTGGCATCGCCGTTATTACAAGTTACACCATCGAAGGTGTCCAGCGCGTTCTGGATATTAGTCAGGTTGGTGTAACCGTCCCGAACAGTCGTACGGTTGGATTCACCGTACTGGAAGCTGGCATCCACATTCCAGTCTGCGCCAATGTCGGCTCGCACACCGGCCAGGGCTGTCCACATATCAGAGTCGTAGCGCTCTGTTCTGGGGCCAAGTTCCAGGGTTCGGCGTCGTAGCTGAACGTTCAGATAATCCTGGGCGTCCACAACACCGTTGCCGTTAACATCTTCCCAGTTGGCGCCTGCGGGGCCACCGGACAGCAGTCCATTGGTCAAGGTGCCAGCTCCCAGCGCGGTGTTACCCGCATCGATCATGAACTGGCGCGCCTGGTCACCAATCAACGGGTTCTGCAGAGGCAGGTTGAAAGTGGCGCCAAAGGTGCCGGAAGGAGCAACCTGCTGAACTACGGTTGTGTTGGTGTAATTAATAGTAGAGTACACCTCAACTTCTTCAGTCACATCGTAGTGGCCGGTTACCGTAGCCGAGTAACGCTCCATCGGAGTTTGATAGAAGTTAAACGGGTTGAAGTTAAATCGACTACATTCCGTGCCCAGGGTTCCGTCTTCACGGAATTGACCTGAGGCAGCGGCACCACCGCCAACAATGGCGAAACGAGTTGGCATTGAGGTAGTAGAACCACCCGCCGCGACCACGTTAGGTCCGCCACAGCCAGCTTCGGGTTGCAGTGGGCCCTGGCCGGCGAGAAATTCTGCAAAGTTAGCACCACTGGCCGTGTCGATACCCAACAAGCCCAGTGGGCGCTGACCCAGCAGTACCTGTTCCCGGTCCATCCAGCTCGCTGACAATGCGATGTTACCGCGGTCGCCATCGAGATTGGAGCCCACAGTCAGGGAGATATTATTGGTTTCTCCGTCCGACTCACTGGTCTGGCTGCGGCTGGTGCGCAGTTCAACGCCTTCGAAGTCTCGCTTGAGCACGAAGTTAACCGCACCGGCAATCGCGTCTGAGCCATATACCGCTGAGGCACCACCGGTGATCACGTCAACCCGCTCGAGCAAAGCTGTTGGGATGGACGCAGTGTCTACTTCACCGTCGTAGTTGAAAGGTACTGTACGTCGGCCATTAATAAGAATCAGGTTTCGCTCCGCGCCAAGACCCCGCAGGTCGATGGTCGCAGCACCCGCTGTGCCGTTGTTTACGTTTTGTCCGTCACCTGGGATGGTGCCTGGTAGCTGCTTGATAATCCGCTCAATTTCCGGTTGCTGGAAATATCCGATATCGGTTTCTGAAAGTGAGTTAATTGGACTGGATGAGACCATTCCCGGCTGAGTGATACGGCTACCCGTAATGATCACTTCCTCCAGCAACACCTCTTCATCCTGAGCCGCAACGTGACCGGCGAACGGTAAAACGGTAAAACCGAGACCGACACCTGTCGCAATGCGCAGCGCTGAGGCCAGCTTGCTTGTCTTCATTGATAGTACCCTCGTAAGTAAGGAAAGTTTGGGCTTGCGCCCATTTTCAAGGCCTGTAATTCAGGCCTGTACGCGGTTAAGACGAGCAACTGACGGACAACCTCAATTTTTTTTCAATTTTATTTCAGCGGCGGATTTAATTTGTCAGTTCGCCCAGCAATACGCTAGAGTTCGATTTCTATACGGCCTGCGGACCATCCAGCATGAAAGAAAAAAAGCTTTTTTTATCAATAATTTATGTATCGATGCTCGCTTGGTGCGCGGCCAGCTCTACAGCCTCAACAGAAGACTCAGACTTCCCCGGAGTTGAGCAATTGATGAGCAACAGTGAGTTTGAGGCCGCCGGTTTAAGTCAGCTTACTGAAAAACAACTGCAGCGCCTCAATCAGTGGTTGGCCCGTTACACCGCCACAGAAGCCTCGATCGTTAAAGCCAATTCAAAGACGGTGAAAAAAATACAAAAAGAAGAAACCATCAAGGCAAGAATTATCGGTGAGTTTAACGGCTGGGATGGCGACACCGTATTCAAGCTGGACAATGGCCAGGTCTGGCGCCAGCGCATCAAAAGCCGCCATGACGCAAGCATGAATTCACCGGAGGTAGTCATTACTAAAAACTGGCTGGGCCACTACCGCTTAAAAATTCAGGAAACCGGCAGAAGCGTTGCTGTAGAAAGAGTAAAGTAGGCAGTCTGCTAACAGCATCGCAAAGTCAAGCTATCCTGCCCTAGCAATTGCTGTGCGCAGAAAGTTTGCATAAATTGGGGCCAAGTGCTCCGCCTCCAGGTGTTTCACCACTGGAGGTTTTGCTTGCCGCTTAATGAAGGTTTGCAACTTTGCGACCGCATTTTCCGCTTCCTGCTGAACGCTGCTCAACTCTTCCTGATAACAAAACTGCACACCGAACCATTCGGGGTAGACCAGCCGACATGGGACCAAAGGCAAACAGCCGTGCTGTACCGCTTCGAGCACGGCCAAGCCCTGAAAATCATGGAGCGCGGTGGACAATACAACGTCGCAGCCGTGCAATAAGTCCCGATACATTGGCAGTTCTGCAATATATCCCCAGTGGCCCAGATTCGCGCCAGCATTGCTTTGCTCGAGCAGGCTTTTGAGCCTGGCGAATTCCGGCGGCCGGGTGCGGAACTGTTGACCCACCACGTGCAGGCGAAAATCCAGACCGGAGCTCAATAAGGCTTCGGTAAACGCGAGCAATCGTTCCGGGCCCTTGTCATGCTCCCAGCGGTGATTCCAGACAATCTCTAGCGGCTTTGTGCGTATTGCGCAGCTGACGGGTTGGCTGCCAGGTTGGGTTGCGAGAGGCACCGGCAACACGCTGCATTTGGGCTTCAGTTGCTCCAGCACCGGCCTCGCCAGCTTATCGGGCAGCTTCCGCAAGAAACGGTCAACACCGTCCAGAAAAGTATCGCGATTGAATGCGGAATTAAACGCTAGCCGGTCCGCTGCCAATGCACTGTAAATGCTGGCCAATCGAACATCCGTTAAGTCATTAGCAACATACCGTTGCGGGTAAACAAACTGGTTTTCATGAAAATACAAAATCGTCGGAGTCATAGCCAGACTCGGCAGCAGGCTGCGTAAACCGGTCAAATCGACCATTGATGTGGCGACTATCAGGTCGTAAGGCCGCCGCAAAACATCCCATTGTTGCAGAAACCATTGCAGAGCATTGCTACGGGCTCGCCACGCAAAATGCCTGGGTGGCAAGCTCAGTGAGGTCCAGCTGAATTCCGGCAGTTGTTCAAGCAACTGTCGACACCAGTAACGATGGCTGGGCGCATCGTATGCCGACAGCAATAGAACCTGAGGTGCCACTGTAACCGGCTAGCTACGCGAATAGAATGTTTCCAGAATAGTGGCCAGATCGCAGGCATCACGGCTTCCGGCAAACTCACGGATGGAGTGCATGGCAAAAGTGGGCACTCCTACATCAATGGTGGGAACACCCAACTCCGCGGCCGTAATAGGACCAATGGTTGAACCGCAGGCCATGTCGGAACGCACCACGAAACTCTGCAATGGAGTGTCGGCCTGGCGAGCACACTCTCGGAAACACGCTTCAGTTACACTGTTACTGGCATAGCGCTGATTGGCATTAATTTTTATAACAACACCTTTGTTGAGCACCGGACCATGCTGAGAATCGTGTTTCTCTGCGAAATTGGGATGGATGCCATGCGCATTGTCTGCAGACACCAGCATGGACTTCTGCATGCTTCGAACAAAATCCTCATCTCCCCCGCAGATACGGCGCAAACAATCCCGCAACATTGGCCCATTGGCACCGGCGGTAGACACACTGCCGACTTCTTCATGATCATTGCAAACCAGCACCTTGGTTGCCGAACCCTCAGCTGCCAGTAAGGCCCGCAAGCCAGCATAACAGCTCAGCAGATTGTCCAGCCTGGCAGAGGCAATAAACTCATCGCGCGCACCCAAAACACTCGGTGCCTGGGTATCAAACAACGAGATTTCATACGCCAGCACGTCCTCCACATCGGAATCGCCATGCTCAACAGCAATTTGCGCCGCCAATAATTCTCTGAACGAAGTACTCTCCTGCGCATCACCAAGCGCCAGTAACATGGGCAGATCTGTCTGGCTATTAATGCTGCGCTGGCTGTTTACATCCCGATCCAGGTGGATTGCCAGGCTGGGAATACTGCCCATTGGCCTTTTGAAATTCAGCAGACGGTTAATGACCGAACCATTCTTTTGTCGATAACTGACCCGTCCGGCCAAGGAAAGGTCACGGTCGAACCAAGGGTTCAGCAGCACCCCGCCATAAACTTCCAAGCCCAGCTGGTGGTAACCGTGACGGTGAATATCCGCATTCGGCTTCACTTTCAAACACGGGCTGTCAGTATGTGCCCCGACAATCCGCACTCCTTTTTCTACTGGTGGCTGGGCACCCACCGAAAAGGCTATAAGCGAGGAATCGTTACGGGTAAGGTAGTAGCGGCCTTCCGCTTGCAGTGTCCATGCGTCCTGCTCATTCAGCTCCAGAAACCCGGCATTCTTAAGCGCAGTCTGTAACATCGCCACGGCGTGAAAGGGTGTGGGTGACTGCTCAAGAAAGCTCAGCAAACCTGAATTGAATTCTCTCGTGTCATTACTTGTCGCCATCATGCGTTCCTGTTAGTGGCTATTTTCTGTTGCTCAAGTGTTTGCCAGGCATCTTTCTCTCTCAGATAAATCGGGATCGCCTGTTCTGGGCTGAGTAGCGTACCTGCCTGGTACAGCTCACTTGCCAAATTCAATGCCGCTACTGCATCAGGCTGAATACGCTGCAGCTCAGGCGTAATTGCCTGCAACTGCTCAGCCAGCATTTGCCGCGCATTGTCGGCAGCCAGCTCACGCAGAATGTCGATTCCATTGCCGGCCAACAAACATGGTGAATCTGATGACAGCGACTGTTCCACAAATTGCAGCGCAGCATGTGCCGACATTAGGCTGTCCTTGAGCACTGCCTCAAGCTTGCCCTCAGAGCGCGCATATTGAGCGACGTACAACTCGCCCATGTGCGCATCCAGGACAACAAGCTTGGCCTGGTCGCGTCGCTCTGTAATAGAGGGGAAAAGGTCGAGCGTTTCCGCCAGAATGGCCAGCGAAGACAAGCGGATCACTTCGCAATTTGCTCCGAAGGCTAGCCCCTGCGTGACACTGGCGGCAATTCTAACACCCGTAAACGAACCTGGGCCTGCCGAGAAAGCAATTGCGTTTAGGTCACGCAGTTCCAGCTCAGCCCTCGCAAGAACATCATGCACCATGGGAAGCAACAAATCTGCATGCTGTCGTTCGGCCAATAGCGACTCGCTGAAGTTGCCGCCGGCACTGCTTACAGCAACTGAGCACGTTCTCTGCGACGTTTCAATCGCTAACAGGTTTTGCGACATAGCGCTATTCAACTCTCTTATGCACTGGAGCTTATTGTATCATTCGTAACATGGCCAAAAAGAAAGACATCTGCGCAGTAATACTGGCCGGAGGACGGGGCAGTCGAATGGGTTCACAAGACAAAGGTCTGCTCATTTACCGTAAACGGCCGCTTATCGAATTCGCCGTTGATCTCGCTAAACCTCATTGTGACGAGCTGGTGATAAGCTGCAATCGTAACCTGGATATCTACCGACAGTATTGCAAAACGGTTGTCATGGACAGGTTCCCTGACTACCAGGGCCCGCTAGCCGGTATTGCGGCAGCGGCCCCCTTGTGCAAGCAACCACTGCTGTTTGTCTGCCCCTGCGATATGCCCGCTCTCCCGGCCAATATCGTGGATCGCTTGTACGCGCAACTCAGCCCAAGCAGCAATATTGATGTCGTCGTTTGCCATGATGGGGTGCGGCGCCAACCTTTGGTTATGTTGCTCAAGAAGAATAGCGCACTGAGCATTCCCGCTTATCTTGCGACAGGGGAACGCAGAGTAGACCAATGGCAGAACCAACAAAAACTGCTTGAAGTCAATATCTCGGATGCGACTAACGCGTTTGACAACATCAATAATTTACAACAATTGGCTGACCAATAGTATTGACGCATTTGGCGCTGAGCAACAAAAAAGCCCCACCATAGGCGGGGCTTTCGTGTTACCAATAAAGTAGAGGAAATCTACTTCTTCTTGGCAGCGGCTTTACGCTTGGCTGGCGCCTTTCGTTTAGCGGCCTTTCGCTTGGGAGCGGCCTTCTTCTTAGCGGCCGCCTTGCGCTTGGGCGCAGCCTTTTTCTTAGCCGCGGTCTTGCGCTTTGCGGGAGCCTTCTTCTTGGCTGCGGTCTTGCGCTTTGCTGGAGCCTTCTTCTTGGCAGTGGCCTTGCGCTTGGCTGCAGCCGCCTTCTTCTTGGCCGCAGCGGCTTTTTTCTTCGCAGCAGCTGCAGCGCGCTTCTTCGCAGCAGCAGCTTTCTTCTTCGCGGCAGCAGCGGCTTTCTTTGCGGCCGCTTTCTCTTTTTTGGCTTCGGCCGCTGCTCGCTTCGCCAGCAACTTAGCCTCAAAATCTGCAACCGCCTTCTTCAGAGCCACATCGGACTTGACCTTGGCCAGACGCTCTCTGGCGGTTGCTGCTCGAGCTCGCAACGATTTGATGCGCCCGGAAATACGTGTTGCTGCTGCACTGGCCTTTTTCGCTGCATTCTTGTCAGCAGCGGCCTTTGATTTAGCCGCCTTCTTTCTGGCAGCAGCTGCACGTCGGCGCTCTGCTTTCAGTGAACGACTCTCTTTGGCAATGTCCTTTTGCAGCTTGGCGAGAGCATCTTGTGCCTTCTTTACTGCTGGATCAACCGCTCTGCTTTTTGCAGCGGGCTTTTTAGCTGCCGGCTTACGGGCCGTGGTTTTTTTCTTTACAGCTTTCTTCGCTTGGGGCATTTTCTTCTCCTATGAAGTTGCGAATGCGCTAACAGCAAAAACAGGCTTTAACTTGTTTTATTGCTGAGAGAAATAATAGGCAATATGCCTTCGCTTTTCACCTGCATATCAACAAAGGGTACGGTTTTTTTTGTTGATATTTATCATTTTGGCTTGTTTTACGGAAAAAACTGCTGTGACTCTTATTAATTTTGTTTTTTCCAACAAACTATTACTTTTTCAGAACCAGGCTTTCCAACAGATCAATATGGTCAATGCGATCATTAAGACAGGGTATATAGTGAAACGATTTGCCCCCTGCCGTCACAAACAGTTCTTTATTTTCTCCGGCAATTTCTTCCAGTGTTTCGAGGCAATCCGCAGCAAACGCGGGACAAATAATTTCAACGGACAAACTCTGCTTGCCAAGCTCCTGCAATACTTCTGATGTGTAGGGTTGCAACCATTCCTGTTTACCAAAACGTGACTGATAACATAGCTGCCATTGCTGATCTGACAATCCCAGCTCATTGGCCACCAGACTCGCAGTCATTTCACAGTGTTGCTCATACGGGTCACCCTTGCTGACATTTACTTTGGGTATGCCATGAAAAGAGAAAACTAAAACATCAGCGGGCGGATAGTTCTTCCGGTGCTCACGCACTGTTGCGGCCAAGGCTTTAATGTAAAGCGGGTGAGAATGGTAGCTTGAAATAATCTCCAGCGACGGTAGTGCCCGCCGTTTTCTGACAATATCTGTCAGCTGATCGTAGATCGTGGCTGTCGTGGTTGCCGAGTACTGGGGGTATAAAGGCAGTAACAACAATCTTTCCGCCCCAGCCGCCAACACATTATCGACCACCTCAGCCAGCCCAGGTTCGCTATAACTCATCGCGTATTCCACCTGATAACCGGAAGCTTGCAATCGCTCACGAAGTGCTGCTGCCTGTTTCTGGGTAATCACTTTAAGCGGCGAACCCTCTTCCAACCAAATTTCCGAATACGCGGCGGCAACCCGTTTAGCTCGCAGCGGCAACACTATGCAATAGAGAATTGGCAGCCACAGCAGTTTGGGTAGCTCAACCACTCTTTGATCCCGCAAAAATCTGGAGAGAAATTTGCGCACCCCGGCACTGGTCGGGGCTGCTGGCGTTCCGAGATTACATAAAATGACGGCGGTATTCTTGTCAGACACCACTGGTTTCAACCAAGAGCCGACAATATCGCCGCTTTGATGTCTTCCACACTACCCACTCCCGCTATGCGATGATACTGCGGTGCGGCGGGGCCTGACATACTGGTGTAAAAACTCACCAGTGGCGCGGTTTGCTCATGATAAACAGCAAGCCTGTTACGTACAGTTTCCTCGTGGTCATCATCGCGCTGCACCAGAGCCTCGCCTGTTTCATCATCCACACCTTCCTTCGCGGGAGGATTATGAGTAATGTGATAAACACGACCAGAACTCGGATGAACCCTGCGGCCACTTAGCCGTGAGATAATTTCCTCATCTTCCACAGCAATCTCTACAACATGATCAATTGGGACTCCGGCATCGCGTAAGGACTCTGCTTGTGGAATGGTGCGCGGGAATCCATCAAACAGAAAACCATTGCGGCAATCATCTTCAGCAATTCGTTCCTTGACCAGACCAATAATGATATCGTCGGAAACGAGCGCCCCAGAGTCCATTATTTTTTTGGCTGCCAGGCCCAGTTCTGTGCCTGCTTTTACTGCGGCACGAAGCATATCCCCGGTTGAAATTTGGGGAATTGCATAGCGCTCCATAATAAACTGTGCCTGGGTTCCTTTGCCGGCGCCGGGTGGGCCAAGTAGAATGATACGCATAGTGATTTCCTGAGCTGAAAATAGGCGACAAGCTATTGCCTGACAAAACGTTTGCTAACTTGAAACAATACACAGTAATGACGCTTCTAACAAGCATCAGACCGTGGACCGCGGCCCTGCTGGTTTCTTTGGCTACGGCGTGCGCTCAGTATGATGTGCGCCTGAACGACCGCCTGATTTATTCCCCGCCAGGCTTACTAGAGTCTGTACATGCGCAAGACCCTGCCTTGCGGGTCTGCATAAAACAGACAATCGAGGATCAGCAGATCACGGCGGTCGAGCAGCTGCAGCAATTGAATTGCAGCAATGCCGGAATTCGCAAGCTCAATGGCCTGTCCCAGTTCATGGAATTGCGCAAACTCAAGCTCGATTCCAACCGCTTGCTCGATATCACTGAGTTACACAAGCTGCCAAAACTACATACTCTGCTGTTGTCCGGCAACAGAATTGTTGATCCATTGGCACTGGCCAGCCTTACTGAACTGAAAATACTGGATTTGAACAAAAACCCAAACATCGATTGCCGGCAACTGCAAAGGTTTATTCAATTGCGAGCAGATCTGGACTTGGCGCTGCCCGAGCATTGTAAGCCCGCCGCAGCTGAATAAGCACCGTCTAGTAGGGCACTGCCAAACACTCTTCCAGCTCCAACCAGTCAAACCCCCTATTTTGTTTCGCCAACAAGGTCGTCACTTCCACAGTGTCCAAGCCAGCGATGCTCTGCAACACTTTCTCTTCCGAGTTGTTCTGCTCACTAATGTGGGCAAGCACAAGATAACGCAGACTTCGGGTACCGATGGACTGCAGCAGACTATGCGCCTGATCGTTGCTCAAATGCCCCCAGTCGCTGGAAACCCTCTGCTTGAGCCGCGGTGGGTAGGGGCCATCGTGCAGCATTTCAAGATCGTGGTTGCATTCCAATAGCAGGGCCGTACACCCTGTAAATCGACTCACAACATGCGAGGTGATGCTACCGAGGTCAGTCAGTATGCCAAGCTTGTGCTGGGTAGAGTGAATCAGGAACTGTAAGGGCTCACGAGCATCATGTGGCACGGTCACAGGCTCTATACGCATCCCGCCAATTCGAACTTCCTGACCACAAGCAATGTGAAATACTTGCAGCAACGATACATCTGCTCGCTGTTGCAATGCAGCGTGCGTTCCCCAACTGGTATACAGGGGCAGCTGATACTTGCGGCACAGCGCGGACACACCACTGCTGTGGTCACTGTGCTCATGAGTCAGAAACACAGCGTCCAGTTGTTGTGGTTCAACCCCCAGCCTGGCAAGGCGACGAACCGTCTCTGTTACTGAAAAGCCGCAGTCTATGAGAACTCTGTGCCGACCTTCGCTCACCAGGGTTGCATTACCCTTGCTGCCACTGCCCAGGCTGGCAAAGCGCAACACAGTATTGTCGATCAAGAAATAAAACCCTTGAGGCGCTCCAGCAATTCACGGGCCTTTTTATCATCCAACACTTGCTGATTATTATCGGTAATCCGGATTTGGACAGTATTATCGTCCGAGGCCACGCTCACCAGGTAGTCTTCCTGCTGTGGGCTTTTGCTACCACCACCGAAGAGGCGGGAGAAAAAGCCGGGCTCTTCTTCGTCTTCAGGCTGATAGCTAACGTAGTAGTGGCCTTTGCTGCGATCCAGATCCAGCACTTCAAAACTGGCCTTATTCAAAGCAGCACCGACCGATGCCCAGGCCCTTGGGAACGGCAGTTCCAGCTTAATGACGGGCTCCCCTGAGGAATCCCGCTCCAGGCTGACTTTGCTCGCCGAGCCTATTCCCTGCGCCAGAAGAGACACCGAAGCGCGGCCGTCCGTATTCACTAGAAACTGTGCCAGCTGCTGCGCCATCCACTCTTCTCTTTCGTCACTGACCGACTCATTCGGCCAGTCAAACTGTTCATTAAGCTCAGCCGTTATTGGCAGCTGAAATTGCACGATGTGCACTTCACTACTATTGCGCTGCACTCCCTGATCAATTCGATACAAATAGCGCTCTCGCGTTTTCGGTGCTTCCTCGGCAGTACGCTGCAGCCAGGTAGTTTCCAACAAGCCCTGGGGCGCATCCTCTCTGGCCAGGGGAATACGATTATCGGTTAGAAAATTCTTTACGCGCTGCCACAGATGACTGGGCGGAATATCAATTAACAGCCAACGTTCGTCACCCAGTTTTTGAATACGTACGGTGTTGCCAGTGCCGGCATTGAGCAACGGCGCGGGTCGTGGCACCTGAAAGTTTTCGTCCGGCAAATCGGTGTTACTGACTTCAGGAATGAGAAAGAGCTCGTCCTCTTCATATTGTTCAACGCCATCCGGCAACTGCAGGGGAGGCAGTACTTTTTCCGACAGATAGTCATTCTTGCGATCCCGGAAATAACCTTCATCACCGAGCAACCAGGAACAACCGCCCAGAGTGCTTAGCAGCAAGGTGATAAGAGCAGTTTTTGAAAAGTACTTAATCACTTGGAATCCACAATATTGAGCGCCCGCAGCGTGTCCATCAACTGCGGTTGACAGCGTTGGGCCAATGGCGTCAGAGGCAGCCTGATTCCTGGACCTATCCTACCCATTTGAAGCAATGCCCATTTGCTGGGTATCGGGCTGGACTCGATGAACAAATCCCGGTGCAGTGGTGCCAGAATGGCGTCCAGTTCGCGAGCCCGTTGCGCATCACCGCTCAGGGCAGCCTCACAGATGTCAGACAGCATCGCCGGCGCAATGTTCGCCGTGACCGAAATACTGCCCCTACCGCCCAGCAACATCAGCTCGACGGCCGTGGGATCATCGCCGGAATACACGGCAATCCGACCGGCGCAGCGTTGAATCACGTCGGCACCACGTGCCACATCGCCGGTGGCGTCTTTCAAGCCAACAATGTTATCGATTTTGCTGAGACGAAGAACGGTTTCATTGGACATATCGCAGGCTGTGCGGCCAGGGACGTTATACAGGATTTGAGGGATGTCCACGGCCGCTGCAATCGCAGAAAAATGTTGGTACAGGCCTTCCTGTGTCGGTTTATTGTAGTAAGGAGTCACCAGCAGGCAGGCGTCCGCACCCACTTCTTTCGCCTGACCAGTCAATTCGATGGCTTCTTTGGTCGCATTGGCACCGCTGCCGGCAATAACCGGTATTCGCCCGGCAACCCGTTTAACAACCCGCTCGATTACGCGGGGGTGTTCGTCAAAATCGATGGTGGCCGACTCACCCGTCGTGCCGACAGCGACAATTGCATGCGTGCCCTGCTCAATGTGCCAGTCGACTAAGCCATCCAGACTTTCCCAGTCTATTTCGCCAGTGTCGTGCATCGGGGTCACCAAGGCGACCATACTGCCAGTAATCATCGTCTGACTCCCAGTTTTTCAGGGCGGTATGGTAATGGTCGCAATCCGCCCTTACAAGGCAGTATTACGCCAACAGTGCAAGCCTGACTGATAATTCAGTCAGGGTTCAGTTATAGCCGCGCAGAATCTTCAGCTCATCATTGCTGGGGCGGTAACGAAGTGCCGCATCGGGCAAGTCACGAAGTCGACGGACTTCGGAATGCAGATTGGTCGAAGCAATGGGTCTGAGAGGATGCGAGTCGTCTTGCGAGGTATACTGCGCTCGCGGAGTGGACTGGGGAGTCGAGTTTTTCATGATGAATTTAGCCAGTCTGGCTTGAATTTGCCCTGAAAAGGTAATGTTAGTTGTTACAAATATACCATATGTACATGATTCTACAGAATAATACAGCCCGAACAAAGTTGAAAATACCCCTTTTCTGGCTAATTGCCACCATTCTTCTGAACCTGTCAGCAGGCGGCCACGCCCAGGGACTGGACGCCGACTACCAGATCTCAGCACTGGGGCCCGGTGATCAGAACTTTCTGCGCCAGCAACAGGAACTGGCGGAAAGTCTCGTATACGAGCATCTCCTCAGCCGCCTCAACGGCGACCAAGCACACGACATTGCCTTACTGCAGCGCTTACTGGATAAAGATGTACTTAGAGCCGAGCAACGCCGGGAACTGCAGGCCTTGGGAGTCGTATTGGGACGTTTGCTGGAAAAAGAGTTTCGTCTTAGATGGGTAGTGTACATTGATGAACTTGGCCGCAGCCGCGGCCTGCAGGTGGACAATACCACCCAGGTCATATTCCCACTAACAATGGTATCACGGCGCGTTGAAGCCGACGCCGCTGTGGATGTAAACGAGATTTATACCAAGGCCAGCGATATAGTGCGTTATACCCGAGCGAATCTTCCGCTGTTCACACAATAATTCAACGTCAGGCCGAGGTTTGCATATTGTTCACCATGCGCTTGAATAAACGCTCCATGAACGATTCGTTATTTATATTGATCACCCGAACCTTGCCGCGATGGACCATGCGAGTCAGGTTGTTCAAGCTCTCCACCATCTCTTTGACGCCGGCCTGATTGACAAACATGTAGTTGTCACTCATTGAGCTGTACCAAGCCAACTTGAGCTTGCGCTCAACCGCACCTTCGGCACTCAGCCATTCAAACCAGGTACCATAGGCGACATTTCGTAATTTCTCCCGAAGCTGCTGTTCCTGGTCATCCAGGTCATCCTCCAGCTTGCTGACCTCAAAATCGAGTTTGATATCAGATTCCAGGCTTTCATCAACCTCTTCGGCACCAATATCAAGACCGTGCACAATGTTTTTGGGCTTTTCGATTTCCTGGTTAACGTACTTCGCTCGCCACTCGTCCTCCGGCCTGACCGAGCTGGCTTTTTCGATCAACTCAAACATATTGCTGACATCTTGCTCGGCATAGCCAAGATCCAGAATATCGGTCCGTAATTGGGCATCAATCTGTTGAATGGCCTGTTGGGCGGAATCGGTATGACGCTCTTCGGTTAACTCGGCTTCCACGTCGGCAGAGGTCAGCTCATCGTCGCCGGTCAGTAGTGCCGCATGAACCCGCACAAACGCCTGGTTGAGCATCAACACGGCTTTTTTCCAGGTCTCGGAATCTGAGCCGAATCGCAGGTATACAAAAACCAGGAAATCCACCCAGGTTTGTTCGAGGATATCCTGTGCAGCCAGTGGTATATTCTTGGCTTCGGCTCGACGGTGGAACAGCTCCAGGGATTTTTTCTTGGCAACATCCAGCTTGTCAAGGCCTTCTTCAGCTTGTGAGCTGCGCTTTTCTGCAAGCTCTACCCGCTTCTGGACGCGTTCAATGAAGTTATCGAAGTCCTCGCGCAACTGATCGATGAAATCCATATCCTGGTCGAAATCATCGACAATACGCTGCACGACCTGATAGATTTTGTCATAAACCTTGAATTTGTCTTCGTCTTCGGTAATCCAGTAGGCACCCGATTCCGCCAGCTCATTGAGCAGCATTCTGGCTGGATGATCGGCTTCCTGCAGAAAACTGCGGTCAATTAAGGCAATTTTCAGATAGGGCGTGTGGAGATGACTGAGCAAGGTTTTAACCTTGTCGCACAGGCTGTCATCTTCCAAAAGTTGATTGAAAATTGTCCCGACCAGATCAATTGTGCTGGCATCAGCAGCCGGCACCTTCTTGTCATCGTTGTTGGTTTCTGCCGCGTATTCATTGAGGCCACCAACAAATTCCTTCTGGAACTCCATTACAGATGGAACGGCCACCACTCCTCCTTCTTTTAATTCTACTTTGTGTGCTTCCTGCAAATTGTTCAGAACAGTGACATAGTCAGTGTGGTTGAAATTGTTTGAGTGTCGTGAATCGCTGGCAAACAGCCCGCCCAAAGGAACGCCGGCCCGCGTAATACCGGTGCTGGAGATCGCGAGGTTCTGCAGTTGCAAGCCCAACAAGGCATCCAAAAGGCGTTGCTCTGAGCGCAACGACTCGTTCCACTGCTCCGGGGAAGACACCAGCTTGTCCTCGGCACGGCGCCGCATGGGTGCAGCTTCCTGTTCACCTTCGGTATTTGCAGCGGATTCTGAGCCTCCCTGATCGGAGACGTTTGCGGTCTTCGCCAGACTGTACTTCAGGTCCGGTAGTATCCCCTTACTGGCGAGCAGCTCGTTGGCTTCGCGTAGAAATTCGCCGACCTTTGCCAGCACGCTGTTGTTGAACTGTTCGTAAACCGAGGTTTTGGCTTTTTCGGTAATATCCTGAGGCGCGATTGCTATTTGCAACGCTCGCGCGATCGTTGCCGGACCCAAGGGGTTTTCCGAACTGTCCTTACAACCACTTCCAGTTAGCACTGCAAGGCGCTGATTCAGCGCCCACAAAGCCTGTGCATTAGCGGATTCAGCACGCGAGGCCAGAATCGATATTGCCAGGTCTTCTTCCCACTCAGCCTGATCCACCAGCTCCAGGTCGTCCACACTGAGCGACTGATTACGTGCCGACGCAGGCGACTCACCAGCGAAGAAGCGGTCATAGCAACAGCTGAATTCGGCCCAGACAGCTTTCAGGATTGCCGAGCGGCGGTAACGCAGGGTTGTCATGGCCTCCAGAAACTGTGCTTGGTCCGCGTTGGAGGCCGAGTTTTCGGCTTGGTGGAACAAGGTGGAGTCAAGTTCTTCAAGCAGCGTGTCAAAATGACCATGTACGAACTTCAGGCAATGGTCTTTCAGCGACCGTTTGACCTGATTACGCGATACCTTCCGGCCCGCCAGATGCGCCGGTTTTCCCGATTCAGATGCTTGGTTTTCCGCAGCTTTGGGCGACATTCGTTCGGCTCAGCCTTGTTATTTGCACAGCTCATGAAACACAGCAACGCGGCGAGCGTTACCCGGTCCTTTCATTAAGACTAGATCAAATCAACGGAATTGCCTGCCTTTCCAACACAGAATTTGCTGAATTCGGAGGCCGGCTGAACACGCCGATGGAAGACGATGCGACGAACGGTCAGAAATCTTGCGGGCGCATCATTGCATCTGAGCCGCCATCAACAAAGAACACAGCACCATGGCAAAAACCGGCTGCGTCGCTGAGCAAAAATTGCACAACACTCGCTATCTCAGCCGGTTCGGCTTCCCGGCCAGCCGGCACAGCGGCAGCAAAATCAGCCATGGCCTGGGCGACGTTTTCATCTTGCTTGGCAGCATCCGTCAGCGGAGTAATGGTAATGCCAGGCGCCACAGCATTAATCCGTATACCTTGAGCCGCAAAAGACGGTGTCTCAGTTCGCATCCAGCGGGTCAACGCCAACTTTGAGCCGGCGTAGGCATCCTGAGCCCCATTAACCCGCGAATTGACCAAGTCGGCCGCAGTATTTCGGTCGTCGTGTTCAAGGGCTGCCAGCAGTTCCTTATCGTGAGCAGCCATGGGCGCCGAGTTGGAAGAGATCATGACCACCGCGCCGCTTTTTTTGGCGACCAGCTCACGCAGGCCCTCAGTCATCAACTTGGCGCCAAAGTAATTCACGTCGGTTATCAGGGAGTTGGGACGAGCTGCTGGGCCCAGGCCCGCGCACGGAATAAAGCCATCCAGACCTTCCGGCGCCAACCGGGCTAATTCATTGACGGCCTGCTGACAGCCGGCTGCGGTGGACAGGTCGACCTGCACATCAGCCTCCTTTATATCCACAACCCAGACAGTGTGCCCCTGGTCTTTAAGCTGCTGCTTAATGGCAGCGCCTATTCCGGTCGCTCCGCCGGTCATTGCATAAGTCTTGTTCATCCAAGCCCCTTTTTATCAGTATGTTGCGGCAAGCGCCCAGTTTGTCCGCTGGGTCGCGACAGCTCGGCGCATTCGATTCAGGCGAAGCTGATACTCGCCGAACCGACACCATGCAGCTCAAGACTGAAGCGATCACCGGCAACCACCGGCTCGAGAGGAACCAGCGAGCCGGACAGAATGACGTCTCCCGCGGTAAACGGAATGTCAAACTGACCAAGCGTATTAGCCAGCCACGCAACCGCTGTCAGAGGGTTACCCTGCACCGCCGCCCCCAAGCCTTCGCTGAGGAATTCACCATTTTTCTGCACTGTGATCCTGAGCCCGGCCAGATCCATACCCCTGGGATCAATACGCTCATCACCCAACACATACACACCGCAAGACGCATTATCAGCGATCGTATCCTGAATTTTGATATCCCAATTCCGAATCCTGGAATCGACAATCTCAAAACAGGGAATGATGCATTCGGTTGCTGCAAGCACGGCCTGCTCATCAACGTCGGGCCCGACCAGGTCATCTTTCAGTACAAAGGCAATTTCTGCTTCAGCACGAGGCTGAATCAACTGCTCGGCAATGCTCACCTCAGAGCCATTTACACACTCCATGGCCGAGGTCAAAAAACCAAAATCCGGCTGAAAAACGCCGAGCATGTCCTGGACGGCCTTACTGGTCACGCCGATTTTCTTGCCAACCACCCGTTCATTATCGCTTTCAACCCTGCGTTTCAACATCCGCAGCGATATGCGGTACGCGTCGTCGATCGTCATTTCCGGGAAGCGCTCAGTAAAAGGCACCAGCGTATGCTGCTGTCTGAGCGCGGTATACAGTTCATCGCCGAGATGATCTATTTGATCTTTTTCCATGCTTGCAGAGGCTTAATACTGAATAAAGTGTGTGAGGAAAGAACCAAGCGACTACCGACGCCCGACGATCAGCTCGGTGGAATCGATAGTTGGGTGTTGTTCGATATGCACGGGCTCCCCGTTCAGGGTCAAACGGACTGCTCGCGAATTGCCCACACGCACCTCAAAAGGAGCTTTACCAACAATCCGCAAGGATTCACCCTGTAGTTTGGTGTCCATAACAATCGGGTTCTGTTCACTGTCATAGACTTCCACCCAACAACTGTCCTCAAACTCAAACAACAGCGTATCGTCACGAAATGCCGCCCCGGCCTCACTGGCACCATCAAGCTCCAGACGGAAGCCTTGAAAATGGCTGGCCGACGGCAATACCCGTACCTGCCCGGCGCTTGCCAAGTATTCTTCCAGCGAGCTTTGCTGCTCAGTTACTGCTGCAGCCTGGCTTACCGCATCAAGCTCCACCTCGGATAAAGAACCTACTGCCTGTGTTTCCGTGTTCATATCGCCAGTCACCGACGGCAGACTGGAGGTAGAGAGGCCAACTTGCTGCTGCACTCCTGTCGATACGCGCTTATATTCAGGTTCACGTGTTGTTGAAGCCGCAGGCAGCGATAAATAGTCCTTTTCAGACAGCACGCTTGGCAGGCTTCTTACCAACTGGGTCAAACTGGCCGAAGTGTGGCCCTGTTGAGTAAACCACCAGGCCACCGCCAGCATGGCCACTACGACAGTGAGCCTCAGACTCGTTCCGGACCTTTTTGTGGACTGAAATGGGTGAACCCGGGCACCCGGTTGTTCAACTGAGCCCTGATACAAACCAAGAAGAATCTGCGGGTTCAAGTCAACCAGGCGAGCGTATTCTTTCAGGTAAGTAGAGAAGTATTTGCCTTCCAGGTGCGGGTTGTAGGCGTCGCACTCCATGGCAACGATGTGGCTTGTCATTAAGTTTAAACGACTTGCGACATCTTCTTGAGAAAGTTCTTTAAGTTCCCGGGCTTCGCGCAAGAGTGCGCCGGCTGTTTTCTGATACGGGATAGAGTGGTCATGTAAAGGCAAAACTACACTGCCGTTCATGCTAGCGGTCGCTTGCTTCCCTTCGATTCGCTAAAAAGTGCGGCTATTCTAGCGTGTTTTTCAGTTGTCGGGAAGGTGGTGGCGCGCCAATATGTTGCTCGTCACGGCGCTTTGCCAGCTCTATCTGCTTTTGGCGCTCGGCAAAGCGCTGTTTTTGGTCTGCACTTGTTTCGTTAATGCAGCGATGACAACTAACACCCCGACTATAATGCTCGGACAGCTTATCCTGCTCACTCAGAGGACGACGACAAGCATGACACTGATCGTAAACACCTTCCTTAAGATCATGATCCACGGCCACGCGGTTATCAAACACAAAGCACTCGCCTTGCCAACGCGTAGCGGATGAGGGCACTTGCTCAAGGTAGTTCAGAATTCCTCCCTGCAAGTGGTACACCTCCTCAAAACCCTGCTCTAACATATATGCCGAGGCCTTTTCGCAACGAATGCCTCCAGTACAGAACATGGCGACTTTCTTATGCTTGGAGGGGTCACAGTTCTGCTGTACAAACTCCGGAAACTCCCGAAAACTGTCTGTCCGCGGATCAACCGCCCCCTTAAAGGTACCGATTTCCACCTCGTAGCGATTGCGCGTATCAATTAATAAGACGTCCGGGTCATCAATCAAAGCGTTCCATTGTTCCGGTGGAACGTAGCTCCCCACTTTTTTGTTCGGGTCGATCCCGGCCACACCCAATGTGACAATCTCTTTCTTCAGCTTGACCTTCATACGATAGAACGGATGCTCGCTGCAGCTTGAGTACTTGTAGTCAATATCAGTCAAGCGGTGGTCTTTCTCCAAAAAAAGGATCAACTCACGAATGGCTGCATGACTACCGGAAATCGTGCCATTAATGCCTTCCGCTGCCAGCAGCAGCGTGCCTTTTACATCCAGCCGTTCACACTCGGCCAGCAAGGCGGGGCGCAGCTGCTCATAATCCGCTAGAGAAACAAACTTATAAAGCGCACAAACACAGATCGCGCCCTGAGCGGAAAGCGCATTACTCATCAGCCGGTTTCCCCTTTGCTGCCACCAAGGCATGCCGGACTAACGGGTGCAGCCTGTGCCCGCTCAGACCATTCTTCGGGACTGTAGGTGTGCAGCGCCAGCGCGTGCACCCCTGCCGCCAACTCCTCCGCCAGGACTTTATAGACACTCTGATGGCGCTGGACTTGCCGCTGAGCGCCGAACTGTTTGCACACCAGCACGACCTTGAAATGCGATTCCGAACCCGCGGGCACATTGTGCTGACCACTCTCGTTGACTACTTCGAGCACCGCCGGCTGGAAAGCGGCCGCCAATTTTTGTTCAATCGTTGCCTGAACGGTCATATCCACCTGCTATTTACCTGTTAATGGTCCATTTTACCAAGTGTGCACCATGCAGGTGTAGTCGCAGTCGCTGCTAGCGCCCTGGGACGGAACACTGGCAACGACTGCGCTATACTTACATCGCGGTTGAGCGAACTGAACAGTTGCCGGACCTTAGTGGCCACTGCAGATCGGCTCTCTTATCGCGATTCAGCTTTATTCAGGTGACAACACATGTCTGACAAAGAATACCGCATCGTTTTCGATGGTCAGATTGGCGATGGTTTTACCATTGGCTCAGTTAAAAAGAACATGGCCCAACTGTTCAAGGCCGACGACGAGCGGATAGCGGCAATTTTCAGCGGGCAGCCGGTGGTATTGAAGCGCAACCTGGATGAAGCCACTGCGCGCAAATATGTCGCTGCGTTGCGAAAGGCCGGGGCTGTGGTCACTATGCGCCAAAGCGAGGGCAAGCCACCAAGCAGTGCGGGTAACCCGGACTCCCGCCCGACTGCTGCAACACAGCGGGCAACAGAGCCGCGCACAGCAAGCCCGTGGACCCTCGCACCCACCGGCAGCGAGTTACTGCGCGCTGACGAAAGAACAAGCGTCGAGGAGCTTGAGCTGGACCTCAGCCATTTATCGCTGGCATCGATATTCGCTACCAGTGAGCAGGCCGTAGAGACCACGCAACTGACGAATGCGCCAGATACCAGTCATCTGAGCGTAGCCGAAGTTGGCAGTGATCTGGCCGAAAAGAAAGAGGAAGCGACTGTTGAAGTGGCCGATCTTGACGCGAGTCTGGCGCCGCTCGGAGCCGACCTGCAAGACCAGATCAAGGAGCTGGTGGAACGTGAGGTTGATACCAGCCATCTAAGCTTAAGTTGAGCGCGGCAGATCCACAGACACACATAAGCCGGGGTTATTGTCGTACAGATCTATTTTTCCCTGATGATAGTCAACCACCGCAGCAACCAGGCTTAAACCCAGACCGTTACCCGGGTATTCACTTCGGCTAGCTTCCACTCGGAAAAAACGCTCGAAAACGCGATGCCGGTCGGCTAACGGAATGCCAATACCATTGTCACGAAACTGCAACTTCAAGCGGTCTGCATCCTGTTGCAGAATTATTTCGATCAACCCACCTTCGCCTGTGTACTTGATCGCATTGTCGAGCAGATTAGCCACAACCTGAAACAACAGGTCACGGTCGCCTTCGATACTGGCCTCCCGAGGCAGGTTGTCCGAAATTCGGATTCGTTTCTCGGCCGCCACCGGTTCATAGAGCTCAATCACATCGAGAATGGTCGTGGTAAAGTCGTGGCGGTTGAATTCCGACTGCCGGTTACCGGTTTCAATTTGCGCAATCTTCAGCGCCGCGTTGAACGTGGCCAGTAACTCGTCCGCCTCAGTAGACAGGCTGGCGATGATTTCCTCCTTGTGCCCGCCCCCGCTTAACTCGAGCTGCGCCACGTGGTTACGCAGGCGGGTCAAGGGAGTTCGCAGGTCGTGCGCAATATTGTCCGACACTCGGCGAACACCGGCCATCAGCTCCTGCAAGCGGTCCAGCATCTTGTTTATATTGATCTCCATCTCCCGAAAATCACCGCTATAACGGTTGATTGGCAAACGCTTGGACAGATCACCGGCCAGTATTTTTCGAATAATTGTATTGAACGCCTCGACCTGGCGTAACAGTTTGGAGCTGATGACGGCACCACCTATAACGCCGAGCAGAATCGTAACTACGGTGCCACGCAGCAGCAAATCGAACATCAGCTGAATTTTGTCCTCCGCGGGTATCAGGCTTAGTCCAACCAGCAATTCGCTGCCATCGTCATAGCCACGGGTAACGGCTGCAAAACGTAAGTCCTGACCGTGTTCCTGGTAATTGAATGTCTGGAAATTCAGCCCGGCCCAGGCAAATTCGAAGTCTTCCAGCACCGGCGGAGGCCCGACGTTGCCATGCAGCTCCCCATCGCTGGCAAGCAGCGAATACAGGAGCTTCGGTGCCGTTATTTCTGCTCCGTGAGTCTGCACATATTGGCGCGCTCTCAGAACACCGCCTTCCACATAATGGTCATGAATCTGGCCCAGCTCGTAGTCAAGCTGCTGTTCAATATCCCGGTAAATATCCCGTGCGTACAGGCTATATATAATCCCGAGCAGCAAGAAAACGCTAATACTCAGCCAAAAGGCGTACCCGGATATAAACCGAAAAACGTAGCTGCCGAAGACACCTCGATAGGTATCAACCAGCTTATTCGGGAGCATTCAGAACGTAACCGGTACCACGGACAGTGTGCAGCAACTGATTGTCGAAGCCTTTATCAATTTTCTGCCGCAGCCGGCTGATGTGCACGTCGATCACGTTGGTTTGCGGGTCGAAGTGATAATCCCACACATTCTCCAGCAACATGGTGCGAGTGACAACCTGCCCGGCATGTTTCATCAAATACTCAAGCAAACGGTATTCACGCGGTTGCAAGTTGAAGACCTCACCAGCACGGGTCACCTTATGGGTCAACAGGTCCATTTCCAGGTCGCCGACCGTCAGTCGTGTTTCCGCGTGCCCCACTTCACCACGCCGAATAAGCACTTCAACACGGGCCAGTAATTCCTCGATGGCAAATGGTTTGACCAGGTAGTCATCGGCACCGACTTTGAGGCCTTTCACCCGGTCATCCACTTCACCCAACGCGCTCAGTATCAGCACTGGGGTTTGAATATCCGCGGCACGTAAGGATTGGATAATGCTGAGACCGTCCCGGCGCGGCAGCATTCGGTCAATAATCATGGTGTCGAACTGACCCTGCTTGGCGCGCCGCAGGCCCTGGTCGCCGTCACCGACGTGGTCAACAATGTAACCATTGTCTCTCAGGCCATTACAGATAAACTCGGCGACGTTCTTATCATCTTCAACGAGTAAGATGATTTTTGGCCGTGAACTGGCATTTTCCGCCATTGTTACTACCTTTCCTTCATTATTCGGGTATTTGGATAATCGCCGGGCATTGTAAACCGAACTGGCCTCAGGCTGCATTATCTGTCCTTCATTGGAAAGCGTTGGAGCCGCGTACCCCTAATTGCGGTAATTGCGCACCCGGTCACAAATCATCCAGTTACTGTGGGATCGAGATCACTCTGCGAGCAGTGATCTTCAGCAAGACCGGCGCCATCTCCTATTCTTCCTCAGAGCAGTTACCAAACAGTAATGCCAATGAAGGGTCTGTCGATTCGCAAGCAATTTGCACTTCTAACGTTAGTTTTTTCGGCCCCGCTGGTCCTGGCTGAACCAGAGCTTGTCGGCTTTGGCATGCCAGACGCCCATTACTGGGCGGAGCGTCCTGGCACCGAGCAGGTGCGCCCACAAGCCACTGTGGAAGAACTGTATGGCCTGCCTGCAACCGATATCCCCCTTGAAGTACTGCAGCAACCGGAGAGCGATCCGGGCATTCGACAGGCCAATCACGATTACCAAAACGCTCAACTGTATCGCCCAGGTAACTCGACTGAGGAACCCGTCAACGGGCGTTTTGCAGCGACCCAGTGGCAATACGGATGGGGCGTGGGCCTGGAGGAGGTCAAGTTGAGAATCAGCTACGACTTCTAAAGCGCGGGATCTGGCGCTATGCTTGCGCCTCCCTTGACAGCGCGCCTCACACTTCCAAAGCATGAACGACATCGATAGTGCTCCGGCCGAGAAAGCTTTGCCACCGGCCGGCTTATTCAAACGGCTTTTCGCAATGCTTTATGACAGCTTGCTGGTGTTGGCCATCATCATGCTTGGCACGGCACTGGCGATTGCGCTGCGGGTCTGGTTCAGCGGTGCAGATATTGCCGTTAACGACCCGGACACGGCTGCGCATGGTCTGCTTTTTCAAGCTTGGCTTCTTTTTCTGGGTTGCGGGTTTTTTGTTTATTTCTGGCGCCGCACCGGCCAGACGTTGGGCATGCAGGCCTGGCGACTGAAGATTTGCAACTCGGATGGCAGCCTGATCTCGATCAAGCAGTGTTTTTTGCGACTGCTCGGTGGGGTACTGAGTTGGCTGTGTCTCGGTCTGGGGTACTGGCAGATCGCCTTTCGATCGGACGGTGCAAGCTGGTCCGACTTATTGTCCGACAGCCGCTGTGCACAATTGCCGAAGCGCTGAGGACACTAGGTTCCCCGTCGGATCATGATGGCACCCACCACCAGGCAAACCAGAATCGGCAGTAGTACGGCATAGGCCGGCGCAAAACCGAACACCAGGCTGGATGGGCCTAGCATGTCCTGGCTGGTGCGAAACACAATACCGACGATGACTCCGACAAAAATGCGATAGCCCATGGTCACTTCCCGCAATGGCCCAAATATGAACGAGATCGCTATCAACACCAGCGAGGCTGTACCCAAAGGCTGCAAGGCCTTTGACCAGAAAGACAGTTTGTAGTCTCCGGCACTCAGCCCCTGAGAGGCCAGGTAACGCGAAAACTGCCACAGTCCGGACATCGACAGATTGTCCGGTTTGATTACCAGGCGCTCTATAAGATCGGGCGTTAAGTCGACGTCCCACGGCATACTTTCCAAGCGCGCATTGCGCGTCTGACCCTCTTCGAGGTAAGTGATGACGAGGTCTTCAAGAACCCAGGCATTTGCAACAAAGCGGGCGCGCTTGGCGTACAAAAAATCCTGCAGTTGACGCTGCTCATCGAGACGAAAAACAGTCACTCCCTTGAGCAGTTCGGGGGACTGCACCAGGTTGAAGTGCATATACTGCGAACTTTCCCGGTTCCACAAACCGAACCGCGAACTCACTGCCTGTTCGCCATGCAAAGCGCTGGCGCGACGCTGATCGGCCAGCTGCTCGGCAGGCGGCGCTATGTATTCACTCAATACAAGACCACAAACCATCAGCACCAGAGCAGGCTTCATAACCATCCAGATGATGCGCAGAGTTGAAATGCCGGCTGAGCGCATAATGATAAGCTCGCTCTGCGAGGCCAGCGTTCCAAGCCCGATCAAACAACCCACCAGCGCCGCAAACGGAATGTATTCGTGAACCCGTCCCGGCAGAGTTAACAATACATACAGCAGCGCTTCGCTGAAGTCGTAACCACCTTTGAGGTCACCTAACTGATCGATAATGGCGGAAATGACGTCCAGGCCCACAATGACCAGTAATACCAACAGAATTGCTGCAAATACTGAGTTGCCGAGATGTCGGTTAAGCAGCTTCACCGCGATCTGTACCAAGTGACAAGATTGTCGAGATAAAACAGCACCAGACCAACCACCAGGAATAATCCATGTATGGTCCACATACTGACCGGGAAACCGTCCTCTGCATCCTCGATACCACTGCGCGCGGCACTTAGCAACAAAAGATAGGCCAGGTAAATCATGATGGCCGGCAGCAATTTCACATAGCGGCCACGCCGGTGATCGGTGCGGCTTAAAGACAGGGCAATCAAGGCGACGATTGGCACCAGTAGCGGTAAGGACAAGCGCCAATGCAGTGCCGCCCGATCCTGCGCTTGCTGAGACTGAAAGAGAGCACTGGTTGGTTTGGCTTCTACTTTCAACTCTTTGCGGGTTATGTCCTGCTCTTCGCGCATTAACTGCCCGTACGCCGAAAACTCGGTCAGTTCCAACACCCGCTTGCCGGGGGCACCGCGCACCCGATAACCCTCCTCAAGCTGCAAATAGCGATTCCCCTGCTTACGCACGATCTGCCCGCGATCGGCAATGACTACACTCATGCCGGGTTTATTGTTTTGTCGGTGTGACTCCCAGATAAAAATCTTATTCATCTGTTCGCCTTCACCACTCACCGATTCGGCATAAGTAACCCGCCGTCCGCCTTTACCGGGCTGAAACCGGCCCTCGGCCAGCGCGTTCACCTGACTGTAGGTCTTGGGGTCGTTAAAAATATCCTGAACTTTGGCAGCGCCAAGCGGACTGAGATACAAGCTGAACGCGGCAACAATCGATGCCACCAGGCCAGCCACCAACAGCGTATAGACCAGCAGGCGGTTATTGCTGACTCCGCAGGCAGACAAAACCACCATTTCACTCTCGACATAAAGCCGCCCGTAGGCCAGCAGAATACCGATGAACAATGCCAGGGGGACTATCAACTCCAGAAAACCCGGCACGCGATACAGCATGATCGTAAACAACACTTCGGTGGCCAGGTCACCGGAAGCAGCCTGTGCCAGGTATTTTACGAAGCGGCTGCTCATCGTAATCAGCAGCAGCGCAACGGAAACCGCTACCATCACAAGCAATATTTCACGAGTAAGGTAGCGAAAAATCAACACCGATTGGCTTCCAGGGCTGTGGCCATTACACTAACGGGCAATTCGCAGGCGGCCGATGGGCAGTTCACCCAGGGTACGCCGGCAAAACACTACACACCACAACGCGGTAAGCTACGATGCGAGTAAAAATTCAGGCGGTTCCTGCCAATTACGAACAGTTAAAATCTGAGTGCCTTATAGTACCAGTCTATACCGATAAGCCACTAAGTAAAGGCGTACAACTATTCGACAAAAAACTCAAAGGTTTCCTGAAACAGGTCGTCTCCAGCGGGGATTTTAGCGCAGAAGCTGGCCAAACGATGCTGTTGCCACTGCCCGCCGGTAGTGCAGCAAGTTGTCAACGCGTGCTGCTTGCAGGGTTGGGAAAATCCGCGGAATACGATTCAAACCGGTATCGTCAGGCGCTAGCGGCACTGTTTCAGTGCCTGCTGAATGTCAAGGTGAAATCGGCGCACCTGGTGAGTGATCAGCTGCTTCCCAAAGGCTGGTCTGTTGTTGAAGGCGTCAAAGCGCTGGCGATCGCCGGGCAGCAGCACTCCTACCGCTATCAAACCACGCTGAGCGAGAAAAAGCCGCCAGCAACGCTGAAATCGCTCACCCTTTTGAGTAATGATCGGAAAAACACTGCCGCCGCTGTGAAAGCGGGCCAGGCAATTGGCACTGGTATCAATACCGCACGGGAACTGGGCAACCTGCCTGGTAACATTTGCACACCTCGCTACCTGGGCCGCAAAGCCCAGTCAATGGGGCGCAAGTATGACAATCTCAGCGTGAGCGTTCTCGGTGATAAGAAACTGGCCGCCTTGGGCATGAACTCCATGCTGTCGGTGGCCCGCGGAAGCAAGGAACCTGCCCAATTGATCAGCATGCATTACAAGGGCGCTCAGTCCCAGTCCGAACCATTGGTGATCGTTGGCAAAGGTATTACCTTCGATACCGGCGGCATCTCCCTGAAGCCCGGTGCAGAGATGGATGAAATGAAGTTCGACATGTGCGGTGCTGCCAGTGTTTTCGGGGTCATTACAGCGCTTGCTGAAATGAAAGCCCCGGTCCATGTAGTCGGTGTGGTTGCGGCAGCAGAAAACATGCCGGGCAGCCAGGCAACCAAGCCTGGCGACATCGTAACCAGCATGTCCGGAAAAACGATCGAAATCCTGAATACTGATGCAGAGGGCCGGTTGGTACTGTGCGATGCACTCACTTATGTAGAGCGCTATAAGCCTCGGGCCGTCATCGATATTGCTACGCTCACCGGCGCGGTCATCATCGCGCTGGGGCATCATAAAACGGGTTTGTTCAGCAATGATGACCGCTTGGCTAATTCACTGTTCGAGTCAGGTGAGCGCAGCGGAAATTTCGTTTGGCGCTTGCCGCTCGGAGAGGCCTACAGCAAGCAGCTGAAAAGCAATTTTGCTGATCTCGCAAACATCGGCGGCCGCTCGGCCGGCAGTGTAACCGCGGCCAGTTTCCTGGCAGAATTTGCGGGCAAATACCCGTGGGCCCATCTGGATATTGCCGGAACCGCCTGGCACAGTGGCGAGAAGAAAGGGGCCACCGGGGTGCCTGTGGCACTTCTGGTTGACTACATACTGGGCCAGTAATCTCAGTCGACGCGGCAATGACCAAGGTTGATTTCTATCTGCTGCAGCAGGCCAGTACACTCGACCAGGCCGATGACTTTGCCTGCCGGCTGGCTGAAAAAGCCTTCAAACGGGGGCTTCAGGTGCTTATCGCAGCACGCTCTGCCGAGCACGCCGGCAAACTAGACGATCTGCTCTGGCAGCAGCCGGATAGCGGGTTTATTCCACACAGTGTCGGCCAACAACTGCAGTCACCGGTGATTATTGATTATAATCGCCAACCAGGCGAGCATGACGAATGTTTGATCAATCTATCCGGTTCCGTGCTGGACTATTGCGCCCGCTTCGAGCGCTTATGTGAAATTGTTGTCTACGAAGAACAAAGCCGCCAGCAAAGCAGGCAGCGCTACAAATACTACAAAGACCGGGGCTTTCCGATCAAAACTCATGAGATTAAGCACTGATTATGTCTGAATTCGACGACGAATTGCTGGAGCGGCCCAAGACAGACAGCGATCTGGACGTGCCCATTCTTAGCCGGGTGGTGAAGCCCAGCAAACAAAAGGATCTGGCTGACCTGCTGATCAAGATCATCGAGACCAATGAGGCGGATGACCAGGAGGCCCTGCAACGGTTTGATGCCGACGTCAGCTCGGCGACCTTGCGTGATATTGACGCGAAACTCAGTGAAGCGCTGCAGCACACCAAGGGAGCCGGTAAAGCAAAAGCCGGCGATGAGATTCCTATGCTCACCACGGTAGCTGATTTCAGCCTTGAAGAAGAGCTGCTATTAAGCGATAAAGCGGCAAATACTGAGGCACGGGACTCGGCCAACCAGGAGTTTCCCACGGTCAATCGCTTTTCCCTTGTGGAAGGTGATGGCGACAGGGACTCAGCCCAAGCCACCAGCGGGCTTGAATTCGACCTCGGCCTGGATACCAGTCAACTCAGCGCCAACCAACGCTCCCTGCTTGAACAGCAATTACAGCAGTCCACGCGCCAGCTGGTCGATGAATTGATTGACCGTCACGCCGAGGCAATTCGTGCTGAACTGGAGCAACGCCTGGACGCATTGCGAGAAACTTTATTACTGGAAGCCAGCGATCGCTTTGATGTAGATCCGGGCTAAGCCCCAACCCCACCTCGAACAGCTATGGAAAAAACCTATTCCCCATCGGCCATTGAAGCACGTTGGTACACCGAGTGGGAGGCAAAGAATTATTTCGCGCCTTCCGGCCAGGGCGAGCCCTACAGCATCATGATTCCTCCGCCCAATGTGACCGGCAGCCTGCACATGGGCCACGGTTTCCAGGACACGATCATGGATGCCTTGATTCGATTTCACCGCATGCGCGGTCGCGATACCCTATGGCAGGTAGGCACAGACCACGCCGGCATCGCTACCCAAATGGTGGTGGAACGCCAGCTTGAAGCACGTGGGACCAGCCGCACCGAGCTGGGGCGCGACCGCTTTGTCGAGGAAGTCTGGCGCTGGAAGGAAGAAAGTGGAGGCCGGATAACCCGGCAATTGCGCCGCTTAGGGGCCTCTGTGGACTGGGAAACCGAGCGCTTTACCATGGACCCGGGCTTGTCCGATGCCGTGCAGGAAGTTTTTATCCGGCTGTATGAAGACGGTTTGATTTATCGAGGTAATCGGCTGGTCAATTGGGACCCGCAATTACACACAGCAATATCCGACCTGGAGGTTGTTGCCGAGGAAGAACAGGGCCATTTGTGGCATCTTCGCTATCCGCTCAGCAATGGCGAAGGCCATCTGGTGGTGGCCACAACCCGTCCCGAGACTATGCTGGGCGATGCCGCAGTCGCCGTGCACCCTGACGACCAACGCTTTGCCCATCTGGTCGGGCAAACGCTTGACCTGCCCTTATGCGACCGGAAGATACCGATTATTGCCGATGACTATGTCGATGCCGAGTTTGGCAGCGGCTGTGTGAAAATCACACCAGCCCATGATTTCAACGACTATGAAGTGGGCCAACGCCACGATCTGCCCCTGATCAACATCTTCGATGCGGATGCCGCGATCAGCGACAATGCACCCGAGCCCTACCAGGGCCTGGACCGATTCGCTGCGCGAGATAAAGTCGTTGCCGACCTGCAGGCGCTGAACCTACTGGAAAAAATCCAGCCACATACCTTGAAAGTGCCTCGTGGCGACCGGTCCGGGGTGGTTATTGAGCCTTATTTGACCAGCCAGTGGTATGTCGCTGCGGAAAAGCTCGCCGGGCCCGCCATTGAGGCTGTGGAAAGCGGTGCGATTGAGTTTGTGCCGAAAAACTGGGAAAACACTTATTTCGCCTGGATGCGTGACATTCAGGACTGGTGCATCAGCCGGCAGCTCTGGTGGGGGCACCGAATCCCAGCCTGGTACGATGAGCAGGGCAATATTTATGTCGGTCGCAGCGAACAGGCGGTGCGCGATCAGTACAGCCTGGACCAGCGATCTCTAACCCAGGATGAAGACGTACTCGACACCTGGTTTTCTTCGGCCCTATGGACTTTTTCAACATTAGGCTGGCCAGAAGACACAGAGCGACTGCAGCGTTATCACCCGTCGTCGGTGTTGGTTACCGGTTTTGACATCATTTTCTTCTGGGTTGCCCGCATGATCATGATGACGCTGTATTTTCGCAAAGAAGTACCGTTCCATCAGGTGTACGTCACCGGCCTGATCCGTGACGATGAAGGCCAGAAAATGTCAAAGTCCAAGGGCAATGTACTTGACCCCATAGACCTGATTGACGGCATTGACCTCGATTCCCTGGTGGAGAAACGAACCAGTGGCATGATGCAGCCACAACTTGCACAGGCCATTGAAAAACAAACCCGCGCTCACTTTCCAGAAGGAATAGCCGCTTTCGGCACCGACGCACTGCGCTTTACCTATTGTTCACTGGCCTCCACTGGACGCGATATTCGCTTTGATCTCGGGCGTATCGAAGGCTATCGCAACTTCTGTAACAAAATATGGAACGCAACGCGTTACGTCTTGCAAAATACCGAAGAGCAAGATTGCGGGCTGGAGCAGAATAAACCGGTGGAACTGGGCACGCCTGAACACTGGATAATTTCACGCTTGCAACAAACCGCTGCGGAGGTTACCCGCTGCTTTGAAAACTACCGGTTTGATCTAGCCGCGCAGGCAGCTTACGATTTTTTCTGGAATGAGTACTGTGACTGGTATCTCGAAATTTCCAAACCCGTTCTATGGGCAGATGACACCGCTGACAGCCGTCTGCGTGGCATTCGACACACTCTCCTCAATGTTCTGGAAACCTCACTGCGGCTTTGCCACCCGATGATGCCGTTTATCACTGAGGAAATCTGGCAGAAAGTTGCTCCACTTGCTGGCAAACAAGGCCCTAGCATTATGCTACAGGAATTCCCTGAAACTCAGCCGGAGTTACTGAACCAAGGCGCAACCGACACCATAGAATGGTTAAAAAAAATCATTGTCGCCGTCCGCAATATTCGTGGCGAAATGAATATACCTCCCGCAAAGCCGCTGCCACTATATATTTGCAACCTCGATGAAGCTGGCATAAATCGCTTACAGGAATGTGAGCTGCTGTTAAGCAAACTCGCCAGGCTTGAGAGCATACAGGCTATTGACGCCGACAATGCCCCCGCCGCCAGTGCCACACAAATTGTTGAGACACTTGAGCTGCATGTTCCCATGGCTGACCTCATCAATAAAGATGATGAACTGGCGAGACTGGACAAGGAGCTGGCTAAACTCAGCAAAGACCTTGAACGATTGCAGGCCAAGCTGGATAATCCAAATTTCTGTGAGCGCGCTCCGGCAGATGTCGTAGCGAAAGAACGTGACAAGCTGGATGGGCAGCTGGCAACCCGGGAGAAACTCCTTCAGCAGCGCGAAAGTATTGCGGGCCTTTGAACAGCAGCTTACGGCAACTCGAGCATAAACAGTGCCCCACCCAGATCACTGCTACCGATACTGACCGTAATTGAATAACTGTTCGCGATATCATTGACAACCGCCAAACCGATGCCCTGTCCTGGCGCCTGAGTATCCAGACGCTGACCACGCGCAAATATCTTCTCGCGTCGGTCAGCCGGAATACCTGAACCATCGTCCGCTATTCGGATAGAACAACCCTTCGCATGACTTTGGGTTTCAACGGCAACGCAACTATCGCAGTATTTAAACGCATTATCCATCAAGTTTCCCAGCAACTCCATCAGGTCGCCCTCATCAACCCGGCAAACCGCATTGGGGTCAAGCTGCAATTGAGTGGTGATTTGCTTTTCCGAATAGACTTTCTGTAATGCACTTTCCAACCGCTCAATGACCGCTGAAACAGCTTGCTTGCTTTGGATCAGCGCCGGACGAACGCGTCCAGCCCGCTGCAGTTGGTACTGAACAATCTGATCCATCTGTTGCAGCTGCTCGGCCAGCAGATCGCGGTCCTGTTGCTTGTCAAGCAGTGCACCGCTGGCAATCGCCAGCGGCGTTTTCAAACTGTGCGCAAGGTCGGTCATGCGGTTACGGTACTGTTCGCGCTGCTTGTGCTCGTGTTCAAGCAGCTGGTTCAAATTTTCGGTCAAGCCATGCAGCTCTTTCGGATAGGCGCCACCCAGGCCTTGTATTTCACCCTGCTCCACACGTTGAACATCGCGACTCAGACGTTTCAGTGGCAGCAGACCGAGACGCAATACCAAGAGCTGTGCAACCAGCAACAATGCGCCGACACCAAGCAGTCGCAGCAGCAGATTCTTGCGGAAGGCCTCTAACTCGGAGTGAAAAAAATCAGCCGACTCCAGCAAAGAAAAGGTGTAGTGTTGCTGCTTGGGTGGCACACGATTGTCCTTGCTCGGAAGACTGCCGCTGTCCAATTCCCAGGCCACCCCCATCGAGGCATACAAAAAACCTTCTCCGTAGACCTCGGTGAGACCGAAATAATCTTGCCCTACTCCGGCGTTTTTGAATGGCATAAGGCTCGGCGCGTCGCGCAATGCGATTGCTGAATAACTGCGCCAGATCTCATCACCATCAGAATTGAATATGTAAGCATACAGACCAGAGTCCAACTGGTTAAAACGGGCTTCCTGCAGCTGTTCAGGCATGGAGAGAACACCCTCCGTGGTCTGCGCTTCCGCGAGCAGCAGCAATATATTGCTGTGCAGCCTTTCCGCTTCAGTACGAGTCACACTACTGACAAAGGCCTGCTCAAGTGCAAGATAGACAAGACCAAGGAAGATAATCAGAATCAACGCAGTTGCGGCGAGCAGGCGCTGATTCAGGGAAAGAAATGCGCCTTTGACGGTTAAGCTCGCTGTCTGCTGATCCGTTCGGCGATTGATTTCAGTATTCATTGGAAGCCAAACATAATACTTCCTGGGACATCACGCTAGCGGGCAACGCGTGACCTTTATACCGTGACCTTTATACATGGTACAGCTGCTTCAATCCAATTTCCGCAGGCGGTAGCCCTGCCCGCGAACCGTTTCGATTATTTTTGCGCCTTCACCGGCTCCGAGTTTTTTTCGCAAGCGACCGATAAATACTTCGATGACGTTCGAGTCCCTATCAAAGTCCTGGTCATAAATGTGCTCAGTCAGTTCGATCTTCGAAATTACCTTTCCGGCATTCATCAACAAGTATTCGATAACCTTGTATTCATACGCCGTCAGTTCTACAGCCTGCTCGTTGACGCTAACCGTTTTGCTGTTCGTGTCAAGCGCCAACGGACCATGTTGCAGTACAGCACTGGCGGAACCGGCGCTACGTCGCAGAAGCGCATTGATTCTTGCAATCAGTTCCGGCATGTGGAATGGTTTGGCCAGATAGTCATCCGCGCCGGACTCCAGGCCAAGTACCTTGTCCTGCCAGCTGTCACGCGCCGTCAAAACCAGTACCGGAAAATCACGGCCCTGCTGGCGTAACTGCTTTATAACAGACAGGCCATCAACCTTGGGTAAACCCAAATCGATGATAGCGAGGTCATAAGGGTACTCCCGGCCCATAAACAAGGCCTCTTCACCATCCGGCGCCAAATCAACGGCATAGGCCTGCTGCTGCAGAGTGTCCAGCAACTGCTGCTGCAGGAGCGGTTCGTCTTCAACCAATAAAACTCTCATCAGCGACTTACCCGGCCAGTACGGCGTTCAATATAGAGGGTTCGCACCACTCCATTATCAAGCAACACCCGGACTTGATAGTACTGCCCGGAAGGCGTCACAGATAACACCTTGCCACCGCTGGCATTGCGGGCAATATTGGCAGCCTGCCCTGAACTGACACCCTGATTGCGAATCGAGTCCCTCTGCGCGGCGACGTCCAGACTGTAAGTGGTCGCGCCAAGCGCCAACAAAATGGGTGCCATCAGAACAGCCCTGCGCCAGCATCCGGTCAGCCGGCGGGTGATTGGCAGCAAATTCAGTAACATCGGTGTCGATCGCTCCTACGGCACCACAGAGGTACCCAACATTATGGTCAAGAATAGGTTTCAGCGCCTGAATGGCCACTGAACATCGGGCGGCAGCACTCAAACGTGCTACAATGCTCGGCTTTAGCCAATAACTGTTTAATTTTCATAGGTTTATATAGCATGCTTTTTCTTGCTGCCGCAATTATTAGTGTAACTGCCGGTGCCCTGGCCGGCCTAGTTTTACACAGTTTTTCTTTAACCACCGCCTTTTTGCCTACGCTGTTGATCGTCAGTGTTCTTTGCTTGCTGGCAATCGGCGTATTTAACGCCAGTTCCAAGCTGATTATCCGTCAGGCCATGCAACAGCCGAAGCCCAACAATAGCAAAAACAAGCCAGCGGCAAAGCACCAGCAAAAGGCGCAAAAATCTCAAAAGCCTGGCAAAACCAGCAAATCGAAGCCAGCGGCAACGGCAAGCGCCAGTGAGCTGGAACAAGGCACGGTGAAGTGGTTCAATGGCAATAAGGGCTTTGGCTTCATCCGCCGTTCCAATGGCGACGAAGTGTTCGTCCATTTTCGCTCGATCACAACCGACAGCGATGGCGGGCGGCGCTATCTGCGTGAGGGCCAGGAAGTGAAATTCCGGGTCGTTGACAGCGACCGGGGCCCACAAGCTGAAGATGTTGAACTAGCCTAAAGCCGCTCGTTCGCGGTCTACCTGCATCCCCAGATCGCGCATTTTGGAGAGTTTGTAGCGAAGCGTGCGCTCGCTGACACCGAGTGTTCGGGCCGTCTGTTGGCGATTGAAATCGTGTTGCTGTAAGCACTGCAGAATCACATCAAACTCGTGGTTTTGTACCGCTGAACCAAGATCGGGCGCGCTGGTTGCAAACTCACTATGGGCCACCGGCTGATGATAGTCGGCATCGTTGATGGCCGGTGAACAGCCGAAATCCTGTCCGGCTTCTGGCGTCAACAAAATGTCCTCAGCCTCAATCACCGAGCCGGGCTGCAGGATCAGAGCGCGTTGCATTACGTTATCCAGTTCACGAATGTTGCCCGGCCAAGTGTGCTTCGCAAGATGCGCTCGCGCCGCGTCGCTTAAGGTCACGACACAGCGCCCCATTTTTGCTGCATGGCTGGCGAGCAGGTGTTCGGCCAGGGGCAACACATCGGCAGGCCGGTCCCGCAGCGACTGCCACCGCAAAGGGAATACGTTCAGACGGTAATACAGGTCTTCCCGAAAAGTGCCGGCGTGCACGGCCGCCTGCATGTCGCGGTTGCTGGTGGCAAGCACCCGTACGTCCAACTCTATGGTCTTACGCCCTCCCAGGCGCTCCACCTCCTGTTCCTGCAATACCCTCAGAAGTTTCGCCTGAAGACCGATATCCATCTCGCTGATTTCATCAAGCAACAGAGTGCCCCCATTGGCCTGTTCAAACTTACCGCTGCTGCTTTGGTAGGCGCCGGTAAACGCGCCTTTCTCATAGCCAAATAACATGGCCTCCAACATGTTTTCAGGAATCGCGGCACAATTAATGGCGACAAAGGGGCCTTCGCTGCGTGACGAATGGGTATGAATATAGCGGGCCAGCACTTCTTTACCGGTACCGCTCTCTCCAGTGATCATGACTGTTGCATCCGACTGGGCCACTCTTCGGGCCAACTGCAGCATGCGCTGGCTTTGCGGGTCCTCGGCGATAGGCTCTTCTTTGGAGGTTTTTGCCAAACTGCGCCCGAGAAAATCACCGATCGTTTCCAGCAAGACCTCAGCGGCAAATGGTTTCACCAAATAGTCCACGGCACCCGCGCGAATGGCATCGACCGATCTCGAGATGCTGCCATACGCGGTAACCAGCAGAACTGGAATATGTGGGTATTGCTTGCGGCAGTTTTTTAAAAACTCAATACCATCCATCTCGGGCATATTGACATCAGACACCACCATATCAACGGCGTGTTCACTTAAAACCTGCAAGCCCTCACGTCCGTTTGAGGCCTGCAGGCAGTTGTAATCACTTAACTCCAGCGTATCTGCATACGCTTCACGCAACTGCGGATCGTCTTCCACCACAAGAATCGTTGCTTGGTACTGCTGCATGGTTTCTATACTTCCTTCATGGGCTTGCTAATTTAGGCGCAATGGGCAAAGTCACAACTGCTCGGGTGCCCTGGCCACGTTTTGAAAATAATTCGAATCGGCCCTGATGGGCTGCGACAACGGCTTGTACGACCGCCAGCCCCAAACCCGTTCCCAGCGGCTTGTTAGAAAAAAACAGCTCCTGTTCATTCACATCAAAGCCTGAGCCATCATCCAGCACTTCAACGGCGACCGAGTCACCCAAGGCCAGGCTTGCTCGCACGCGGATGGTTCGGGTGCCCTCTGCCTGGAGCGCATTGATAACGAGGTTTCCGAGTGCACCAAGTAACACCTCGCGATTGCAAATCAGTTCAACATCCTCAGTCGGCAATTCCGTGTGATATTCAATTTTACTAACGTCCAACTTGTCCGCCATTCGGTCGGCTAAAGACTGTAACAGGCTGGATAAGACGATACGCTCCGTGATCGGTAGATCGCTGCGGGCAAAGACCAGCATGTCACGAATCTGCTGTTCAATGGCTGCCAATTGCAGCTTTACTTTCGCGGCAAATTTTCGCTGCCTTTCAACAGGTAAATTCCTGGCGACCAGATGATCGCAATACAGCAGTGCAGAGGACAGCGGCGTTCGCAGTTGATGGGCTAGCGCGGCCATCATCTTGCCCATTTCCGTGAGACGCTCGTTGTGGTGAAGCTTATCCTGCAGGCGCCGGGTTTCCGTGAGGTCGGTGAGCAGAATAAGCTGCCCTGGTTCTTCGTCCAACGAGCGGGTAGCCAGGCTGATGCGACGCCCGTCGTGTAAACTGATCTCATGCCCATCGTCCAGCTGAGGCCTGAAGGCCCGCTCTATGACATCCAGCCACAGCTCACCACTGAGTGGCGCACCCAGAATATCCATTGCCACAGGGTTGCAGTCTTCCACATAACCATGGCTGTCGAGTAGGACCACCCCGCCGGGCAGGCACTGCAAAAGGTTTTCCAGCTTGCGGTTGGCCCGACGGGTTTGCCGACGCTCTTCTTCGCGATGCTTCTGAACACGGGCCAGCTCTTCCCGCAGGGCTTGCGTCTGCCCTTCCAGGTTCACATAGGATTGTTGCAAAGAGCCGGCAATGCTGTTGAATAGTTCGAAAGCTGCCTGTAGCTCTTGTGTAGATTGCTGGCTTGAATCCGCTTCCATTACCGCCCAAGTCATACCCAAGATCGCAGCCGCCGACATACGCGGAAGCCGCCGGGAAGTCTATGCAGGACCCGGACCGAAAGTGGAAAACAATTTATATATCAACTGCTTAGGCTTAAGAGTCAGCAGCACTAGCGGAACAAAACAATTGCAGCGTCAATTGTTCGGCGCGCTTAACTCACCTGGTCGCGGCTGAGACCATACTTGCGCATTTTTTCAACCAGCGTCGTACGCCGAATGTGCAGGCGCTCGGCAGCCCGAGCGACAACTCCACGGCTATCATCCAGAGCCTGCTGAATCAGCGTGGATTCCAACGAGTTCATATAATCTTTCAGGTCTATCCCATCGCTTGGCAACACGACCGGTTGGCGTTCATTGGGCAGCGAGAAGTCCAGCGGAGCCACGGTGTCGGACTGGCCAGATATCACATCCCGATCCGCGTCACTGCTGCCATGAAACGAGTGACCGGACGGCTCGCGCACCTCTTCATGGTCGACGTGGCGAAATTTCTCCGGCAGCTCATTGACCCCTATTACACCGTAAGGGTGCAAAATGGCCATGCGCTCAACCAGGTTTGCCAGCTCGCGTACATTGCCGGCCCAATCGTGACGGCACAAGGACATGATGCTGGCCGAGTTAAAGCGCACTGAGCCACGGTTCTCATGCTCCAGGCGGGCAATCAATTCATTGATCAACAGCGGAATATCCTCAGCGCGTTCGCGCAGCGAAGGCATGTCGATAGGGAATACATTCAGACGATAAAACAGGTCTTCCCGGAATGTGCCTGCCTCAATCATCTCTTCAAGGTTTTTGTGGGTCGCGGCGATAATGCGGACATCGGACTCCTGCGACTTGTTGGAACCGACTCGCTCAAATGTCCGCTCCTGCAGAACACGCAGAATTTTAACCTGCATATTGAGCGGCATGTCGCCGATCTCATCGAGAAACAGCGTACCACCCTGCGCCAGTTCAAAACGCCCGGCGCGGGAGGAGATTGCTCCGGTAAACGCCCCTTTTTCATGACCGAAAAGCTCACTCTCCAGCAACTCACCGGGTATTGCACCGCAATTTACCGGGACAAAGGGTTTATCACGACGGGCTGAATGGTAATGAAGGTTGCGGGCAACGACTTCTTTACCGGTTCCGGATTCGCCGGTAATCAATACAGTGACTTCTTTGTCAGCCACCTGACTGATCAGCTGGCGGATTTCCTGAACTGATCGGCTGGTTCCAACGAGGCTGCGAAACAGCTCAACGTCGCGGCGTTTTGCGTTGGCCTGCTTACCGGAACTGTACTGTTGAAAATACGCTTTGCAACGATGGAGGTCGTCCATCAGTTTGTTATAGCTGGGCGGGAAACTGAGCTGGCCGAGAACGATGGATTGTAGTTGCGGTTCAAGTTCTGCGGCAAGATCACCTTCCCGCATGATTAACACCGGCAAGGCCGGGTTAATCGCATCTACATCACTCAGTAAATCCCTGATGCCAAGCTCATAATTAAGCTGACCAATCAGAACAGCATAATGCTTGTTGTCTGGTTCGTTGGAGAGTAACTGGAGCTTCTGTGCATTCCAGTCGGCACTGGACACAATAGTGGCCTGCTCACCAAGAAACTCAAGAATGACAAGAGTATCGTGGCGTTGCGACTCGTCGTCATCAATGACTAATAAAGAATGCTCTTCCCAGCTCTTTTGGTTCATTTTTCCTTCCTTTTCCCTGAATGCGAAGCTCCCTGCGCTCCTTGTCCTGACTCCCGTTCAATGCGCGAAACACTTTGAACTAAGCCGACGCTGATCGCTGTGCCCGGTCGTCAAATAATTGACGAACAGACCAGTGGTTTCAGCACTGACTATCTAAGTTAAACTACTAATTTGGAAAGAGTCAAATAGTTGGCAGCAAAAACAGCGAAAGATTCTGCGGAATATTTCGCTAATTGATCTATTTGTATAAATTGTTTCCAATTGTGCCAGCAGAATGACACAAAAAGAGAGCTAAGTATTATTGTTAGGTCTTATTCCGGCGGGGCTGGCTCAGCTGTTCAGGCAGGAACAGCAACTTCCGGGCCGATCGCATCCCAGGCAGATTTAATTTCTGCCAATAAACCAGCAACTTCGCTCAGCGGTTCTGTACTTTTTTCAGCGTGCACTTTAAGCAGTGTGCGAATCATATAGTCGTACAGACCGTCCAGGTTTCCGGCAATGTCTCCGCCTTTCTCCAGGTCAAGCGAGGATTGCAGTCCGGTGATGATGCCAATGGTTTTGCCGAGGCTTTCGCCAAAGGCCGCGTGCTCACCACGCTGATACTGGCCTTTTGCTTCTGCGATCCGGGTGAGCGCACCTGCGAGCAGCAGCTGAACCAAACGATGGCTGTTTGCATGCGCCACTTCCGACTCCCGGTTTACTTTCTTATATTGTTGAAGTGCTACCCGACTGTTCATTGGCAATATCCTTACTGCGGTGACTGGAGTAATTGGTAACGGCACCGATGCGGTCCTCTTTAGAAAAAATCTCTAAGAAATCAGCCCTGCGGGCAGTTAGATCAATTTGTGATCAAGCTCACACAAAAAGTTGCTAAAGGAAGTTCAACCCTGGTCGATAACCCTTTTGACCGCCGGATTGTGACTCATCTCAATCAACGGCAATCACAAAGCAACCGCTTCCGCACTGAGTGGCAGCATGGAAGCAACAGGAGATGACTATGGCACAGGTAATTAACACCAATATCTCGTCACTGACGGCGCAAAGAAACTTGGACCGCTCCCAGAGCAGCCTGAACACTTCTTTGGAGCGTTTGTCTTCCGGCTTGCGCATTAACAGCGCCAAGGACGACGCCGCTGGACTGGCAATCGTTGACCGGATGACCTCGCAAATCCGCGGCCTTAATCAGGCAGTGCGAAATGCCAATGACGGTATTTCAGTGGCGCAGACCGCTGAAGGCGCCCTGCAGGAAGGTTCAAACATCCTGCAACGAATGCGGGAACTGGCAATCCAGTCAGCGAACGATTCCAACAGCGCCAACGACCGGCAGAACATTCAGAAGGAAATCGCTCAGCTGCAAAACGAGTTGAACCGAATTTCCGAATCCACCACTTTTAACGGCAAGAAACTGCTGGATGGTAACTTTGTAACCCAGCAGTTCCAGGTGGGTTCCAATGCCAATGAAACCATTTCAGTCTCCATTGGCAGTGCTTCGGCCACCTCACTGGGCTCCAACCAGGTTAAAGATACAGCAACTGCTGACAACGTGGGCGCTGCCCTCGCAGCCGCTGCCGACGTGACTGGCGGCAATGGAGTAACCGCTGATGCGGCATTTGATATCACCGGCCAAGACGGTTCGGCGACTTTGAGCATCGCAGCGGACGATACAGCCGCTGAAATCGCTACGGCGGTCAATGCTGAAACCCAGACCACTGGCGTATCGGCAACTGCTTCCACAGAAGTGGTTATCGACAATGTTCAGGCTGGCAGTGTTCAGTTCTCTCTGAGCTCACGTGACAACGCCAGTGGCACAGTAGGCACGGCCGCTGCAATCTCAGCGGTTGTTGTGAATACCAACGATATTTCTGCTCTGCGCGACGCGAT
>JAUIHW010000032.1 GCA_030431775.1 Gammaproteobacteria bacterium
GCTCCATCGATGGTGGTATGCAATTCGTTTCTGGCACCCGGTATGCGATGACGGAACACCTCAGCCCAGGGGGCAGTACTGGGGTCTTGGTCGCTGAAGGCGGTTACAAACGGTTTGCGCCATTGTTCAAGAGCCTGCCACACGGCCCGGTTTTCGTCGCTGCCGGGCATGCTCTCGTCTATTGGTATCAGTTCCGGAAATGCCAGCGCCCCTGCTTTGTATGACGCATCAGGGAAGGGCGCGTCATAGGCCTTCATTACAGCCGGGCTCAATGCCGTGCTGCTGACACCGGCCACGATATCGGCAACCGGCAAATCATCAGCCGCGGCTACCGTATCGACCCATTGTTTAACAAGATCGCCCGGCCAATCAGCGATGCCTGCCGGTGGTGGCTGGTTGTTTGGCAAAAGCGTATTCGCAGCGATGACTGCAGAGAACTTCTCGGGCTGCCGGGCCAGCGCGCTCAAGCCTATCGGCCCTCCCCAGTCCTGGCCAACCAGCACAATATTGCTTAGCTCGAGCTGGTTGATGAACTCGGTCATCCAATTGACAAACTGCGCGTAGGAATAGTCCTCGCGGTGCCGCAGTTTGTCAGAACGACCAAAGCCGATATGATCGGGAGCGATTGCTCGGATACCGGCAGCGCTTAAACAGGCTAGAACGGTTCGCCAGGCAAAACTCCAGCTCGGCTCGCCGTGTAATAGCAGTACACTGGGTCGGCTTGAAGATGCACCATGGTCTATATAGTGCATGCGCAGCGAGCCGTGCTGCTCCCCATCTATATGGATGTATTTGGGCGGGTAGGGAAAATCCGGCAGCTTGGTAAAGCGGTGATCAGGAGTTCGCAATACCGAGGCGGATAGCTCAGCCGGTGTCGTAGGCTTGCTGGACTTCTTTGGCAATGATTTCAAACCCACGTTGTACTTTGCTTGCTTCCTGCGAATAGGAGACCCTGATGCATTCGTTCTGGTGGCGCCAGGTCTCATCAACGCCGATAAAAAACGGTTCGCCAGGCACCACGAGCACACCGCGCTGCTTCAACCGTTGATAAAGCTCGCGCGAAGGAATTGGCAAACCCTCAAACCACAGCCACAAAAAAAAGGCACCTTCCGGCCGGTGGATATGATACGGCAGCGTTTGCCCCAACAGGCGACGCAACTCGGTGACACAATGCTCGGCTCTGGCCTGGTAAAACGGCCGGATTATATCGTTGCTGAGCGCATCGATAGCATCATCGCGCAACAGGCGTTTGCCAATGGCAGGGCCCAGTGTGCCACAGGCAAGGCTGGCGATCGTATTAGCATTACTTAAGGCACGGGCAAATTCTTCACTGGAGACAATGATACCGGTTCGTGCGCCGGGCAGGCCAAGCTTGGACAGGCTCAATGCCAGGATCACATTATTATTCCAAAGCGGTTGTGCGCTGCTGAATAAGATATTTGGAAAGGGTTGTCCATAGGCGCCGTCGATCAGTAAGGGCACATTCCGTTCTCTGGCAATCGCATCCAGCTGCTGTACTTCGGCGTCAGTGAGCACATTACCAGTCGGGTTGGTTGGCCTGGACACGCACAGTGCTGCGACATCGTCATCAATGCTTAGTTGAGAAAAATCCACATGGTACTTGAACTGTTTATTGTCCAGGTGTTCGATTTCCGGGCGTGTTGCAGAAAAGAAATCTCTGCTTAAACCAGCGTCCCGGTAGCCAAGGTACTCTGGGCTCAGCGGCAGATGCAAGCGCCGGTGGCTGCCATCCGGCATGTGGCCAGCCAACAGATTCGCAATCAGAAAAAAAGCGGACTGACTGCCGTTGCAAACGGAAATATTGGCCGCACTGAGTGGCCAGCCATAATGGCGCTTGAGGTAAGCGGCCATTTCAGTGCGAAACTCCAGGTCGCCCTGCGGACTTTGATAAATGCCGAGCATGGAGTGGCGAGCCGTGGGGCTGTCCAGAATTGTCTGCAAATGCCGTTTAAACAGGGCGTCTGCTTCTGGGATATGGGCCGGGTTACCCCCACCCATGAAAATGGCCTCCGGGTTTTCATTCAGGGCAACCCCAAGGTCATCCATCAATTCGACAATACCGGACTGCCCGGCAAATTTCTCGCCGAAGGCGGATAGTCTCATATTAACCCTGTACTAAGAGGTCTCGCCGGATTATACCGTATACCGTCTATTAGCTCTGCTCATAAGCACTCATTGGCTGGCAGCTGCACACCAGGTTGCGATCACCAAACACGTTGTCAATGCGCCCGACCGGTGGCCAATATTTATTGTGTCGAATTTCCTCACAGGGATAGGCAGCTTGCTCGCGGCTGTAAGGGTGAGTCCAATCGGCGGCCAGGCACTGATGCGCCGTATGCGGCGCATTGACCAGTACGTTGTCCTGTTCGTTGCTGTTGCCAGCTTCAATGTCGGCGATTTCCTGACGGATGCTGATCATCGCGTCACAGAAACGATCCAGTTCGGCCAGTGATTCGCTTTCCGTTGGCTCCACCATTAAGGTGCCCGACACAGGGAAGGACATGGTTGGTGCGTGAAAGCCATAGTCGATCAGGCGTTTCGCCACATCTTCCACCTCAATGCCAGTACTTTGCTTCAGAGGGCGCAGGTCAAGAATGCACTCATGTGCCACCCGTCCACGCTCACCCACGTACAGAATGGGGTAATGCGCCTGCAGTCGTTCGGCAATGTAATTGGCGCTAAGCATGGCGGCCTCAGTGGCCTGACGCAGCCCGCGGCTGCCCATCATGGTGATATACATCCAGCTGATGGGCAGAATACTGGCACTGCCCCAGGCGCTGGCGGCTACCGGGCCGACCAAGGAGTAGTCAGATGGCAGGTCGGCGTGACCGGGAAGAAAGGGCTGAAGATGAGCACCGACGCCGATCGGACCGACGCCGGGACCGCCGCCCCCATGCGGAATACAAAAGGTTTTGTGCAGGTTAAGATGGGAGACGTCGCCGCCAAACCGCCCCGGATAACAGATGCCCAGCATGGCGTTGAGGTTGGCGCCATCGATATACACCTGACCACCATGGCGGTGAACCACATCGCAAACTTCCTGCACCTGCGATTCGAACACTCCATGCGTGGACGGATAAGTAATCATAATCGCGGCGAGACGTTGGCTGTGGGCTTCGGCCTTGCTGTTAAGGTCCGCAAGGTCAACGTTGCCTTCCTCGTCGCAATTCACAACAACGATGTTCATGCCGCACATCTGTGCCGAAGCCGGGTTGGTGCCATGCGCTGAGGCGGGGATCAGGCAGACATCGCGCTGAGCTTCACCACGACTCTCATGGTAGGCTTTAATTGCCAGCAGGCCGGCGTACTCACCCTGAGACCCGGCGTTAGGCTGCAATGAGACTGCGGCATAACCGGTGACTGTGCATAGCTGTTGCTCAAGCTCGGCGATCATCTCACGGTAGCCTTGAGTTTGTTCTGCAGGTGCAAACGGATGAATGCGCGCGAACTCTGGCCAACTCACCGGCAGCATTTCGCTGGTGGCATTGAGTTTCATCGTACAGGAACCCAAGGGAATCATCGCGCGATCCAGGGCAATATCCTTGTCGGCCAGCTGCCGCAGATAGCGCAGCATTTTGGTTTCCGAATGATGGGAGTTAAAAACCGGGTGACTGAGGATGGCATCCTGGCGTAACAGCTTGTCCGGGATCGCACTGGCTGTTTGTCTGGCCACAGCTGAGAAGCTTTGCTTGCTCGCCGCAAGCAGTTGCCAAAGCTGTTCTACCAATTCGGGTGTGCTGGTTTCATCCAGCGATATACCCAGCTCCTGCTGCTTGATTGGCCGCAGGTTAATCCGCTGTGCATTGGCGAGTTTAAGAATTTTGCCAATATCTTTTTCAGGGCGGATACGAAGCGTGTCGAATATGGGGCCTTCGCTTACGCTCAGACCACTGTTGACCAACCCTGTACGCAGTACATTGGTCAGAAAATGGGTGCGTTCGGCGATGCGGCGGATACCGGTCGGACCGTGGTAAACAGCAAAGCTGGCCGCCATAATCGCCAGCAGCGCCTGAGCCGTACAGATATTGCTGGTCGCTTTTTCCCGTCGAATATGCTGCTCACGGGTTTGCAGCGCCAGTCGATAGGCAGGCTGTCCGGCGCTGTCCACCGACACCCCGACGATCCGGCCAGGCAATGACCGCTTAAATTTTTCTCGGCAGGCCATGTAGGCAGCATGTGGCCCGCCAAAACCCAGTGGCACGCCGAATCGCTGGGTGTTACCCACGGCGATGTCCGCATTCATGGCGCCCGGTGATTTCAGCAGGGCCAGCGCCAGAATATCGGCGGCCATAATCGCGAGAGCCTTGTGATTATGCGCTGCATCAATGATGGATTGAAAATCCCGGATAATGCCATCGTCACCGGGGTATTGCAGCAGTACGGCAAAGAAGTCGCCATCGCTGAGTAAGCGCTGAGGATCATCAACGACCACTTCCACGTCCAGGTAGCGGGCCCGGGTTTCAATCACTGCAATGCTTTGTGGGAAGCAATTGCGATCCACCAGAAAACGCTTACTTTTGCTTTTACCGACCCGTTGCGCCAGGCTCATGGCCTCAGCACAGGCGGTAGCCTCATCCAGCAAGGACGCGTTGGCGATATCCATGCCGGTCAGGTCGCCCACCATGGTTTGAAAGTTGAGCAAGGCCTCCAGACGGCCTTGTGAGATTTCTGGCTGGTAAGGCGTGTAGGACGTATACCAGGCCGGATTTTCCAAAACATTGCGCTGAATGATCGCCGGTGTAAAACAGTCGTAGTACCCCTGGCCAATTAATGATGTGAACACCTGGTTTTTGTCGGCCAAGGTTCGAAGCCTGTTCAATGCCTGTTGTTCGCTTGCTGCTGCCTCCAGATTGAGCGGAGAGTCATCGCGGATGGCATCCGGCACAATCTGGCCGATCAGCTCATCCATGCTGGAAAGTCCGAGGCTGGCGAGCATTTTTTTCTGATCCTGCTCGGTCAGACCAATATGGCGGGTAGAAAATTCCTCGATCATTGTGTCCGGGAGGGTGCTGATAGGTTCCGCTGCAGTCATGCTATTTCCTGTGATAGTTTGCTGTGATGAACGGCATTTTTTGTACCGTTACCATGACCTTTCTGTTACGCAAGCTCGCGTTCAGCTGTGTGCCGGCTTGCGCGAGATTAGCGGATACATAGGCCATAGCGATCGGTGCGTTCACGCTTGGCCCAAAACCGCCGCTGGTAACCTGGCCGCACTCATTGCCGTGCTCATCAAACAGTTCCGCACCTTCGCGAACCGGTGCACGACCGCTTATTGCAAGACCAACCCGCTTGCGCGCCGCGCCGTGGCTGATTTGTTCTAGAATTACCTGCGCACCGGGGAAGCCGCCGGCTTTATCGCCACCAGAACGGCGGCTTTTGCTGATTGACCAACTTAGCCCGGCTTCGACTGGGGTCGTCGATTCGTTCAGATCCTGACCATAAAGACACAGGCCAGCCTCCAGGCGCAGCGAGTCACGTGCGCCCAGTCCGATTGGCTGGCAGTGCTGGTTGCTTAGCAGGCGGCGCGCGATGGCATCCGCGCAGGTATTGGGTATGGCAATCTCGAACCCATCCTCGCCTGTGTAACCGGAGCGTGACACCAGGCATTCAACCCCGGATACGGCCATACGTGACGCCTGCATAAACCCCAGTTCACAGGCTTCAGGGGCAAGCTCTTCGAGCACAGCCGCCGACTTCGGCCCCTGCAGTGCCAGCAGGGCATGACCGGTAATTTTCTGCAGCTCACAGTGACTGCCAATCTGCTCTGACAGGTAGTCGAAGTCGGCGACTTTACAGGCAGCATTCACTACCAGGAAAAATTCATCCTGTGCCAGGCGGGTGACAATAAGGTCATCGCGAATTCCACCATCGTCGTTGGTCAGTTGCGTGTACTGTTGCTGGCCCATCGCCAGTGCTTCGCAGTCTATGGGCAGGACCTTTTCCAGAGCCACTGCTGCGGACTCTCCGCGCACCTGGATCTGGCCCATATGCGAAACGTCGAACAGCCCTGCGTCTGCTCGGGTATGTCGGTGCTCAGCCATGATGCCGGCTGGAAACTGCACGGGCATGGCATAGCCTGCGAAAGAGACCAGCTTTGCACCGAGTTCCTGGTGCAGTTTGAACAGGGGAGTCTTCTTTAAGCCTTGTTCCCCGGATGATTCTGGAGTATCGGCCACTGGGACCTCCGTTCAAATACTCCGACTATATACTGGCTTTGTATATTTGATAAGTTTATAGTTTCAATGCATGTATTTAAAATTATTATGAGGTAAGCGATACAACGCGTGGCCAGCTCTATCCTGCCATTGGAAGTGTTACGCTCTTTTAGCGCCATCGCAGAGACCGGCAGTGTTACCCGTGCTGCAGAGCTCATCGGCCGCTCACAGCCCGCACTGAGTTTGCAATTAAAGCGCCTGGAGGATCAAGTGGGCCGACCGTTGTTTGTACGCGACGCCAATCAGTTGCGACTGAATGACGATGGCCGACGGCTTCTCGGTTATGCGCAGCGGATGCTGACGCTAAATGACGAGGCGTTGGCGTATTTTCAGGGGCCGGTCATGGGTGGCCGGGTGCGTTTTGGTGTGCCCAGTGAATTTGCAAGTACGGTGTTACCCCAGGTGATAGGCCGCTTTAGCCGGCTGTACCCGGGGGTGACATTGGAAGTCACATCCAGTTTGAGTGAAAACCTGATTCAGGGTTACCAGCGAAACGAATTCGACTTGATTCTGGCGCTGCATGATCGCCCCGGGGCCGGGCGCAAAGCGGATAAGGCCTGGGTGCGAAATGATGAACTGGTTTGGCTTGGCAATGCGCGTGCCCTGCAAAGCACGAATGCGCCAGTTCCCCTGGTGGTCGCTCCTGAGGGCTGCATTTATCGCAAGAGAATGTTACAGGTACTGAAGCAGACCGGACGGCGTTGCACTATCGTTTATACCAATCCGGACCTCAGTGGCATCGCTGCAGCAATTGATGAGGGCCTGGGAGTGACTGCGCTGGCGCGAACCACGGTGCCCAAAGGGCAGCGAGCACTGCAAGGGCCGGACATCCCGGAATTGGGTAGCATCAGCGTCAGTCTGCGGTGTCGGCGCAGTGCCCGCAACCCCGCAATTGAACGGTTGGAACAGGAAGTTCGTGCCGGCTTGCTGTGACGCATGCCTGGACGTGCAAAAAAAACCGCCCCGAAGGGCGGTAGAGAGCACTCGCTAGGAGTGCCTGGTCAGAGGACCGGGTGTCAGCCGTTGCTGACGAATTCCGGGTAGGCTTCGATGCCGCACTCGGCGATATCCACACCGCTGTACTCATCTTCCTCGCTGACACGAATACCCATGATGCTCTTGATCACAAACCAGACTATGAAGCTGGCAACAAACACCCAGACGAAAATCGTCAGTGCGCCTATGATCTGTCCGCTGAAGGACACGTCGCCATTGGTGAATGGAACAGCAAGCAAGCCCCATAATCCAACCGTGCCGTGCACGGAAATAGCACCCACAGGATCATCGATGCGCAGTTTATCCAGAGTGATGATGGAGAACACCACGAGGACGCCGCCAACGGCACCAATCAGGGTGGCGGCGACCGGCGTTGGGGTTGAAGGCTCTGCGGTAATCGCTACCAGTCCAGCCAGAGCGCCGTTCAGCGCCATGGTCAGGTCGGCCTTGCCGAACATGATGCGAGCCGTCAGCAACGCTGCGACCAGGCCACCGGCTGCGGCCGTGTTGGTGTTCAGAAACACCATGGCGACTGAATTGGCGTTGGCCACGTCGCCGAGTTTCAAAACAGAGCCGCCGTTGAATCCGAACCAACCCATCCAGAGAATAAACATACCCAGGGTGGCGAGCGGCATGTTGGCGCCCGGAATTGGCTGAACTTCGCCATTCGGACCGTATTTGCCCTTACGAGCGCCTAGCAAGAGGACACCCGCTAACGCGGCAGCTGCGCCGGCCATATGCACAATACCGGAACCGGCAAAGTCGGAAAAGCCGAGGTCGCCGAGTGTGTAAAGGCCAAACACGGACTGGCCTCCCCAGGTCCAGCTGCCTTCCAGCGGGTAGATGAAGCCCGTCATGAAAACAGCGAAGACCAGAAACGCCCAGAGCTTCATGCGTTCCGCAACGGCACCAGAGACAATCGACATAGCCGTCGCAACGAACACAACCTGAAAGAAGAAGTCCGACGCGGAGGAATAAACAGCACCACCATCGAAGCCAGCTTCTGCCGAGGCCGCCAAAGCGTCTTCGACCAGCGTGTCCCCGCCGGCAATGCCACTTAGAAACAAGGTGCTGTCATACATGATCATATAGCCGCACACCATGTACATTAGGCAGGCAATGGCAAACAGCGCAACGTTCTTGGTGAGTATTTCGGTGGTATTCTTGGTGCGAACCAAGCCAGCCTCCAGCATCGCAAAGCCGGCGGCCATCCACATGACCAATGCCCCACAGACGAGAAAGTAAAAAGTATCTATCGCGTACTGGAGCTCGTAAATCTGATTTTCCATTCTGAATCCTCAACAGGCGGGTGAACGCCTCTGCAATTGCACTATGCGTGCCAGTCCAAGAAAAACCATTTCAAACATATACTTACGGCGTTTTCAAAGAAATAGTCTAGGATTGTCCCCGAGGCCTGTGCGCCATCATTGCCCGGCGATGACCGTCAGTGCACTCTTGTGGGCCTTAACTGGATCGCAACCTGCTGTGTGGCAAAAGCCAGTTACACTACAGCTTTGGCCTCTGGGGGAAAGCGGGTAAATGGTAGAAGTGCAGGTAAAAAAAGAAATCGCGGCAGGCATTGAAGCGTGCTGGGCTCTGTTCAGCAAGTTTGGAGACCTGTCCTGGATTGATGGTGATCAACAGGTGGAAGTCATCGGGGAGGGGGTTGGTATGATCCGCCGTTTGACTATGCCGGGTATGGAGCCCTTCGATGAGGTGTTGCTTGCGATGGACGACGCCGCGCACAGTTATACCTACAGTATCCCAAAATGCGCGATCATCCCGTTTGACAATTATGTTGCTGAGGTAATGCTGAGCGGTGATGCGAACCGTTGTGAGGTGCGTTGGACCTCCAGTTTCGACGAAGGCGGAATGGATGCGGAGCAGGCTAAAGAGCTGATTGCCGCCAATTACCGCATGATGCTGGATATGGCGGCGCAAAAATTGACAGCGTGATTTCAGCTACGTAGAATCGCCGCCTTCCCTCCGTGGGGCCATAGCTCAGCTGGGAGAGCGCTACAATGGCATTGTAGAGGTCGGCGGTTCGATCCCGCCTGGCTCCACCATTTCAACGACCGCAATTCAAGCTTGCAGGCGTGGGTTCAACAGGGCTCAGCCGGTTATAATCCTCCTTGGTAAAGCATTGATTTCTGACTGAACACCGGGAGCACAACCTATGGGACCATTGCACGGACTGACTTTTATTGAGATGGCTGGAATCGGGCCAGCCCCTTTTGCCGGCATGTTGTTTGCCGATATGGGTGCTCGAGTGATCAGCGTAGAGCGCGGTCGCAGCGGTGGCATACTCCCTGGTGACTGCACGCGTCGCGGCAAGGAAAGTATCGCGCTGAATCTGAAGTCTGATTCGGGCGTGGCCATATTACTGGATATGGTGGAGCGCGCCGACGTGCTGTTTGAAGGCTTCCGTCCTGGGGTAATGGAACGCTTGGGCGTTGGTCCGGAGCAGTGTCTGGCGCGCAACCCTAAGCTGGTATTTGGAAGAATGACCGGTTGGGGGCAGGAAGGCCCACTGTCGCACGCGGCTGGCCACGACATTAACTATATATCGCTAACCGGCGCGTTGCATGCAATCGGTCGGGCGGGTGAAAAGCCGGTACCGCCATTGAACCTGGTCGGGGACTATGGCGGTGGGGCGATGTTTCTGGTGGCCGGTATTCTGGCCGCGGTGATCAGTGCCAGAGAAACTGGAAAGGGCCAGGTCGTTGATGCCGCGATGACCGACGGGTCTGCATTGCTGTTATCAATGTTTTCCAGCTTTCGGCAGCAGGGCATGTGGTCACTGGAACGCGAGAACAACATGCTTGATGGTGGTGCGCATTATTACGACAGCTACGAAACCGCCGATGGCAAATACATTTCGATAGGCAGTATTGAGCCGCAGTTTTACGCTGAACTGCGAGAAAAAGCCGGCCTGAATGATGATATATATGCCGAGCAGAATACGCAGCAGGTCTGGCCTGAGCTGAAGCAGCGATTGACTGAAGTATTCAAGAGCAAGACGCGTGAGCAGTGGTGTGAACTGATGGAAGGGTCTGACGTTTGTTTTGCGCCAGTACTCGATCTGGATGAAGCCCCCCAGCACCCGCATAATCAGGCCCGCCAAACCTACATCACAGTGGATGGCGTGACGCAACCGGCGCCGGCGCCGCGTTTCAGCGATACGCCCAGCGGGGTACATAGCGGGGCTGCCGCATTGGGCGCGGACACCGACAAAGTACTGGAATGGTTGGGCCGCGATACGAGTCAGGTTGAGGCGCTGCGTGAGGATGGTGTCCTGCCCTGAAGCAGGCCGAACTTGGCGCGGTCTGGTTGCTCTTCAGCCACGACCGGATCTACCCGATAGCGCTTGGCTCTTGCAGTTTGGTCGCGTAGCTGTTGATCCAATCGACCGTTCTTTGCAGGCCCCCAAAGGGGTAAAAGTGCAAATCCACTGTTCCATGAGAGGGCGTAAGCCGCCTGGCAAGTACGTCCACCATCTGGTCCGGTCCCGCCGTGCCAATCAGTTTGCTGATCGACACACCGTACTTTTTCATGACCGCGGCCGAAGCACCCACGCCACAGCGAGAGGCAAACTTCAACAGCAGCTTAATATTGGCAGGACCTGGTATACCAACGCGAACCGGAGCTTCAATACCGTACGACCGCAGGTCTAACAACCACTGTTCAACAGCATCCGGGTCGAAGCAGAACTGAGTGACGATACGCGGATTCATGCCACGCTCACGCACTATCTGGCATTTTTGCTGCAGTACAGTGAAGCATTCTTCACGGCTCATGCAGGGATGCCCGTCCGGATGACCGGCAAGACCGATTTCCTGGATTCCATAGTATTCATACCAACCGCTTTCCAGCAATGCTCTGGTATCTGGGTATGGCCCTAGAGCTTGTGCTGGGTCACCGGCAACGGCAAGGCAATGCTTAACTCCTGCTTCCTTGACCATCCGGCTTAGCATGCCGGTAAAGTCGCCCTCAGAGAGCAGGCGGCGAGCAGAGAAGTGCGGCGTCGGCTGAAAACCCAAGTCTTGAATTAATTTAGCGGCGTCCAGCCTTGCTTCCAGCGTTTCCCCGGGCAGAAAAGCGATGGCGACCGCTGTCTTGGGCGGCAGTTTTGCAGCCACCTCTCGCAAGCCTTGCAGATCCTTGGCCGTGATTTCGATGGAGTATCCGTTCGTGATGCAGGTCGATTGCTGGAACCCTGCCGAGTGGTTGTTTGCAATGCTCATTTGTTTGCCTGCTCCAAAACCAATGGTGGCCTAAGCCGGTTTAGCCAGGCGAAAATGCACTCACGGGTAAACAGAGCACATTGCAAAGCTGACTCAACATGGATTGTGACTGAGCCGGATCGGCTTGATAAGCCCAATGACTATCTGAGGATTTTCTGTGCCGGTTTTGAGAATGTATTGGCGCAGAGCTGGGAAAGTTTTTGGTAATAATTGCAAAGAGTGAAATATCACGGCGCGATCGTGATTGTGATGTATACAAAAACAGACTACCAGACGCGCCCTGGTCAGCGCGCCTCGCAGACTGTCGGCGGCTGCTTAGCGCACTCGCTTTCGCAGATCCTTGATGGCCTTGCTCAGGCGATCCACCTGTTTGTCAAAGTCCTTTGACGTCGGTACGTTGGCCTGTTTAACCATTTTTTCAACTTGATCGACCAGTTTTTCGCCGCGCTTCACCAACTCTTTCTGAGTGCTGGGTGCTTCCTTGCGGGCTTTCTCAATCGCTTCACGAGCATTGTGAAGCTGATCCTGAATCTCCTCAAAAACTTTAGCGTACAAACCAAGATTGGCCATCATCAAGCGGCGAGCACCGCTGGACAGCTGCTCTATGCCAGTTGCTTTCGGTTTTGCCCGGCTTGAAGTTGTTCGGCGCTTAGTGGTGGATGTGCGCTTGCTCGCAGCGGTTTTTTTGCGCGGCGCGCTTGCTTTTTTTCTTGCCGGGGTTTTCTTTTTCGCGGTGCTGCGCTTTACCGCTTTTTTGCTGACTTTCTTGCGGCTGCTAGCCGTTTTTTTTGCAGCTGTTTTTTTCTTTGCAGCCGCCTTTTTCTTTTGAGCCATAACGTTCTCCTGAGTTGCTCTACTGTCGGCGTAAATCCAAACCGCCATCAGTAGAGTGTGCGCCTTTTTTATTAGAGATTCAATTCCCTGACAGGTAGGGTATTATTGGGCGCAACAAAATACCGAGAATAACAATGCAAGAAAATCGAGGTAGGTTCAGCTCGCGAATAGGGTTTCTTCTGGCGGCCGCCGGAAGTGCTGTGGGGTTGGGCAATATATGGGGCTTCCCTACGCAGGCCGCAAGCAACGGCGGGGCGGCATTTCTACTTACTTACCTGGTGCTCGCGTTCTGCCTGGCGTACCCGGTGCTTATGGTGGAGCTGGTTCTGGGGCGCCACGCACGCGGTAACCCAATAACGGCATTGCGGCGTATTTCCTCAGGCGAACGCACCCGTGCCGGGGCTACGCTAATTGGTAGCGTCGGCGTTCTGGTGGCCTCTCTTATTTTGAGTTTTTATTCGATCGTTGGCGGCTGGATGCTGGCCCATTTCCTGTCGGCCATTGCCGGTTTGGCAGGCTTCGATCAGTGGTCTGCCTGGTTAACCGGATTTTCCTGGCAACGCAACGTTCTGTTCACTCTGTTTTTTATGCTACTGACCATTAGAATTGTTTCTAAAGGTGTTGAAAGCGGCATAGAACGCTGGTCTACCCGACTGATGCCATCGTTAATCCTGATGCTGCTGTTGTTAACCCTGTACGTACTGACTTTAGACGGGGCAATGCAGGGCTTGAAAAGTTATCTGATACCTGATTTCAGCAGGCTTTGGTCGCCATCTTTGATTGTCAGTGCATTGGGGAGTGCTTTCTTTTCCCTGTCGCTGGGAGTCGGGACAATGTTGATCTACGGTTCCTATGTTGATGAAAGCGAGAGTCTCCCGAGCCTTGGAGCACAAGTCACTTTGCTGGATGTGGGCGTCGCCGTACTGGCCGGCTTTCTGGTGATGCCGGCGATGTATGTTGCCGCTCACAATGGTGTAGAGATTTTTTCGGCCAGTGGTGAATTGATTTCAGAGGACACTCTCATTTTTTCGGTGCTGCCTGCATTGTTTGATACGATGGGTGTTGCAGGGGTGTTAGTTGGACTGGCTTTTTTTCTGCTGATGTCTATTGCTGCACTGACCTCCTCGATTTCCATGCTGGAGGTACCTGTTGCCACATTGATCGAGAACTCATCGCTGGAAAGGGGGCGCTCCGCTTATCTGGTTGGAGCGGTTATTTTGGTCGTTAGTCTGCTTATAATCAGTCAGTTTTCCAGCCTATTTGGGTTTGTCGTCGCGCTGACAACCCGCTACAGCCAGCCGTTACTGGGCATGCTGTTTTGTATTTATCTCGGTTGGATATGGCATCGTGACCAGGTGTTGCAGGAACTCAAGCGTGGTTCGCCCGATGTGGCCCAGGGGCTATTCTGGAAAGTGTGGCCAGTCTGGGTTAAGTACGTTTGCCCGGTTTTTGTACTGTTGATATTCTGGCAGGCGCTATAAGACGCTACGCCATTGACAGGTGGCTTCTCAATGCTCGGTTAAGTCGCGGCGGGGCCAAACGCAGATATTCAACGAGGTGTGCGCTGGCGAGCTCTGCTGAGCAGCGGTCGCGAAATGGCCCCATCACCCGACCTTCCCGAGTTTTGCTGATCCATTTGCCTGCAACATGGGCGCAGCGGCCGCTGCGGTCATAACTGCAGTAAGATTCTCCGGCTCGTAACGGCTGGTTTTGCGTCTGCATCGGTAACTTCTCCAGGCTGACTTGGTTCTTGCCCTCAGCAAGTTGGAGTACTGTACTGATCGAGTGCAAAACCGGCAATGTCGCTTATCGGTTAAGTATTTGTTCTGTCAGCCTTTTCCTGAAAATGTGATGCGGTTCACATTACTCGGAAGGAGGCGCTTGATACGCATGACCCCAAACATCGCCTACCGTTGATACGGTGGGCGTGAAAGTGTTCCAGTCCAGCTGCAAGCCGTCATAACCGTACTCCACGGCAATACCCCCGGGGGCAATGACGTAGAAGCTCAGCATATTGTCGTTGCAGTGGCGCCCCAGTGAGGCCATCAGAGGGAGACCAGCTGCGTTTACCCGATCCAAACAGCTGCCAACCTCATCGATACTGCCTACCTCCAGCATCATATGGATGCAGCCTACCGGGCTTGGCCCGTTGAATAATGCCAGACTGTGGTGACGGGGGTTATCTGCATGCATAAAAAGCACCCGCATCTCGGGAGCGCCTTCAGCCGGCGCGGGCAATCGGAGGTCGTCGCTGTCGCCAAAACCAAGCACTTCTTTATAAAAATTGTGAGTTTCTTCAATGTCTGGCGCTGGTAATACCACATGCCCCATGCCCATATCGCGAGTAATAAAACGCTCAATACCCTGAGGCGATTCGAAATCACAGGCGCATTCCTCAGGCAGTGTTCGGCCATGGTAGATTTCCAGTGTGTTGCCGGCTGGGTCCTGCAAACGCACAAACTCGCTGACACAGCGTTCGGACGCTTCCGCGTCTGAGCCGTTCGAATACTGAACGCCTGATTTTGTGAGTTGTTCAAGGATCTCCAGGTAGGCTGCAGCAGAGGCCATTTCCCAACCACTGGCCAGCAAGCGGTCTTCGCCATTTGCGCTGACCATGATACGAAATGGCGCGTCGTCGGCTTTTAGGAAAGAGCTGTTGCTGTAGTCGCTCCGCTCTACTGCCATGAGGCCCAGAATGTCGACGCCGAACGATTTCCAGGCGCCGGCTTGTTGTTCGCTGATGTGCAGGTAGCCAAGATTTGCAACTGGCATGTCGTATTCCTTTGTTAAGTGCGTTAGGTCACCATTCTACAAAGGCTAGAAGCAAACTCACATGAACAAAGCCACAGAATTGGCGGCTTGGACTATGCTTATACAGGGCCGGCAAACCGCTGAATGTCCAAGCGCATTATTTTAATTAAAACACGTCAATGCATTCACTGCTTAAGAGTCAACTGGATATGGCCGGTTTAAGACCGGACGAGTCGCCCACGGCTGACCAGTGGCAGGCTTTTATTGAGCGGGTAGGCGTTGCTTACCGGCAGGCGGACGAAGACCGCAGTGTTTTGGAAAAAGCAGCCCAGCTGGCATTGAAACGATCATCGGCTGAGACAATCGAGCCGCCTGGCAGTCAGAACAGGTGGCAACAGGCCACGTCCCCCCAGCAAGCCCGGCTTTTATTGGACGCCAGCCCGGATGCCGTCATGCTTTTGAACGCTGAGCTCGCCCTTGTGGCCAGTAATAACCTCGCAGCATTGTTGCAACCAGGTGGGGCAGAAAGACCCAAGGAACTTGGTGACGAGGACATCGTCGGTATTATCGGAGTGGATGTGTACGCTCAGATCAAAATTGCAGCCCAGGCGGTATTGCAAAGCCAGCAGAGTCGACGGTTGATCTTTGACGTGTTCCAAGGCCGGGGCACCCAAACATTTGAGGCCCGCGTGGTGCCGTTGCGAGCCAATACGCAAACTCCGGTTGCCGTTTTTATCCGCAATTGGACGCCGATCGCGCGAGCAAACCGGGCCGCACAAATGTACAAAGACCTGTTCGATGCGGCCAGTGAGGGCATGATGCTGCTGGACAAAAACCAGCGCGTGATTCTGCTGAATCGCGCTTTTGAAAGCATGTCCGGACAGACCGCGGAGCAATTAAAAGCTCAAGACAACCCAAGCTTTTTCGATTCCGCTGGAAAATCTCTTGATACGGAGATCTGGTCCCACGTCTATTACCATGACACCTGGTCCGGGGAGGCCGCCTTCGATCATGAACATGGCATGCAGGTGCCGGTCTGGCTGACCGTGGATGCACTCAAGGACCGGGACGGCAACAATACCCATTTTCTGATTCTCAGCAGTGACATTTCCCAGTTGAAAGAAACTCAGGAGAAGCTGGCGCATTTGGCGACTCACGATCAACTCACAGGACTGACTAACCGGGCGTATTTTCAGGACCGCCTCAGCGGAGCAATTGCGCGCAGCTGTCGTTCAGGTGCGCCGGGCGCACTGTTTTTTATGGATCTGGATAACTTCAAAGTCATTAATGACACACTCGGCCATCCAGTCGGTGACAGTATGCTGGTGGAAATGGCCGCTCGTCTCAAGAAGTTTGTCCGCGATGGTGAACTGGTGTCACGAATCGGTGGCGATGAGTTTACTTTGGTTGTTGAAAATCTGGCGCGTGCTGAAGACGCGGCCATCGTGGCGCAACGAATTTTGAAGCAGTTTGAGCGCCCGTTTCCGTGTGCCGGCCAGGAACTTGATATTGGTTGCAGCATCGGGATCAGCGTGTTCCCGCAAGACGGAGAGGATCGGGACAAAATAATTCGCCAGGCCGATACCGCCATGTACAGCGCCAAGCAGGCGGGTCGTAATACCTTTAAATTCTACACGTCACAGTTAACCCACAAGGCTGTGCAGGACTTCTCTGTAGAAACCCAGCTAAAACGCGCGATTGATCGCGACGAGTTATTCTTAACCTACCAGCCACAGTTCGACATGAAACGCCGTCGGCTGATCGGTGCGGAAGTGTTGGTTCGCTGGAACAATGAACAGCATGGCATGGTATCTCCGGCGGAATTCATACCCATTGCAGAGGCAAACGGTCTGATCGAGGAAATTGGCGCCTGGGTGCTGGATCGTGCCTGCCGCCAGATTGCCAACTGGCGCCATTGCGGCGGTGTGCCTTGTCTGATCTCGGTGAACGTATCCAGAGTCCAGCTGGTAGCACCGAATTTCGTTCAACTGGTTCAGGATACCTTGGCCAGGCACTCGGTTGCAGGCCAAGAACTGGAGCTGGAGGTTACTGAAAGCGCATTGACAGCATCCGAGAAGCTGGTCATCCAAAACCTGAATGGTCTGAGAGAGTTGGGTTGTAAGATTGCGATTGATGACTTCGGTACAGGCTATTCGTCCCTGTCCAGTCTGAAAAAATTCCCACTTGATCGCTTGAAAATCGATCGTTCGTTTGTCCAGGACCTGGGGCAGGACGCAAACGCTGATGCTATTATTGCAGCGATCATAGCGTTGGCGAAATCGCTTGGGTTGAGCGTTATCGCTGAGGGAGTGGAAGACCAACAACACGTTAAGGCCTTGTTGAAAAAAGGTTGTCGCGAAGCGCAGGGCTACTTCTATAGCAAGCCACTTCTGGCGCAGGATTTTCGCGAATTTATACTCAAATCGCGTCGAGCCTGATACTATTTCGGCTTTCTGAACCGTGGAGAGTAGTATGTCGCAGCGACCATTTCGGGTCCTTGGAGTTCAGCAGATTGCCGTTGGTGGGCAGGACAAAGGCGCCTTAAAAAAATTCTGGGTTGATATGCTGGGTTTGCAATACAGCAGCACCTATCGCAGCGAAAAAGAAAATGTTGATGAAGACATTTGTCAAATCGGGGTCGGTGCAGCAACCGTCGAGCTTGACTTGATGCAGCCGTTAGATCCGGAAAAACGACCGAAGGTTCATGAGCCTGCCCTTAACCACATTGGCCTATGGGTGGATAATTTGCCGGCGGCAGTTGAATGGCTGGAACAGCAGGGTGTGCGTTTTACGCCAGGTGGTATTCGCGCTGGAGCGGCGGGTCATGACGTATGTTTCATCCATCCTAAAGGCAATGAACAGGCCCCAATCGGTGCCGAGGGTGTCCTTTTGGAGTTGGTGCAAGCGCCCGAAAGCGTCATTAGCGCGTTTGCCGAACTGGGGGCTTAAGTAGCCGATTGATGGCCAAGAAAAAGCCGCGTGGCAGGAAAAGCCCCACGGAACATTCGGCTCTGCAACGCGGCCTTGGCGTGTCTTTGGCAGGAGTAAAAGCAGGTACAGCAATTGCTTGGGGTGATTTACGGCGGCGTCTGGGATCGGATTCACCCGAGCACGAGCGCAGCGCACTGCTGCGGCGTGAAGCCGAACAGTTTGTTGTAGAGCTTGGTCGTCTTAAAGGCAGCTACGTCAAGATCGGGCAATTACTTTCAGAGTTTGGTGAGCATTTGCTGCCAGAGGAGCTAACTGAAGCTCTGCAAATGCTAAATTCTGAGACTGAACCTCTGCCGTGGGAGAGTGTTCAGCAGGCCGTACAGGTAGCAATACGTGGCCATGAAACGCGCGTTGAGATTGAAGAGCATGCCTTTGCAGCTGCTTCGCTGGCGCAGGTTCATCGTGCTACATGGCGAGCACCTCGCCGTCGTGCGCAGACCATCTGCTTAAAAGTACTTTATCCGGGCTTGCTCGATACGATCGATGCGGACTTTAACCATGTCGTTCGCATGCTCCAATTTGGGCGCTTTCTACCCGCTGGGCGTCAGTTCAACAGCTGGCTTGAAGCCATGCGCGAGCAACTGCGTCTTGAGACGGACTATCGTCACGAGCTGCAGATGATGCAGAGCGTTGCAACGCTGGTGACACAGCTCTGCGAAACCAGCCCAGCTCTGGAGCCTGGCCGTCTTGCGCTGCCGCTGCCTATCGAGCAATTCTGTACCGACAAGGTCATGGCAATGGAATATGTGGTGGGCTATCGAGTGGGCGATTCGTTTGTGCAACAATTGTCGCAGCGCCGGCGCAATGCATTGGCAAAAGCCATGCTTGAGCTCTTTTTCGCCGAGGTGTACTCCTGGGGCGTTATCCAGACCGATCCCAATTTTGGAAACTACCTGATTAAACCGAGCCAGCAATTGCGTGGTGATGGCGCCGAGCCCGACCAACTGGTATTACTCGATTTCGGTGCCGTTCGACGACCGTCAGAAGAGTTCATCGAACACTTGCGTGCTGCTATCTATCATGGCCTGTTCGGGGAAACCCGTGCTTTGGAGCAGGCATTGATCGGCATGGGTTGTCTGCGGGAGGACAGTGGTGCCAGCGCGCGAAAGACCTTTTGTGATTTTTGCCGTGCTATTCTCGAGCCATTACGCCCAGCCGAGCAGCTGCCAAGCGAATACCTGAATGCCTCTGGCCAGTACCAATGGGCGCATTCTGAATTGATTAAACGGGTGGGTAAGCTCGGTGCAGCTGCCAGTCTGAATCACCAGTTCAGTTTGCCTGCTGTGGAATTCACGCTGGTGGCCAGAAAATTGATTGGTGTATTTACATTTCTGGCCGTTCTGGGGGCTGAGTTCAACGGTCACGACATCGCCTGGCGTTACACTCGCGCCTGGCAAAAGACAGCAGGTTGACGCAATGGCGGCAAAAAAGCATCGAAAAGTGCCGACCGGAAGAGTCAATCGATTGGGCCGGGTTGCCGGCCTGGCGGGCAGTCTGGCTGGTGGAATGCTCGCGGAAGGCGTGCGTAAAGTCCGGGCCGGTGAAGGATTCAAGGCCGGGGATTTATTATTGACCCCAGCCAATGCCCGGCGGGTTGCTGACGAGCTGGCCAATATGCGCGGTGCGGCCATGAAGCTTGGCCAGATTCTATCGATGGATACTGGCGAGTTGCTGCCACCGGAATGGACGGAGGTGTTAGCCAGACTGCGCTCTGACGCCGACGCAATGCCTCCGTTGCAGCTGGAAGCTCAGCTCGAATCGGCGTTAGGCGATGAGTGGCCAGAGTTGTTGTATGACTTTCAATATGCGCCAATCGCCTCAGCATCCATAGGCCAGGTTCACCGGGCTATTGGACCGGACGGTAAGCCGGTTGCGTTGAAGATTCAATACCCCGGTATAGCAACCAGTATTAACTCTGACGTGGACAATATTGCCTCGGTACTGCGTTTAAGTGGGGTATTGCCAGACGGTATTGATATTCAACCACTGCTTGACGAAGTCAAAGTGCAGTTACGTGACGAGGCGGACTATCGAATTGAAGCCGGCTTTTTGCAAGACTATTCACGCAGGCTTGCAGGCGATGAGCGCTTCGCTGTGCCGGTCCTCTATGAGGAGCTTTCCGGGGAAACGGTGTTGTGCATGGAGTTCATGGCGGGCGACCCGGTAGAGTCTGCTGTGCAACAAGGTGCACGCGAGGCCAGCCGTGTCATGGAAGCATTGATCGACTTGATGTTTATAGAGTTGTTTGACTGGAATATGGTCCAGACCGACCCCAATTTTGCGAACTATTTATATCGGCCGGATAACGGAAACATTGTTCTGCTGGATTTTGGTGCAACTCGGCGCTTCAAGCGCAGTTTTGTCAACCAATACAAGCGTCTCGCCAAAGCAGCCTTGGACGGAGACCGTTCGGCAATGGTAAAGGCCGCAGAGAAGCTGGGTTATCTGGGCAAGAATGTCGCCTCTGAGGTCAGAGAGGGGCTGCTCGACATCTTTGAAATCGGTGCTGAGCCGATGCTGCTTGATGAGCCTTATGATTTTGCATCATCGGACCTGCCAGGACGCATTCAGGAAGCTGGCCTGGCTTTACAGGTGCTCATTCAGCGGGACAACCGCGGCTGGCACAACCCGCCGGTGGATGCGATGTATTTTCATCGCAAAATCGGCGGAATGTTCATGCTGGCCGATCGTATGGGCGCCTCGGTCAATGTTCACCGCATTGTGAAAGCTTACATCGACGCCTGAACGAATTACAGGTATCATTGAGAATCATTCTCGTTAATGAAAACCTATGCTGTTTGCTGACCTTAAGCCTGGCGACCGGGCATTAGTTAAGAGCTTCGCCGATCTGGATGCCTCCTATCGCCACCAGCTGATGAATCTTGGCCTGACCCCAGGCACGGAGTTGTTGGTACAACGACTTGCTCCACTGGGTGACCCGGTGGAGATCAAGGTTCATGGTTACCATCTGTGTCTGCGGCGGGATGAAGCTGCCGCCATCCAGGTGGAGCGCCTGTAATGCCCGCTGCGAAATCTGAACAGGGCCCGTTAGTTGCCCTGGTAGGTAATCCTAATGCGGGCAAAACCACGCTGTTCAACCAGTTGACCGGGTCCCAGCAGCGTGTTGGCAATTGGTCTGGGGTAACAGTAGAAAAGAAGTCTGGCGAGATTCAACTGGCGGACAAAAGACTGACTCTGGTGGACTTGCCGGGTACCTACAGCCTGCAGAGATCAGAACATACGCTGTCGCTGGATCAGCAAATTGCCCAGCAATTTGTTATGGATCATCAGGCGGATGCGTTTATCAATATCGTTGATGCCTCCAGCCTGGAACGTGGGCTGTTTTTAACGATGCAGCTGCTGGAATGTGGGGTGCCAGTGGTGGTCGCCTTGAACATGATGGATGTGGCGAAGCGGCGCGGTTTGCAGGTTGATGTACGGGAAATGAGCCAGCGACTCGGTTGCCCTGTTGTGCCAATTGTCGCCAGTCGACGCCAGGGCATTGCGGACTTGCTGGAAAAGCTCGAACAGCAACTTGATATGCCATTCGGCGACGTCAGCCTATCGGCACAAGCCACTGAAAAAGACATCAATAGTCGCTATGAGGCCATTGCTCAGTTGTTGTCGAAGGTCCGCTCCATAGAGCCACAGTCGGCGCTCACAACAACCGAGCGTATCGATAGCGTAGTACTGAACAGGTTTATTGCGCTGCCACTGTTTTTGGTCATCATGTACTTGATGTTCATGTTCACGATTCATCTGGGTGGCGCATTCATTGATGTATTTGATGGTGTGGCCGGGGTTTTATTCGTAGAGGCTCCACGCCATTTTCTTGAAGGACTGCCGGTACCCGCCTGGCTGGTGACCGCACTGTGTGACGGCTTGGGCGGCGGTGTGCAGCTGGTAGCCAGTTTTATCCCGATCATTGGCAGTTTGTTCCTATTTCAGTCGGTATTGGAGACCTCCGGCTATATGGCGCGGGCGGCGTTTATCGTCGACCGATTAATGCGCTCTCTGGGCTTGCCTGGCAAGTCTTTTGTGCCACTGATTGTTGGTTTTGGTTGCAACGTGCCGTCAGTAATGGGAGCCAGAACTCTCGATCGGCACGCGGACAGGCTGTTGACCGTATTGATGGCACCTTTCATGTCCTGCGGTGCCCGTTTGACGGTGTATGTACTGTTCGCGACCATGTTCTTTCCGGATAACGCAGCCAATGTGATTTTCCTGCTCTACTTGATCGGCATACTGCTTGCTGTTTTTACTGGGCTCGCGCTGAAGCGTCAATTGTTTGGCAACTCGGCGTCGCATTTCATCATGGAACTGCCCAACTATCATGTGCCGCATTGGCGGAGTGTGTTAATTCTTGCCTGGAACCGGCTAAAAGGATTTGTAGTACGCGCCGGAAAGGCGATTGTGTTAGTTGTGTTATTGTTGAACTTTGTCAACTCCTGGGGAGTTGATGGCAGCTTTGGCAATCAGGATACCGAGCAGTCGATGCTGTCACATATTGGTAAGCAGATCACGCCGCTGTTTGGGCCCATTGGGGTCAGCGAGGATAACTGGCCAGCCACCGTCGGTATTTTCAGCGGGGTATTCGCCAAAGAAGTGGTCATCGGTACTTTGGATGCATTGTACGGAGGGATTGCCAGCGCCCAATCCACGACAGAGGCGGGCACAGCAGGGGCTGAAAGTCTGATGGTGCAACTTGCTGCCGCTTTGCAAACAGTACCTGACAACCTTTCAGAGCTTGCCGATGTGTGGGGAGATCCGCTGGGAATTGGTGTAGAAGACCTGAGTGATGCCACTGCAGCTGCTGATGCTCAGGGCGTGGAGCTCTCGACTCTGAGCGTGATGCAGAGCTTATTTCAGTCCCCACTGGCAGCCTTCGCCTACCTGGTGTTTGTATTATTGTATATGCCTTGTGTGGCGACGCTGGGTGCAATCTACAAAGAAGTGGGCGCATTTTGGGCCATATTCTCGGCCAGTTGGAATACCATACTGGCCTATACCTCAGCTGTTCTTGTTTATCAGTCGGGCATGCTCACGATTGCACCTGTAAAAGCCGTCGTGATGATTATGTCGATGCTGTTAGTCCTGACCCTGGCCTGGTTTGTTCTGATATATTTCGCACGAAAGGAGGCTAGCACGGATGACTTGATTCCGGTGGTTAACCTCTGAGTCAAACAATAACGGAGAGGAAGAATCATGAATGTGGCCGAGAACATTATGAAACGCGGTTTAAGCCTGGCGCTGTTGCTTGCATTGCTGCTGTCCGTGGCAGCCTGTAGCGGCGACGATGACCATCGGGAAGCGGCTGAGCAAGCGACCCAGAATGAGGCTGAACCGCTCCCCGAACCGCCTGACTCGCAGGCGAGTGTGGCGCTGCAGAACCTGTTGCAAACGATCGAAGATACGCAGCAAAAATTCGTCACCCCACAGATGGGGGTTACGGACGCCTACACCGCCGGTGAAGCCAACCGCCTGATTGCACATATTCTGCACACGGGCTTGCAGTTTTGGTTAGAGGCGAACCCCAGTCGCCCTCAGTTCAAGCAGTACGTCACAACCAATCGCAAATTACTCGGCGACAATCCGGATTCCATTTATTACTTTGCTGCGATCAATGATGACCAAACTTATGTCATCCGTGGCAACATCGGAGCCGCTGTGTTCACTTCGTTCACTGTCGAAGCGGGCAGCCAGGAAGGTAATGCTGCGCACCGCTCAGTATCATCGATTAGCGATAACGAAATGAATATCGATGCTGCGGGCAATTACGAAATTACAGTGAGCCGCCGAAAGCCGAAAACCGGCGACTGGTTGAAGCTGGAAGAGGGGGCATCACAGATAACCACGCGGCATTACCACGAAAGCAAGCTTTCGATCGCAGCCGACCCGACCGCGCAAATGGACATTTCGATCTCAGTGATTGATCCTGAGCCGCTCGAGCCGTACGGAGGGGACGAACTGGTGGCCGCGCGCTTGAACCACGTGGCTAATTTCATCAAAGGGCATGCGCCGATGGCAATGACTCCGACCACACCCGAACTGGCAAAGAAATTTGGCTGGATTACTCTGGAGCCCAATACCATTGCCCAGCCAGCGCAGTGGATCAGTTCGAAAGATGAGAATGCCTATGGCAACACCCATGCCTACTACAGTTACGGCCCGTATCAGCTGGATGAAAACCAGGCACTGGTTATCGAAGGACGATTTCCGGCGGCGCGCTTCGCAAACCTCGTTTTGTGGAACCGCTATATGCAAAGCTATGATTTTGCCAACCGGCAGATATCGTTAAATCGTAACCAGATCACTTATGAAGAAGACGGCAGTTTCCGCATAATTGTTGCTCATCAAGACCCTGGTCTGCCCAACTGGCTGGACACCGAAGGGCGTGAAAAGGGGCAAATTTACTGGCGTTGGGTGTTCCCTCAAACTGAACCGGAAGCTCCAACCGCCCGCGTCGTGGACTTCGACGAGCTGGATGACCTCGACTGAATAAAAGCCTTACCCGGCCAGTACCTTGCCGGCTGCTGGCTCGGGGTCGAAGCCGATTCGCATGCTGTGCAAGCCGTTTACGAAGAACGATTTGATAAAATGCGGTGGCTCAAGGAAGTGTGGATTGCGCAGGCGTGGTAATACTTCCTCCAGCATGATCTTTATTTCCAGTCGGGCAAGATGAGTGCCAAGACAGAAGTGCTGACCAATCCCGAAGGCGCGATGTTCCTTATATAAGCTGGGCATGCGCTCAGCACGGCGCACATCGAATTGCATGGCATCGTCGCCAAATACCGACTCGTCGTGATTGATCGTGTGGTAATGCATGACCACTTTGTCGCCTTTCTTCAGTTGCACGCCGGCCAGCTCCAAATCTTCAGTGACCATGCGGCGCATGGTGATAAACGAGGTGTTATAGCGGAGGATTTCCTCCACCGCGTTGTCGATTTTATCCGGGTTTTCCAGAAGATAATCGATTTGCTCAGGGTGTTCGATCAACAGGCGCATACCCTGTGAAATGGCTGTTCGTGTGCTGTCATTGCCTGCGGTAATCAGGGTAAGAAAGACCATGCCGAATTCGGCATCGTTCAATGGCTCACCATCTACTCGGCCTTCCAGCAGGCGCCCTAACAAGTTATCTTTTGGGTTGGCTCGATATTTGGCGGCCAGCTCCAGTGCGTAGGTAATCAGTTCGACTGATGCCTGCCTGGCTTCTTCCATACCTGTATCGCTATCCGGATCATCCGCAAAAAACATCAAATTGGTCCAGTCAAAAAACTGCTGCCGTTCTGATGACGGTATGTCGACCATTTCAAGAATGGCGATTAATGGCAATTCGGCCGCCACTTCTCGTACGAACTCACACTCACCGCGAGGCGCAACCGCGTCGACGACTTCGCGGGCGATTTCGCGAAAACGCGCTTCATGGCTATTAATGGCACCCGGTGTAAATACATCACGAACGATTCGGCGGTGCTTCATTTGCTCCGGTGGGTCCATATTCAGAAACACCAGACGACTGCCTTCGATGGCTTCGTCATCCTGCTCTCCGGCATGTGCGGTGCGCGCATAGGATGAAAACAGCTGCGGGTTCTTGCTGATGAAGTCGCATTCGGCGCGCCGGGTCACCATCCAAAATGGTACCCCGTTGACCGGGTCATCAAAACGCACCAGTGGGCCGCGTTCGCGAATCTTGCGCAGCTCGTCATATGGCATTCCTGCGCCGTAGCAGTTTGGGTCCAGGGGATTGTCAAAGGGGCATTGATTCATTGGCTAACTCTTGGTTGGTACAAATTACCGTAAGATATGTGTGCTGAAATTAATACCGATATTGAGCAGGATGGGCCTTTCCCAGCCATCCGTAAACTCTCTTTCTCTTTGTTCCTGGAGTTTGTGTTCGGCGTCCATACCACAGAGCAGACCCAAAAAACTCAATCCAGACCAATATCGCTATGCCGTACCCATTTCGGTACATGGCTTTATACGGATGCTAGCGGAAAAAAATACCGCCAGCATGACGATTGAATTAGAAACTCACGCTACTTGTAGGTCACCACAAGATAAGCCACCAACACCTCTGTCCCCATATTCTTGATACAGTGCTCGGTGTCGGCACGATATTGGGCGCTGTCTCCCTGGTTTAACTGGCATTTTGTACCGCCTGAGGAAAGCTCGGCGCGCCCCTGGCTCACAGTGAACAGCTCGCGGGTGCCATCGTAATGGGCGGCACTGGCAAGCGCCCCACCGGGCTGTAATTGCAGCTCATAGAACTCAACCTGCTTTTCCATGTGCAGTGGCGACAGGGTGCGGATGCGGCAATTGTCATCAGAGCGAAACAGATTGTTTGGGTCATTGCCGTGTACGATTTCGATACCACTGTTGGAACTCGGGTTGTCCACAAGCTCTCCAATACTCATAGAGAAAACCTGAGCGATGCGATAGGTAACCGCCAGCGTGGGGTTGGCCTGGCCGCGTTCTATCTGACTGAGCATGGAACGGCTTACTCCGGAGGCCGCCGCCAGCTGGTCCAGGGTAAAGCTGTTTTCCTGGCGTAATTGCTGTACGCGTCGGCCCAAAAATTCGCTGGAGGGTTCGGATTCAGCCATGTTATTCCAAAATAGTAGATAAAAATCTTTTATATTGTAGAAAAACCGTTATTATATTGGAAAGTTTCCATTAAATCGAACATGAAAGCACTGGTTAAACGCAAGGCCGAACCCGGCTTATGGCTGGAGGAGGTTGAAACCCCGAGCCCTGGTATTAATGATGTCCTTATTCGGGTACAACGCACTGCGATCTGCGGTACGGACCTACACATCTATAACTGGGATAACTGGGCGGCGAAAAACGTGCCGGTCCCATTGGTGGTTGGCCACGAATTTGTCGGCGAAATCGTGGAGGTGGGTGCCAATGTCAATGATTTCTATCCTGGGCAGGTGGTTTCCGGCGAAGGCCACGTCGTGTGTGGGCGGTGTCGCAACTGCATGGCTGGCCGGCGCCATTTGTGTGCGGACACCAGCGGTGTGGGCGTGGACCGCGCGGGCGCTTTCGCAGAATACCTGGTATTACCCATGTCCAATGTCTGGGAACATCGTGCGGGTATTGACCTCGATGTGGCGGCGCTGTTCGATCCATTTGGTAATGCTGTGCATACCGCGCTGCAATACGACCTGCTCGGTGAAGACGTGCTCATCACGGGAGCGGGTCCGATTGGCGCGATGGCCGCAGCGATATGCCGCCATGCGGGTGCGCGGCACGTAGTCATTACGGACATTAACGAGCAGCGCCTTGAACTGGCCAGGCAAATGGGGGCCGACCGAGCCGTCAATGTGAGTAATGAATCGCTGGCCCAGGTGCAGCGTGAGCTGAATATGGCGGAGGGCTTTGATGTCGGCCTGGAAATGTCAGGCAGCCCGCAAGCTTTTAACGACCTGCTGAATAATATGTGTCATGGTGGCAAGGTCGCCATTCTCGGTATTCCCGCAGAAGATACGTTGATTGACTGGAATAGAGTGATCTTTAATATGCTGACATTGCGCGGCATCTACGGGCGAGAAATGTACGAAACGTGGTACAAAATGTCGGTGTTTATCGAGTCAGGGCTGGATATATCACCGGTCATTACCCACCGCTTAGGGTATCAGGAATACCAAACCGGATTCGAGCTTATGAACAGCGGTCAGGCGGGCAAAGTGATTTTGAATTGGGACTGATATGAGTGAACACTACCTGGACCATGTGAGCCGCCAGCTGGCTGAGATTGAAGCGTCCGGTCTGCGCAAAGCTGAGCGCGTAATGACCAGCCCTCAATCATCACATGTCAAGGTGCAGGCAGACGGTGAGCAGCGGGAGATGCTAAATCTGTGCGCTAACAATTATCTCGGGCTGGCACAGCACCCGAAGGTACATGCAGCTGCAGCGCAAGGTATGGATGAATGGGGCTATGGCCTGGCGTCGGTACGTTTTATTTGTGGCACACAGTCGGTGCACAAACAACTGGAAAGCGCTCTCAGTACCTTTTTGCAGAAGGAGGATACTATTTTGTACCCTTCCTGTTTCGATGCCAACGGCGGCCTGTTTGAAACTTTGCTGGACGAAAAGGATGCCGTTATCTCTGACCAACTCAATCACGCCAGTATTATTGATGGGATTCGCTTGTGTAAAGCTCAGCGGTATCGTTATCTCAACAGTGATATGGCGGATCTGGAGGCGCAGTTAAAAGCGGCAGACTCCCGCGGTGCGCGGTTCAAGCTGATTACCACCGATGGGGTATTTTCCATGGATGGCTATTTTGCTAAGCTCAGCGACATCTGCGATCTGGCACAGCGTTACCAGGCCTTGGTTCACGTCGACGACTGCCATGCGACCGGTTTTATCGGTGCAGGCGGTCGAGGCAGCCCTGAGCGCAGCGCTTGTCTGGACCGGGTTGACATAATCACCGGTACAATGGGTAAAGCCCTTGGCGGCGCCAGCGGCGGGTTTACCAGTGCTCACGGACCGATTGTGGAATTGTTGCGCCAGAAATCGCGCCCTTATCTATTTTCCAACAGTGTCGCACCGGCGGTAGTGGCCGGTGCGCTCAAGGCTCTGGAGTTGGTGGCTGATGACAGTGTTCTGCGTGATCGTTTGCAGCGCAATACGGAACGCTTTCGCGAAGGTTTGCAGGAACTGGGCTACGAATTGTTGCCAGGCGAGCACCCGATTATTCCAGTGATGGTCTACGATGCCAGCAAAGCCGCGCAGCTTGCGCATGGCATTGTTGAGCACGGAGTCTACGTAACGCCGTTTTCCTTTCCAGTGGTGCCGCGCGGTAAGGCTCGAATTCGAACCCAGATGTCGGCCGCGTTTAGCGACGACGATATTGATCAGGCCTTGGCGGCCTTTGCTGCTGTCAGGAAGGATGTTTTTAATTAAGCAGGTGCCAGGGTAAGCTTGCTAGGGCATCGCTAGGTAAGCCCTGCTAGCTCCGCCGGTGACAAATTCAGCTCTTTGGCGACCATATTGAAGAACTGCACTTCGGAGTCGCTGACCCGGCCATCGGCCCGAAACACTTCTTTCAAAGCATTCACAATGCTCTGGCGTTGTGCGGGGTCAATTTTCGGGCCGATGTTGGCGAGGTACTTTTCCAGCGGCGCCGCTTCATAGATCTCAGACGCAGCAGCTACTCGGATTTCGGCCGCGCTCACATCACTGCCCAGCGTTGCGCATAAAATCTCCTTGACCTTTGCCACTTCCCGGTCGTCGGTCAACAGGTCGGCGCGGGTCGCTCGCGCCAGCGTCATCACGAGCATTTCCTGGAATAACTCGTCTTTTTCCTTCTCATCGTCCAGGGTACCGAAAAATTTCTTTATTTTTGCGAGGCTACCGAGCGACATGGCTGACTCCTGATTTTCATTATACTGATGCGCCGGTTCACCCGGTCGCCCTCAGTATCTCACTAACTATTGGGCGGTTCAAGCAAACCAGGTTTCTAATGGGAAGTAGCGCAGGCCTCGCTCGGTTTGACGAGACTCAAACAGGGAGAAGCGATCCACGTGCACGCGAAAACATGGTTCGGTCAGCGGTGTAGCCACATTGTGCTCAACTCCCCGTGCAACCGTAAGGTGCGGTACGTACTTGCTCCTGGCCTGCTTGATGCCGACCGACCGTGGTGCTTTCTGCAAGGCAGAGGCCAGCTCAAGCAAGGCGGGGGGAGCTTGTGAAGGACCCACCCATAGTATCCCGGGTTTGGGAAAATAACCTGTTTGATCGAGAATCAGCTCGCAAGGGTTGCACAGTACTCGGTCTGCGTATGTGACCAGTCTTGCCAGTTGGTCGTTTGAAGTCTGGCCGACAAAGCACAAAGTAATATGATAATTGGACTCAGTTACCGGCCTGGGCAGTGCCGGCCAGGACTGTTTGACCCAGCGGGCGAGCCGAGCACGGGTGGACGCATCAGGTTGAAAAGCGAAGAAAGTCCGCCGCAATCAGACTACCTCCCTAGTTGGCCCGTCACGAAGTTTGCAGGTAGCCAAAGATGGCCTCGCACAAGGTATCAATGTCTTGTTGGCTACAGATGTAAGGCGGCATCAGGTAGATGAGTTTGCCGAATGGTCGAATCCATGCACCGCAGCGAACGAAATACGCTTGTGCGGCGGCGACATCCACTGAAGATTTTAGCTCGACTGCACCGATAGCCCCGCAAACGCGGGTTTCCGCACAGATATCCAGACCAGCGCAAGGCTCCAAACCCTCCTGCAAGGCCTGTTCCAACCAGCTGACCTGCTGTTGCCAGTCGCCTTGCTCAAGCAGGTCCAAGCTGGCGTTGGCGACAGCGCAAGCGAGTGGGTTACCCATGAAGGTGGGCCCATGCATCAGCGGTCCGCCCTGACTGATACCTTGCGCTACTTTTTTACTGGTCAAGGTGGCGGCTAAAGTGAGATAACCTCCCGTCAGTGCCTTGCCGACGGTCATGATATCCGGCTGCGCTCCGGCCCACTCCCAGGCAAACAGCTTGCCGGTACGACCAAAGCCGGTTGCAATCTCATCGTAAATCAACAGCACATCCAACTCATCACAGGCCCGTCTGAGCTCAACCAGATAGTTTGGGTGATAAAACCAAATGCCTCCGGCCCCCTGGACAATAGGTTCCACAATCACGGCGCACAGTTCGTGGTGGTGTTGTTCTAACAGCCGACGCATGGGGGTAAAGTCTTTGGGGTCCCAATCATCACCGAAGCGGCAGCGCGGTTGCGGCGCGAAAAGGTGGCCTGGTAACAGATGGGTGAACAGCGAATGCATACCAGTCACCGGGTCGCAGACCGCCATAGCGCCAGCCGTATCGCCGTGGTAGCCATTGCGAAGCGCCAACAGTCGACCCTTGTCCTTCAGGCCAGTGGCCTGGTAATACTGGGCGGCCATCTTAATCGCGACTTCAACACTGACTGAACCAGAGTCGGCAAGAAACAGATGCTGCATATCCGGAGGGCTGACATCCAGCAGGCGTTTCCCAAGCCGTGCAGCGGGTTCATGTGTCAGGCCACCAAACATGACGTGTGACGCGATCTCTGCTTGTTTTTTTAAGGCGTCATTCAAATGGGGGTGGTTGTAGCCGTGAATGGCACACCACCAGCTGCTCATTCCATCCACCAGGGATTCGCCAGAGTGCAATTGGATACGGGTTCCTGTTGCTGACTTGAAAGGGTAGCAGGGAAGAGGTTCGCTGGCAGAGGTATATGGGTGCCACAGGTGCTGTCGGTCAAAGTCCAGCCACTCCTGAACCTCCGGGTCCAGCGGGGTATTAGCCATTGATGATTGGGTCCAGGTTCAAATGTTCAGCCACAGCTTGTGCGCTGGCTGGTTGCAGCGCCGGCACTGTACCCAGGCAGGGAGCGTCGATGTGACTGTGCAAGTAGTCCAGATTGTCTTGCTGATAGGGCATTTCGTCCAGGCAGTTAGCCACCCAGCCGGCCAGTTCAACACCGCTGGTGCGAATGGCGTTCACAGTTAACATACTGTGGTTAAGACCGCCGAGTTTCAGGCGAATGACGGCAATCGCACGGCAGGCGTGGCTGTCGGCCAGGCCCCGGGCCAGGTCAGCCAGTGTCTCGCAATCATTCAAGGGGACCAGCCAGCCGCCAGCACCTTCGACAATTGCCAGGTCGGGTGCTGTTTGCAGTGCACGACAGCAATGCTGGTGCAGGTGCGAACTGCTGATCGAAATACCGGCATTTGCCGCTGCAATATGTGGCGCGATCGGAGGTTTCAAACACATTGGGTTAACCTCGTCGTAAGGCAGCTTGACCGAGCTGTTATGAATCAACTGTTCGGCGTCGTCATTGCGCAAGCCCTTGGCGGTGCTAACGGCGCCAGCGGCCACCGGTTTCAGTCCCAGAGTGCTCAGCCCGAGCTCGCGCGCTTTATAAAGTAGGCCTGCACCAACCAAGGTTTTGCCGCTCTCAGTGTCGGTTCCAGTGATAAAAAAGGTGCGAGTTGTCATGGGGCGCTAGTGTAACATTTGGAGCCATTTTTGCGACGGGCCATCAATATCGGTCAAGCTGAACCTGGCGCTCTACTTTGGTTTATGCAGCACAACGTAGAGCGTGCGGTAACGCAGCGGTATCCCTGATGCTTCACGAAACTGCTCAAAGCTGGCCTCGACAGCGCGATACTGATTGCGTGTTAACAGCCCGGCTCGGGCATTGCTGAGTACAGTGTTAACACCGGTCTGCCGAAGATTTTTGAGCAAGGCTTTTGCAGAAGGAAAGTGCAGTTGTTCGGTGCGTGCGCGAAACGCCTGTAATTGCCAGGGGCTGTTCAAAAGCAGACGATATTGCTCAGCGACAGTTGCAAATTCATTGGTGTGCTCGTAGTCATCGATGCTCGCCCAGGCCTGATGTACCTCATCAAGAGTACCGCAGGCCAGGGTGCTGAATGCCAGTGTGCCACCGGGGCGCACCACCCGATGGGCTTGCTGCAACACATGTTGCAGGCCCTGGCACCATTGCAGCGCCAGACTGGAGAACAGCACATCCACACTGTTGCTTGCCAATGGCAATTGGTCAGCATCGGCAACGCATAAGCACCGCTGGCGTTTGCTGAGCTTGCTTGCCTCGCGCAACATTCCATAGCTCAGGTCCAAACCAATCAGCTTGGCGGTAGGGTAATGCTCTTGTAATCGTGGAAATACCAAGCAGGGGCCGCAACCGAGATCAACGACGGTGTCAGCACTTTGGGCAGGCAGCATGCTCAATAATTGCTGTTCCACCTGCTTTTGCAAAATGGCATGGTCTGCGTACACTGAAGCGGCCCGCGAGAAATTGTTTGCTATTCGCGGTTTTTCTGAGCTGGAACTCATTGGGTCAGCTCGTGCCAGTGGGACAGTACACTTTGCGGCTGCTCCAGCCACACAGCGTGTCCACCCGGGCTTGCCAGCAGCCGGATTTGTACAGTTTGCCGGTGCTGACTTTGCAGTTCTGCCATCGCCGCAAACGGCGTGATGGCGTCCTGCTCGGCGAATACCAGAGTGCAAGGGCCGGTGAGCCCGTTCAATGCCGGGCGCGCATCCAGCAATGCCAGCTCCTCAAGACAAAGCGCGGCTTGTTGCGCGTCGAATGCCGCGCTTTGCCAGCATTCCTGCAGGCTTTTGCGAAGGCGCCCTGCCTGCTTGCAACCGAGAGTGCATAATGCGGCGAATGACTGTAAAAGCCTGCCGGGTTTTGTTCTTAGCTGCTGCTGAAATTCGCTAATAGTTGCGTCGGTAATGGCCCAGGGCCAGTCCCGGCGTTGCACAAAACAGGGGTTGCTGCCCAAGCATAGCAGGCCGCGTATATCCAGGCGGTATTGCGCCTGCCTAGCCATCAGTTGCATGGCAAGGCTGCCCCCAAAAGACCAGCCGACTAAAATCGTCGGTGTTTCAGGCTTGAGTCGGGTGCACAGCCAATCCAGCAGCTTCTGGCCGGATGCCAGCGAAGCGCCATCAATTCCAGGCAAAGAAATGCAGCGAAATTGCAGGGAGGAAGGGCTGTGTTGTTGCAACACCACCAGCAGCGGCTGCATAAAGGCTGCTGGAATGCTCCAGCCAGCGATTACCACGACATCAACCGGGCTTCTTGGCAACGACAGCTCGCTGTTCACTCGCTCATCCGTAAGGCTTCAGCGGTGGCGTCCACCAATTGTTGAATATCCTGCTCACAGTGTTCAGCGCTTAAAGTAACGCGCAGGCGGGCTGTCCCTTTTGGAACCGTAGGCGGACGGATCGCGGTCACCAAAATGCCCCGTTTGCGAAGCTGACTGCTGACCTGCAGGGCGCGCGCGCTATCACCGAGCGGAATAGGCTGTATCGGTGTTGCGGAAGGCAGTAGCGGTACGCTTAAGCGTTTGCAGCTGGCCTGAAAAAATTGTACCAGGGAGCGCAAATGTTGTTGTCGCCAGGCTTCATCCTGCACAATACGTAAGGCTTCACGGCTGGCCGCAGCAAGTGCCGGCGGCAGGGCGGTGGTGTAAATATATGGGCGTGCGAACTGCAGCAGTGTTTCGATCAATTCGTCACTGCCGGCCACAAAAGCGCCAAAGGTACCAAAAGCTTTGCCCAGCGTTCCAACGAGCACTGGGATCTCTGCCTGCCCGAGGCCTTCTACCGATACAGCGCCACCACCGTTGTTGCCGAGCACGCCCAGTCCATGGGCGTCATCGACCATCACAACGGCCGCATGTTGTTGGGCGGTAGCGAATATGTCGCCAAGTGGTGCGATATCACCATCCATGCTGAATACACCGTCGGTCACAATCAGCCTTCTTCTGGCTAGGCTTCTGCGCAGGCGGCGTTGCAGATCGCCTACGTTGCAATGCTGGTAGCGCTGGCAACGGGCACCGCTTAACCGGCCGCCATCCAATAGCGAGGCGTGATTAAGCCGATCGTGAAAGACCGCATCGTCCTTGTTCATAAGGGTTGATAGGACTGCCAGGTTCGCCATGTAACCCGTCGAAAACAATAAAACCCGGTCACGGCTGGTAAACGCGGCCAGCTCTTGCTCAAGCGCCGTGTGCTCGCGGCTGTGGCCGTTTACCAGATGCGACGCTGTTGAGCCGACACCACTGCGTTGGGCGCTGTCGCCTAACGCTTCAACGAGTCGAGGGTGATTGGCAATACCGAGATAATCGTTGCTGCAGAACACTTTGTAGTGCTCGCCATTGTGGCTGACTTCTGTGGCAGACTCCCGCTGCCAGGTATCCCGGCTACGCCACAAATTATCGGCCTGGCGGTCGTGTAACGCCTGACTCAGCTCAGGCCATGGCATCAGTTCAGGCTGGCGTTGTAATACAGGGGTGGCGTGCGTTGAGCCTGTTGTGAACTGCTCGACACACCGTTACTGTTGTCGCCTGACAGAGGCTCGATACCGATACCGAGCTTGTTCAACAGCTGCTCATCCCGGGACTGTCCGGGGTTTGCCGTGGTCAGCAGTTTGTCTCCGTAAAATATCGAGTTGGCACCGGCCATAAAGGCCAAGGCCTGGGTCTCATCGCTCATGGTTTCACGTCCGGCCGACAAGCGAACATGGGACGTCGGCATCAGGATGCGGGCCACCGCGATGCAACGAACAAACTCGATAGGATCCGTATCTTCCACATTTTCCAGCGGTGTGCCTGGCACCTTGACCAACATGTTGATCGGCACACTCTCGGGGTGCATCGGCAGATTGGCCAGCTCGCACAGCAGCCCGGCCCGATCACTGGCTTGCTCACCCATGCCGATGATGCCGCCGCTGCATACCTTCATGCCGGCTGAGCGTACGTGGTGAAGTGTATCCAGCCGGTCTTGATAGCTGCGAGTGGTAATGATTTCGGAATAAAACTCCGGTGATGTATCCAGATTATGGTTGTAGTAATCCAGCCCAGCGTCGGCCAGGCGGTCGCTTTGTTCGGCACTGAGCATGCCTAGCGTCATGCAGGTTTCCAGGCCAAGTGCTTTCACGCCTCGAACCATTTCCTCGAGCAACGGCATATCCTTTTCGGGCGGGTTTTTCCAGGCGGCACCCATGCAGAAGCGGGTTGCGCCACTGGCGGCCACTTCTCGCGCTTCTGCCAGTACGCGCTCAACCTCCATGAGTTTCTCTTTCTCCAGCTCGGTGTTGTAATGTCCGGATTGCGGGCAATACTTACAGTCTTCCGGGCAGGCGCCGGTTTTGATGGAAAGCAGCGAGCTTGCCTGCACCTGATTGGGGCTGAAGAACTGGCGGTGAACGGTTTGTGCCCGCATCAACAGGTCGATAAACGGCAGCTCAAAAAGCGCCTGTACTTCAGGCAGTGTCCAGTCATGGCGAACTTGCGTAGACTCGGTCATAGGAATCTTAGTCCGAATAAAAGCCGGTATTATACTGGCAACTGGACGTTCGTGCAGCGAACGCAGACAATAGCGCGTTGCACAATAACGATCGCAAAATTATGGATGTATTTAATCAATTACTGCTGGCAATGGACCAGTACCTTGGCGGAGCTTTTTGGTTTCCCTACCTGTTGCTTGGTACCGGTCTGTTTTTCTCGATATACCTGGGCCTGCCACAGCTACGTTATTTTGGACGTGCCTGGCGGGTATTGCGAGCGGACAAAGATTCCAGGGACGCTGCTGGTGACACCAGTCACTATCAGGCCTTGACCACGGCGTTGTCTGGCACGGTGGGCACTGGCAATATCGGTGGTGTTGCGTTGGCGATTTACCTGGGTGGACCGGCGGCTCTGTTCTGGATGTGGGCGACTGCGTTTTTCGGCATGACCACCAAGTTTGTTGAGGTATCACTGGCGCACAAATATCGCGAAAGTACTGCTGATGGCACCATGGCCGGCGGGCCGATGTACTACATGGACAAAGGATTGAACATGAAGCCAGTTGCGGTTCTGTTTGCATTGGCAACGGTGCTCAGCTCCTTTGGCTCTGGGAGTCTTCCCCAGATTAACAATATCGCCCAGGCGATGAACAGCACCTTCGGAATTGATACGGTGGTCACTGGCGCGGTTGCCGCGGTGTGTCTGGCTTTGGTGATTATAGGCGGCATTCGCCGCATAGCTGCGTTTACCGCGAGTGTTGTACCGGCCATGGCGGTCTTGTATCTGATCGGTGCTGCCGGGGTTATTCTTGCCAACCTTGACAATATTTTGCCCTCGCTTGGGGCCGTGTTTCGTGACGCATTTACCGGGTCAGCCGCCAGCGGAGGCTTTCTGGGGGCCACTTTCGCTTACGTTTTCAATCGCGGAGTGAACCGCGGCCTGTACTCGAATGAAGCCGGCCAGGGCTCGGCACCCATTGCCCACGCATCAGCGCGTACCAAGGAGCCTGTGTCTGAGGGGCTGGTGTCATTGCTGGAGCCTTTTATTGACACCATCGTGATTTGCACCATCACAGGGTTGGTCATTCTGTCCTCGGGGGTCTGGACCGAAAAGTTTGAAAACCGTTTCCAACGGACGGATACCATGGTCGTTGCCGGAGCGTATTCGGATCAGTCTGAAGCTGATCGACAAGCCCTGTTCCAGTATCTTTCCGGGTTGGAGGGGCATGGCGTTGAGCCGTATTCCGGGGTTATCACGGTGCAGCAGGGGGTGCCAAGGTCAACCGGCTTTACCGTGTTGCACGCGCGCTCGATTGCTGAGGATATCAGGATATATCAGCCAGCTAATGACTCAGGTGAAGGGGCACTTTTTTCCGGACAGCTGCATGTGGTTGACGGTGCCGTGGCCGACACTGATGTGATTCTGGAGGGCCGTTCGCTGATTCACTCAGCCAGCCTGACCACCGAGGCATTTGCGCGTGGCTACTTCGGCGACTATGGCAAAATTATCGTTGCAATCGGGCTGATGCTGTTCGCTTTCTCCACATCGGTGTCCTGGTCATATTACGGCGATCGTGCAGTGATCTATCTCGTGGGTGAACGTGGGGTGATGCCCTATCGGATTGTTTTTGTGATTGCATTCTTTTTTGCCGCCTTCTCTGACACCAGTTTGATTTGGAATATCGCAATGGTTACGGTTGCGCTGATGACCATACCCAATGTGATTGCGCTATTGCTGATGCGCAAGGAAGTGAAAGCAATGCTGAATGATTACATTGCCAGGCATTAACCACATGGGAGCAGGATTACATGATGGATTTACGTGATGTTCGTCGAGAATACCGCGGAACCCCGCTTGGGCCCGACGATCTGGCCAAAGACCCGATCACCGAGTTTGCTCGCTGGATGACGTTGGCGCGAGAGTATCAGCCTGAGGATGCCACCTGCATGGTGCTGGCAACCTCCAGCAAAACTGGTCTGCCCGCTGCACGCACGGTATTGCTTAAACATTTTGATGAGAGCGGTTTTTGTTGGTACACCAATCTGGCCAGCGACAAAGCTCGGGATCTGGCAGAAAATCCGCAGGCGGCGCTGCACTTTTATTGGTATTCGCTGTTTCGTCAGGTCAGGATAACAGGGCGGGTCAAGGAATTGTCGCGTGCTGAGGCGCAGGCCTATTTTAAAGAGCGCCCGATTGGATCAAGGATATCCGCGTTGGTCTCCCGCCAAAGCCGCGCCATAGCCAGCCGCGAGGAGCTGGAATCCGCCGCCAGAGAGGCTGAGCAGCAATACGCGGATAAGGACATTCCCTGTCCACAAGACTGGGGTGGCTACCTGTTGCTGCCCGGCGTGATTGAGTTCTGGCAGGGCCGCGAAAACCGGCTGCACGACCGCTTTCAATATTCCTTGGTCGACGGCAGCTGGCAAATGCAACGCCTGCAACCATAATCGCGTGATATTCTCATCGCCTAAAATCACGCCTTTAGTTTGTGGACAATCGCAATTCATCATGTAGGGGGAACTATGGCAACAACCGGGCAATTCAGTGGTCAGGTGGCTTTGTTAACGGGGGCTGCTTCCGGTATTGGAAGGGCAACGGCGCTGCGCCTGGCAGAACAGGGCGCCGCCGTGGCATTGGCTGATATAGACGCGGACGGACTGCAACAAACCGTTGATGCCATTAGCAAAATTAACGGCACCGCTTACAGTTTGTCATTCAATGCGATGGCAGAGACAGATTGTGCGCGCATTGTGCAGGACACGGTTGAGCATTACGGGCAGCTCAATATTCTCGGCAATATTGCCGGCATCGCGGGCTTTTATCATCTCGCTGAACTGACTGGCGATGTCTGGAATCGTTTTCTGCAAATTAACCTGACCGCGCCCATGATTCTATGTCGAGAAGCGATGCCGCACTTATTGAAAACTGAAGGCTGTATTGTAAACATTTCATCAACGGCTGGCGTTGGCGGGCAAGCCTACAATACCGCCTATGTGGCCAGCAAACATGGCTTGCTGGGCCTGACCCGAAGTTTGGCCTTAGAGTTTGCCAAGCAAAAAGTGCGAATCAATGCAATTTGTCCGGGCGGAGTGGCTACTCCTTTGAATGATAAGCTGCGCTGGGCTGATAATATGGATGAGTCCCTGGTCAAGCGCCTTTTTCCGCTGATGGACAAGTCCGCGTCGGCTGAAGAGATTGCCGGGGTCTTTGCTTTTCTATGCTCCACCGAAGCGTCTTTTGTCACCGGGGCTGATTGGGTAATTGATGGCGGCCAAACACTGTAGGAGTTGGTTTTATGACACATCGAAAGCGTATCGCTTTATCCTTGCCGGCGCCCTCGGGTTCTGTGCAGGACACTATTGAGCTGGCGCAACAGGCTGAGGCTGCGGGCTATGACGATCTCTGGCTGGCCGACGCCGGCGGCCTGGATGCTCTGACGCTGGTGCCAATTCTGTTGGAGCACACCTCCCGGGTGCGGGTAGGTATTGCAGTGGTGCCGATTTATACTCGCACCCCCGCGGTGCTGGCCAGCACATTTGCAGTGATTGCCCAAGCGTATCCTGGTCGCTTTATCCCGGGGCTCGGAACATCAAGCCACGCCATTATTGAGCGTTGGCATGGTCTGAACTTCGAGAAGCCTCTTACTCGAACCAAAGAGACCGTAGCGCTTTTACGCAGCATGCTGGCGGGTGAGAAAACCCGTTTCTCCGGTGACACTTTGACTAGCAATGGCTATGTCCAGGCGCCGACCGAACCGGCGCTGCCCATTTATCTGGCGGGTTTGCGGCCCAAAATGGTTGAAACAGCGGCCGAGATTGGCGATGGCGTGATCTTGAACCTGTTTCCTCGCAGTGCATTGCCGAAGATCATGGCGCACGTCGCTACCGGTGCCGAGCGGGCGGGCAAAACCGCCCAACAAATTGAGGTTGTCTGCCGGCAGATGGTCGCTGTGACCGATGACAAAGCACAAGCGCGGCAGGCGTTCAGGGCATCGTTTGTTTCCTACTACGCAACGCCGGTTTACAACAAGTTCCTCGACTGGTGTGGTTTTCCTGATGCTGCACGGGAAATCAGAGAAGGCTGGGCGGCCAAAGATCGAGAACGCACGGCGGCAGCTTTACCAGATGATTTAATTGATGAAATCGCAGTTATCGGTGATGCCCCGGAGTGCCAGCAGATCATCAGGGAATGTGCGGACGGCGGTATTCATACCAATATTATTGCCTGTATGTATCCAAGCCCTGACATTCTGTCCGCAACTACCGGTGCTTTCCAGGCAGGGCAGTTTGACTGGTAGTCAAGCCACGATGTTGTTCGCCGCTTATTGATTGTTCAGATGTGAAGAATCGATCATGCGATAATTTGATTTAGCTTATAAAAGTAAGCATCTGGCAGCAAAGGCATTTTACATTTAAGGGCAAATTGACGCCGTAAAAATCGGTATTAATCCGCATTTTTGCTGTGTATTCTTCACGGCTTGCCGGCCGGCAACTCCCAGCCGGTGATCTTAAGCAACCTGTAGATTCTGGCCGTGAAACCAATTGATGCGCCGCTGGCGCTCTTATGTCAAGCACTGTTACAGCGAATTCGCTGGGCAAGCCTGATGGGTCTGTGGCTCAGCCTGTGTGCCTGGCCCTTGTTGGCCGATCCATTTGCCAGACCACCGCATGTAGAAAAAGCCGTGCAGTTCTGGCGCCAGGTATATGCCGAAATTGATACGCAAAGCGGTTTGATACACGACAATCGTAACCCTGAAATTGTTTATGAATTGCTGTTATTGGACCGCGGTGACACGCCCAGAATACAACAACGCGACATCGACCGAAGGCTGCGGGACTATCGCCGTTTGCTCACAGACATGGCGCAGCGTTCGCCAGCTCATTACACAGAGGAGCAGCGTCGAATACAGGCACTGTGGGGGGCAAATGTCGATCCAGAGGAGCTAACACGAGCGGCCAAACAGGTGCGCTTCCAGCGCGGTCAGGCCGACCGTTTCAGAGAAGGCCTTGAGCGGCAACGGAAGTATCATGCTCTGGTTACCGGAGTGCTCAAAGAGCACGGCCTTCCCGCACAATTGGCGGCCATTCCACATGTAGAGTCATCCTACAACCCGAACGTGACCTCACATGCGGGCGCAGCTGGCTTGTGGCAGCTGATGCCGGCGACCGGGCGGCGCTTCCTCGAAGTGTCTTCGCAGCGCGACGAGCGGCTTGATGTTCGCAAAGCCACCCAGGCAGCCGCACGATTACTGAAGCACAATTATGCCGTGTTACAGAATTGGCCTCTGGCCATCACAGCCTATAATCGTGGCCTTGCTGGTGTACGTCGCGCGGTTCGGGAAAGCGGCAGCGATGACATAGGGGTGATTACGCGCGACTATGAAGGGCGAGCATTTGGCTTTGCATCGAGAAATTTCTATGCTGCTGTGTTGGCCGCCAGTGATGTGTCTTCAGGCGGGCAGGCGGGCAAATTGCAGCCCGGTGACTTCACAACGGTAAGGCTGGAGCAATTTTTATCGGCGGCCGCAATTCGCGATGAGTTCCAGCTGGAAATGTATGAATTACAGCGGCTTAATCCAGAGCTTGAGGTTCGATACTGGAACGGGGAGAAGCTTCTGCCGGCCGCCCGTAACCTTCGCCTTCCCTTGAAAGTGGGCAATGGAGCGTTGGCAGCACTCAGGAGCCTGGAAGCACTGGAGGGGCAGGCAGAGCAATTAACCGACCGTTATTATCGGATTCAGAAGGGTGACAAGCTGGCGCTGCTGGCCAACAAGCTGGATACCCAGCTGCAGGATCTGATGGACATTAACCGGGTTCGCTCTTCGCACCGAATTATGGCGGGCAACATTCTTCGCTTGCCGGCTGCTATGGTCGCCGGCCTGCCAGCCAACGCACAAGTGAGTCGGCAATATGCCAATCTTAATCCGCAGGAGTCTGCCCCGGCTCAGCAAGTTGAGAACGACTTTGCTCTCGTGTATGGAGTGCTGCGTGATAATGGTGCGGAGCGGGACTTGCACCGCTATGCATTTGAAGCCATGGGGCTGGCTAGTCCATCGCCCTGGGACCTTCGGGTGGCCGCATCCATTGACAGCCTGCTCGCGGTACCGCAAGCTCTGCGTGCGCCCGACCATCGCGATAATCAACTGCTGGCTTATAACGAGTTTGATCATGCACAGTTGAATGCTGACCCGGCTGACTACCTGGTTGCAGATGATCATAGTATTGAAATTCAAGCAGGTGAAACACTTGGCCATTACGCCCATTGGTTGGGAGTGAGTTCAGGCCACCTCAGAAAACTGAATGGCCTCGCCTACCGTAAGTCAGTTGTCATTGGCAAACGCTTTAAGCTTGATTTTTCCGAGGTTGGCAGAGAGCAATTCGAAACAGCACGGCGCGAGTATCATCAGGCCATGCAGGCTGGCTACTTTGCCCGTCATCGCATTGCGGGTGTCCACACACACGCGCTGAGCACAGGAGACAACCTGTGGGAGTTGGCGACGTCTGAATACTCGATTCCGATCTGGCTTTTACGCCAGTACAACCCGGACCTGGATTTCAGTTCAGTTCTGCCGCTTAAATATGAGCTGAATATACCGCTGGTTGAGCAAAAAAACACGTAAGCGGCCAGTCAACTGGCGCGACGAGCAAGCAATGCCAAAATGATGGACATAGCGCAGTAGCCTGCACCGATCCAGCCCAATTGTTCAAAAGACACGCCTGCATCAAGCGCCCACCCCATGGCGACCGGCGACAGCGCCGAGAAAAGTACTGCGGTCGCTGACGTGGCTGATTTTATTGAGCCTAAGTAACGCGTGCCATAAAGCTCGGCATAAAGAGGACTGCTTGCTGAGGCAACGCTACCTGCCGTCAGTGCCATCAGGCATAAAAACAAGCCGGCAGACCAAGCTGCATGCATTGTTGCCAGACTGATACAGGCGATGCCAATCGGTAGTGGTAGCCAGGCGATCAACCGCATCGCGCCAATGCGATCAACCAGACGCCCGCCTGCCAGGGCTGCAAACATTGAGGTAATTGCATACGCTGCGAACCAGAAGCTCCAATCATGCAGGGACCAGGACTTGGACTCCACGAGATGCACGGAGTGAAAAATAAAACCGGTGAATAACAAGGCCGCACTGCAAACCGCAGGTAATAAAAGGTAAAACCGGTGGTCTCGCAGCACTTCGTGACGTTGCCAGTGCCGACGCGAATCGTCTACTGAAGTTTCCATCGCCTGCACCGAAGCTTCATATTGACGGTGCCGAACGGCGTGCCGTGCCAGCAGACGGTGTAACAGGGGAATCATCACAACTAGAGAGAAGCCTGCGCACATCAAGAGCAATTCTCTCCAGTCCAGCAGCACCAGCGCTGCAACAATCAGCGCGGGCAATAATGCCTCTCCAAAGCGGTAGCCCATGCTGCTCAAGGCATTGGCGGTACCCGGGCTAGACCTTATATAACGAACCATTGTGGTGGAGGCCGTCATCATCATCAGGCTCTGGCCGAATTGGCGCAGCAACAGCAGTGCGAGCAGCAGTGACCAGGTGCCCTGGCTGAAAGCGAGGCAGACACATGCTGTTGCCACGCCGGCAACGACCAGGAGAGCGAAACGGCGAAGTGGCACGCGATCGAGAAAGGTACCGCTCCACACAATAATGACGGCACTCAGCAAGGTTGCTGCGGAATACAGGAAGCCAAAATCGCCGTGGCTAAGACCCATGTCCGAGCGCAATTCTCCACTGAACAATGCAATGAAATAAGTTTGTCCCGGGGCTGACCAGAAAGTCATTAGAAAGCCGAACAACAATAACCGCCACTCGCGCTGAATGAGTTGCTTCATCGGGTTCCTTGCATTGCCCGCAGCGCAGCCGGCGCAGGGGCGGGTGTGAATATAGGGCGTTTAGAGACCGTCCAGCATCAGATTGTGGCTGAAGCTGACCAAGTCACATACACGCACAATGTGCTGTGGGCGCTCCTGAAAGGTCTGTTCCAGGAACTGGTCAGCTTCTTCCCAACTGGCAGTGTAAAAAGGGTGGCCACGCAAAGCAATCGGCGTAAGGTAGCCATCTTGTCGTTTCAGTATTTGTACCTGGATAAGACCGTCACGAAGCTGCATGGCAAGGGCGTATACATCATCGCAGCCAATGCCGTGGATTGCACTGACTACGCCATCAATGTCTTCGTCTGTAAAATGCATTGCAAGACCCTATGCGGTTGGTTGAGCCAAGCGGTTCTTAACGATAGACGCCTCTGGAGCATGGACACAAGCTGTCATCTGTTGGACCGATAAAGGTACCAACTGTTTCATTATTATTGTTAGGTAAGCGTACACTAATTAATGCTTGCGCTATATTATCATTATCCAAGATCTCGGCCAAAAAAACAGCAATTAGTTTGCAAATTGTGCGCAGGCTTTGTGTGCTTGTGATTGGTAGCACTTTATTTCCGTCGAACAAGCGGAGCAAACAGGCCGTATTGCCAAAGGCGCATGGCCAAAACCACGGTTACTCCGGGTCGCTCGGCCAGTGGGAGCTGCGCATCATCATCGTTCAGGTCATCAAACTCGCGGACCAGTCTTTCCAGCTTGCGTTGAAACTCGGCGTTTGCTCGGGGCGATAACATACCGTTGAGGACGATGAGCTGCTCGCCCTCCTGATTGAAACGCGTCGCGAAATACTCGCGACCGATGTTCTCCTGAAAGAAACGTTGAATGGGTCCGTTGTTCCGCCAGGCGAAATTGGCGGCTATGAGCAGTTTGATGCGGTTTCGTGGCAACAGTTCTATGATTTTGAGGCGATCTAATAAGGCCAGTTTCCGGATGCAGTCAGTTTCCGCAATCGTGTAAACCTTGCAGATGTCCTCCAGCGTCCAGCGGTTGAGGACACAAATCGTGACCAGTAACAGCTCAATATCGCTGGCTATCTGCTGTTCTTGCTCCTCGGTCAGCTGCTGGAGCAGTGGCTGTCGTTCCTGCATGAATTGAACGAGATCACTGATTTCCAAAGACATCAATTGGCAGACTTTTTCGAGACGAGCGAGGCTGAGATTCTGGCCAGAAAGAAGTCGTTTGACGCTTGCTTCAGACAAGTCGAGTGCAGAGGCGACATCGGCGTACTTTAACCCATGAGCTTTCAGGTTGCTTTTGAGCGCGTGGATGATGGAATTGACCTGCGGCACGTGCTTCTTTTTCCTTAAGTATCAATATTCGATACATTATAGATAGAGATATGCAACTTCAGGCATATTGGTTTTAAATATAGCTACCATTGTGGATACTGCGATCATTAAATAAGCAAAACAAGGCGGGTCGCATGGCAAATACACAATCACCTACAGTACGCGATGGCGCGGCCTGCCTATGCTGTGAGGCCACAGAGAATCGTAAAGCCGTCGTCGGTTCGCTGGTGCGGGATTGTCGGGCCGCAGTAGCGGCGGCGAAAGTCCGACGAACGCGAATCAGGCGATTGAAGGCGCAAATGCCCAGCCGGCAATACGACTACCTGAGCCTGCAAACTGATCAACACATTGCCCAATTGGAGCAACGCTTGCGACTTTTATTGGCCTGGAATAAGAAGCACGACAATAACAGCCCAGGGTAATGAGATTTTGGAAAGCGGGCGGCGATAG
>JAUIHW010000033.1 GCA_030431775.1 Gammaproteobacteria bacterium
TTTTGTCGCTGAGCTTGGGGATAAGACGCAATTGGCCACAATGTTGTTTGCGACCGATAAGGAAGTAAGCAAGTACACGGTATTTCTTGCCGCCTCAGCGGCTCTCGTCGTCGCTTCAGCGCTGGGTATTCTGGCGGGCTCACTACTGTCTGAGTACATCAATCAGAGATATCTCCACTATGTTGCGGGTGCCGGATTTATTGGGATTGGCATGGTTACAATTTATAATACGTAAAGCGCACCGCAATGCCGCCTGGCACGCTGATGCAATACACAGTTCTGCCGCGTAATGCGTTAATGCCCGGCCTTGCCGCGAATCAGTTGATCATTTATCCAGTGCAGGGAGGTTCGCATTTTGAAGCCAATTTTTAAGCCTGGAAAAAACATCGCTGTAAAAACACCAGCTCATGAATACGATTCAGTCGTGGCGTTCTACAGAGATGTATTGGGGTTCAGGCAACTACCCATTGATGAGCCCGACCCATTTGAATCGGCCTCTTTTGAGTTTGGTGACAAGGTGCTATGGATTGACAGGATTGAAGGAATTAGCCAATCTGAGGTATGGCTCGAAGTCACTACGGATGACATCATTGCGGCGCAGGAATATCTGAGAGCAAGCGGATGCAGTATTCGAAATGAAATTGAACGTTTGCCCGACTCGGTGAATGGCTTCTGGCTGAGCAGCCCTTCAAATATAATTCATTTGGTGGTTGGCAGTTAGCTATGCTGGCAACTCGAGTTAGCGTGCGAGCTTGAGTTTAGAGCGGAACACACAAAACAAACAGAGAGGTAGACTATGCTTGGTTACGTTACTTTGGGCTCAAACCAGTTCGAGCAGGCCGCATCGTTTTACGATGATCTGTTCGAGCTTTGCGGTGCAGGCCGCTTGATGGAACTTGACGGTTTTATTTTGTGGGGCACGTCATTGGACGAAGCTGCCGTCGCATTGACTAAACCCTACGATGGTCAACCAGCCACAGTTGGCAATGGAGTGATGGCGGCCATTCGAACTGACTCACAAGATGCCGTAAAGGCGCTTTACAGCAAGGCGCTGGAATTGGGTGGAACGGATGAAGGGGCGCCAGGTCAGCGCGGAGATGGTTTCTATGCGGCGTATTTCCGCGACCTGGATGGCAATAAGCTAAACGCTTTTTATTTGGGTTAATTGCATCAGTGCTCGCACGCAGGTAGGCACCATGGCAGGAATTACCGATCTGCAGGAGCTGATTGGCTCAATGTCGCCCGAGCTACAGCCTGGAGAATTTGTGTTTTGCACTGTGTCCGGGAAGTTGCAGGACTATGTGCACATGAACTTGCTGGCTTCGTTTCAGGAACATGAGGGGCTGACCCTGGTTCTACCTTGTGCAGATGCAGACAATGCAAATCTGGAGTACAAAGGCAGGTTTCGCCAAATTACCTTGTCTGTACATTCCAGCCTGGATGCGGTTGGGCTGACGGCCACCGTTGCTGAGCAATTAACAAAATGTGGCATCAGCGCAAATGTGCTGGCGGCCTATTATCATGACCATCTATTTGTGCAGACCGACAACGCCGAACGTGCGCTCACAGCGCTTAGAAAGCTGAGTAAGTCTGCGAGAGGTTTGTGAATGTTGACGAGTTGCTGCATAAGCATCGCGGCTGGTTGATTGGTTATTGAATGCCTGGAGAGAATGTATTGAACCCCGCCGACATCAAACCGGAAATAAATTTCGCCGACCTGGTAAAAATAGATGTTCGTGTGGGAACCATCGAACGGATAGAAGAGATTGAGGGCGCCGACAAGCTTATGCGCCTGTCAGTTGACTTTGGTGACCATACGCGCACGGTATTGGCCGGCATCAAACAGGAACGTGAACGACCGCAGGACATACAAGGCTTGCAGGCCTTGTTTGTTGTGAATCTGCCACCAAGAAAAATCCACGGTGAAGTTTCCGAAGCCATGTTATTTGATATTGGCTATGAAGATGGTATTACGCCGGTACTGGCAATGCCTGAAATGCCGGTGCCGAACGGTACTCGCGCAGGTTAAACCGTTTCTATTACTGACACAGCACCCAGAAATGTCATTCGCCAGTGATCTAATCACTGGGCAGCGGCGTAATTAGCTGCTCTGAATACTGGTTTGACTGCAACTTGAGGAGGGTGCCAGAAAACCAAGCAAGTTTTCGGTTCCAGCACAACTAATGCTCTAAGGCAACTCAAAATTGGCGTCGTTGGTTGTTCAGGGACGGGGAGCCCTACTGTAGAACTGCTTTTACGCTATCACACGAAAGAACTGGTCCTAATTGATTTTGATAGCATTGAGGAAAGCAACTTAAACAGGATGCTAGTTTCTCGCAATCAGGATGCTGAGCTTAAGAGACCAAAGGTGGAACGAGCTGCGGAGTGGATAGAAGAATCAGGGCTTCCAACACGAGTCACGTCAATAGATGGCCTAGTCCCTTCAGATACTACAACAACTGCGCTCTCAGAGTGTGATGTCATTTTTGGCTGCGTTGATAACGTCGTTGCAAGGCACGCAATCAACAAGATTGCCTGTGCTTACCTGATACCCTACTTTGATCTTGGAGTAGCTATCAAATCGAACAGGAATGGCGGTGATATCCGGCATGCAGTTTCACGGTGCCACTATTTACAGCCTGACAGACCATGCCTATTGGATAGAGAGGCATACTCATCTGAAAGGCTTGCTGAAGAAAGCTACCGTCAAGATGACCCAGAGTTTCATAAGAACTTAAAGGAACTTGGCTACACCCAAGAACGAAATGAGATTCAAGCCGTTATGACTTTGACAATGCAGGCCGCCGTTATGGCTGTGGATGACTTGATGGCTCGCCTACATGGCTATAGAGTAGATTCGAACAGAAACTTTGATGAACAGGAGCATTCGTTTACTCATACTCACTATGAACATAGAGCCCACGCCGGTGATAATTTCGCTCTGCGTAATTTTGTTGCGGCTGGGGATAGGCATGTGAGAATGTGATGTTAAAGTCTGCTAGGAAATTCATTCACCGGATATTCAGGCGGCTATCGGAATTTTTCGATAAGCCCTATTCAGTTATTTTTGTTGAAGGCCCGATAGATCACCCCAGCAATAAGGTTTTGTATGTCGTTGGTGTAAAAGATGAGCCTTGGCAAGTTGAAATGCTTTGCCCATGCGGTTGTGCGGAAAGAATCGTTCTGCCTGTGAACAACGAAATATCTCCAAGATGGACAGTGACTATTACAGATAGGCCGTCCTTATCACCATCGGTTTGGCGAACTAAAGGATGTAAGTCCCATTTCTTTTTAAGATCTGGAAGAATTAGATGGTGTTGAACCTTGGTGAGAAGAGAATTTCATCTCCACAGAGTTCAGGAATATCTCGTCAAATTCAGGAACATCACTATAGTTGAGTTGAGGGCTGGTTGAGCGACTCCCAGTTTATAACAGGCCTTTTTCTTCTGCTATTTCTTTCGATTTTTTCAGAATTTCTGCTGGTGTCAGTTGCGAATAGCCGCTGTTCTCGGCGCGAATAAATTTGACGCGTATCGCCTCTATGTTCCGGTTTTGATGCGCTGAACGTCTGGTTCGTTGTTCTGATTCTGTTGTCATTCAGATGCCCAGTCGAGCAGGCGTTAGTCGATAACCCATCGCCTTCATGATCGCGTTGATGTTTTCGAGACGGGGATTGCCTTTATTTGACAATGCCTTTTGTAGGCCTTGCCGAGTGATACCGATTTTTTCGGCCATAGCGGAAACGCCCTTAGCTCGCGCAATAATTCGCAAACCCGATAGCAGTGCCGCGCTGTCATCATCCAGTGCGTAGGTTTCAAAAATCTCTGATAAAAAATCGTCAATTTCTTCCGGGTGCTGCGCGAAATAATCTTCGCTCAGTTCGTCAAATGATCTGTATTTAGTCATGGCTTAAATACTCCTTCCAATATATCTTTGCTGTTTCAATATCCTTATTTTGAGTTGACTTGTCGCCACCGGATAAAAGGACAACCAATGTTTTTCCATGTTCACCAAAGTAAATGCGGTAGCCCGGACCAAAATCCAGTCTTAACTCAAGGACTCCTTCCTGTAACGGTTTATAGTCGCCATAGTTACCACTTTGGACACGGGTAATGCGCTGTAATATCCGCCTGCGTGTGCGTGGATCGCGTAACCCATTAAGCCAGTCGGTAAATGGCTCTACGCCATTTTCATCGGCATAAATAATGACCTCTTTAGGCGTTGCCTCCCGTACCATAGTAATCCTTCCCAATAGCTTATATTTTACAGATGCAAACTATAGTTTGCAACAAAATCTTACCTCATAGATGATGTCTGTCACATTTGCCTCTATAAACAAGGATGTACCCCCCCCTGATATATTTATTGAGTCTTGCTTTTTCAACGATGATACCTTTGATTCGATCGGTTTCTGACGGGCATCAGTAACTGGTCTTGCATGTTAATCCCTTATCAAGACGCCTTCAGTTCGTACGGAGTGACCTCATTATTATCCACGGTGACCAGCTGAATCAGTTTTGGATGGATATACAGCCTCTCTCTACCGGCCTTTTGCTCAATCAGCACACCAATGCTCACCAATTTCTTTAGATATTCCGACGCTGTTTGCCGTTTAGCTATATCTGCTTCCACCAAATTGGTTATGCGGCAATAGGGCTGCTCAAAAATAACATCGATTAGCTCTCGACTATAAATCTTCGGTAGCTGTTCTCGTACATAACCGGTCGTATGGTCAGCCAACTCACGAATGCTGAGAATTTTCTGTGTTGTCCACTGCGCCGTGCTTTCAACAGCCTCAAGCATATACAGCAGCCAGGGCTCCCAAGCCTGCTCTCGGGTCACAGCCAGCAGGCCGCTATAGTACTGAGCTTTATTAGCAATGATATAGCGACTCAAGTACAAAATAGGCAGAGTAAGCAGCTCCTCTTGCACCAGATACAGGATATTGAGGATTCGGCCAGTACGACCATTGCCATCAGTAAAGGGGTGAATCGCCTCAAACTGGTAGTGCATGACCGCCATACGAATCAGTGGGTCTAACTCCGGCTGCTCATGAAGAAAGCTTTCCCAATTGCTTAGCAGGTCTCGCAATACCTTTTCACCTGCTGGCGGGGTGCTGATGATTTCGCCAGTTTTGTCGTTGGCCAGAGCGGTGCCCGGCACTTTGCGCACCGCCATTTCAACACCTTTAATCTGGCTACAAATAGACTCGGCCATATTGGTGTTAATGGGTCTCTGCGCTAATGCCTGCCAACCTTCATATAGCGCTCTGCGGTAGCGAAGCGCTTCTTTAGTAGCCGTGTCAGCGTGGGCTTCATCATTATCTGCATACTGAAATAGCTTGTCAGTGGTAGTAACAATGTTTTCGATTTCTGAACTGTCTTTGGCTTCCAGTATAGGCAGAGTGTTGATCAGCATAGCCTGATTGGGAATAAGCTCAGCCGCTTGCTTAAGCTCAGCAAGGGCTACCCGTGCAGAAATACACTGCTTTAATACTGCCTTGGTTTCCAGCTCAATGCCTGGCGGCAATAAAGGAAGGTCGTTATATGGCTTTTCGGGGTGCCAGCTCATATGTTTACTAAATTTATTTTTATCGACATATTCTGAGCATATGTCGATAGCATCGACACGTCAAGCAATTATGTCGATATATTTTATAAATATAGACATATAAGGTGGCTTTCCCTCAATAAATCCAGTTTTTGAGGAGATTAGAAGCGTTCTCCTTCGCAAACACAGGGTGCAGTGCAGGATACATACAACACTGAAAGTAACATCACAGTAATTGAAAAACCTAAATCTCTTTCTAAATCAGATAGATAGACCTACCCATTGGGTCCTCTCCTGGGCACCATTACTATTTAACTAACGTAGCTCGATCTTCGGGGCCGCAGTTTCTGTACTCTAAATTCCCCAGAGGACTATTCAGTCAGGGCTCTCTATCCGCGCTACGCGCGTTAATGGTCCTGCCTCTCACATGACACACGTTGGCCCCACCAACAAACCACTAACGACTGCGACTTTACTGAGCAGCAGATCACATCACACCATCGGCTTCTTTGAGACATAGACCCCGTAACTGTAGTAGTCGCGATACTTTTCGTAGAGGCTTGTTTCGTTCTGCTCCGCCTCAACGATGGCCACCGCCTCATCGCTCGCGCCATGCCGTTCGAGGAAGGCTTCAAACCGAGCTTGCATGGGCCGATAGTAGTTATCAAGCCAGCAATGGGCCGGCAGAACAAAGTATGCCTCCAGACTATAACCGTGCCGCTCAAGGATCTCGATCTTTGCCGAGGCGACGTCGATCTCCGGGTACTCAGCCTCCCAATGGGACTGGAGCTCCGTCGGTCGTGTAGCGCTCAGCCATGTGATCTCGGAAACGATGAGCTTCCCACCCGGCTTCAGGAATCGGCCCCAGGCTGATATACCCGCCTCGAAGCCCATGTTGTAGACGGCCCCTTCGGACAAGATCACGTCGAATTCACCTTCATCAAACGGCAGGTCATCCATGGAACGGTTCAGCGTGGTGATCCTGTCCGCCACTCCGTAATCTCTGGCTCTGACTTGGAGCTCATCGAGAAACTCCGGCAGGAAGTCCACGGCGGTGATGTCGGCATCCAGTTCCCTGGCCAGGAGAAGGGTTGATGCGCCGGTGCCGCAGCCAATATCCGCGACCTTCAAACGCCGCGAGCGATCGAGCCCCGCCAGCTCTAGCGCTCGTATTGTCTCAGCATCCCCACCTGGCCCCTGTCGTTCCGCAGGCCGGTGGAGATCCACGAGTAGTTGAAATTCGGTCATGGCCCTGTTTTGATCCTCATAAGTCGCCGGGTGTGCAGAGCCTGCGCGACAAGGACTGCTGGACGAACGCGTTCCCGGCACCCTTAGTGTGGTTGTGGTCGAGCAGGGAGATCAACGGCAGCGGCACGTGCTTGTGTCTGACTTCGGCCAGGGCGTCAAGGAACCAAAACCCTTCTACCCACATGATGGAAATTGCGCTTCTGCCGCCTGAGTATCGCTTTCCAGAATCTCGTAGTCAATCGCCTTGAATCGCTGTCGAGTAGACGGCGATGTCCGCCGCGCTCATGCCCAATTGACGCGCAGTGTTCTGCCACCCTTTCAACGCAGCGGAAACCTCGTCGATGATGGCTTCGGCCTGATCGTCTTTCAGCGCAAAATAGGGTGCTGCTCTACGCGCGATATTCAGATCTGCGTCCGGCCCTTCTTCTGATATCCAGGTGGTGAGCTCACGAACTTTCTCTTCCGACGGCACGGGATTCAAATCGTAGGCTGGCGATAAACGCCACTTGTCTTCCCTGTCATACAGAAAGCCATGGTTGCGCAGATGGTCATCGAGATTGCCAATCAACACACTGAAGATAATCCGCCGCCACAGTTCATGCAGATCTTTGGTCGGTTCGCTGGAATACATGCGGATACATTCTGCAATGTCGGTGTAGGTCGCCTCGTCGCCATCATTGAGGCCCAGTAAACTCATCGCCGACAAAAAGGGGAGACGACTCCCATCGTGCCGATCAAAACGCGTGATCAGGGCGACCGGTCGACCGGCCACGTCCTGCAGCCGGGCCCGCGCGGCATTGATACCTGCTCTGGCAGCCATCGTCATCGCCAGCACTTCACCATGGGTGATACTGCGAACATCATCGGGTTTCGGAAACTTGGCAATGGCCAGCGTGCCGTCATTGTCCATGACGGCTGACTTCGGTCGAGCACCGCCGAGCGGTGATCCTTCGTTCAATAGAAGCTTTAAGTCCTCAGCCGTTTCCGTATTGGTTTGAACAGCATCGGCCGCATTAATGAGCGCCGGCAACTGGATCAGTGGTGGCACGCGGTAGTGGCCGATATCGTGATCGAAACTGTCCTCGCCTTCGCGCCTGAATCGCAATGCGCCAATCCGAGTTTGATCGGTGATCGCCAGCAGATAGTCAATTTCTGACAGGGTTCGGTTTTCGCCAGATTTACGAAACGCACGGCGGACCAGTTGTTGCCCCCAGCGATCGGGTGCGGTATCCCGCAGCGCACCAGGCAGGGCTGATTTATCAGAAGTAGTGTAGATCTGTCCGCCGTCCAGCGGCAGATTGGCGGGATCGAGAGCAAACGCATCCGTGGCGTCCAACCACTCCTCAGCGTATTCAAAAACGGAGCTCTGACTGTTTCGCTTGGCGACATAGCGGCATCGACCGACCAAATGTGTCGCGCCGTTATGGTCAATGTAGATTTCGATGGTGTCCGTCATGAGCGGCCTCGCTTACGGCTGCGCGGCTGAATCTTTTTCGGCAGGCGATCTTCATCGATATCCAGCCCCAGGGTATCGGTACGCCGATCGGCCACGTCTCCGAGGCCTTCCACCAATCCAAGAATAGAGAGCACCGTCGCGTAGATACCCATTGAGACCGAGGGATCACCCCTCTCGACCTTATAGAGCGTGCCCCGGCTGATGAATGCCCGCTCCGCCATGGATACCGTCGATATACGGCGTTTTTTGCGCGCAACTGCAATGTCCTCACCCAATTTGATAAGGGCTTGACGGGCTGCTCTTGGCAGCGTGTTGGTTGCCTGCGTTTTCATAAAATGTCTTATTTAATGAACCATATAGATTTAACTGTTCACAATATAAGACATTATTGACTATAAGCCCGATCAAGTCCAGATTTGATCCAACCTATGGAATTCCGGGGACAGATACCTATTTCTCCGTGCTGTTTCTAATCTGTTAGCCCAGCGGGTCGGCTTTGATAGAAGCTCTCTTTGGGCAGAAGAGTTGAGTATACTGTCCCCAGATTTCAGAGTAGTTGAAATTCGGTCATGGCCCTGTTTTGACCCTCAATTAATTAAGTAAACTTGTATCTTGATTTCCACATTGATCAAAATTGCTTCTAACATATTCGATTAGTCCTGGCGAGAACCCGCTCTTTCTCTTTCACTTGCTTGCGCAAGTATACCTTGTGTATTTCTTCCACCAACAATAAAACCAAAGCAATGCCGGCGAGTACCAGCCACTGCTCAATGGAGATGGGGCTGAGATCCAGTACCTTGCTGATACCCGGTGTATACATAGCGCCCACATGCACCAATTGAGCTACTGGTACCGCCAGCACCAGGAAGGGGTTGGCAAAAAACCTGATGGCAAACAGCGAACGTGTTTCCGAGCGGCTGCACAGGGCATGAATGTTGCCAAAAAGCACCATCAACATCAGTGTCAGGTTACGGGCGTCTTCAATGGCTGCACCAGTGTTCATCAGGTAGGAATAGGTAGCGAACGCAAGTACGCCCATCGTAGTCCCCATGATCAGCACATGTTGAATGATATGGCTTTCGAAGATTGGCTCGGTGGGCCTACGAGGCACCTGTTTCAGCTCGTCTCCCTCTTTGGGCTCAAATGCCAGAGCAACATCCTGTAGGCCGTTGGCAACCAGATTGAGCCATAACAGTTGTACCGCAGTCATCGGCATCGGCAGCCCGGCCACCACAGTACAGAAGAACAGCAGTAGCGCCGAAGCTCCGGTCGCCACTAACAGGGATATTACTTTACGGATATTGTTGTATACGATACGACCTTGTTCGATGCCGTCTACGATCGACGCGAAATTGTCGTCGGTGATTATCAGGTCAGCGGTTTCCTTGGCGACATCGGTACCGCGTTTGCCCATAGCAATGCCGGCATTAGCACGGCGCATGGCTGGCGCGTCATTGACGCCGTCACCGGTTACTGCAACAAAATGACCCTGGCGCATAAAGCTGTCGACGATCTGTTCTTTCTGCTGTGGTTCGATGCGGGCAAACAGCCTGGCATCACGAATCAGCTTATCGGCAGCATATTCACCGGCCTTGCCAGCTTCCCGAATCATCTTTCCTGTTACTACCGTGTCCTCCTTGCTGCACAAACCCAACTCCAGGGATATGGAACGAGCAGTAGCGGGATGATCACCGGTGATCATCGCCACTTCTATTCCACCTGCACGGCAACGACTTATTGCGGACTTGGCTTCCGGCCTGACCGGGTCGATCATGCCCACCATGCCCAGGTAGGTCATTTCTCCCAACTCATCCATGGCATGCTTACCGTTCACCTTGCGATGCGCCAGGGCAAGTACCCGATATCCCCTGCTGGCCAGGTTTTCGAATTGGTCTTCGATCTGCTCGTGATTGATTGGTTCGCGTCCATCCGTGCCTTCCTGCCACCGACACAGTTCCAGGAGTTTTTCCGGACTTCCCTTTACGTAGAGATGGGGCTGACTGGCATCCAGGTTGAGACTGCCGCTGAAAGCGCGTTCCGATTCATAAGGTATAAGATCAAGTTGACGATGATTGTTGCGCTCCTGGCTCAACGACAAACCAAGCTTCTTCGCCAATACAAGAAAGGCCACATCAACTATGTCTCCGTCCGACACCCATTCGCCGCCGGAATAATTGAGATGACTTTCGTTGGCCAGCAAACCCGTCAGGCAGAGGTTCCGAAGTCTGTCCAGTTTCTCTCCGATAACTTCACCTCCGGGCGCCACTCCTTCACCGGTAATTCTGAAACTGGAACCATCGGGCAGTATCGCCGTACGAATAGTCAGCTCATTCACCGTCAAGGTGCCGGTCTTGTCCGAACAGATAAACGTACAGGAACCCAACGCTTCCACCGCTACCAGTTTGCGAATGATCACATTCAGTTTTGCCATGCGTCGCATGCCAATGGCGAGTGCAACTGTCAGCGCAGCCGGCAATCCTTCTGGAATCGTTGATACCGCCAGTCCAATTGCCATCATGATCATGCCCTCGGTGCCGTAGCCACCGCGGATAATCATCATGCCAACCAACAGAAGAATGCCTGCCAGAATTGCGGCCGCCACCTGGTACGTGAAACGACGCACGCGGATCATCAAAGGTGGCTCTGATATTCGCTCCGCAGTTACCCGGTGGGCAATGTGGCCCAGTTGGGTGTGCAGGCCGGTAGACATTACCTCGCCCTGACCACGACCGTGGGTCACGATGGAGCCGGCAAAACACTGATTGACCCGGTCGGCTAGTGGTGCGTGCTCCATAACAATGGCATCGGCGTTCTTGGTGACCGCGTTGGATTCACCGGTCATCAGAGATTCATCAATGGCAAGGCTGGCACTGGCCTGCAATTTGATGTCGGCGGGCACCTTGTCGCCAGACGACAAAAACACCCAGTCACCAGGCACTAACTCTTCTGCATCGATCTTGCGCGGCTCTCCATCACGAATAACGCGCGCCTCACCACGAGTCATCTCCCGCAGTGCTGCGGCGGAACGCTGTGCCGAGTATTCCTGCACAGTTCCTATGCTGGCGTTGAGCAGCAGCACCGCCATGATAAAAATCGCATTTGGCAATTGCGACAGCGCCAGCGAGGCAAGTGCTGCAATCAGCAGAATATAAATAAAAGGGCTTAGAAACTGCCGCAGGAATATTTGAGGAACGCCTGGCAGCGGTGGCGCTGGCAGCCGGTTGTAGCCGTATTGCTCACGATGCTGCGCCACCTCCTCGGAGGACAATCCTACTCGAGGACTCTGCGGATTGCTCCCAGCTTCAACTTCTGCTGCCAGTTCGCTCAATTTGCTACCACAATAGCAATCGGTATGGCACCGGGTGATCAGAGCCGGGCAGGCGCAACATGGAGCTGGGAATTCCTATGCAGCTATAGACCAGCAGACCGTCGTCTTCGAGTATTGATTGTGAACCCATGCGGAGCACCATTCTTCACTTGAATTTCTCATCGAATAGAAAGTAAAAACCATGGGTTACAGAATTCTTACAACCGCGTAGCAGGGCATTGACCTTTATCAAGAAAGTTACCGATTAATGCTGTTGTGCCTGCCTTGCCACACAGGTTCTCCAACGCAGGACGCTTTAGCGCGGCGCGATCTCGTCGAAGGGCACGACACGGGCCTTCGGCGTTTCGATCTCTCCTTCGGGCAGCATAAAGCGCCAATAGATCGACCCACTCCCGCGGCCTTCGGTGTCGAGCCAGTTGGGCACGCCAGGGTCGCGGTGCGCCACAACAATGCGAAAGCTCCCGTCGGGTTCAAGCTGGGTCTGGGCACGATTGAGTGAAATACGACGATTGGCGTAGTCTAAGGTCTGCCCCCACGCGTTCCACAACACCACGTTGGCCATGCGGCACTTGGGGAAGCGACCGGTGATCACCAACGCCTCGTCGGGGCCAAGAGCAAATGGCGCCATGGTGTAGGCCGCGTCCGCGGCGGCGTAGGCGAGGGTTCCCGGCTTTTGCGGTGCGTTGAAGACGTTGGGCACCTCAGAGACCCAGCTCGGCATAGGGTCGGGAGTGGGCATGTCGACCGTGCGACTTCGCAGGTAATGGTCAACACGTCGGATGCTCGCGGCGATCGAAGCGTCGTTCGGCGTCGGGGGCGGTGGCCCGGGGTCGAGCACCTCGATCGAGATCGGTACGTGCACGTGATGGTCAGCAGCAACCGACGTCTTCTCTTCGAAGTAGTGGCGGGTCGTCACGCGCACGGCGTCCTCGGGCAGCGGGAACCAGTTTCGCTCCCGCGGCTCGCCGCCGAGGATAACTTCAAAGCTTCCATCTTCGGCGATGTCGTACTGGCTGTCGTTGATCACGCCAGCCACGCGACCGGAGTAGCCTTCGCTTCGCCCGCCGGCCTCGATTGTGATCGAGGAATAAACCGCACCGGCCTGGTTGCTCCGCACGCGATAGACCTGGCCGCCGTCGATCACGGCCGTCCAGTAGATTGCATCCGGGTTGTCGCCGTTCACCTTGCGGATCGGCGACACCTGATGCTCGAAACGCGGATGCGTGGGTGTGGCCTCGAGCTGGATCAAGAGCGCCTGCTCGAGGACGTGCATCAAGAAGCGATGCCCATCGGCGATGTCGGCGGCCCCGCGAATGCGCGGGTTTTCTTCGCTCAGGAAGTCGCGGCGCACGGTCTCGAGGGTCTCGAGCAGCTCGTCGAAAGCCTGCGCCGACTGCGTTTGTGGCTCTGTCGCGGTCGCCGGCTCGGGAACGGAACCGTCAGCCGAGGCGCAGACGAGCACGAACGGCACGGTCAAAAGAAAGAGGAAACGCATGGTTGTTGGCTCTCCCAGGTTGAGGTGTAAGCAGAATAAACGCCATGTTGGCCACATACAAGCAAACGCGGAGTCGCTGCAGACGATGAGCTTGGGCAACTAGCCATGAGTAAGTAACCCGGATCGAGCAGTTGTTGGCAACTGGCAGGCTAAAGCGCGCGCCGTTGGACGGAGCAAAAATTACAGCCGCACCTCGCTTAATCGCTGCACGCTCACCCAGCGCTACGCGCGCCTATGGTTTGTCTGCCACGTCCGCATTGTCGCCCGGCTCTTCCGCAGGCGGCTGTTCAACATAGACCAGCATTTGGTCTCCCTGGCGCTTGGCAATTTTGCGCAGTTTCTCAACCAGGATTTCGGTTAGCAGCTGGCCGGCGGGCAAAATGAGTATACCCTGGTCATTACAAAGATCGCGAGTGAGTGCCATACCCGCGCGCAGACTGCCAGCCGTCAGCTTTTGCTCCTGTAAGGATTCCTGATACTGCTGCTCATTTACAATGTGGCTGAGGAAACGATCAACAATTTCTGCGTCGTAACGAGAAGACTTATTGCTGCTCAGGTACTCGATTGCTTCGTTAGTGGTCAGGCAGCTGTCCAGCAGCTTACCCCGCAGCAACGCATCAAAGTCTTTTGCAACACAAAGCACTTTGGCAAGAAGCTGTATTTCATCGCCCTTCAGGCCTTGCGGATAACCGCTGCCGTCGATTAACTCGCAGTGCTGATAAATGGTTTCGGCGACCTTCTCTAATGGCTGCAGAACCATCAGAGCATCGTGGGCGATTTCCGGGTGGCGTCGGAATAGCTGAAATTCATCTTTGTCAAGCCTGACTACCGGAGAGGAGGTCAATGAGTCCGGCAAAGCCAGTTTGCCGATATCACAAAGTATCGCTGCCAGATACAGAGTTTGCGCGTCATCTTGGTTCAGTCCCAGCTCCAAGGCGAATTGCCGTGTTCGGTGGCCGAGACGCCGCAGAGACTCGGCGCTTCTACCGCTGCGTTCGCCGAACAAGCTGGAAAACACTTCCACTGTTGCCGTATAGGCCGCTTCCAACGCCTGCTTCGACAAAAACAGCTCTCTGGAGCGGTTTTCCAACAACTGCTCAGCGTGTTTTCTGGCGGTGCGTTCGCGGTCAAGCGCGCGCTGCAGTCGCTCCGGTGTGCTCATGGTTTGTACAAAGGGACCGGCGTTGTATTAATGACTGTTCTGTACTGTTCGTTAAGTCGGCAAGCTGTCGGAAAACTGTAGTCGTTTTCGACCAGCAGTCAGCTGCTCCTGAAGATCGGCTCACACGGGCTACGAAAGTGGCCTACACTCAATCAGATAGGCTGACGCAGATTTCAGCTTTCATGGAATGAAATGAGCCCGCAGTATGGAAAACTGCAAGATTCTCCTTGTTGATGACGAGCCCAATATACTGCGCTCCGTCCGTCGGGTATTACGAACCGGCCCGTATCAGATATACAGCGCTGAAAGTGCAGCGGCCGCACTGGATATTCTGGAGCAGCAGCCGGTAGACATCGTGATCAGCGATCATCGCATGCCAGGCATGACTGGTTCACAATTGTTTGCTCGAATTCGCAATCAATTCCCTTCCGTGGTTGGCATCATGCTGAGTGGACAAGCGGATATGGACTCCGTCATCGAGGCTGTCAATGAGGGAAATATCTATAAGTTTTTGCACAAGCCCTGGAGTAATGATGGCTTACGGCAAGTCGTTGAAGAAGCGCATGCGCTCAGCGTAAAAAGGCTTCATCAGCCTTCCGGCGTACTGACACTAGAGCAATTGTGCGAGCAACTGGATGTTGCTGAATTACGCTCCGAGAGTGTCATTCTGATGCTTGAATTGAGGAATGCGAATGAACTGCGAGGTCGTTCTGACCACACAGAGTGCAGAGCGCAGCTGAAAGAACTGTTGCAGCAAAGCAGCGTTGCTTCTTTCATGGGGCTCAGTTTTCCGGTTTCTGAGCTGGAAGGCGACCTGTTTGCTTTGGTGTGCAATGACCTTGGGGATGCTCAGCTCGAAAAATTCCTGCGTGAATTATCATTACACACTCTAGGCAAATCAAACCCGTTTTCTCCGGTTTATGGCGTGGGTTATGCGCCTGTTCACAAAGAGCTGACGATCGTAAAAAGCTGTCGTAACGCGTTGAAGGCGCTTACTGCCAGTGTGACCAATGGTAATGCAATCCGCTACAGCGAAGACATTCGTAATAATCTGCACCAGCGACAGTCGCTGGAACATGATATGCGCCGGGGCCTGGATAATGGCGAGTTTTTTCTGATGCTCCAACCGCAAGTTCGCTGCAGTGACAGGCAGGTTGTTGGTGCAGAGGCTTTGTGCCGCTGGGTTCATGGCAACCGGGGAATGGTTTCACCACAGGTGTTTATTGATCTCGCAGAAGAAAATGGCTTTATCAATCAACTGGGATTCTGGATTATTGAAAAAGGCTGTCAAATTCTGTCGAATCTGGTGACGCAGGGCAGCTATCCTGGAAAGCTAAGTATCAACGTGTCCCCGCGTCAGTTTGGGCAGCGCGCCTGGGTTGATTTTTTGCTGACGTTTCTGGCCGAGGGTTCAATACCAGCCAGTCAGCTTGAGCTGGAAATAACCGAGAGCAGCATCATGCTGGATGCTGAACATTCCAAAGTAGTGTTGCAGGAATTGCGCGATGCGGGAATTCGCATCGCAATGGATGATTTTGGAACTGGTCATTCATCACTGGGCCAGATCAGTGACCTGCAGGTAGACGTGCTGAAATTTGATCGCTCTCTGATTACCAATATCGAGCAGGACGAAAAAAGTCGTCGCTTGCTGCGCAACCTGGTGCTGATGGCGAATGACCTCGGACTGGAAACAATTGCTGAAGGTGTAGAGACGCCGGGACAAGCCCAAATGTGCACTGATTTTGGCTGCTCATTGATACAAGGCTATGCCTACTTCAAACCTATGAGCAAAGAAGACTTTTTAAGCCTCTTAAAGGACGGAGATAGCTAATGAAAGGCATTGTATTTTGTTTGCTTAATGAAATGGTGGAAGAGCAGTTCGGCTTGGAAGCCTGGGATGATTTGCTGGACGCGGTTGGCACTGATGGAGTCTATGTGGCTACTGAAACCTATGATGATGCCGAACTCTTGGCGCTGGTTGCTGCGGCGGAAAAGGCAACCGGCATAGCGGCGGCCGATCTGGTCAGGCAGTTTGGCGCCTATATGATCCCGCATTTTGCAAAAAACTATGCAACTTTCTTTGAAAATCAGACGAGCCTGAAGGCTTTTCTGCTCAGTGTTGACCAGGTAATTCATGTTGAAGTTCGAAAATTATACCCGGATGCCGGCTTGCCGACCTTCGACTATGAGGATGAGCAAGACAACGAGCTGACAATGATTTACAAATCACCGCGAAAGCTTTGTGCTTTGGCAGAAGGCTTAATTGCCGGATCTGCAGCACATTTCGGCGAACAATATGAACTGCGACATGACATCTGCATGCACAAGGGTGACGATCACTGTGCGCTGCACATGACGCTGACATCCTGAACCGGGCGACCCTGTGTCCACAGTACTGGAACGCGCATTACAACGTGAGCGGCTTGCCAGAAAAACAGCAGAGTCACTACTGGAGGACAAATCCAGGGAGTTGTACCAATCCTACAACCGGCTTGAGGCAGCCAATGAGGAACTGAAGCGCAATCAAATGCAGCTGGTGCAGGCTGAAAAGATGGCCTCACTTGGTCTGCTTTCGGCCGGTGTTGCCCATGAAATTAATAACCCCATCGGTTTTGTGGCAAGCAACGTGGCCATTCTGCGCGAGTATGCCCCCAGGTTTTTTGCTACCTATGAGAAATTGCTGACGCTGCTGCAGCTGGATGAAAAAGACCCTGACTTCACACCGCTTAAAGCATCAATTCTGGCGTGGTTGAATGACCAGGATATCCCCTATCTTGTGGAAGATACGGGCGAGCTGTTGGACGAGATTGAGCAAGGGCTTATTCGTGTCCGGGAGATCGTAGAAAGCCTGCAGGCATTCGCTCGCAGCGGCACGGAGCAACAACAGGAGATCGACCTTCGAGCCTGTATCCGCAACACGATAGCTTTGGTGAAGAATGATTCCAGACGTCACTGCGAGCTGTTAGATGAGTTGCGGGAGATTCCACTGATTCGGGGCGATGGCAGCAAGCTCGGACAGGTTTTTCTTAACCTGATTGTCAACGCAATACAGGCGCATGAAGGCCAGGCAGGCACTGTTGTTCTGAGTTCTGAAAGCGACGACAAATGGGTGACCATTCGTGTAGCCGATACCGGCAAAGGGATGCCTGCGGAGATATGTGCGCGAATCTTTGAGCCCTTTTTCACAACAAAGGAGGAAGGTGAAGGAACCGGCCTGGGGCTTGCGGTAAGCAAAGGGATACTTGATGAGCACGGCGCCGAGGTGGCTGTAGAATCGCAGCCGGGTCAGGGCACGACCTTTGTTTTGCGTTTCCCGTTGATCGAAAGCGAAGACTGATTTCGCATTCCTGTGCTCAGCATTGTAAACCGTCTACGTAACCATCGGCCGCTGCCTGACATGCGTTGCCGGCACTCATTCCATCACTCCATTACTCAAATTCAGCTGCCGTAACCGGCCGCGGTGATGAACTCGCCGAAGGATTCACACCAGATCAAGACCGCCTTGTAGTCGGCGGGATTGATGCTCTTCGGCACCTCGAGGATGAAGTTGTCAAAGGTCTTGATATCGCCTATGTAGGCCGACTGCTCCTTGATTGGCAGGAACTCCGCTTCGGTGAGCGCCAGCTGCGGCGCGAGGTATAGACGGTAGTCAGGGCCGGGCGCGATTTCGCCGCTGAAACTTATGTATCCAGCGGAGATTGAAACCTCACCTTCGCCCCAATGCAAAAAGTCGCTGCCTGGTAGATCCTTGCGAAAACTGGTGCGGAACATTGCCTGCGCTGCGACGCTCGCAACCGCTGAGTCGCTGGGTGCGTCCGGCGCGGTGATGATTGGCAACAGATAAACGCCGAGTGCAAAGCCGGCGGCGATTGCGACGCCGTGCGAAACGAGAAATTTAATTCGCTCGAACATGTTTTTGTGTCCTGATTGCCGCGCGCGCCAATCGCTCTATCTCTTCCCACTGCCCGTTTTCAATCATGTCAGCTTTGACCATCCATGAACCGCCCACACAGGCCACGTTGTCCAGTGCAAGATAGTCTTGATAGTTTACTGCATTCAGTCCGCCCGTAGGGCAGAAACGAATCCCCGGGAATGGGCCTGCCAGGGACTTGACTAATGCAGTGCCCCCAATCGCCTCAGCCGGAAACAGCTTGAATAATGTTAATCCGCTGGCCATACCCAGCATAATCTCGCTTGCTGTGGCCACACCGGGAATCAAAAAAAGGTCACGCGCGCTGGCGGCTCGAATTATTTCGGTCGATATGCCTGGGCTAACGACAAAATCCGCTCCCGCATTAACAGCTCGTGAAAGCGCCGAGGCATTCGTCACCGTACCTGCTGCAATTAGTAGCTCCGGTACGGCTTCCTTAATGGCCTTAATGCAGGCCAGGGCATTCTCCGTTCGCAGTGTCAGTTCGATTACTGGCATGCCAGCACGCTGAAGTACTTTTGCCAGAGTTACGCTACGTTCCTCATCATCGCAAACGACTACCGGCAAAACACGACAGTTATTGACCGTCTCCACTATATTCATATTCATAGTCACCACACTACTGCACCGCCACAGCATCAACCCTCAGCACGACGGCAGTTTATCAGCACGCTGTAGATTGCCAAAATTTTCCACAGTCGAAAGTTGGCAAACCCAGGCAGTATCTCTTTTCAGTGTTGCGAACGGCAACAGAATGGATTAGCGTGCAGAAGCTCTGTACTACTGACCGGGTGTATCGCCGTTGCGAAAGTAGTACCATGGCAGCGCTTCGTTTTTTGATAACAATAATGCTCTATTCCGACCATGCCAATAAACAATATGAATAACGACCTTATCAATCGTCGCCGACTGTACTTTGTTGGCAACCTATCCATCTTCATGATCGGCCTGGGCTTTGCGGTGCGCGCCAATATTGCCCCCAATCTGCAGCACGAAATATTCGACAAAATTGATCTGGCAAACTCTGCTGCGCTGGTTGGCCAGGCACTTGGCGCCACCTTTACCGGGTTTGCTTTGACCTTGTTGTTCGGCAGCGCTCTGGTCGACTGGATTGGCATGAAGCGCATGCTGCTGTTATCCGCCTTGGGCTATATTATCGGGGCGTTGGGCTTGCTGTTGGCCTCTTACATGCCTGAAAGCGAGCATATCCAGGCGCTGGTTTTTGGCAGTCTGTTACTCACCGGCTTAGGTTGGGGGGCGGTGGAAGCCGCCTCCAACCCAATGGTTGCGGCACTGTACCCTGAAGAAAAAACCCATCGACTCAATGTGTTGCACGCCTGGTGGCCAGCGGGCATTGTGGTTGGCGGGCTGCTGGGGGTGTTTATCGGCAGGGCCGGCCTGCCCTGGGAGCTAAACGTTTTCATTTTAATGCTGCCGGCCGTTCTGCTAGCCTGGCTGGTTGCAAGCTCTGCCTTCCCGGTTACCGAGCGTGTCGCTGCAGGCGTAAGCTATGGCGGCATGTTTGCCGAGCTGGTGAAAAAACCTCTGTACTGGGTGTTTTGGGGCTGCATGTTTCTTACGGCCGCGGCCGAACTGGCACCCGGCCAATGGGTGAACATTTCTTTGAGCAATATCGTTGGCATGGAAGGCATCATTCTGTTGGTGTATGTCAGCGGCCTGATGTTTGTAATGCGCCATTTTGCCGGCACCCTGGCAAATCATCTGTCTTCGGTGGGCCTGATGTTCATTTCCTGTCTGGCTGCCGGTATCGGTCTTTACTTGCTCAGTCTTGCCAATACCCCACTGCTGGCGTTCGGCGCGGCCACGATATGGGGTATTGGTGTGTGTTACATGTGGCCGACAATGCTGGCGATAACAGCCGAGCGCTTCGCGCGTGGCGGCCCGGTAGCGCTCGGGCTCATGGGCTTTGCCGGAGGCTTGTCCATGCAGTTTGTTCTGCCAAAAATGGGCGCTATTTTCGACAGCGCTAAAGCAGAAGCCGCCGGCGGCGCAGCCAATCTGGCTACCTTATCGCCGGAAGCCATGCAGTCCGTGGTGCGCTATGCGTCGGTAGAATCATTCCAGGCTGTCGCCATCGTACCGTTGATCTTGCTGCCGGTATTCGGATTGATATGGGTATTTGATCGCAAAAACGCGCGGTAAGCTGTGTGTTTCTGTCCACGGTCAATGGCTTGTCCGAAATGGTCATTCACTCTTGCGGTGTTTGTCATACTATAAACACGCTACATCAACAGGGTCCAATACCATGAGCAACCAGCAAACAGCCATTTTTCACGATGAACTGTGCCTGTGGCACAGCACGCCCGGGCTTTTTGCACTGGTATCCCCGGTCGGTGGGTGGGTACAACCGCCTGCTGGCGCGGGACTGGCTGAGTCGCCGGAATCCAAGCGGCGGGCAATTTCCCTGTTGCAGGTTTCCAGCCTGAAAGATGTCGTGAAGTGGCGCACTGCGGCCCAGGCCTCGGAGACAGACCTGATGCGGGTACACCCGGAATCCTATCTGCAGGAATTCAAACGCGTCTCCGATGCTGGCGGCGGTGAACTGGGGCCTTTTGCCCCGTTTGGCAAGGGCAGTTACGAGATAGCCAGGCTGTCGGCGGGCCTGGCGATACAGGCGATGGACGATGTCTGCAGCGGAGTGTTTAAAAACGCCTACTCCATGTCACGACCACCCGGCCACCACTGCACCCCGGACGAGCCGATGGGCTTTTGCCTGTTGTCCAATATCGCCATCGGCGTAGAAGCCACACTGGCTAATCACCAGCACATTAACAAAGTTGCGGTGCTGGATTGGGATGTCCATCACGGCAATGGCACTCAAGCCGCATTCTATGGCCGCAACGATGTGTTAACCATCTCCATCCATCAGGAAGGCTGCTTCCCACCCGGTTACAGCGGTGCTGAGGATCGCGGAGAAGGTGAGGGCGAAGGCTACAACATCAACGTGCCCTTGCTGCCAGGGGGTGGCCACGACTCTTACCTCTCCGCGATGAACAAGATTGCCGTACCGGCTATTAAAGCATTTGACCCGGACCTGATTGTTGTCGCCAACGGTATGGACGGGAATATTTATGACCCGCTCGCTCGTATGCTTGCGTACAGCGATACCTACCGGGCGTTGACCGAACAAACCGTGGCCCTGGCGGCTGAGTGCTGTGACCATCGACTGGTTGTGGTTCATGAAGGCGGTTACGCAGAATCCTACGTGCCCTTTTGTACGCTGGCGGTTATCGAAGGCCTGCTCGGCCAGAAAAGCAATGTACAGGACCCCGAGCTGGATATGGCGCTCGCCTGGCAACCCAATGCCCGCTTCCAGGCATTGCAAACAGAGTTACTTGATGAGCTGGCTGCCCAGGTTCTCTAAGCCAGAGGCCAGGGTAGCATTGGCAGCAAAATTTCTTTTGCCCACAGCTGCACCGACCGAGCTTGCTCATTTAAAAACACCGTAACGCATGCCTGGCGTAATGGCTATTTTTTTACATGCTTGGCCATTTCTTTTAGGCCCACGTGGCGAACGTCTTTGCCTTTCACCAGATAAATCACATGCTCAGCAATATTGCGCGCGTGATCACCAATGCGCTCCAGGGAACGAAGCGCCCACATGATATTGAGCATTTTTGACAGCCCTCTGGGATCTTCCATCATCAGACTGACCACAACCCGCATCGCTGAACCGTAATACTTGTCCACTTGCTTGTCCTGACGCGCCACAGTCAAAGCGAGCTCTTCATCCAATCTGGCGAAGGCATCCAGCGCATCGTGCAACATGCCACGGACACTGGTGCCCATGTGCTGAATCTCTGTATAGCCGCCCGGTGCCCGGCCCGCTTCACTGAGCTCGATGGTTTGCCTGGCAATTTTTCCCGCCTCATCACCAATGCGTTCGAGATCGGTTGACACCCGAGTGATCGCCAGAACGAGACGCAGGTCACTGGCCGCCGGTTGTCGACGGGCAAGTATCCGCGCACACTCCTCGTCGATATAGGATTCCATTTGATTAATGGGTTCATCATTCTTTAACACTTCTTCGGCAATGCCACTGTCACCTTCTCTGATGCCGGCCAGCGCCTCGGCAAGCAGCTCCTCCACACGCCCACCCATTTCGAGCAGGCTGCGTTTTACGTCTTCCAGCTCTTCATTGTACTGCTGGGAAATGTGTTGAGAATGTCCACTTTTGTCCATGATGTGCTCCTGCCGGGCCGGTTTTAACCGTATCGCCCTGTAATATAATCTTCGGTCTGTTTTTTTGTCGGATTGGTAAAAATTTTGTCGGTGTTACCAAACTCGATCAACTCACCAAGATACATAAAGGCGGTGAACTCAGAAACCCGCGCTGCCTGCTGCATATTGTGAGTTACGATGATGATGGTATACCGCGATTTCAATTCGTAGATCAGCTCTTCGATTTTCAGCGTTGATATCGGATCCAGCGCGGAGGCGGGTTCATCCAGCAACAGCACTTCAGGTTCAATTGCAATGGTTCTGGCAATCACCAAACGTTGCTGCTGGCCACCGGACAAACCCAGCGCTGAATCATGTAGCCGGTCCTTTACTTCATCCCAAAGCGCTGCATCTTGCAGTGATTTCTCGACCACTTCATCGAGTACGCGTTTTTTGTTCACTCCCTGAATGCGCAGCCCATACGCGACATTTTCGTATATCGACTTTGGAAATGGGTTGGGCTTCTGGAATACCATTCCTATGCGACGACGCAAACGCGCCGGATCGACCTGCTTGTTATAAATATCAACACCATCCATCAAAATCTGACCTTCTACGCGACACCCGTCAACCAGATCATTCATTCGATTGAAGCAACGCAACAAGCTGGACTTGCCACAGCCACTTGGGCCAATAAACGCAGTAACACGCTGCTTGGTGACATACATATCAATGTCTTTCAGGGCCTGTGTGTCTTTACCATAAAACAGGTTTAGCCCGCGTACTTCAAGACAAATTTCTTTTTCGGTGCTCACGTCCATTTACTGACTCAATGTTCAAGTGCTTTGTATTTTTCCCGCAGATGATTGCGAATGCTCACTGCAGCGAAGTTTAAGACCGCGATGACAACGACCAACAGAAATGCCGTGGCATAAACCAGTGGTCGTGCGGCTTCCACATTTGGACTTTGAAAGCCCACGTCGTAAATATGAAAGCCCAAGTGCATGAATTTCTGATCCAGATGAAGATAGGGAAAATTCCCATCCAGTGGCAATGCCGGCGCCAACTTAACAACTCCAACCAGCATTAGCGGTGCCACCTCTCCGGCTGCGCGCGCAACGGCGAGAATTACCCCGGTCATCATCGCCGGGCTGGCCATTGGCAGTATGACTCGCCACAAAGTCTCGGCTTTTGTTGCTCCCAGAGCAAGGCTGCCTTCTCTGACCGCTCGCGGGATACGGGACAGGCCCTCCTCAGTCGCAACAATAACGACAGGCACGGTTAAGATCGCCAAGGTCAACGACGCCCATAGCAGGCCAGGCGTACCAAAGGTTGGGGCCGGCAGTGCGGCCTGAAAAAATAACTGGTCTATCTGCTCCCCTACTCCATACACAAAAAAGCCGAGCCCGAATACACCGTACACAATCGATGGCACGCCGGCCAGATTATTCACTGCAATACGTATGGTTCGGGTCACAAACCCCTGGCGCGCATATTCGCGTAGATACACCGCAGCCACCACGCCAAACGGAGTGACCATGATCGACATCAATATTACCATCAGTACGGTACCGAAAATCGCCGGAAACACACCACCTTCAGTGTTAGCCTCTCGCGGATCCTCGCTCAGGAAGCGACCGATTTTAGTGAACCAGACCCAGGTTTTCTCCACTGCGTTCAATTGGTTCGGCAAAAGCGCATCCACAATCTTCGCGAAAGGCAGGCTTAGCTGCCGGCCATCCGCCGTGACAGCGGTGAACGAATCACGGTCTACCTGCTGATGCAAATCAGTTAGACGCGTCTGCAGAACCTCGTACTCCGCATCAATCTCGGCACGCTCTTGAGCAATCTCCGCCATCGCAAGATTTTTTGCTAAAGCATCCAGCCCGATTTCCAACTCAAGCTCTCGTTCAGCTAAACGCAGACGCTCCAGACGATAATTCAACGCCCGGGTTTCGTGTTTTTCAATCGCCTTGATCGTATCATTAAGCTCGATGGCGCGTTTAAGGCGCGCCTCGAAAACCTGCCAGGTCTCAGGGTCAAATTCAGCGGGCTGCTGCGCCGCAATTTCTCGGCCTTGCTCTTTGACATTGAGCAGATAGCCGTAAAAGTTGCCCCACTCATACCGCTCGAGCACCATCAGGCCCTTGGGAAAACGAATATTGCGCATATTCTCGGACAGATACCAGCGAAAATCGCTTCCTGTAACATCCCTATTCCCGGTTTTGATCAGGTCACGCTGTCTAAATTCACCACCTTCCTCAGGCAGCTGGAGGCCCGCTGACCGCAGCTGCTCTAAACTGACCTGCTCCGAATCGGTGATTTCACCAACCACAGTAGTCTGTTGGCCACTGCGTTCATCAAGATACTCAAATTCGATAATATCGGCTGGCCAAAAGTGACTGAGCCCGCGCACCAGCAGAATAAGCAACAGACCGACAACAGCAATTACACTGGCAGCAACAGCAGAACCAGTAACCCAGATCCAGGGCTCACCGCTACCAAACCAGGCACCTACACTCTGTTTGCGCGACTTATACAGGCTGTTTTTTTCTTCTACAGTATTCACTTGATGTTAACCTAAAGACTTCCATAGCGTTCACGCAATCTTTGCCGAATCAATTCAGCTATCGTATTGACGAAAAACGTAAACATAAACAGCACAAATGCAGCCAGAAATAGGACGCGATAGTGACTACTGTCCACCTCGGCCTCTGGCACCTCAACTGCAATGTTAGCAGCCAAGGTGCGCATGCCCTCAAAAATATTGGCATCCATAATTGGCGTGTTGCCTGTGGCCATCAAAACAATCATGGTCTCGCCCACCGCTCGGCCCAAACCAATCATCATCGCCGAGAAAATACCCGGGCTGGCTGTAGGCATAACCACGCGCAGCAGCGTTTGCCAGGGTGTTGCTCCCAATGCCAGAGACCCGTTGGTCAAGTGTTTCGGAACAGCGAAGATCGCATCCTCAGCAATACTGAAGATCGTTGGTATCACTGCAAAGCCCATCGCAACACCAACCACTAAAGCATTGCGTTGATCGTAGGAAACGCCCAGGTCATTGGTCAGCCAGGCGCGCGCATCGCCCTCAAAAAACAGCAGCTCCATGGATTGGCTCGCGGCAATACAGGCAGCGCCAAGCAAAGCAATAACCGGTATGAGCAGCAGTGCCTGCCAACCGTCGGGTAACAAGTTGCGCAGTCGCGCCGGTAGGCGGCTCCAGACAAATGCAAACAGTAAAATTGCTGGCGGCATCAGCAATAACATGGAAAACATCGCTGGCAGGTGTTTTTCTACAAACGGTGCTAACCATAAGCCGGCCAGGAATCCGAGGATGACTGTTGGCAGCGCTTCCATTAACTCAACCAGCGGCTTGATTTTTCGACGGATAGCAGGCGCCATGAAAAACGCGGTGTAGATCGCGCCGCAGATCGCCAGGGGTGCAGCCAGCAGCATGGAATAAAATGCCGCTTTCAGCGTACCAAAAGCCAGTGGGGAAAAACTGTATTTTGGCTCGAAGTCATTGTTAGACGCGGATGACTGCCAAACGTATTCAGGCTCGCTGTAACTCTCATACCAAACTTGCTGCCAGAGTGCGGAGAACGTGACCTCTGGGTGCGGGTTGTCAATTTGCCAGACTTTGATCTTTCGCGTGTCATCTTCCAGTATCAACAAATTGGCACGCGGCGCTATTGCTGCCGCCACAGGCAAGCGCTTCAGCCCTGTATCAGCATCGAGGCTTGTCGAGCCGGATGTAGCATGGGCTAATTGCAAAGAACCCGTGTCACCAAGAACCACAAACCCCTTACGCCGCTGCTCTGTGACAATCCTGGCCGATCCTGGCTTCGTGGCAAATTCGCGCACTTTTTCGAGGCGTCGCAGCCCATCGAAAGACTGCCAAAACCATTGTGTGACTGCGCCACTGGAGTCGCTGACCAGCAGCGATATGCCCCCAAGCAGGAATCGAATATCATTGACCATTGCGCCTGCCGTCAGTGTGTACTGGCCCACCACAGCATCGATCTCACTGCTGCGAGCCGCACGCAAATCGATTACTTTCAGCTCCGCCTGGCCACTGAGCACAAACAGGTATCGCTGGTCTTCACTGAGCAGGAGATAGCGCACAGAATCGCCAATATCATTCAGAGCGAAGCTCTTCTCCGTGAACTCCCATTCTTCTGACAGAAAATTCTGCTCTTTCTCAACTTGCATGATATGCAATGTATGGGCCTCGTCCAGCGCAGCTATAGTCGCCTGGTCCTCGCCGTCTCGAATGGCCAACACTCTGATTGCCGAGGAAGAGTCAGTAAGAATTCTTGGAAAGTCACCAATCGGGAAGCTGAGACTGGGAACGATTTCCCTGCTCTCGCCGGTGTAAACAGGCTCGTAATCATGCTTTGCCACCAATACCGAGCCGTTACTGAGGCCCAGCCCAAAAACCCGGCTCTCCTCACTGGAGACCGCAAAACTGCTTACCCGAACACCACTCTCCAGCAAGGACTGCTGCTTGCGCACACCGCCGCTGTCGACTTCATGAAAATTGGCATTACCCCCGGCGTCCAGACGCAGGAATAACTCGCCCTGCTCCTCAATGGCAAGGTGAACAGGATCATGGTCGCTGCTGATAGAATATTCCGCCTGCTCTTCAATGTCAGCCGATTGGAATAGCGGCATAATCTCATACAGCAGATACAGGAATATCAACAGAATTGCGCCGATGACAGCCAGACCTCCGCTGGCAATCGCATGGCGCGCAAAGCGGTCTTTAAAGCGACGCTTCGCCTGAAAAAAACTGTCACTTTCCTGAAGAAAGCTGCCGGATGGTTTATTCATATAGTCTTAACACACAAAGGCTGCCTGTGCGCAACACAGACAGCCAATACGGCCACAGGGGCCGGTCAGGTTTTATTCAGCCCCGATTGCCGATAAAGTCCTCGCCGCTACTTTGGCAGGTAGAGGAATATAGCCATCTTTCAAAACCACTTCCTGGCCCACTTTGGATAATACCAGGCGCATGAATTCGCGTTCCAATGGATTAAGATCCTTGCTGGGATGCTTGTTTATGTAAACATAAAGGAAACGCGACAAAGGGTATTTCCCAGCGACGGCCATCGCAGACGTTGCTTCAATGTATTCACCACCCTGTTTCTTTGACAAAGGCAAAGCGCGCACGCTGGAAGTTCGATAGCCGATGCCGGAATAGCCAATTCCATTGACGGAGGTGGAAACCGACTGTACAACCGATGCAGACCCTGGCTGCTCGTTTACGGTATCCTTGAAATCGCCTTTACACAAGGCAACTTTCTTAAAGTAACCATACGTTCCGGACACCGAATTGCGACCAAACATTTGAATATCTCTGTTAGTCCAGGCATCGCCCAATCCGGTTCCGCCCCAAACACTGATGTCGTTCTTGAAACCACAGGTACGATTAGAAGAAAAGATTGCATCCACCTGTGGCAGGCTTAAGCCTTGAAGGGGGTTGTCTTTATGGACATAAACAGCCAATGCATCAATAGCAACGGGGACTGCGGTCGGCTTATAGCCATGCTTTTTCTCAAAGGCCTCCAGCTCATTGTCCTTCATCTTGCGACTCATTGGCCCCAGATTGGAAGTTCCTTCAGTCAAAGCAGGTGGCGCGGTTGACGATCCGGCCGCCTGGATTTGAATATTGACGCTCGGATATTCACGTTTGAACTCCTCAGCCCACAGCGTCATCAGGTTGGCCAGAGTATCCGAGCCTACGCTGGATAGATTACCGGCAACACCGCTTACTTTACTGTAGTTGGGTAACGCCTCATCAACTCCTTCTGTGCTCGCCACATTTAGCGAGAACGCCGCGAAAAAAGTGGCAACTCCAGCCAGTAAATGGTTTAACTTCATCGCTTACCCCTATTGACGTACCAGTGCGTTTGCTAGCCCATACGTTAACGAGGAAAGATGACAGAAATGTGACAAAACGGCCAAAACCCGCAACTTTTATGACAACGCCCAAAGTCCCTCAGTCGCTCGCTTTACGAACGAGGCGTTGTTCCGGAAAATGGCAAATAAAAGTACTCCCCATACCGGGCGTACTATCGATTTCTAGCGCCGCCTGATGGCGCAGCAACACGTGTTTAACAATTGCCAGGCCAAGCCCCGTGCCTCCAGTGGAACTGTGCCGGGCGTGGTCAGCGCGGTAAAACCGTTCCGTCAAGCGTGGCAAATGTTGCGCCTCGATGCCAATACCGGAATCGTTGACAGCCAGGCTGGCACCGGTTGCATCCAGACTCCAGCTGATGCTGATCTTGCCATCGTCGGGGCTGTACTTGCTGGCATTGTGAATCAGATTGGAAAATGCGCTATACAGCTCAGCGTGACTGCCCAGCAGACCAGCATCGGTCTTGATTTTGAGTTTTAACTTTTGGTCGGGCTTACGAACGCTGATCTCGTCGAAAATCATGCTGATCATGGAGCGTATGTCCAAGACATCGTCCTGGGACTTCTGCGGCACCGATTCCAGCTTGTTCAATTGAGTCAGGTCCGCCAGCAGCGCCTCCATCCTATGTGCCTGTTGAGCCATTTGCTCAAGCGCCGGTTGCCAGTCGGTGCCCTTGCCCAACATGGTTTCTATGTAACCAGAGATGACGGTCAGTGGCGTACGAAGCTCGTGGGACACATTGGCAACAAAATCGGACCGGGTACGCTCAAGACGCCTCACATCCGAAACATCCCTGACGAACAGCATACGATTGCCCGTACCAAACCAGGTGATCAATAACTCCAGCTCCATGCTGTCGGATTGTGGAGACATCATTGATAATGGTCGACCGTATTCCCCCTCTTCGTAATAGGTAACAAACATCGGGTCTCGCAGCAGGTTCATCAGCTGCTGCCCCTGGTCCTGCGGATAGCTCAAACCAAGCAATCCGCCTGCTGCATCGTTACACCAGTCAATTTCGTCAGCACTATTCAGCAATACGACCGCATCATCCAGCGAGGCAAAGGAATTCTGCAGGTGAGTTATGTGCTGCTCCAACAGCTCGGTTTGCCTGAGATACCCCTTACGAAGGCGATACAGGCCATCCAGCAGCTCTCCCCACTCGCCTTTACTTTCCGGCGGTTCGCTGCTGATGTCCTTCTGCAACCAGGCAGAGATTGCTCGCAAACGTCGCATGCTCAGCACCGAATAGACCAGCGACCCGGCCGCCAACCCCGTTGCAAGGCCAAGCCAGGTAAAACCCAGAAAAAGACTGGCGATAAGCACTGTTACAAGCAACAGCGAGAACAGTAAAAGCGGTTCAGATCTGTTCAACTACAGCTCCATCACTGGCTTCGAGAACCGGTAACCCGTCCCTCGTATGGTTTGCAGGCAGCGGCTGTAATCTATTTCGTTATTGGCTGCCACGGACCCAAGCGCTGAGCGAAGCCGCTTCACATGTACATCAACAGTGCGCTCTTCCAGATAGACGTTGCTTCCCCATACGTGATCGAGAATTTGTGAGCGGGTGTACGCCCGACCCTGGTGTCCCAGAAAAAACTCCAGCAAGCGGAACTCAGTTGGGCCAATATCAATTACCTGCCCCTGAATGGTGACGACATGGCCGTTCGAGTCCAAACGCAGGGCGGCGCATTCCAGACAGCCAGACGCTGCCTCCGGATAGGCTCTTCGCAATAGCGCATTGATTCTGGCAATCAACTCACGTGGGGAAAAAGGCTTGGTGACGTAATCATCAGCACCGACTTCGAGACCCCTAACCTTACTATCCTCTTCGTTTCGAGCGGTCAACATGATCACAGGTATCTGCTCAGTCGCTGACTCACGCTTAAGCCGGCGTATCAGCTCGAGGCCATTGCCATCGGGCAACATCCAGTCCAGTAAAATCAGATCGGGTTTTTCATCAAGCACCATCACATGCGCTTTATGTATATCGCCAGCCTCGGCACAATGGAAACCGGCCATTTGCAGGGCGCCCCGCAACATATCACGAATGGCTACCTCATCTTCAACAATCAGAAGTTTTCTGGCCGCCATATCATCCGGGAAGATTTGTATACATTCATTGAATCATCATGGTTGCTACAGCAGCAATGATTCAATGAGTCTGATAAAGAACCTAGAACGCATACTGCAGGCGCGCAACTATAGCATCTCCGTCATCCTGGCCGTTGATTGCTTCATCGGTCTTGGCATGCACGTAATTGAGAGCGACCTTAACGGTACTACTGTAGTACCAGTTTACTCCCAGGGTCAACGCTTCAGCGTCCCCACCATCAAAGCTAATCGTCGCATCCGCCTGCGTATCACTGACGTCTAACGCATCGTACCGTGCAAACACTTCCCAGGCACCACCAGACGAAGAGGGTTTCACCTTGTCGAACACACCAGCTTTGGTTTTATAGGAGCGCTGCTCGCCGGTCAAAACCCAACCCGCCTGAACGTAGTAGCCGCTAGCCTCCAGGTCAGGCGCCGCGGTAGCACCGCTGACGTCAGCCGAAAAATACTCGAACTGCAGATGTCCTGGGCCGAAAACAGCGGCTGCTTCGATATTCATTGCCTGCTGCTCATCGCCGTTTATATCTCCGTTGTAGCGCACGCGCCCCCGATTTGCAGTGCCGTCTTCACCGCCACGCACGCCCAGGCGTGCACCTAGAGAGTCAAATTCCCCATCGCGCTGCGTGAACGCAGCGCCGAGATGAACCAGTAAATCATCATTCATTATCGGCCTATACACAATGCGGCCAGTAAGTGCAGTGTCCAGAGAGTTGTCACCTGCATCAATGGATTCTTTATACATGCCAATGGAGTAACTGAATTGATTATTTGCGCCATGCAATTTGATGCCTACGTTATTCCCCGTATCAAACGCATCCGATGCCATGGCACGCTCTATGCCAGTAATCCACTTGGATGAGCCAGTATCGTCCAGCCCGAAATCCTCCTTCTGCTGCCCGAAGGTCAGCATGGCGGCTTCCCCAAAACCGGTGTAACTGGCATGCAATTGATCAATAGAGCCTCCACCCGTCAGATTGTAGGACATTACGTAACTCCAATCCTTGGCCTTACCCTTGAGTTCAAGCCTGGCACGCCGGAAAAAAACATCACTGCCCGTTTCACCTTCCTGCCGGTTAATCACGCCATCATAATGGTTGTAATCCAGCATGATTCGCCCACCAAGCTTGAAACTGTAGTCACCGTCTGCAGTAGCTATTTCGAAACCGCTTTTGGTTTTTAGCACCAGATCAGGTCCATCACTGCTCACCTCACCGCCGTCGGCAGCGCTCGCCACCAAGCTGAAGATCATAAAGCGGACAGCCACCTGAAAGCATTTCATTAGTTTTCCATTGCACTTTGCCATAAGTAAGCCCTCAATCTACGACACAAATTGGTGTATCCAACGACGAGGAAGTTTGGCGGGGATTTATGACAATTAGATGACAGAATGGTGCAACTAAGATGACTTTTTGGCAGTTTGATGACGGAGGCGGTCCTCACCGCTATGCTGGAGTCGCTCCGAAAAGTCTATGCTGCCTCTGTGCTTAAACGCCAGCCTGATTCCTGGCGTCCTGTTCACTGCCTATTTGACCACGTTTCCCCTGCCAGTTTTTTTCTGGCGGCACCTCCAGAAAGCCCTGGCACTCACCATCGAACACCCCTAGCTGGTCATCACCCCAGCCGTGCGGCATATAGCCCAAAAGGGCTCTCAGACGTGGACTGAATTTGGCAGCCACTTCAGGTGGCGTTTCCAGATACTGGTTCGACTCCTGGCGCAGCCAGCCAAGACAGTATGTATTGATTAAACCACTGCGCACTGTATCACTGTTGTTTGCGCCACCCCCGTGCCAGGTTGAGCCCAGGTAAAACAACGCTGAGCCTTGGGGCATTTCAGCTGACACCCAGTTGGACACGTCCGGCAGATGCCAGGAACGCATAAACCGGTGTGAGCCTGGCACAATTCGGGTACCCCCGTTTTCAGCTGTAAAATCACTGAGTGCCCACATCACACCAATCTGCAGCTCCATACCGGCAAGCTCTACCGGATAGATGGAGTCATCACGGTGCAACGCCTGGGCACTTTCACCAGGCATGATTTCTATGGCTGTCAGGCTGCCCACCTGATAGCTTATGCTGTGAGGCAGCAGCATTTCGTCGGCAACAGCCACAACCAGGTCATGTTCAACCAATGGCGCTGCACTGGGGGCGGAACGCATAATGGCGCCAAAGCGCCGGGTTTTGTTCCCATCGAACGGGCTTGCCGAATCGAGCGCGGTTTGCCCGAGCCCAGGCTGCAGCTCCGCCCTGACTATATCAGCTATCGCAGGTTCTACCAGTTTATTGACAATGACAGCGCCATCTTCCCGCAATGCGCTAACAATATCGCTCAGGGCTGCATTTTTTTCAAATATAGCAAGTGCCATAGATTCAACTTTTGTGGAACTTAAGTGACAACTCTCTACTGTTGACAAGAGTATTTTAAGAGGCATCTTAGCATGCCTGACGATACACTCGTCTATCCAGGGCTACTTTCTGAGACTATCTGCTTGCCTTGAGCCCCTGCTCATGCATAGGGTTCATGCACAGGCAAAGCCAGAGTTCCTATCCAGGAGACGATTGAACAAGGTCCAGGGTAATAACACTGGCCTATAACTGTGGGCCCGCCGCAAGCAGGGATTTCCCTTCGGCATTGTCAGTAAACAACTGAAAGTTATCTATAAACAACTCGGCCAAATGAGTGGCTTTTTCCAGCCATTCAGCTTCGCTGTTGTAGGTGTCGCGAGGATCGAGAATATCCGTTTTGACTCCCGGCAAAGCCAGCGGCACGGAAAGATTGAATATGGGGATAGTCTTGCTGTCGGCCTTGTCGACGTTGCCATCCAGAATTGCATCAATTATAGCCCGGGTGTCTTTTATGGAAATGCGCTCACCGGTTCCGTTCCAACCTGTATTAACCATATAGGCGGTGGCCCCGACTGCTTCCATTCTTGCAACCAACTTCTCGCCGTAAGTTGTCGGGTGCAATGTTAGAAAGGCCTTGCCAAAACAGGCGGAAAACGTAGGCGTAGGTTCTGTAATACCGCGTTCAGTGCCTGCCAGCTTCGCAGTAAAGCCTGACAGAAAATGATACTTGGTTTGCTCTGGCGTCAGTTTCGACACCGGTGGCAAAACACCGAACGCATCAGCGGTCAGAAATATCACTTTGGTAGCGTGCCCACCTTTGGAAACCGGCTTAACAATATTATCGATGTGATAAATCGGATAGGAAACCCGGGTGTTTTCGGTCACTGACTTGTCGGAATAATCGATTTTTCCGTTGCCATCCACGGTGACATTTTCCAGCAGGGCATCGCGCTTGATCGCGTTGTAAATGTCAGGCTCGCTCTCCGGGTCGAGATTGATGGTTTTTGCGTAGCAGCCACCTTCAAAATTGAAGACGCCCTGATCATCCCAGCCATGCTCGTCATCGCCGATCAACTGCCGCTTTGGATCAGTCGACAGCGTGGTTTTCCCGGTACCGGAAAGCCCAAAGAAAATGGCAACGTCACCATCGGCGCCGACATTTGCCGAACAATGCATGGATGCGATGTCCTTGAGCGGCAGATAGTAATTCATCATGGCGAATATGCCTTTCTTCATTTCGCCACCGTACCAGGTGCCACCGATGATCTGCATTTTCTCGGTCAAATTGAACACTGTGAACACTTCAGAATTCAGGCCCTGTTCCTGCCAATTCGGATTAGTCGCCTTGGCACCATTCAGGACCACAAAATCCGGCTCGCCATAGTTGTCCAGCTCTTCAGAGCTCGGGCGGATAAACATATTGGTGACAAAATGCGCCTGCCAAGCCACCTCCATGACAAACCTCACCTTAAGCCGGGTGTCGGCATTCGCCCCACAAAATGTATCCACAACGAACAGGCGCTTGCCGGAAAGCTGATCACCCACCAGGGTTTTCAGGGACTGCCAGTGCTCCGGGGAAATGGGTTTATTGTCGTTTGGCGACTCCGGGGAATTCCACCAAAAGTGCTCCTCGCTAATCGCGTCCTTGACAATGTACTTGTCCTTGGGCGAGCGTCCGGTGAATACTCCGGTATTAACCGACACGGCACCACACTCAGTCACTACCCCTTTTTCATAACCTTCCAGGTCAGACCGGGTCTCTTCTGCATAGAGCAGGTCATAGGATGGGTTGCGAATGATTTCCTCAACATTCTGAATGCCATATTTCGCCAATTCCGCGTGCAGAGTCATTAAACAGGTTCCGGGTTGTGAGAGTGGATAAATTCGGTGCTATCGTTACTAATGATAGCTGAGTGTGGCGGTCGTGTATTCTAAGCCAGCTGCATAAAATACCCAATGCCTGCGAACAAGCAATAGACTGGCGGTAGTTTGCCGGGTTACGGCATTAAAAAAACGCCATCTGCAGCGAAACCATCGCTATTTACCGCCAAATCATCACAATTCTAGGCCACTATTTAGCCAGTGGTCATGCCTGATCGTTAATCAATGAGCGTCGGCCGGGTTTATTAGCCAAGCAACAGCCCGCGCGGCATCAGTCCTCCTTCTTAAACAACACCGTTCCGCGGCGGCTGACCAGCAGCTTTTCAAGACTGATGGGGTCGAAGTAGGCCTCCACGCGATCACCCTCAGGCGTGGTTCCGTACACTTCGTAACAGCCACCGTCTACTTTCACCTTGCGTACTTTCCAGCCTTCGGCAAGGATTTTTTCCTGCAGCGCCTCTTTGCTTTGCCAGGTGCTGGAATCACCGGAATCACAGGTCATGGAACCGGTGGCGTAGGTATTGGCCGCGGCAAGCAGCATGCCGGCCAGTGTCAGAGTTTGTAGATGTCGGATCATAGTCAGTCCTCGAGAGTTAGAAGGTAAAGATAATCACGCCGATGCAGCGAGAAGCTTCCTGGATTTGAATACGCGGTATATTTCCAGCCCAGCCAGTGGGATGAAATGCGCCAGGGCCGGGCCCAGATTATTGTGCACAAATATCCAGTGAACAAGAGTCAATACCGCCGCGGGGTACACCCAGCGATGCAGGCGTTTCCATGAACGCCTCAGCAAGCGAACTGAATAGTCATTACTGGTAATGGCCAGGGGAATGAAAATCAGAAACGCAGCCCAAGCTGTCCAGATGCCCAGCGCCCAGAATTCCGCCAACATATTCGCCAGGGTTTCCATGGTCACCACGTACAGCAGGGTATGCAGCAGAGCGTAGCCGAATGCCGCTACACCAAGAGCGCGCCGCCGTGCTGCCAGCCAATCCAGCCAGGGAGTACGCGGAAACAACATCCTCAAGGGCGTCAGCATCATGGCGACAATCATGAAACGTGCAGCAAATTCACCACTTGGGTGTAAAAGATCTTCGAGGTGCTCCGGACCCTCCAGCACGCCCAGTATTTTCAACAGCATTGGAATAGCGGGCAGCGCCAGGAGGGCCCAGAAAAAATACACTGTATTGAATAATCGCATGCGTCAAAGTTTACGCCGGGCAGTCAGTCGCATTCCTATGCTATCAGCACTTTATGACAAGCCAAGACTTGCAATGTAAAGAAACGGTAAATTCAGGTCAGCGCCGATCCCAGCCATTCGATCACCCAGTGCGACGCGAATGTAAGAGTATATAGCTGTACGCACCAGAGGCTCAGCAATAAAAACAGCGCCTTGAAGCTGGCAGCCAGCTCAACTGTTTCTTGACTGTTCGCAAGGCGCAGCTTTTCCAGCCTCAACTGAGCATCGCTGCAATCGAAGCCCGATCCGGACCGCTGCTCACCAGCAGGACAGCTGCGACTCAACTGAGTCATTCTCAGAATAACAGCCGCGACTTGCCCTGGCCCGGCAACGGTTCTTGCGGCCTCGAGGTCACCGGCCTGTTCAGCGTCGTCCCGGCTGTCCTGGCGGGCGCGCTGCCGCTGGCGTACTGGCCAGAACAAGGTTGCCCAGTGGACCAGCAGGTTGCGCAGGTTATCGAGCCGGGTCACGTGCGCCTGTTCATGTGCCAGGACAATCCGCAGCTCATCAGAGTTCAAGCTCTCCAGCAAGCCACGCGTGATAATGATCTGTGGCTTAAAGATGCCGACGCAAGCGGCCAGTGGCTCTGCACTGTCCAAAGTTTGGTAACCAGCCGTCGAGCCCTCGGAAAATGCTGTCAGCGCCTGAAGTTGTCGACGCCCCCGAAATATTGCCCACAGAAGCAGCCCCGACAGTAATAAAAACACCAGGCCGCTCAATGAAGCCAGGGCCAGCAGTGGCAACGAGCCTTCAGCGTACACCGGGGCGTGCTCACCGCAGAGGCCTACGTGGCAGTGTTCAGGAATAAGAAACCCCGCAATCGAAGGCCGGCTGACCAGAATCAGCACCAGGCACGAAACCACGGGCGCAGCGCTGACAAAGAGCAAACGAAACAAGGAACGCCTGGAAGGACCGGCGGCACTTATCCAGCGACGGAATAGTGGATAAGCCGCAGCGCTGAGCAGGCTGGCCAGCACTGCCAATAGGAGCCACCACCCACTTAGCTCAAAAATGCGCTCAATCATCGCTGCGACCGGTATCTTTCTTTTCCGATAAGGTCTTTCGCTGTAAAGATTGGCTCAGCGTAGCGGCGATATCAGGTTGTTCCGATGAAATGAAGTTGATAAAGCCGGAGATCATCGGGGCAAGGTCACCACCGCTGAATTGCTGCGCCATGTCATTCAATAATCCACTGATCAGCTCAGAGCGATCTAATGTCGCCGAATAATGATACGCACGGCCGACTTTACAACGCTCAACCAGACGCTTGCGATGCAGGCGCTCCAAGGTGCTTTGCACGGTCGACAGCGAGACATTCTTGTCCGGCATTTCATTGAGGACGCTCTGCGCGGAAGATTCACGGCGCCGCCACAACACCTCAAGCACCAGGAGTTCCCGCTCGCCAAGATCGGGTAAACGCCTTGCCTTGCCGGCACCCAGTGCCCGCGCAATTAGAGGTAGCTTCGTTTTCATTGCGCCATGGTATCGCAATTTGGCTTCCGCATTAATAACAACACCGAGCTGTTATCGGTTTTCCTCTCAAGTGGTAAAACCCCACGCTTACGGATACCACCGCTTTTTATAAACAAGAGGACAAATTGTGCGCAACAGCAAATACCAAACCCTGATTGCAGTGTTCCTGATGGGAGCCGCTGCTTCCAGCCAAGCAAATGAAGGCCAGCTGACTGAAGAAGTGCTGGTAGAGGGCCGCAGGCTGGCCCTGGTGGGTGAAGCGCGGTCCGCATCGGAAGGCGTAGTTGGCCAGCTCGACCTGGCCCTGCGCCCACTGTTACGCCCCGGCGACGTGCTGGAAGCGGTGCCGGGCATGATCGTCACGCAACACAGCGGCTCAGGAAAATCCAACCAGATGTTCCTGCGCGGCTTTAATCTGGACCACGGTACGGATTTCGCTACCTGGGTGGATGGCATGCCGGTGAACATGCGCACTCACGGGCACGGCCAGGGTTACACCGACATCAATTTCCTGATTCCGGAAACCATCCAGTCGCTGCGTTTTGTAAAAGGCCCCTACCACGCCGAGCTGGGCGATTTCTCTTCGGCCGGCGGCACACACTTACAGAGCTTTCACCGCATGCCCAACAACCGAGTGAAGCTTGGCCTGGGCGAGAATGGCTTCCAGCGCGTGCTGCTGATGGGCGGCGTGGATTTCAACGACCTGCATTTATCCGGCGCTTTGGAAACTCAGGGTTACGATGGCCCATGGCAGGACATCGACGAAAACGTGGAAAAGATCAACGGGCTGTTCACACTGAGCCATGGCGATCAAGCGGACAACTGGAAGCTTACCGCAATGGTCTACGACAATGAGTGGGATTCCGCCGATCAGATACCGCAACGAGCCGTTAATCAGGCAATTATCGACGAGCTTGGTTCTCTGGATACCAGTCTTGGAGGCAATTCCCGACGGGCCAGTTTGTCCGGTCAGCTTCGCCGGCAGAGTGAACATGGCCGCTACTCGCTGAACGCCTATGTAATTGATTACCGCATGCAGCTCTGGTCGAATTTTACCTACCTGCTGGACGACCCTGTTCAGGGAGACCAGTTTGAGCAATTTGATGACCGTTTGATTTGGGGCGGCAGTGGCCAATACGCCTGGTCATCCGGGTCACAGCAACAATTTACCCACAGCCTTGGCATGGAGCTGCGTTACGATGATATTGATACAGTGGGACTGTATCGCGCCCAGCAGCGTAGCCGCCTGGACACCATTCGCGAAGACAGCGTGGAAGAAACCAGCCTGGGGGTTTACTACGAATTGCAATGGCAGCTTGGCCCGCAATGGCGCAGCATCGTTGGTTTGCGGGGCGACTACTACCGCTTTGATGTTCAAGCGAATGATCCGGTCAACTCAGGTGACGAATCAGACCAGATAGTCAGCCCGAAATTCAGCCTGATTTATGCGTTCTCAGATACCACCGAAGCGTACTTCAGTGCCGGCCGCGGCTTTCATTCCAACGATGCGCGCGGCACGACCATACAGCTTGACCCGGCCAGCGGCGAGCCAGCCGACAGAGTTGATCCGCTGGTTGCCTCCACCGGGGCGGAGATTGGTCTTAAAACGACCTGGCGGGAGCGCTGGAACGGCTCGCTGGCGCTGTGGTATCTGGAACTCGATTCGGAGCTGTTGTTTGTCGGCGATGCAGGTAATACCGAGGCTTCGCGCCCGAGTCGCCGCTGGGGGCTGGAATTCAACAACTTCTGGGCAGTCAACGACGTTTGGGCTGTGGAAGCAGACTTCAGCTGGAGCGACGCAAACTTTGATGACCAGGCACCGGAAGGGGATGAGATTCCAGGCGCCATACCCTTTGTGGCTTCCGCCGCGATCATCGCCGATTATCCGAACGGTTGGTTTGGCTCATTTCGCATCCGCCACTTCTCGTCGTATCCGCTGATCGAAGATGATAGTCAGGAATCCGACGGCTCAACCATTGCCAATCTGGCACTGGGGTGGAAAAACAAACAGTGGAGTGTGCAGCTGGATGCGCTGAACCTGTTTGATTCCAGCGATCACGACATTGATTACTTCTACGCTTCCCGCCTGACTGGCGAGCCTGCAGACGGCGTGGAAGATATTCATTTCAAAATATTTGAACCCCGGCAGTTTAGAGTGTACCTGAGTTACTCTTTCTAGAAGGGACACAGACCGTTTGGGTGTGCCTGTACTCTACATTCAAAAGTCAAAACTAACCGATTGCTTTAGGTTTGGGTGCAGACTCATGGCCACCGGGCAGCTCAGTGCTGCCTCTTTCAGGGCGGAGATCAACTCCGGGTCATCCGGGGGATTATTCCAGCGCAGGCTGATTTGTATTTCGCCCACGCGCCGTGGGTCCTGCGCCATCACTTTGGTGGTTTCTGCCGCCAGACCAGTGATTTCCACACCGCGCTTGCCCGCCTGAATGCCCATAATAGTCATCATGCAGCTGCATAACGCGGCTGCTAACATATCGGTGGGGGAAATTGACTCACCTTTGCCATGGTTATCCGTGGGGGCATCGGTAATAAGCCGCTGACCGGACTGCAGATGAGTCGCTTCGGTGCGCAATTGGCCCTGATAATCTGTGCTGATGGTTGGCATACTGATCACTCCAAATACTCACTATAGGAACAGGACACTAGCACACATCAAGCAAGCATCGCCACGGCACCTGCGGCCAACAAAGCTTCGGTGCGCTACAATACTGCGCGACATGCGACTACCGTACCACTATGAACTTTGCTGAAAGCCTCGCTTCACTGATCTGCGATAGCGAACATTGCGTGGTGTTCACTGGCGCCGGTATGAGTACTGAATCCGGTATTCCTGATTTTCGTGGACCGCAAGGCCTGTGGAAAAAGATGAAACCGGTGGACTTCAATGACTTTGTCAGTTCCGAAACGGTTCGCCAAAATACCTGGCAATCATGGTTTGAGCACAGCAGCGGCTTGCTGCGCGCAGAACCCAACGCCGGCCACCGGGCGATCGCAAACCTGGTACTCAGCGGGCATGTGTCGGCAGTCATCACCCAAAATGTTGACAACCTCCATCAACAATCCGGTGTGCCCGCTGAGCGGGTTATTGAGCTTCATGGTAACGCCAGTTACGCAAAATGCCTGAGTTGTGGCCGCCGCTCGGAACTTGCTGACATAGAACGAGAGTTCGCTGCTACGCGGGCCGTCGCGCCCTGTTCCGACTGTGGTGGCATCATCAAAACGGCTACTATCTCTTTCGGCCAGATGATGCCGGAAGAACCGATGCGCCGCTGTGAACAGGAAACTCTGGAAAGCGACTTGTTTATTGTGTTAGGTTCGTCACTCACGGTGTACCCGGCCGCTGGCTTTCCACAACTGGCTGCCAACAATGGTGCAAAACTGGTGATCATTAACCAAGAACCCACGGCGTTGGACTCAGTCGCCGACCTGACAATCAGTGACAGCATTGGCAAGGTGGTCACAGCGGCTGCCGAGATTGTTCTGCGATAAAGTTTAAGCGCTGCTTGCTAACAGTTGGCTATACACTATTGTGGCCGTTTCAAATACCTGTACGGAGTGTTCAGTACCTGCTGGTACAAAAAAGGCCTCACCATTCACGAACAAGTGCTCCGACTCTCCCTGAGCAGTGCACTCGCTCAACTTGATCGAGCCCTTTTGAACATAGCCCAACTGGTGATACGGGTGGGCTGTCGCTTCGGTCCGCAGCACACCACTGGTCCAGGTTCCGGCACTAAAGCGCTTGGTGATGTCGACATAAGCCACATGATTCTGAGGTTGGGATGCCGCAGTAGTAAGCCCTGCTTCATGGCCCGGCAACACGACAATTCCCGGATAAGCGGGCACTTCGGGCATGGGCTCTTCCGGGTGCTCCGAGATAAAATAATATTTTCTCAAGTACCCTTTCTGCTGCCATTGGCAATCATAGCCCTTTGGTATGACAAAGGCCTCGCCCGCTTTGACCTTGGCAAATTGACCAGACTCGTTATTGCGGATGGACACCTCACCTTCGAGCAACACCATAAACTCATCGCAGCTGTAAGGTCCCCCGGCCTCAACCATGTCATCGGTATCCCAAACGCCTACATACAAGCCAATATCATCGTCTTCATAGTAGCTATGACTGTGCTGAGTGGGTAGCTCAGAGACAAACATCTCGGCATCCAGCTTATCCGGTTTATCACCAAAGCCTTCGGGGTTTGCCGCCAGGCGAATGATAGAAGTGTCAGCTTGTCCCGCCATTGCCAGTTTCTCCTGTGTCAGCCAACGTACTACCCACTAGGCATAAAGCAGAGTCAACGCCAGCAGGAACTGACTCACATAGTACAACGGTAAACCCCAGAGCACATTAACAAAGCCAGGCTTAACAAAACGATCACGGGCAACCGACAGATCCGACACCGCAAACATCAATGCCGCAGTAGCTGCCAGGCTACCCGCACCCACGGCACACGCCAACATCAAACCGATGGCAAGGCAATAAGCAAGCACCGCTTTGCTCATTAACGCGTCCAGGTATGGGCGCAGCCAAAGTACCACGCGCCAGAGAAACAGAAGCACTAAAGGTATGAGCGCCAGCATTAGCGTGCCATGAGCTTGCACTGTTAAGAACGCCAGAGCGTACAGCACATGGCCCAATAGAAACGCGGCGATGCCGGCTATAAATAATCGCCCCTGCCCGGGCTTCACCAGTAAGACATCCCCCAGCCAACACAGCGCCATTCCGGCGAACAGCAGCCTTCCGTAACTGGACTGCAAAGCACCCAATGACAGCGCAAACCACAGAAAACAGCTGGAAGCCGCGGTCTTACTGCAGGCGCGCAGACAATACAAGTCACGCTTCTCCGCGGCCAGTAAACCGGCCAATGCGACTGAACCAAGCCCCAGGGGCAGTAATTGAGCAACACTCAGACTCATTGCGAAGCCAATAGCAAATCGCGAGCCTGATTCAGCTTGCCGGCAAGATAGTCGTTCCCACCACGATCGGGGTGCAACTTCTGCATCAGTGAACGGTGTGCCGCCAGAATATCTGCTTTGCTCGCACTCTCTTGAAGCCCCAAAATCGCCAGGGCCTCCTGGCGGTTCATTTTGCCTGAAGAGTCTTGCCGCCTCTCTTCCGATTCCGTCTCATCCTGGGCGTCGGATTGGTCAAATTCCTCGGCGAAGCGCCGTTGCAGATAGCTTTCCAGCAGGCGAGCGGAATCACGATCCTGCCGACGGTAGACCTTCAGCAGCTCACGGAGCTGTTCAGGCGATAAGTCATCCAGCGCACTTCCCGCATGCTGTCCTTGCAAAACACGGCCTGTCAAATCACCGCTTTCATGATCAAGCTGCATTTCTATAAACTGTGCGCGCACGGTGGATTGATGCTGTGCGCGGTTGGTGGCGTAGCGTTGATACAATTGCGCCAACAATGGAATATTCCGCAATGCCAAATGCAACAGTGGCTTTAAGATGGGCACTACCGCCGCCAGCGCAGCGCCCAACCAGTGCATGCGGCCTGTTACGACCAACAGCACAATAAACACACCGGCTGCCATGAGAACCGCCTGGCCCCATGTCCGCCGCCTTGCTTGTGCGTTAGGCTGGTTGCGCAGTTGCAACCAGAGCAGCACAGCACCGACCAGAGCCACCAGTACCAGAATTCGGCTCAAGGTTTTTCCAACTGCTGTTGCAAATGAACCAGCCTTGGCCGCTGTTTAACGTGATCAGCCAGGGCGGCCCGCCCGCCGCTAGCATACACGGCAACCGCCGACAACAGCTCGACTAACAGCTCTGCACTGCTGCTGTCAAAACGGCAATAGGCGCCACCACTGCGCTGCGCCAGCGCTTCAAACACGCTGGCTGTACGGCTGTCGCGCCCCTCCTGGAACATAAATAATGGGGTGTTCAG
>JAUIHW010000034.1 GCA_030431775.1 Gammaproteobacteria bacterium
AGCTGCCATTCGCTGCGGTGAGGTCCTCTACGCTGGCTTGTTGAAAGCTTACATTTTTGATGCCCGCCTGCTCGGCTTTTTCGCGGCCGATGTCGAGCATGGCGGATGACAGGTCAGTTGCAAGAATCTGCGCTACATGCGGCGCATGCTCGAGCGCGGTAGACCCCGTGCCACAGCCCAACTCCAGTACTTTCATGTTCGGCTGCATATACGACTGGCTGGTGGCCAGTTTGCGAGCATAGCTTTCCTGGTCGGCAATGGTTTGTCGGCTGTATTTTGGAGCAACCTGATCCCAGAACTTGGTGGAAGTGATGGCCATGAACGATTCCTGGATGACTGTTGCGCGGTAACTTAGAGTATTTGACCATACGCTGATAGCATATAGAAGGGCGTTTGAGCATAACCGCTACCGAATGCCTGATGCAGCCAGACCAACCGCTTGCGAAAACGCTGTTTAGGGAGCTGGCCCGGAACCAGAGCGTTCACGCATAATGTGGCGTAAACAGCTTTAAGTTTTACCTTGATTTAAGTACAACAGGAATGCCATGACTCACAGTACTAACCGTCTGCAAAATCGCTCAGCCTGTGTATATCCGGCACCAGGCTATTATTGTTGCCTGGCTTATGCAGCGGCAGTATGGCTCGCGGCCGCTCTGTTTCTGGCGCTACCAGCGCTGGCCGATACGGGTCAGCAGTATGACCTGGTCATCAACAATGGGCGTGTGATGGACCCGGCGTCCGGGCTTGACGCGGTTCGCAGTCTGGGCATCAAAGACGGCCGGCTCGTCAATATTTCCGAAACGGCGCTGCGCGGTACGCAAAACATAGATGCCAAAGGCGCTATTGTCGGTCCCGGCTTTATTGACTACCACGCGCACGGCGGTAGCTTGTTAAGCGGACGCCTGCAGGCTTTTGACGGTGTGACCACATCGATCGAGGCGGAAATGGGGCAGTTGCCAGTAGCGGCTGTCTACGCGCGCGCACAGCAAGAGGGTCGGGTCAGCAATTATGGCTGGACTGTGAACTGGGCCCTGGCTCGAATGCAGGTGCTGGGCGGAATCCAGCCGGACGGCACCATCGAGACGCTTGGCCGCGGTATGCGCCGAGGACAATGGAATGGGAAAGCGAGCCCTGAGCAGGCCCGGGACATACTGGCGCTTATCGATAATGGCCTGGAAGAGGGAGGTCTCGGTATCGGCCTAACACTTGGGTATGCTTCTAGTACCCGGCATACGGAAATCCAGGCATTGTCGCATTTGGCGGCAGAACATGGCGTACCGATTATGACGCACGCGCGTTTCTGGGGAGAGGCTGATCCAGGCGGTGACATTGCCGCCACCCAGGAGATCATCGCCAATGCCATTACCACTGGTGCTCACTGGTATATGTGTCATATATCCCTCGCCTCGGTCGACCGCATTCAGACGATGGTGGCAGCCGCCAGGGAACACGGTGCGCATATCGACGTCGAAGCGTTGGTGTCGGAAACCGGCTCAACGTTTCTGGGCGCCGAATTCCTCGCCCCGGAAGCCCTGCCGTATTACAGTCGTGGCTTTACACCGCAGGATATTCTTTACTACGGCAGGCCAATAGCCGACGAAGCGCAATTACGCCGCCTGCGACAACAAGATCCAGGCGCGCTGGTTTTTCTGTTGCACCGGGATTCAGTCAACAATTTGCAGCACCGTGCCACCCAGAGAAAGTCGTTTGAACTGCCGGGCACCATACTGGCCTCTGACGGCATGCCCTGGCAGGATCGCCAGGGCCGCTTTATTGCGGGGGACGCCTGGCCGTTGCCCGAAGATGCCTGGGCTCATCCGCGCTCGCAGGCAACCTACACCCGCTTTCTGCAACTCTGGGTTCGCGAATGGCATGAATTTACAGTGATGGACGCCTTTCGTCTGGGGTCCTACAACCCGGCCAGAGCGCTTGAGGCCGCCGTACCCCAGATGAAAAGAAAAGGCCGAATTGCAGTGGGTGCGGATGCAGACCTGGTGATATTCAAGCTGGCGGACATTCAAGTGAACGCCAGTTTGCAAAACCCGCTGGGGCATACCACGGGCATGCGTTACGTGATAGTCAATGGCACGCCGGTAATAGTTGAAGGCGAGCTTGACCTGTCGGTAAGGCCAGGACAGGCCATCCGTCGAGCCACTGCAAGTAGCGAACAGTAGAAAAAATGAGAAGTCAGACACCATTTTTTTGACGCATGTTGCATTTCCTTCCATTTATGACTGTAAAACGCTGCCATTGGCCTATGCTTGGAGGACTCATTCAGCTACGCGCTGTAAAGGACTACGAAACATACGAAGGATTGACTATGAACGCGCCCGTCACCGAAGCTGCATTGGAAGCACTGTATCAGGAAGTACTTGATCGAGTTTTAAACGATGACCTGCTGCTGCCCAGCATGCCGGATATTGCACTGGATGTGCGCGCCGCCATCTCTCAAGACACGACAACCTGTGAGTCCCTCACCGAGATTATTTCCAGAGACCCGGCGTTGACCGCCTATCTTGTTAAGGCCGCAGCCAGCCCGGTGTACCGTCGACCTGTGCCGCCTAAAACGCTGGCCGATGTGATTGGTCTACTAGGGTTTTCGGCAACCAGCAGCCTGGTAATGATTCACTGCACCCGAAATATGGTAGAGCTGAACAGTAATGTTGCAAAAGAACTGTTTGGCCACACTTGGGAGCGCCTGGTGGTGAAAACCAGTATCGCCAGTTTCCTTGCGCAACAGCTTAAATACCGCCCGGTTGAGCAGGTGCAGCTGGCGATGCTGTTAACAGAAGTAGGTTCGTTGTCAGTACTGTCGGCGATGATGCAGGCGTCTGAAACGCCCAGTCGTGACGTGTATTTTCATATGTGCCGCCAGTACAGCAAGCAGCTTGGCGTTGCTGCGCTGACTAAATGGGGCATTGACGAAATGATTATCGATTTGCTCAAAGACTGTGGCAGTTGGGATAAAACCTGGGCTGAGGACATCAGCCTGCTGGACATCGCCAATTTGGCCCTGTATTACACCGTGCGACTCACCACGGAAGAGCCCGAGTTACCCGAGTTGGAAACGCTGGCCGCCTATGCCAAGCTCCCGGCCAACTTACAAGCCTGCGCAAAGCCGAATTGGCTGGATGTAATCACTGAGAACGACGAAGAAATTCAAAACATCATCAGTGCATTCAAGTAGCTGAGCCCACACCCAGAAATACCTGTCTGTTCTTTTAGAGTTTGCCGGGTAGAGAAACAGCGTGATGCTGGTAAGGTAAACATCGGTGATTGCGACTCTTGAGTAGGAGAACACTGATGAAACTTAACCCCAACAACACCTGGCGCCTGGTGCAGGAGCGCATGCAGCGCGAGCAGGACCCGAAAACCCGACACAACCTGGAATTGGTGCTGGAGCACATGAAGCGGGAAGCGGAGGGGGACATCGAAGGCGTGGTAGCCACCTTGTGTGACAAGCCGCTTTACCTGGCCCACGACGTGCCCGACGACAAAGCCATGAATCCGTCTGGTTCCAAGGACGCTATTCGTGACTTCTATGACATGACCATCGTGCAGACCGGCGCGCATCAACTGGAGCTGAATTGTGACCGCGTGATTGCCGACCATGAGGCGGTGATGACCGAAGGCGTTATGCGTATGGCCTACCCCGGCAAAACGCTGGCAGCGATTGGTATCGACGTGGATGACCCGGATGCCTATTACCTGTACGAAACCCGCATGAGCGTGGTGTGGCCGGTAGACCCGGAGTCGGGCATGCTGCGTGGTGAAGAAACCTACACCGGCACCGACGGCTTCGCTGGTATTGCCGAGCGTAAAATCACGGCGGAAGACATTGTGCCCCTAGCGCTTTGAACCAATCCTGGGCTGGCAGTGCTTGAGGCTGTCAGGGGTTCAGCACATGCAGCTCAATATTGCGAAACTGCACCGGGTGGCTCTCGGCCTGCAGGGCAATATAGCCTTCGCCAAGTTGCACCTTGCTATCTGTTATCAAGGCCGCGGCACTGGCGGTGTGCGGGTCATATTGTGGGTTGCTGAACTCGAAAACGAATTGATCGTTTACGAAGAAACGGCCACGGGAAGCCGCCAGCATTTCAATTTCCACCTGCACCCATTGCTCGCCGCGCAAGGTGGCAGACAGTGAGTTTGTGCAGTGATATTGGTGCAACTCACCGTTTAGCATAACGTGCGTGCCTGGTGTGCACAGGTTGGCCGTCGGCCGTTCGCCTTTTTCTTTTCCACCCAGTAATTGCGCTTCCAGTGATACCGGAAAGTCTGCATCGAGTGCTATCGTTTCCGGAGGCTGGCTGTGTAGCATCACCCCGCTATTGCGAAACGCCCAACCCGGCCCGCTATCGGCTTGCTCGCCGACGAAACGGTATTCAAGGCGCAGAATGTAGCTGGAAAACGGCTGCTGGTAGAACAAATGCCCGAACTCACCGGCAAAGCGCTCGTAATTGTCGTAGTTCACGCTTAACAGGCCGGCTTCCACGCGGAAGGTGTTCAGGTAATTTTCTCCTGGCGGATAGCCTGTGAATTTGGGCGTCCAATTATCCAGGGTTTGACCATTGAACAATGAAATCCACTCGGCGTCTTCCGGTAGTGACTTCGAGGGCGGCTGTATGGCTGTATTGGTCGCTGCAAACTGTGGTACATGGAACAGAAAACGCTGCTGGTAACCACCCACCAGCACAGCAAGCAGCACAAGCACCAGAACCCAAATCAGAAAGGTTTTCATCTACATCCTGCCCGTCAATACAGTCGCTTGCTGTTCTTCGGTGGTCTTCAATAGTGGACTGTGCCTAACCAACAGGAGAGTTGACTCTGCGAACGATTCCCGCGATGTGTTCACTGGTCCCCTGAGTTGATCCGTTTTATTATTTGGCACCAGTGAATGAATGCTCTGAAGCAGCCAATCAGGTTACAAACTTAAGCATTATCGTAGAGTATATCCAGAGTTTTCCCGGTCGCGCAAGCTATTAATCCTGGCACGCCGCTCATAAAGCGAGGGTCATTGAAATGATGGAAAATGCGCTCAGAGCGCCCGCTAGAAAACATCTCAGTCAGCTGGCTTGTGGTGTAATTGCCCGCCGACGCTGTATTGCAATGAGTTCACCGCTTGATTCATCAGGGCGCAGCATACTCGTAGAACGAACAGATAGCGCCTTTCTTGATCAAGCGCGTTTAGAGCATGTGAACTGAACGTCATTTACATAGCTGGAACTATGTTATTATAGTTCGCATCGAGGGTGAGATTAATCAGATGAGCGAGGCTGGAAAGCATGGTTGGCAGAGTTCAGGATAAAGTGGCCATTGTCACCGGGGCCGCTAGCGGTATGGGGCGGGCGGATGCGATTGCCCTTGCCAGAGAGGGTGCAAATGTCGTTGTCACGGACTTCGACGAGGAAGGTGGTAAGGCCGTCGCAGCGAGCATCGGTGATACTGCGATTTTCCGCCGGCTGGATGTTACCAATGAGAACAACTGGCAATCAGTAATCGCCGATACTGAAAGTGAATTCGGCCGCCTGGATATTCTGGTAAACAACGCCGGCGTGATCAAGCTTGGAACGATTGTGGATACTGACCTGGAAACATGGCGACAAATAAATGCAGTGAATAGCGATGGTGTATTCCTTGGTTGCAAAAACGCCATCCCGATGATGGCTAAATCCGGTGGAGGGTCCATCATCAACATGGCATCTGTGGCGGCTTTGTTTGGCCAGTCCTTTGTAGCGGCCTATACTGCGAGCAAAGGCGCTGTGCGGGCTCTGTCCATGAGTATTGCAACTTACTGCAAGGAGCAGAAATTAAACATTCGCTGCAATTCTGTTTACCCCCACGGAGTGAAGACTCCCATGGTAGTCAAGGTTGCTATGGATAAGGACGACGCAGCCGCCGAGGATATCGAGCAGGTCGCAAAGATGACCGAAATGTGCGAACCGGAAGATATCGCCAACCTTGTGTTGTTTTTGGCATCTGACGAGTCGCGCTTTATTAACGGTGCGGAGCTGCGGATCGACAATGCAGCAACAATTACCCCTGCAATCGGAATGTAGGCTGTGGTAAACCTTTCGGAGCATGGAAAAAAGCAATGCGCAGTGGCAGTAGTTACCAGGGGATAATCCCAACACGCTTGCAGCATTGCGCGGCTATTTATTCAGCGGAGATTTTGCTATGAGCACAGGCATTCCTTTTGTTAGTGGAGCGAAACCGGGGCTGGGTCATGTGGAAGAGTTCAACAGTACACCGCTTGACTTTATGCATCGCGCCTTCGAAGAGTGCGGTGAAGTGAGCGAGTTTGACCTTGGCGGGTTGAGGACGGTTTTGCTGGTGGGGCCGGATGCGCACGAAGCGATGTTTCGTACGCCAGATGCGCAGCTGTCGGCCGCCCAGGCTTATCAGATGATGGTGCCGGTATTCGGCGAAGGTATTCAGTACGGCGCTGAACCCCATATAGAGCGCCAGCAGCTGAAAATGCAGGTGCAGGGTCTAAAACACGACCGAATGCTTAATTACGCGCAGATCATAGAGCAGGAGGTGGACGAATTTATCGCCGCCTGGGAGGACAGCGGCGTGATTGACGTTTACGAACAGTTCACACAACTGACCCTGAAGACTTCCACCCACTGCCTGTTGGGCAAAGACTTGCGATTTCGCCTGACCGATGAGTTTGGCGAGCTCTATCATGATCTGGAAAACGGCATAGCGCCGTCATCTTTGAGTAATCCGGAAGAAGATGACGAGCGTTTTCGGCGCCGGGACGCTGCGCGCCAGCGGCTGGAGGAATTGATCACCGAAGCCGTCCGAGACCGCCGCGCGCGTGGTGTGCACGAACAGGACATGCTGCAGGTATACATGGAGTCCACCTACAATGATGGTCGTAAGTTGACCGAGCACGAGATCACCGGCATGGTCATCTGGTTTATGTTTGCGGGCCACCACACCAGCTCTAACACGACCGCGTGGACCTTGCTGGAAATTTCCCGGCACCCGGAATATCTGGCGGAATTGCGTGAGGAAATTGATGCGCTGTTTGCTGATGATTCGGCATTGAGCCTAAAGGGTTTACGGGACATACCCTTGCTGGACGGTTTCATCAGGGAATCACTGCGCGTGCACCCGCCACTGAACACTATCACTCGGCGTGTGATGCAGGACTGGCAGTACAAAGGCTACACGATATCAGCGGGCAAAAATGTCATGGTATGCCCGCACGTCAGCCACAAATTACCCGAACAGTTTGAAAACCCGGAGCAATTTGACCCCAAACGTCCGCCAGCCAGCCACTTGTTTGCTGAAATTCCCTTCGGTGGTGGGCACCACAAATGCATCGGCAATGCGTTTGCTATTTTGCAGGTCAAAGCCATTTTATCGACCTTGCTGCACAATTATGAATTTACTCTGGACCAGCCCGCCGACAGTTACCTTGAGAGCATGCCAGCGCTGATTTTGCGGCCGAGCGAGCCCTGTCGCTTACGCTATTCTCGCCGATCATGAATAACCCGCAACAGCGTGGAAAACGTGGTTGCGGATTTTACTACTTCTTCAGCTGATAGCCGGACCGTTTTAAGTCCCAGGTCGATTCCGTCACCCCAGCCTGGCGTAACATGAATTTTTGAACCTTGTTGGTGGGGGTGTAAGGCAGCTCATCCACAAAATCCATATAACGTGGCACGAAGTAGTATGGAGCAGCGTCGTTAATGAATGCGCAGATCTCTTCCGCTGTTGCTCTGGTATCGCCTTCAAGCACGATATTGAGTTTCAATTCGTCCTCGCTGGCCAGTTCCTCACTGGGAATGCCGAAGGCGGCCACGTCTTTAACGGCCGGGTGGCGGCGAACCACGCTTTCTACCTCTAAAGTGGAGATATTACGCCCGGCAAAGCGTACCGCGTCTTTCTTTCGGTCCACGAAGTAATGCGCGCCGGTTGTCGGGTCTTTGCGGGCCATGTCGCCGGTCAGAAACCACTCTCCGCGATAACTGGCGGCGGTGTTTTCCGGGTCATCGAAGTAGCCGTTGAACAGTATGTGTGGGCCCAGTGGACGCACACAGATTTCACCGGCTTCGCCGGCCGGCACTTCATTACCGTCATCGTCGAACAGGCGCACGTCTACATCAGGAACCGGGAAGCCCAGAGAGTAAACCGGCACGTCTATGTCGCAGTGTTCCTGGTTCATGGTTAACAGGCTTTCGCTCTGGCCGATCCCGGCGCGGTTCAGCTTCACGCCAAAGCGCTGCTCGAACTTGTCCCACAATTCCGGTGGCATCGGTGCGATGCCCGCCTCGCGCAAGGGGGTGTTGGCGTCATCCTCGTGTTCAGGCGTGTTCATCAGGAATACGCCCATGGCGCCCACGGCAAAGGTCTGGGTGGCATTGAAATGCTTGATGCGCTCCATAAATTGGCTGACGGAAAACTTTTTGTCAATCGCGCAGCCAATGCCCGCCATCAAGGCTCTAACAATACAAGTCAGCCAGGCGCCGGAATTGTAAAGAGGCAGGGCACAGTAGGTGATGTCGCCCGGCTCCAGCGTGTGCTGCACCGAAGTGCCCAACAGGGTAGAGCGTATCCAGTTATTGTGCGCCTGCATCACGCCCTTGGAACGGCCGGTGGTGCCCGAGGTCCACAAAATGGCGCAGGTATCGCCGTAGTCGTGCTCACGATAGTCGTACGGGTAAGGTGCGTTATTCAGCAGCTCGGCGTAGCTGATCGCGCCGTCGTAATCGGCTGCGTCACCGTCCAGCAAAACCATCTGTGCGTCAGCGAGTGCGGAGCGCACCTCAAGCAGCCGCGGCAGGTGTTCCCGGTCGGCCACCATGGCTTTGCAGCGGCTGCGTGTAATGGTGTCACTTAGCCATTCCCCCCGATAATCGGTGCAGATTGGCACCCACACCGCGCCCAGCTTGTTCAGAGCCAGGCAGATCAGCACCAGCTCCGGTACATTGGCCATAAGCAGGCACACCCGGTCACCACGGCCAATACCGGCCGTGGAAAAGCCGCTGGCCAGGTTGTTAGTGAGTTGGTCGGCTTGAGCGTAAGTGTAGCGGCTGCTGTCTGAAATCAGAAATTCGGTGCCGCCGTTTTGTTCAGCCTGCAACTGCAGTATTCGGGGTAGGGTTCGGTCGGCGATATCTTCCAGCAGTAGCGGGTTCATGGCGGTCCTGAATCAATGAGCTGAGCGGTGGATGAACTGTTCGGCGAAGGCTTCAATGCGGCGTTTTTTGTCGTCAATGCCGGACAGAGTGGTTCGCCCGTCGGCGTCCAGAAAATTGGTGCCGTTCACCATGGTGACCCCGGCTTCCGCCAGGCGCTTGTGGGTGCCATCGTCCGGGTTTTTAACGCCAGTCCAGATGTCGAACGGCCGGTCTGCATCGCCATTCGCTTCGCGAAAACTTTTGAGCGTATCCAGCAGCGGGTAGACTTCCTGTTCTTCGTGGGCGGTTGCCATCCAGCCATCAAAACGACAGGCGCGGCGCATGGCGGCGGGCGCATAGCCGCCCACCATGATGGGCACCGGGCTGGGTGTTCCCGGAGACATTTTAACTGGCGGCAGGTCGTAGTAGCGGCCGTGGTATTCCACCATGTCACCGCGCATCAACTTTGGAAGGAGCTCCAGCATTTCGTCCGCTCGCTTGCCGCGAGTATGAAAATCCTGCCCCACCATATCGAATTCGGCCTTTTGCCAGCCAACACCGGCCCCCAGCGTGACCCGGCCCCCGGACAGGTACGCCGCGGTGGACAGTGCTTTTGCGGCGCTGAGAGGGTCGCGCAGCGGCAAAATGTAAATGGTGGTGATGAATTGCAGCGTTGTGGTTGCCTGCGCCAGCGCCGAGGTGAGCACCCAGGGGTCTGGCCAGTGGGTATCCGGGTTCCAGAAAATATTCCCGCCCTCTCGATACAGGTACTCATCCACTTGCTCCTGGGTGGTGACCAGGTGGTCGCCGTAGGACACGCCATAAAAGCCCGCTTCCTCACAAAACTGCGCCAGTTCCACAATCTGGTCGAGCTCAACAAAGGCCAGTGATTGCCAGAATTTCATGTGCGCTGTTCTCCCACCAGCAGGTAGGCAATGGCTTCCGCCAGCGCTGCTCGCTCGGCCTGCCAGGACTTGCGGGTCAGCCTGGCCTGTGGGTTGATGTCGTCGGCCAGGCCGCGCAGCGTGGCAAACATCAGGTGGCGGGCGGCGTCACTGGCCGGTGAGTTGCGCACGTCCTCCGGTAATAACTCGTCCCATAGCTGGGAGATTGTTGCCGCCCATTGTTTTACCTGCTTCTGGCCATTTATGCGGGAATTCTCGTCCTTGCCGGCGTTGCGGAGAATCGCAATGCTGGCGCGGTATTCTTTTTTGCTGATTAGCCCCCAGACGGCGTCGATCAACTGGCGCAGGCGTTGCTGCAGGTTGCCGCCATTGAGTTCCACATTGGCGAGCGTTTGCTGGAAGTCCTCAAAGATGTGGTCGATCACCGCTTGCAGCAGGCCGTCTTTGTCGCCAAAGTGGTATTGCAGAACGCCCCAGGTTACCCCGGCGTCCTTGGCGATTTTATTGGTGTGTGCCGCATTGAACCCATCACGATAGATGCAGCTTATTGCCGCCTGGATCACCTTCTGGCGCGTCACCTCTCTTTTTTTGGTTTTGGCTGTGCCCAATCGTTGCCCCTCATGATATCGGTTGCCGGCCGCAGTAACACCGAACCGGAGTGTACCAGCCTATTCACTTCTCGCCCCAAACGTTCCAAAACATTATAACCCGTTAACTACCTCAAATAATAGTTGAAGCTATAAAAATACTTCTGTATGGTTACCCTGTTAATTGCTGTTGACAACAACAGCGGGTAAGGAGCAAAAACATGAATGAAGCAGCACGGGCGGGCCTGAAGGCCCCACCATTGGTAAGCGGCGCTAGTGAGGAAGGCGGGCACATGCCCGAGTTTGAACAGGACTATTGCGCGTTTATTTCCCGCGCTCATGCCGAGTGTGGCGAGCTGGCCGAATTCGATTTCGGTGGCCAGGAAACCATTCTGATGAGTGGGCCGGATGCCCAGGAAGTTTTTTTCCGCACGGCCGATGAGATCTTCAGTCAGGCCCAGGCCTACCAGGTAATGGTACCGGTGTTTGGCCCGGGCGTGATTTTTGATGCCACGCCGGAGCGCTGCAAAACCCAACTGAAAATTCAGGTGGACGCACTGCGTTACCAGAACATGAAAAATTACGCCAGCGTAATCGCCCAGGAAGTAGAAGACTGGATTGCCGACTGGGGTGATGAAGGTGAAATTGAAATACTGCACGCCTTTCATGAGCTGACCATGCACACCGCCACCCACTGCCTGCTGGGCAAAGAGTTTCGCCACAGCATGACCGAGGAGTTTTTCAGTCTGTATAAAGATCTGCAGGCGGGCGTACAGGCGATCAGCTTTGTAGACCCTTACATGCAGCAACCGGTCTTTGCCGCACGCGACAAGGCGCGGGCACGCCTTGAGGAAATTGTCAGCGAACTGGTCGCCAGTCGCCGCGCTTCCGGCAAGGAGTACGGCGACGCGCTGGAAACCTTTATGACCGGCACCTACAAAGACGGCAGCCACCTGAGCGATACCGAGTTGACCGGCCTGATTATTGCCACCATGTTTGCCGGGCACCACACCAGTTCCGGTGCCGGAGCCGAGACCTTGCTGGAGATTGCCAAGCACCCGCAGTATGCCGCCGAGCTCAAAGAAGAGCTTGACGAAATCTATAAAGATGGCGAGGAAATCAGCCATGCGGCCATGCGCGCCATTCCCAAGCTGGAATCCTTTGTCAACGAAGTGCTACGTTTGCACCCGCCATTGGTGATACTCATGCGCAAGGTGATGGAAGACGTGGAATACAACGGCTACCTGATAGAAAAAGGCAAAACCGTGGCCGTGTCCATCTACGAAAGCCACATCAACCCGGAGTATTTCCCGGACCCACACCGCTTTGACCCGCATCGCACTGAGCCGGAGCGAATGTTTGCCTACATACCCTTTGGTGGCGGGCGTCATAAATGCGCTGGCAATGCGTTTGCGATTCTGCAGCTGAAAGCCATTTTCAGTGCGTTGCTACGGCGTTATGACTTCGAGCTGATTGGTCCTGCCGAAGATTACGAGGACGAACGCGCAAACATGACCATCCGGCCGAAAGACCCCTGTATGCTACGCTACAAGCGTCGCGTGGCCTGAGTAGCCCTTTGGGGATAAAGCATGAAAGTGAAAGTCGATCTTGACCTGTGCCAGGGTCACAGTGTGTGTCTGGCGGAATGCCCGGAAGTGTTTAATGTGGTGGAGACCGAAGAAGGGTATCCCCAGGTTGTCGTGCTGATTGAAGAACCTCCGGAAGAACTCAGGCAGAGAGTTGAAACCGCCGCGACCTTTTGCCCCAACCGGGTGATCACTGTTGAGGATTAGTTTGCAGTGAAGGTGCTGGTTACCGGCGGCACCGGTCTGGTCGGTTCGCACGTTTGTCGTGCGTTGGTGGAGGCTGGCCACAGTGTGCGACTGTTAGTCCGCAGCGTTGATAAGGCCCGCAATTTCTACAGCGGTCTCGGCGGTGTCTTGCCAGAGCTGGTTCAGGGCGATATTACGGATCAATCGTCTGTTCAGAATGCCTTGCAGGGCTGCGAGGCTGTGGTTCATGCGGCGGCCGGCACGCCCATGCAGATCGGTTCCGTTGAGCAGCTGTTTGCCGTCAATGTCGGCGGAGTCAAGAATGTTGTTGGCGCAGCGCTCGGTCTTGGTATTGAGCGCATTGTGTGTATCTCCAGCATTACCGCGATTTTCAATACCGACGGCAGCAAGGTGACGGCCGATGCCGAGCCCACACCTTCCAGCATGCCTTACGGCCAGAGCAAGGTGGAAGCCGAGCACTACTTGCGCGAGCTGCAAGCGCAAGGCAAGCCGATTGCCGTTGTGTACCCCGGCGGTATAGCCGGGCCCGACGACCCGGGCTTTTCCGACACCTGCAAGGCCATCAAACACCGCATTGAACACGGCTATCGAATATTTGGCGACGGCGGCACCCAGCTGGTGGATGTGCGCGACCTCGCGGCCCTGGTGCAATCCTTTATGGAAACCGGGGCCAGTGGCCGCTTCCTGTTGCCCGGGGTGTATCTTAAGTGGACCGAGCAGGCCGATATGATTGAACAGGTGTCGGGTTGTACACTGCAGCGAATTCAGGCAAAAGGCTGGCAGTTGCGTCTGACCGGGCGGGTAATGGACATTGTTCGCAAGTTCAAACCGCTGGACAGCCCGATCTCAGCGGAAACCATGCGTTACGCCACGCAGTGGCCGCGCATTGCAAATACCAATGAGCTGGAAAATCGCGGTATCAGTTTACGCAACCCAGAAGAAACCCTGCGCGACACACTGGCCTGGATGGTCAGCGCTGGCCACCTGGACGCGGCGCTCTGCCCCAAGCTCGCGCCATAAATGATTCTGTTAGATTTAAATCATGGAAGCAAAACCGTTTTACTTTGAAGACCATATTGTTGGGGACACGATTGAATGCGGTTCATACCAGGTAACCGCAGACGAAATCATCAGCTTTGCAAAAAAATGGGACCCGCAGCCCTGGCACATCGATGAACAGGCCGCAAAGGCCTCATTTTTTGGCGGCCTGACCGCGTGTTCTGCGCATATCTTTTCGATTTTCTGCATTATCAGCCCGCAGTGGCAAAATGGCGCGGTGCAGCAGGCCATTGCCGGCCTGGGCTTTGATGAGCTGCGCATGCTGAGGCCGGTATACGCCGGCGATACCTTACGTTGTGTCACCACCATTGACAGCGCACGCCCGTCAAAAAGCAAGCCTGACCGCGGCATCATCGTGTACGCCTGCGAGCTGTTCAACCAGAATGATGAGGTGGCTTTTACCGCCAAGTGCACAACTTTGATGGCTTGCCGCTAGCTTGGGTACACCTTCCAGGTGTGTTCCCAAATGGCAACAGTGCGCCGCCATAATGGTCTAAATAGTATTGACTCAATACAATTATAGCGATAAAGTGTCTGCATGGAAGCACACTATAGTAGCGCTCCAGAGCTGTGTGTCAGCGAATGGGTGAATACTGAACAACCGATCACACTGCAAAGCCTGCGTGGTAAAGTTGTTGTGGTGGAAGTATTTCAGATGCTCTGCCCTGGCTGTGTGTCTCACGGCCTTCCTCAGGCGGCACAAGTTGCTGATACCTTTCCACGCGAACACGTCGTGGTTCTGGGTTTGCATAGCGTCTTTGAGCATCACGCTGTACAGGGTACCCGGGAAGCGCTTCGCGCTTTTTTGCACGAATACCGGTTTCGATTTCCGGTTGCAATTGATGCGCCCTCTGGCCGCGGACTGCCGCAAACAATGACGGCATACCACATGCAGGGCACACCGACCATGCTGTTAATAGATCGCAAAGGAAGACTGCGGGCACAATTGTTTGGGCAGATGCCAGACATGAGCCTGGGCGCTCAGATAGCACAACTCGTGCACGAAGATGGCAATACTAGTGAACACAGTGGCCTTACGCGAGCCTGCGAAGAGACAAGCAATGACTGTAACCAGGGCAGTTGTACACTAAAATGAACAAGCAATCCGACAGTGCGCGTTCTCAACGCGTGGCGTGTGAAGCACACGATTATATTGAGATCGCCTGTACCTTTTCTATGGAGGTCGAGTTGCAGCTTACGTCTGGTGAGCGGATTGAGGGGGAGGCGCACAACCTGGTTTACACTGAAGGAACGGAGTCTTTATTGTTACGTATGCAATCAGACCGCGGCCACATCCCACTAGTGGACATCAAATCGATGCGGGCACTGCAGCCCAATCCGCACTTCGGGACGCTGATCTTCGATTAGAGTTGTGCGACCCAAATGAACTACGCAAACGAATGCTCACGGCAGATCAGCTGTGTTTCCGCCGGGCTTAGAGTTTCTTGGGTGAGCTTGCATCGATAGCTTTGTGCAGAGGTTTTTTCATTGTGTACACAGGTCGCGCATTGGCCGAAAGATTTGTTCTGGTTGACGTGTTGCATGGTGCTTAATAATTGCTGCAGCGATTGTGCGATGTGATTGAACTCTTTAAAGGGCAACCGCTGCCTGGCCTGCGACAATAGATCACCGGGCAGCACGTTTCGCAGTAGTTTTTTGCCCGCCGGTGTAAGTGCCAAGCGCATCATCCGGCCATCTTCCTCGTCCGGAGTCTTGCTGATATAACCCTTGCGTACCAGCACATTCAATGTTTGCGACACTGTGCCTTTGGTTTGCCCTAGATACTCGGTAACGGCCATTGGCGTATCCGAGTAGCGGTTGCAATGCGACAGGTAGTGAAGCGCATCGAAATGCACCTGCTGTAAACCATAAGGAACCAGGCTTTGCCGCAATTCGCTGCGCAGCAAACCGCTGATTCGTTCCAGCAGTTGTTGAATGCTGATTGTATCCACCGCCATATAGTATCGAAGCAAAACATTATTGACAAGCTTGTGATTATGTTGTTCCATATAGTTTCGATACGAAACTATATGGAGAGACCATGCAATCAATTACGTATTTCTCATCGGTTATTTTTGCTGCCGGCCTGAGCAGCTTGACTTATGCGGGCGGTGAACACAGGGGCGGCATACTCGCGGCTAAGGATGCCAGCGTGCTCGCCCCCTTTGACATCGTGCACACAAAAATTACCACTAAAGGCTCAGTGGCAACTTTTCATATTGGAGTGTCCGGAGAGGCAGGCACTTCCAAGCCCACGCCCAGCGGCAAGCTGGCGGGAAGCTCCGTGTTTTCCTACGTTTGGCCAACAACGATCGACAGCTATGAAGTGGGCTTCGAAAAAGGTGCCGGGATTCTCGCCCTGGCCGTTACATCGCACGCTGATTTTGATGACACGCCTCTGTACGACGAGAACGGCGACGGGGATTTAAACAATGATGGCGATGTATGGCATTCGCACTGGGTGGTTTTAAAACCGAATGAAAGCTGTGGTCCTGGCGCGCTCGGTGTGGTTGACATTCCAGAAGGCAGCAATCCTCGCCTGCCAAAAACCTGGCCAGGGCTTCCCATCCTGCTGGATAGCCCGGGCTGGGACCCAACATTTGCCAAGGACACGGTCGAAGTCAAAGTGGCTTTCGCTGACATCGGCGTGGTGGAGGAGGCCAACTTCGATGGCGTAACCGCCGGCCTGCGGGTGAATCAGAGCGTGCATGCGCCGTTACTCTGTGTGGTTGATGTGATGGATATTGCATCAGGTGATTTGAGTCTGCCGGGTAAGCCCAATCACTAGTCGCTGGGGGCACACCTTCAGGGTGTGTCCCCTAGCAACTCAAGCAATGCATCCACCGCCCACGGCGGTTGCTCCCTGTGATCCATTGTGGCCAGTATTTCCTGCCCATTTGACAGGAAACGGCCGATGTAGCCGCCGCTGCCCCAAAACACCTGGCCGTTGAGGTGCTTGGCGCGGTCGCTGGCCAGAGCGGCGTACAATGCGGCGACATAGTCGGGGCTGGCCGGGTTCAGCGCGCTGTGCTTGCGCTCCTCGGAGAGTATGCCTTTCTCATGCAGGCTGGCGATTTTCTGCATGAAGTCCTCTCCGCTGGACAGGCGGGTTTTGGCGCCGGGGCAGACCACATTCACATTGATGTTGTGTTCACTCAGGTCCGCGGCCATGGCGTAACTGAGGCTGTTAACCGCACCCTTGCCAGCGGCGTAGCCGGTGCCTCCGTACATGCCCAGAAAGGCGTGCGAACTGGTGTTGATGATGGTGCCGCCACCCTGCGTTAGCATGTGCGGTATGGCCTGGCGACAGGTGTTGAAAGTGCCGTGCAAGTGCACATCAATCAGTTCCTGCCAGTCGGCCAGGTCAATGTCGACAATGGAGGTGCCATAGGGTTCGGCAATACCGGCGCAGTTGATCAAAATGTCGATGCCGCCGTATTGCGCCACACAGGCCTCTATGGCCTGGCCAGCCTGTGCATAATCGGCTACCGAGCCTGCACAGACTATCGCTTGTCCACCATCGGCGGTGATCGTCCGAACACTGTCCTCCAGCGCCTCGCCGTGGCGGGCATTCAGCACCACGGCCGCGCCTTCACGAGCAAGGCGCTGCGCCACCGCCAGGCCAATGCCCATGCTGGCGCCAGTAACCACGGCGCGCTTTCCGTTTAGCGCGGCTGGCGGCGAGTCTGAAGTATCGTTCATGGCTTTTTGCCCGGAGCAGTAAACAGATTGGATAATATAGTTTAAACTATGTTCCTGGTGCAAACACGGCGCTCGATAAAAGCAGGGTAAAAGATAATGGACAACAACAACCTGAACCAGTTAACACGTGCCCAGCTCGCCCGCCTGGGCCGGGAATATATGGCCGCCGGGCAGTTTATTGGCCGTACCGGCTACGGCGCTCTGCGCATGAAGCACGGCGATGCATCGTACAAAGAGGTTGCGATCGACAACTGGATGTATGCCAGTCCGATCTACAGCCAGCGTATGCAGCGGGCGATGGGCTTCTCGGGCAACGACATACCCACAATTTTCAAAGGGCTGCAGTTGGAGGTCGGTTTTGCGCACCAGTATTTTGATGTGCACTTTGCAGTGGATAATCCCGAGAAGGGACGCTTCTGGCTGGCCAGTTGCGGCCCGCTGCTGGAAACCGAGCCACGCGGCGCGCAGGCGGTAAAAACAATGTGTCATGACATTGAAGATCCCACCTTCGACGCCACTGCAGTGGCTACTAATCCACGGGCCCGAATGACGCCCGTGCACCGCCCGCCGCGAACCCCGGCGGATCGCAGTCCGCATTGCGAATGGACTGTTTATATAGACCACGATGCCGAGCCATTGACCGAGCGTGACGGCACGCAGCGCATGCGACAAAGTCGGCTTGCGAACCTGGCAATAGAGCGGCCGCCAGCAAACGAGTCGGGCGGGCTGGACTATTACGACGGCCCGATATTCGAGCAGTTGCGGCTTGAGCAGCTGTCGCATGCGGCTCTGGTGGTGGTGTGTAAGGAACTGGCCACGCAAATTCATTTGCTGGTGAACAGCCTGATGATGACTGTGGAAGAACGTTACAGCCGGGAATCGGCCGACGCAATCAGTGAGTTTCAGATGGCGGGCACCTGCTGGGTGGTCAGCGAACGCCTGTCTCGCTGGTTGGGTGAAGAACCCACGGGCATTGAGCGGCTGCTGGCGATTCTGGCGGTACACCCCGCCTTTCAGCCAGCCGAATACAGTGGCTTGACGGCAGAGAAAACCGGTGAGCGCTCGGCCCGACTGCGCTGCAATGCAAGCTGCCCTGCGGCTGAGGAGATGAACGGCTACGGCTGGTTTAACCTGCTGAAAGCCGGCCAGCTGTCCGGCCTGGAGGCCCTGCTGCAAGGCATTGATTCCAAAGCCCGTTTGCAGGCGGTTGCCGGCGAGCAGCTGGCCTGGGACGTGGTGCTTGATGAGGCTGCGGTGCCTGCCGAAGAGCCGCTGGCGGTACAAATCGCCAAGGGCACAGTGTTATACCAGACCCACTTCGAAGACCACATTCCGCTGCTGCAGAAAAGCTGATCCGTTTTTCGGGATTGGCCTGGGGCACCACATCATGTCTGCGGCTTAAACTAAATCCTCCCGGACGCGCCGCGCGCCGAAGTAAAACGCGATGGCTGAAAGAATGGCCAGGCCGGTGACTATGAGCATCGCATAACGGATGGATTCCTCACCCAGACTGGTCGCCAGGTGGTCGCTGAGAATTCCCACCATTAGCGGGCCCAGGCCCATACCAACCAGATTTGATGCCATGGTCCAAAGGGCATGCGTCATGGCTCGCATCGCAGGCGGGGACAGATTCTGCCCGGTGGCGATGGTAGCGGGAGAGGCCATACCGGAGACGATGGAACCGACAATCGAGAACAGAAAGCCTATCGGTAAGCCCAGGCCGACGATGGTGCTGGACACCGGCCACAGCAGAAAGCCCGCGGTCAGTGGAAAAAGGGCTAACATGGCCACAGCGGGTAGCCATAAACACCAGCGCTGGTCGCGCTTGACGAGATGGTCGGTTAACAGTCCGCCCAAAACGGCACCGAGCATAGCGGGCACCGGGCTGATGAGGAAATAGGTGATTCCGGCCGTGGCCTGATCCAGGTCATAGATGCGCATCAGAAACACGGGTTCCCAGACACCTCGTCCCAGCGCCACGACATTGAGAAAACTGGCACCAATAATCAGCCAGACGAAAGAGGGTTTGCCAAACAGGGTTTTTAGAACAGTGCTCAGTGGCGGACGGGCGGAGACGTCGGAAGGGTCTACGCCGTCGCTCAGGCCACGCGGCGGTTCGCGCACAGTGAGAAAAAAAACGACCGCAAGTACCACACCGGGCACACCGGCAACGATCAACGCCGTACGCCAGCCGTATGCCTGGCCCACTATGCCACCCAGCAGCATACCGGCGCCAATGCCGGCCACGCTGCCAAGCGTGAAAATGGACATTGCCCGACCGCGCCGCTCGGCGCCGAAATAGTCGGATAGCAGCGAGGCGAGCGGCGGTGAGCAGCCCGCCTCAGTAATACCCACGCCCATGCGGCTGAGCAGCAGCAGCGGAAAGCTCTTGGCGAATCCGGCTGCTACAGTGAACAGGCTCCACAGGCTCATCGCAATGGCGATCATATTGCGCCGATTGGTGAAGTCGGCAAGTCTCGCCAGTGGCAACTGAAACACCACGTGCACGATCACAAAGGCCGGGCCCACCAGCCAGCCCAATTGAGTGTCGGTCAGTTGCAGGTCTGCCTTGATCTGCTCCATCAGGATGGACACCACATAGCGATCCATCATGCTGACCAGCATCACCAGGAAACCGATCACCAGCAAATAGCGCAGATACCAGGGTGAGGGCTGAGTTGCGGCGCTCTGCAGGCCTTTTGTGCCAGTGCTCATCAGTACTATTTCTCCGAAGTTTGGGAAGGCGCCGTCTGGCCAGATTCGGTAGCGCATACCGAACGGTAGCGATAATTAATGCATGCAATAAAATATTGCTCGCACTATAATAAATTCCAGCCAAGGGTGCAATTCGGCTGAGCGCCCTTAACAGGAACGCTAAACAGAGGAAGGCGGTAACATGACTTACAGAGTAGTGCAGTGGTCTACGGGGAATGTGGGCAGCTATGCCTTGAACGGCATACTGCTGCACCCGGAACTGGAGCTTGTCGGGGTCTATGCGCACGGCAGTGACAAACAGGGCAAGGATGCGGGCCAGTTGTGCGCCTACGGTGCCAGCACCGGCATCACTGCCACCGGTAACGTTGACAAACTGCTGGCACTGAAACCGGACTGTGTCTGCTACACCGCGAACAACACGGTCAACGAAAACTACCTGGAAGAAACCTGTCGTTTGCTGGAGGCGGGTATCAACGTGAGTACCACCTCGAATGTCCGGCTGTGTTATCCACAGGCACCGTTCAACAAAGAACTGGTGGAAAGACTGGAGCGGTCCTGCCAACAGGGCGGCTCAACACTGTTCACGTCTGGCATGGATCCAGGCGCTTCCGGTGACTACTTCCCGCTGGCGCTGTCCAGCTTGAGCGAGCGGGTAGACAGCATACGTGTGGTGGAAATGATGAATTACGCCAGCTACCCGGATCCAGACTACACCGGTTATGTATTCGGCTATGGCAGGCCACCGGAGTTCGAGGCGCCGCTGTTCGTCAATAATCGCCTGACCAATAACTGGGGACCGATGATCTACATGCTGGCAGACGCCCTGCGGGTGGAAATAGATGAAATCCGCGAAGTATACGAGACCTCCCTGGCAGAGGAGACCATTGACTGTCCCATGGGCTTGATCAGGCCGGGCACCGTCGATGGGGTGTATTTCCAGGTGCAGGGCATCGTCAAGGGCAAAGCGATGATTGTTGCCGAGCATGTCAATCGACTGCGGCCGACGACCGACACAGACGACTGGCCCACGATGGCTGATGGCAGCGACACGGGCTACCGGCTGGAGATCAGCGGTGAGCCCAGCTTTGTGATGGAAGTGCATATGCAGGCGGAGGATGGCAATCATACAACCGCCGGCACCAAGGCCACCGCAATGCGAGTGGTTAATGCCATACCTGCAGTTTGCCGGGCGCAGCCAGGCGTCAAGTCCGTGCTGGATCTGCCGATCATCACGGCGCACGGTTACAGCGGCGCGCGCTGAATACCGGGCAGCTTCTGAGCAAACTGATAGGTTCTGAGAACATGACAGATAGACGAATAGCGATAACAATCATGCTGCAGTTTGTCCTAGCCTGCAGCCCGGTAGAGGACCCGAGCCTGCTGCCGGAGTTCGATGCGGAGAAAAAAGCGCCCATTCCGCCGAAACCGGCTACCCAGTACAACACGCAGCGCAATCTGTACTGGGGCGACCTGCACGTACACACCAGCCTTTCCACCGATGCCTGGACCATGGGTGTACGCGCCACACCGGACGATGCCTATCGATTCTTCCGTGGTGGCGAGATCGAGCATGCCGGGGGTTATGGCGTAAAACTGAAACGCCCGCTGGACTTTGGCGCAGTCACCGATCACTCGGAGTACCTGGGACTGTTGCGCGTGATACAGCCCGACCTGCCGTTGAAGAAACGCAGTTTCTCAGAGCGCATGCGCAATGACGGTAAGCTGCGCAACAGCATCGCATTCCTGCAAACGGGGCTGGGCTTCGACCTGAACGACGTTGGCGTGGCCGGCTGGGAGAACCACAGCCGTGATGCCTGGCGGGAAACTATCGACGCTGCCCAACGCCACAACCTGCCCGGGGAATTCACTGCCTTCATTGCCTACGAGTGGAGCAGCGCGCCGGAAAAGCGCAACCTGCACCGCAACGTCATCTACCGCGATGCCAATGTGCCGGAGATACCCTACAGTTCACTCAACTCCAGCGATCCCCGCGACCTGTGGGTGGAGTTGCAGCGGCAGCGTGACCGCGGTATGCGGGTGTTTGCCATTCCCCACAATGGCAACGCCAGTGACGGCATCATGTACGACTCAGTTGTATTTGACGGCTCGCCGATGAATGCCGCCTACGCCGCAACGAGGATGCAAAACGAACCGCTCAGCGAGATCTACCAGGTCAAGGGTTCCTCGGAATCACATCCGCAGTTGTCGCCGGAGGACGAGTTCGCCGCCTTCGAGATCGTGGACACCCAGCTTTCCCAGGCTGCAGACATTTCCCAACCGGCGGGTAGCTATGCCAGGGACGCCCTGCGCACTGGCATGGAAATGTCACACAGTGAGGGTTTCAATCCCTACCGATTTGGCGTTATCGGCAGTTCCGACGGGCACAATGCCACCTCGCCGGTAGAAGAGGACAACTACCACGGCAAGCTGCCGATTCTTGACGGCAGCGCGGCCACCCGCCTGCGTGAAAATATGTATCTCTCGAGAGAAACACCCGGAGGTACTCGCTGGGGCTCCGGCGGCCTGGCCGCGGTATGGGCCCAGGAGAACACCCGCGCCTCCCTGTTCGATGCCATGCGCCGCAAGGAAACCTACGCTACCTCCGGGCCGCGTATCACCGTGCGCTTTTTCGGCGGCTGGGATTACCCGCAGCAACTGTTCACCACCGATGACTGGATTAGCGTGGCTGAAAAAACGGGCGTACCCATGGGTGGTGATCTGGAACCGAAACCGGGTGCAGGCGCCCCGACGTTTGCCGTGTGGGCAATACGCGATCCGGACAGCGGCAACCTGGATCGCATCCAGATCATCAAGGGCTGGGTCGACAGCCAGGGTAAATCGCACGAACAGGTCCACAACGTGGCCTGGTCGGGCAATCGATCACTCGATGCCCGTGGCAAACTGCCTCCAGTGGGCAATACCGTTGACCTGGTTGCCGCCACTTACAGCAACACCATCGGTGCCAACCAACTGTCCACCCTGTGGAGCGATCCGGAGTTCGATGCCGAGCAGGAAGCGTTTTACTACGCCAGGGTGATCGAGATACCAACGCCTCGCTGGAGTACCTACGATGCCCAAAAACTCGGCGTGGACGTTCCTGAACCTGGCTCGATCCAGGAGCGGGCGGTCACCTCGGCCATCTGGTACAGTCCGCCGGCAAAAGCGGGAGGGGGTTAGGCGGTGGAAGTCCGCTATGGCGACGTCCCGGAAACATTTAGGATCAGGCCGCCCCATGCTCCGTCGCTGGCCGCGTTTGTGGGGTTCCTGTGCCTGCTGGCGGGCATGTCGGCGCTCGCCGCGCAACCGACGATAGCGACCAGCAGCGGGCCAGTGCGCGGCAAGATCGAACAGGGCATCATTAGCTTCCGCGGTATTCCTTATGCCGCTCCACCAGTTGGCGCCTTGCGCTTTCGCGCGCCCGAGGCGGTTGCGCCCTGGAGCGACACGCTGGAGGCCTTGGTATTCTCCCCGGTGTGTTCACAAATGCGCATCGAGGCTGGTCAACGGCGCGTTCTTGGTTCCGAAGACTGCCTGTACCTCAATGTTTACGCACCGGCTAGGGCCTCATCGCGCGAAGCACCGGTCCTGGTCTGGATTCATGGTGGCGGACGTCGCAACGGTGACGGGCGGCGTGTGGTGTCCGATTTCGTGCGCGAGACCGGTACCGTGGTCGTCATGATCCAGTATCGACTGGACTACCTCGCCTTCCTCGCGCACCCCGCTCTGAGTGCGGAGACACCGGACCGGTTGTCATCCGGTAATTACGGCTACCAGGACGCGATTGCCGCCCTGCAATGGGTGCGCAGGGAAATCACACAGTTTGGAGGCGATGTCAGTCGCGTCACCATCGGCGGCATGTCTGGTGGCGGCACCATGGTCTGTGGCCTGCTGGCTTCACCACAGGCCGCTGGCCTGTTCCAGCAGGCGATTATCCAGAGCAGTGGCGCCTGTTGGTTCGATACCGATACGCGGGCCAGCGCCGAAGAACGCGGCAGGCGCTGGGCTGCGGCAGTCGGCTGTGAAGATCGCACGGCAATACCCGCTTGCCTGCGAGAAACCGCACCCGAGCGCTTCTTCACGCATGGACCCTCGGTGGACAACCCTTTTCCCGCTGGACAAATGAGCTATTTCACGGCCATGCCCATGCTGGGGGGGCGTACCGGTCACCTGGTTGACGGGCAGGTCATTCCCCGCTCTTTTCCCGCGGCTTTCCAGCAGGGTGTATTCCACCGCGTACCTATTATGATCGGCATCGCCAGGCACGAGGGGCGCCGGGTGTACGGAGATCTGCTCTACCAGATCGGTGCAGGCGACATGCAGGAGTCCGACTATTTAGCAGCCCTAACCGGTATGACTGGATCGCCTGCTATCGCCGCCCGGGCCGTGGGAGCTTTTCCATTGCAGAGTGCCGACGCAAAACCGATAGAGCGCTTTGCCGATGTCGCCACCACCGCACACTACACGTGCCCGCACGCCGAGCTGGCCCAGGCTGTATCTCAGCATACGCCCGTGTGGTTGTATGAGAACCATGTGCGCGGAACCAAGGTGAATCCCCAACTGGACATGGGGGCCTACCACGGCTTCGATACCGAGCTGTTGTTCGGCGGCCGTTTTGACGGCTCGGTGCCGATGTTCAATGCCGAGCAGCAGGCGGCGGCGAGGTTGCTTCGCACTTATGTCGCCAACTTCCTGCGTGCAGGAGACCCTAATGGCAGTGGCCTCGCGGACTGGCGCTCCTACTCCATTGACGACGGCGAACAGCACCTGGTTTTCTCAACCCGACCGCACATGCGGTCAGGCCTGCGCCAGCAGAGTTGCCAATTCTGGCGCGAACAGGGCTGGGATTACTTGCCCGAACCGCAATAACCCGGGCTGCAGCGTCAGGATTCACTGGCAAAGTGGTTCATCGTTGGAGGCCTTGGATGATGGGCTAAATCACACGAACTCATGGTAAGAGGCACTAGACATAATGGCCTGCCTCTCCTTAGGGCGGGCCATTATGTCTGGTACATCATCGAAATCATGCGTATTCTGGCAGAGTATTTTGACTTTATCCGCGAGAGAAAGACACAGAAGAGGCTCCGCAATGGACGAAAATTTCATGCGTGCGTACTACGCTATCTATAACAGCGAGGATCCTGACAAGCTCGAGTCTCTCTATCACCCCGACGTTATCTTGCGCAACGGCGATATCGAGATTGTTGGGCGCGAACGACTGTTGGCTACCTATCAGGAGATGATCAGAAATTTTGATGACAAGATGTCGCCCTCGAGCATCCGGGTAGAAGCCAACGCGGTCGTCGTGGACATTTTAGACCGGCTTAGAGCCAGACACGATGTTACGGACTTCATGGGGCAGTCTGTGAGAGAGGGAGAAGTACTCGAGCTGCGCCTGCGCGGACGCTATGAATTTGAAGATCAGCGAATCAGGCGAATTACGCTTGAGCTGGTAGGTTGAACGCGCCTGGGAAGCGCATTGTCCTGGGAGTCTGCGTTCCACCGGATATTAGAGTCTGCACACAAAGTGCTGGACGACAGGGGTCAGGGCTCGGGATCTTTGCCCATGGGCCATATCGTTTAACAAAATTCATTGCAGATATTCCGTTGCGATCCCTCTGGCTCCTGTTCGCAGTCAGTGGTGCTGTTGAGCAAAGTCACTCGAAGTTGTAAATCAGGTCGATGCCGAAAGTGCTTTCTTCGCCGTAAATCACCGACCTTGCCGCGTGTGGAAATTCGCCATTACCGCCGATGGGGTATTCCTCGTCGGTCAGGTTTTTACCCCAGAGGGCCACTTCAGCCTCCCCGCCCTGCAACGCTTTATTGCCCCGGGTCAACCCTGCGTTGATCTGGCCTTACGAGTCGAAAATGGAGTCCTGTTCCCACCCAGCCTGCGTCGGGTCGATCATCCATGTAGCTGTAGGGGCAGAAAATCGCTTAGCGGGTTCAGCGCCACAACGGCCGGAGGAACACGGCCGGCCGTTGTGGCTGGTATAGGTCAGAAGTTATAGCTGACGGTTACACCGGCGGTACGCGGTTCAAGCTGGGCGCGAACCCAAAGCAAACCAGACTCGATCGAGCCGCCGGCTGGATTGTCGTAATCCGGTATTGTGGGCCGGCCTTCGTTATTAATCTCGGCCGATTCATCAAAGGCATTTTTTACCCAAATACGCGCATCCCAGGCATCGTCTATGGTGCGCCAGCCAACAAACAGGTCCAGAGTGGTGTAGCTGTCCAGCTCGCGCTGTTCACTAGTGGAGAAATACTCGCTTTCTGCATTGGCCAGTGCGCGCACATACCATTCGCTGCTGCCGGAGCCGATCGGTTGCGAATACTCGGTATTCAGGTTCAGTGACCACTCGGGCTGGTTGCCCGCCCGCGAACCGGTAAAGTTGCAGGTATTAAAACTGTCGGGGGCCGCTCCCACTGGGTTATCGTCATCGCAGGGCACGTTGGCTGCGGAGGACAGCTCGGTTTTGTTGTAGCTCAGCGCGGCACCAAAGCTCCAGTTTTCAGAGATCAGCAGTGAGAAGTCGGAATCGAAGCCGTAGGCCTCCGCTTCGTCAATGTTGACCACGGGCGTAGAGAAGCCGAGCGAGCCGTCGGCGTTGCGGAATTCAACTTCTGCCTGGTACTGAAAATCGCTATAGGTTTGGTAGTAAACTGCGAAATTCCACAGACCACGGCCTTCGAGCACAGTCCATTTATAGCCAACTTCGAAGTTATCACTTTCTTCCGCGTCAAACAGGCCGAATATGGTGGGCTGTACCGAACCGGAAATATTGGTGGTTCCACCTCGCCAGCCACGGTCGTAGCTCGCATAGGCCATAAAGTTGTCAGTGAATTGGTGCTGGTATTTCAGTGAGCCGGTAACGGCGTCGTCAGACGTCTCCTGTACCTCAGGAGCAACACCTTCCTGGGAGCGCACATCGACCATTGGAATCTGGATAGGGGCAATCAGGTCGGTAATCGACGTAAAGGTCTGGCGATTATTGCGGTCTTCTTCCATATACCGAAGGCCCACCGTCAAGGTGTCTTTGTCGGTCAGATGAATGGTGTTGTGAGTAAAGTAACCGTAGTAGTCAGCGTCGATTTGGGCCGGGCCAGTGGTTTCTGTTTGCACAACAAAACCGCCGCCAACTGCGCCAAATGTTTGTACGATCACCGGTGTGACCGACTCTGATTTTTGATAGAAAGCACCGATAGTCCAGTCCCAGAAATCATTGCCCTGGGATGCCAGGCGGGCCTCGTAATTGAGCAAGCCGGTGACATCGGACAGCACGAACTGCTCCTGGCCCTGCACCGGCGAGCTATCGCCATCCCAATTGCGCTGCAATACATTGTCCTGGTGGGAGAACTGCAAGGTGGCACTGAGGTTGTCGGTAAAATTGTAGTCTGCGGTCAAAATGGTGTAGTCGGTCTCGCCTTCCATGGTTGAGCTGAAATCACCCACTGCGGTTCGATCGTCGAACGCTATGCCGTTGCCTTTGACAATCGCATCGATATCACCTTCATCATCCAGGTCATGATACGACAGGCGCAGGCGAAGATTCTCAGTTGCTTGCCACAGCGCAACTACTCGAAACGCGCTGATTTCACGCTCCAAATCTTTGCCCAGAGTAATATTGGTGGCATCCAGATTCTCATTTTTGTCGTACATACCTGCCAGGCGAATACTCAACTGATCCTTTATGATCGGCACTGACACGCCGAACTGTGTGTTCGACCCGCTGTGCTCGGTGAAGCTCTGTTGAATATAACCGTCGACTTCTTCCAGATTAGGGTCACGCGAGCGCAAGGTGATCGCGCCGGCCGGTGATGCCTGGCCATACAGTGTGCCTTGAGGGCCGCGCAGCAGTTCCACCTGCTGCATGTCATAGATACCGCTGAAGAGTGCGCGCTGCTGCGATATAAAGGAGCCATCAAGATATACGGTAACCCTTGGGGTCACCGGACCGTTCAGGTCTGTGCCGAGGCCCCGGGTTGCAATATTGGTGTCAAAGCCGGAGCCGAATATTGTCAGGCCGGAGGTGAGTTTGGTGAGGTCGCCAAATTCGAAAGACGCCATTTCTTCCAGTACATCGCCGGTAACCACGTTAACGGTCATTGGAGTCTCCGAGAGTGACTCACTCCGTTTCTGGGCCGTCACGATAATTTCTTCCAGCACCAGGGAGTTCTGGGCAGCGGCCGGCAGGGTAATGGCCGACGTGATCAATGCGGGTATGATTTTTCTGGATAAAGTTTTCATTGAAGACCTCTGGTCGTTTATTGTTTGAGTCAATTTTGGCCACTCAGCCGTTTTTAACGACATTGCCAGGCAGCTTTAGGGGGTATTTTATTGTGCCAGCTATATAGTTGCAACTATTTTATTTGCAAGGCAAACTGTTTTCCTGGATCGTTGGATCGAATAGTGTGTCGGGTCACCAACTAGGTATTAACAATGGGGGCTTCCAGTAAATGAACGGTTTTGAGCTGAATGGTGCTACGGCATTGATTACCGGGGGTGGTTCCGGCATAGGGCGGTCCATCGCGCTGTGTTTCGCGCGGGCGGGTGCCAGGGTCGCTCTGGCGGCAAGAACTCAGAGCGACATCGATCAAGTGGCTTCGCAGTGCCGGGAAACTGGCGTTGATGCGCTTGCAATCGCGACAGACATAACGGTGGGTGAAGACCTTGATCACCTGGTTAGCACGGTGACTCAGCACTTTGGTGGCCTGGACATACTGATCAACTGCGCCGGTGGTGCCGGTGCGCCTAAATCCGCTTTAGAGATTACCGATGAGTACTTCACCGAACTGTTGCATTTCAACCTGGTCAGTCGCTTCGGCCTGATCCGGCGATGCCTGCCACATTTGCTGGAAAGCGAGCGGGCCAGCGTGGTAACTATTACGTCGGTGCTGGGCCGCATGCCCGACCCTGGCTTCCTGACATCCAATACCATCAACGCAGGCCTGGACAATATGACTCGAGAGCTCGCCACGGAATTCGCGCCTCGTGTCCGGTTCAATGCGATTCAGGTGGGTGCGACCATGACAGAGGCCTTGGCACCGTTGTTGGAGCACGGCACCTTGCAGCAGCAAATGGCGGAACTGACGCCCCTCAAACGACTGGGAACCCCTGAAGACATCGCCTACGGAGCGCTTTACTTGTGTGCTCCGTCGGGCAGCTGGGTAACCGGTAAGCTGTTGGAAATTGATGGCGGCCAGACAACCACGAACTGGCCACTGCCCATGAACCATTTCATGCGGGATGCATGAGCTTTCGGCAGCAAAAACCCTAACCGCGCGCAATCAGTCCCGGCAGGCGGCGCTGTTCAAAGGTAAAGTTAACCCCTTTGCTGCTGCGCGCTATTTGCATTTCCATGGGCTCTTCCAGTGGCTCATTGGTCTCGTCAATGACAACGTCCCAGGCAAGGGGCGCGTCTCCGGTGTTATCTACGCTATGGCAGCGCGCTCGCGGGTTAACGTGCGCAACCATCGATTCCAGAGCAGGGTGTGGTTCTCTGCCGAGTTGGCTGAACCAATTGTGCAGGACGTTCTCTTGCAATGCCGGGCAATCGCCAATGCTGATGCGTAAGCTGTTTGGACCGGTGATGTCCACGCGCAGGTCGACATAGGTTCTTGGGTAGAAATGCGGGTGAAGCTGAATGATCTTGGCCATGGTCTCAATATCGTCTCCGGCCAGGCCGAGGTGGTTTTGAAAACGCTCAACGGCCACCCGGGTATGCCCTACCCAGGAGCGTTCCGAGAAACGGCGGCCAATGTCGTCTCCGTAGTTGATTGTCTGGCTTCGCGTGTAGCTGTGCGCCAGCAACAGGGACTGGACCGCATTTTCCTGGATAATCAGCTGTAGCGCGCGCTGTGAGAAATCTTCGAACTGCAGGTGCGGGTCAAAGGCGCCTGAATAATTCTCCAGTCCACCTGGTTCCACAATGTCGGCCTGCTTGACCAATGGTACTTCCGCCAGTTGGCATTGCTGTAACTCGTACATCACCGGTATGTGTTCAAATGTTGTGTCTTCATCGCCTTTGAATACCTTCCAGCGGCAGTGCGGGTAGCGACCCTCACCATTACCGTTTTCGGCGTTGATCCGCGGCGGCCGGTGAAATGGGCGCATAACGATCCGTGGATGGGTCGCTGCCGCTGTTGCATCAAAAGTTGGGTCCTCGATGTCGTGACACATCAACTTGATCAGCTGAGGGTCGTTGCCATTCTTTTCCAGGTCCAGCAAAGCTCCGCAATGCGCCAGCCAGAACTCGCCATAATCCGGAGAATCCAGCCGGAACTGAAAATCCATAAACTGCTGTGGGGAGCCAACTTCCAGCTGCAGGTTCTTGAACACGGTTTCCACGGTATCGCCCTCAAAGCCGAGCGCCTGTTGCATTCGAATGGAGTAGATCGGGCTTGCTCCCTGCCACTCCTCGATACCCGATCGGGTAAATCCCTCCACGCCATACTTCATGGCAACAAGAGGCTGGGCCACCCGATCGTACAGATGACCGATCAGATTGAATTCGTGGGCCAGCCTTGACAGAAAGCTGCGTGAAAAGTCGCCGAGTGTCAGGTCCGGGTCAAAAGGGCCTGAGTAATCTTCTCTAAGTTGTCTGGAGTTTTCTTGTGCTGACATAGGAGGTTGCTCGCTATTCTCTGTGTTGTTTCTGACTATGGGAATTCAATAGTTAATGGCATGGTTACTCACCGGAATTTTTTGCATTCCTGAGGAATTCTTCCGCTTCCGCTATGCCCGCTTCCATTGGTCCGAGCATCGCGGCGGCTCTGGGGTAGCCTGCGTATTGTGCGATGAATAACAATAGCTCTCTGGCGTCTTCACCGTCTATTTCGCCGTTTTTGATCGACGCTTTAACCTGGATCTTAAACGTTTCGGCCTCCCCTTTGTCAGCGATAATGCCCAGCAAGAGAATCCGCTTGTCACGCATCGACAGCTTATCTCTTGTCCACAGTTCAGCAAATAGTTGTTTGAGCATAATGTCGCTGAACACATAGCCTTCGGGCGCTGTCACCACATCACCGGCGTATACTTTTTTGATGGTTTCCTCGCCCAGGGCGCGTCGTTCTTGGTCGTTCATAAATTTCTCCTGTTTAGAAATAGTTGCCGGAAACCAGCAGTTTACCCAAGGCATTGGCGCCTTTGTCGCCGAGCTGTCGATTCAGCTGGCGCGCGATAAATCGGATGTCGGTTTCCTTGTCGACAGTACTACCGAAGATTTCTTCTTCCAGCTGCAGTTTGTAATACAGTCTGCTCAGCGTATTTTCCAGCTGCTTCTGGGCCGGCCGGCCAATCAGTTGAGCGAACTCGGCCCGCAATTCGTCCACGGATTGGGCTGAATCCGCCATAAGCCGTTGACCGCGGGGTGTGAAGTTCAGCACTACCTGGCGGGCATCACGTGGATCCGCTGTGCGGCGAATATAGTCGAGACCTTCCAACTCGCCAACAATAGCCCCGATCGCCTGTTTGCTAATACGGTGGGCCTTTGCCATTTGCCAGATACGACCGCCCTGTGGGCCAATTGCCGACAGTACCTGGCCAAAACTGAGCTTCAGCTTGGGATGGCCCTTAGCCATGGTTAATTCCATCAACCGGGCATTGCTATAGTCGGCCAACCTCGGCAGCGCCGCAACCATGGGCGGCGTTGACTGCCCCTTGCTATTAGTATCGGCCAGGTGCGGCAACTGCAAAGCGGCCAGTAGCTTGGCAATGTGGTGCGCTGAAGTATCCATTTGCTGCTGGCCGGCAATTTGCTCCATTTCCCCCTGCAGACGCATGGCGATGCGGCTACCGGTAGCCAGCATGTCTCTGGCTTTTGCTGTGGGCTGCAATAACTTTGCCCGCCCATCGGATGGGTCGTCACATTGCTCCAAATAACCGGCCGCAACAATCTGCTTGGTAGTCTGGTTCGCCGCCTGGCGGGAAATACCCAACACCTGGGCGATATCGCTGAGCCGCGTGCCCTGTTGGCTGCTGAGCGTAATATACGGTTGGAAACTTATGCGCAGCTCAGAGTGCCCATGTTTATCGGTTAGTGCATGCATGACTTCCGATTGCAGATGCAATGCCACCCCGAGAAGATGGCGGGCGAAGTTATCGCGATATTGCGTCAGTAAATTTGGCGATTGAACAGGGTTCATGGCAATAAAGTAAATTCAAATTACTTAAAAGTCAATTAATATTGACAATATACTTCGCTTGAGGTTAGTCTGATCAGGTGGTTTAAAGCGCAATGAGGATTAACACTTGTCTGACAACAAAAATGTGGGCTACATCGGTCTCGGAAACATCGGCAAGCCATCAGCACAGCGTTTGATAGGTGATGCATTCAAGGCCCATGTCTATGACGTGTATCAGCCAGCAGTGGATGAGCTGGTGGAAGCCGGGGCCATCGGCTGCGCATCGGTGGCGGAGCTTGCCAGCGCGTGCACCCATATTGGCATTTGTGTTCGCGACGATGCCCAGGTTGAAGCCTTGCTGCACGGGGAAGATGGCATCTTTGCCAATGCCGTCAGTGGAACGCGGGTGGCCATTCACAGCACGGTCACTCAGGCCAATGTATGGAAATGGCACGAGGAAGCAGCGGCTGTTGGCATTCGCCTGATCGACGCACCGATTACCGGTGGTGCACACCGCGCAGCGGATGGCACCCTGTGTTACATGGTAGGCGGAGAGGCCAGTGATATTGAAGCGCTGACCCCGGTGTTTGAAACATCTGCCGAAAAAATAGTTCATGCCGGGCCCGTGGGCAGCGGGATCGCTTTGAAGCTGTGTAACAACTTTATTCAGTACACCGAGTTTGTTGCCATGGCCGAGGCCACACGCCTGGCCGAGGCCAGTGGGCTGTCGGTGGATGTGCTGCGAGAGGTTGGCATGTCCAATGGCGTGGTTAATGAACAGATGCACATGTTTGTATCCGGGCGCAATGCGGTGGCGGCCTCGGGCAGTGACGCCGATATGGAGCAGTTCTTCGGTGCGATGGCCCGCCTGGGCCGAAAGGACCTGGAGTGCGCGCTGACCACCGCCGCAGAAAAAGGCGTGGTAATGCCAACCGCGCAATTCATTTGCGACCGTATCGAGGACGTCTTTCTGGCTAAAGACGAATCCAAACCTGTAAGCACAGAGGGGTAAAACAGTGAATCCTGAAACCAGGCTTTTGATTGATGGCCAACTGCAGGCAGCAGCATCCGGGCGATGCTATAAAGTGATTAACCCGGCTACTGAAGAGGTGGTGGGTGAGGCGGCCGATGGCGGCCCGGATGACATGGAACAAGCCATCACAGCAGCGCGGCGTGCCTTTGATGAAACCGACTGGTCCACAAACCATGACTTCAGGCTGCACTGTTTGCAGCAATTGAAGGCCGGCTTGCTCGAAGAGATGGACGATTTCAAACAGCAGATTGCGGCAGAAACCGGCGCACCGCTGGCCATTTGCGGTGCCCAGGGCCCGCAGTGCGAAGTGCCGATCGGTTTTATCGACTTTACCCTGCAAAACCTGCCGGAGTTTCAGTGGAGCCGCGACATTGGCGTCAGCGAAATGATGGGCTTGAAAAGCCGACGCCTTGTTGAAAAAGAAGCGATTGGTGTGGTGGCCTGCGTCACGCCGTGGAATGTGCCTTTGCAGATAAACCTGGCCAAATGCATCCCTGCGCTGGCAGCCGGCTGCACGATTGTGCTCAAACCGGCACCGGATACGCCCTGGTCTGCCACCACACTCGGGCGCATTGTCACTGAGAAAACCGATATTCCCCCCGGCGTATTCAATGTCATTACCGCTGAAGACCCGGCGATAGTCGGTGATCAGTTAGTCAGCGACCCGCGGGTGGATATGGTGTCTTTCACCGGCTCGACCGCGGTTGGTAAACACATCATGGCGCGTGCCAGTGAGACTGTGAAAAAAGTGTTTCTCGAGCTGGGCGGTAAATCAGCAAACATTATTCTCGACGATGCAGACCTGGGTAACAGCCTGCTGACCGCGCTGTCGGTTTGCTTTCACGCGGGCCAAGGCTGCGCCTTGCAAACCCGCCTGCTGATACCGCGTGCCAGGCAGGCCGAGGCTGAAGAACTGTTAAAAACCTATTTTGGGTTCATCAGCTACGGTGACCCGAACGCTGAAGGCGCCATCATGGGGCCCCTGGTCAATGCCAGGCAGCGCGAGCGCGTATTGGCTTACATCGATAAAGGCAAGGCTGAAGGAGCGCGCCTGTTACTCGGCGGTGGCGTGCCGGAAAATCTGGAGAAGGGCTATTACGTGGAGCCCACTGTGTTCGTTGATGTCACTAACGATATGGCTATCGCCAGGGAAGAGATCTTCGGCCCGGTCCTAGCAGTAATCGCCTACGACGATGATGAAGAAGCCATCCGCATTGCCAACGACTCAGAGTACGGCTTGTCTGGCGCGGTCTGGTCGGCCGACGAACAAAGAGCGCTGGCCGTTGCGCGGCGAATTCGCACTGGCACGATCAATGTGAACGGCGGTAATTTCTACGGTTCAGACGCGCCGTTCGGTGGCTACAAGCAAAGCGGCATTGGCAGGGAAATGGGCCGGGAAGGTTTCGAAGAATATCTGGAAACCAAGACTATTGCTATTGGAGTAAATCAATGAATGATATGTTAGGTTACAACGGCAAAAATGTCGTGATCACAGGTGCTGCCTCCGGAATGGGCAAGGCCGCCGCACAACTGCTGGTGGATGCTGGCGCTCAGGTCTATGCATTGGATATTGCCGAAGTAACCGTGCCTGTTGCCACAGCCCTGAAAGTAGACATGCAGGATGCCGCATCGCTGGAAACAGCGGTGAACGCTCTGCCCAGGGAAATACACGCGCTGTTTAACTGTGCGGGTGTACCCAGCCCGCCATTCGCGGCGCAAGAAACCATGTTGATTAATTTTGCCGGCCTGCGCTGGCTCACCGAAGCGCTGCTACCGCGCATTAGCGAAGGGGGCGCGATCGCGTCCATCGCATCAACGGCTGGTATGGGCTGGAAACCCAACCTGGAAAGGGTGCGTGAGTTTCTCGCGCTGGATAACAGCCTGGAAACTGCCAAACACTGGCTGCAGGAAAACGCGGATGCCGTGCCGGATGGCTACGGATTTTCCAAACAATGCATCATTGTTTACACCATGAGCATGGCGGGGGAACTGGCACAAAAAGGCATCCGTATTAATTGTATTTCACCGTCGCCCACTGACAGCGCATTCATGCAGCAGCTGAAAGGCGAAGGGCAAATTCCTGATGAAGCGGTAGAGCTGTTCCTGCCGCCCAACGGCCGTTACGCCTCGGGCGAAGACATGGGCAAAGTGATGCTGCTGTTAAACAGCGAACTGGCCGGTTTTATCAGCGGCCAGAACCTGCCGGTGGATTTTGGTTACTGTGCAGAAGTGGTCATGGGTCAGCGCGATGACCTGATGGGCCTTGCCTGAGACCTTGACGTAAAAAGAGGATAGATGACGCATGAACTTTCATTATGACTGGCTGGCAGCTTTGCTCACCATAGGCAGCATTATTGGTATTGTAGTGGCGGCAAAGTTTGTGCTGTTTCGGGTACCGGCATTTGCGCAGGCCAGGGATGTGAATAAAGCAGAGCACAAGCGCAAATGGCGCGAATTGGGCAAGAAATATCAGCATCGGGTTCAAACAAGCCAGAAGATAGGGTTGCTAACCAACCTGGTTTTTTTTCTGCTTATTCTGCCATTCATCATTACGCTGGAACCACGCCCCTTCGGCCGTATTTTGCTGGATGCGTTTTTGGTACTGATGATTTATGACTTTTTCTACTACTTAACACATCGCTTTCTATTCCATGGAAAGGGATATTTCCGCCGGGTTCATGCGGTGCACCATCAGGCACGCAGCAGAATTTCGTCAATTGATGCGCAACTGCTACACCCGCTGGAAACCATTATTGGTATTTCACTGTTTTACCTGGTGACTGTGGCGATGTGTCTGCTGGCCGGGCAGCCATTCCATGCAGCAAGTATTATTATTACCTACGTGGTATTCACCCAGATCAACCAGTTAAACCACTGCAGAATCGATTTGCCCTATAAACCGTTCCAAACCATTAACTGGATTGCCATCATGCATGATGCGCATCACATTGATATGCATCGTGGCAATTATGCGACCATCACCCTGCTGTATGATTGGATGTTCGGGACCCTGGAAAAACCCGTTGTTCAGGAAATGCCACCGTCAGCCGCTGGTGTTGACGCACAGTGATCAGCTGCAGTGGTGTTGGTGGACTTTAGCCTCGAAGAGAAGATATCGGTATGAATGACAATCAATTTCCGGAGTTAAGCTGCTATTTGCTGCCCGGGCACACCAAAACCCCGGTCGATGCAATCGATGAAGCTAAAAAAGCGGAAGAGCTTGGGCTGGGTAAGGTCTGGTTGTCTGAGCGCTTTGATGTCAAAGATGCCGGAGTGATCTGCTCAGCGGCGCTGGCGACTACCGAATCGATCAAGGTGGCGACCGCTGCTACCAATATTCATACTCGTCACCCGCTTGCGCTAGCCACGATGTGCAGCTCCCTGCATTACCTTTCGAATGGGCGCTTTGAGCTTGGTTTGGCAAGAGGAGTTGGTATTCGTGATCAGCTGATGGGGTTGGAGCGAGTCAGTAATCGCAAACTCGGTGAGGGTGTGGAGATTCTGCGCAAGCTGTGGCATGGCGAGAAGGTAATGGGCTATGAAGGCCCGATGGGGAACTTGCCATACCTGAGTACCGGAGATTGGCTGGATGCCGACATACCGGTGCATTTTGTGGGTTTTGGCCGCAAGAGTCTGAAATTTGCAGGCGAAGTGTTCGATGGAGTCCATCTGCACACCTACGTTACCCCGGAGGGGCTGCAGCGTGCGAAAGACGCCGTGGCCGAAGGCTCTGCCAAAGCAGGCCGAGCCGCTGCTAAAGTTAAGATTTGCAGCGTGATGGCCACTCTGCTGGAGCCATCGCGAGAAGACTACCTGCATAAGGTCATAGCACGCATGGCTACCTATATGCAGGCGCCCGGCTATGTTGAACTACTGGTGGAACTGAATGATTGGGACGCTGCCGTGCTGGACGAATTCCGTTCCAGTTCTGTGGTGTCGTCCATTCCGGGGAGTATCGATAGCGTGGCTACGCTTGATCAGCTTGAAGAAATCGAAAAATTGATTCCCGAAAGCTGGGTGTCCGCCGTCGCGATGGGCAGCGCCAAAGATTGTGCACTTCGTCTTCTTCAGGAACTGGACAACGGCGCCGATGAAATCTGCATACACGCCTCAACGCCCGCGGAATTCGCCCCGGTGCTGGAAGAATATAAAAAGCTGAAAAGCCGCTAACCGCATGGCCGGGTAACTGAAGAGAGGATTGACCCGTTTAGATTGCCGTCACCTCAACCAGCACCCCGTTCATATGCGACATGCCGGATGTTGGCTCGATTGACTCCGGTCCATCCGGCAAAATAATATTCACATTCACACCCTGAGTGGTTTTGGCCACCTGCAAACCGTCGGCGCCTTGATGGCCCCAGCCGTGTGGAACGGCTACCGAGCCGGGCATCATCGCGTCATCGATCTTTACTGGTACATCAATGTGGCGATTATTGGCGCTGACCCGTGCGAGCTTGCCGTCGGCCAGCTTGCGTTGGCTGGCATCTTCAGGGTGAATATACAGGTAATTGGTATGGCGTTCGCCCTTGACGAAAGCCTCTACATTGTGGGCCCAGGAATTGTGGGTAAAGCGCTCCCGCTTCTGAATGAGCTTCAGGGCATCGCGGTGTGCCAGTTCTTGGGCGTACTCATTGTCGAGCTCTTCGCAGCGGGCAATCAGGTCTTCGGGGGCAAGTTGAATCTTGCCTGATGGTGTATTGACACGCTGGCCGAGATAATCACCAGGCTCATTGGGCGCTAACAACAGGCCGTCAGGCGATTGCCGGAGTTTGCGGATACCGCCCAGTTTGCCACTGCGAGTCAGGAGTTCCAGGAACAGTTTTTCCAGCGATGTGATTGAGCCAATCAGCGGCAGTTTGCTGAGCGAGCCGCCGAGAGCACTTAGCGCTTGTAGCAATCGCGAGCCACCAAGTGATCGATTGGCACTGTGACACAGCTGTCGAAGAATCCAGCCTTCGTCCCGTGCTTCTCCCGCCGGTGAGACCACCGGGTCAGTGTAGAAGAAGCTGCGGGTAGGCATAAGGCCCATCATGGTGAAAAAGTAAAACGGAATATCCGGTCGCTCAAGGCTGTGTAGACCCGGTAATACATAGTCAGCGTAGTTCGCGGTTTCATTGCGTACAATGTCCAGGCATACGAAGAGTTCCAGGTCCTCAAATGCACTCGCCAGGCGTTCACTGCCTGCGCAGGTGAGAAGAGGGTTGCCTGACATATTGATCATGGCGCGAACCTTGCCGGGCCCTGGTGTCAGTATTTCATCAGCCATGATGCCGGCAGGGATCAGGCTGTTAACGTAAGGAATATCAGCAATTCTGGAACGCCGTTCTTCTCCCGGTGCGGGAGGGCGCGGTAAGATATTCTTGCCAGCCAGCGTTCCACCGCGCTTGTCTAGGTTGCCGCTGACGGCATTGATTGCCTCCTGCAGCCAAAACACCATCAGCCCAAACCGACCCTGGTTAACTCCGGTTGAACAATAAACAGCGGCCGCACCCGCCGCAATATAGTCATTGACCAGCGCGCGCAATCGCTCTGGCGGAATGTGTGTAACCTCAGCAACCCGTTCCGGTGTCCATGGGAGCACTACCTGCGCCAGTTGCTCAAAGCCTTCCATATACTGATTGATTTGCTCGTAGTCGACTGCATCGCGTGCTATCAATTCGTTGAGAAAGCCGAGCATAAAGAACACATCAGTATCCGGGCGTATAGCAAGGTGTTCTCCGCAGCGCTTCGCTGATTCAGTGCGCCGCGGATTCACCCAGTACACTTTACCGCCGCGTTCTTCGATTGCCGCGATGCGGTCCATCGGGTGAGGCAGGGAGATAAAACTCATTTTGGAGATTACCGGGTTGCTGCCAACGGCTATCAGCAGCCTGGTATGATCAATATCGGGGAAGGTCTGGTCAGACGGGCTGCCGTACAGGCGATGGCCGCCGGCAAACTTGTTGGCACAATCCTGGGTTCCTGGAGTGAACAGTTTGTGGCCGTCGAAAGCTTTTAGAAACGCCGTCATAACCATTGTCGGCCACAAACTGAAGCCGATTGGATTACCCATGTACGCTGCGAAAGCCTCACCTCCATGGCGCCGGTGGATTTCAGCCAGACGTTCACCAATTTCACCAATGGCCTGTTGCCAACTCACCGGCTTGAAAGAGCCATTCACCTTCTTCAACGGTGTGCGCAAGCGATCCGGGCTATGAACAAAATCGCCCATCTTCAGGCCCTTGATGCAGGCATAGCCCTGGCTGTTCACGTGATCGCGATTGGGCTCGATCTTAATAACCCGGTTTTCCTCGGTCGTGACCACGAGACCGCATTGCGCTTCACAAATTCGACAAAAAGTCTTTTGGCTTTTCATTGTTCAATAACAATCACAATATGGTGTTACTCACCTTAATAAATTGGCATATTAAAGGCCGCGACGGTGCAATACAATTTAACTGGAGAGCAGGTAATTTGCTCTTGGCGAAGCGAGCGGTCGCAGTGGTAAAGTCATTGGAATAGAGGTTGCGGTGGTATGACGAACAGGCGTGTTATTGTCCGGGAGTTCGGTGGCCCCGATTGCTTGGAAGTCGTGGAAGAGCAACAGTTGCCCGAGCCGAAATCCGGCGAAATTCGCGTGAAAGTGCTCGCCGCCGGTACTGGGTTTACCGATACGATTATTCGTGAAGGTCAATACGTTGACGTCAAGGAGAAGCCGCCGTTTACCCTGGGGTATGACTGGTTCGGTGTAGTGGACAAGCTGGGGGAGGGGGTGAGTGGTTTGGCTGTCGGGCAATACGTTGCCGACATGCCAGTCATTGGTGGCTACTGTGACTATTTGACGGTAGCGGCGGAGCAAGTTGTACCGGCACCCGATGGACTTGATCCGGCAGAAGCAGTATCAATGGTCTTGTCATATACCACGGCTTATCAGTTGCTTACCCGTGTGCGAAAGATTCCGCCCGGCAGCAAATGTTTGGTGCACGCCGCTGGTGGTGCAGTGGGTGCTGCGTTGCTGGAGCTTGGCAGATACTTCGGCCTGGAAATGTTTGGTACCGCATCTGCCGGAAAGAAGGAGCTGGTCGAACACTACGGCGCAACGCATATCGACTATCAACACGACGATTTTGAGAAGCGCTCGCTAGAGCTCAGTGACGGAGGCATGGATGTGGTGTTCGATACCATAGGCGGGCGTAACTGGTCCCGCTCCTACCGCTGTCTGAAACATGGCGGTATTCTGATCGCCTTCGGGGCGTTACAGGTGACTACCGGCGAAGAGAAAACAGCCAGCTTGCTGGCGGGTTTTGCACGCTTGTTGGTATTCTGGAAAATGCTGCCCGATGGCAAATCTACCGCGTTTTATGACATTCGGCGGCGCCGGGCCAAGAAGCCGGTGGAATTTACAGAGGATGTACAGGCCCTGTTCAAACTATTGAAAGACGGCGAGTTAAAACCTTCAATTGCCCAGCGACTGCCGCTGGACCAGGCAGCTGAAGCTCACCGCCTCATCGATAAGGCCGCTGTTCGCGGCAAAATTGTGCTGCTCACAGAGAGTGCGGCCTCAGGCTCCGTTGAGTAAAGCGGGAACGTGTTTCGATTTAAGATAGCCCCGCTGCAGCAGCCACTGAATGGTGTCTGTTAGTGTTTCCTCGGTGGGGCGAAATTCCAGGCCGCTCAGCTCGGTTATTTTTTTCGAACTGAACGCTGAACACTGGGTCATGATTGCCATGGTTTCAGCGGTCATCGGTGTTTCGATAGTTCGGAACCGTCGGGCAACATCGAGCAGCCGGCCTGTTAGCCTCAGAAAGCGGCCAGAAACTCGTTTCGCCGATATCTCGCGGCCGATGATGGTTTGCAGTAGCTGGTGCAGTTCATCCCAGCTCTGATAGTGCCCTGCCATCAAAAAACGGCGGTTGGCAAAAGCACCATTGGGCGGGGTTTCAACCAGCCAGCGATGCAGGCGCGCCAAATCGCGCACATCGGCACACATAGTGCCCGAGCTGGTCCTGAGCATGAAGCTTTTTATAAAACCCAGCAGCGCGGCGTTGCTTTCACTGAGCTTGGGGTCATCCGGGCCGTACACGCCACCCGGGTAACTTATTTGTATGGGAGCGCCCTCTTCCTGCCTTGACCGAACCCAGCGTTCACAATCAATTTTCGACCTGGCGTAAGCGCCCTGCAATTCAGCAAGCGCGCCATCCTCCGCTATTGTTTTGGCATTCGGTTGAAACAAGACTGAATTGCTGGACACGTAAATGATATTGGAAACGCCGGCTGCAATCGCGGCGCCGATTACCGTGCGCGTGCCGTCCAGATTGGTGCGGTAAACCTCGGTTTCCCTGCTCGGATTCAGGTCGACCAGAGCCGCTGAATGAATCACTGCATCACAGCCCTGGAGCGCCTCCGCGATCAGTGCCTGATCACGCATATCGCCGATTACCACGTCATTCAGGGACTGATTAATCGCTGAAAAATAATTGCGTAGGGCTTGCTCATCGCGCACCAGTAGACGCAAATCGTGTCCGTGTGAAAACAGCTCGCGGGCAATGTGTGCGCCAAGAAAGCCAGTGGCGCCGGTCAGGAATATTTTCATCTCAACCTCACTGTCTTGAGCGCATGCCATAGCCGCTGTAGACCGGTTGTAACTCGAACGCACCACGAATGCCAGGCTCTGCTGCGCACACCGCGGGTACGCTGTTCACACATTGCATGGCCGTTGCGATGCTTGATGCCTGGATGTGATCGTCAAGACTGCGGCTACCCGGGTCCAGCACGCTTGCCATGCTGGAAAACGTGGCCGTTAGGGAAGGTTCCCCTTCCAGGGTAACGGTCCAGCCGTGGGCCGGTTCCGGCCAGTGCGCTGGGTACTGCCCTCCGACGGTCCACAGTGCATCGATCTCGAATGTTACCTCACCATTAGTGATGCCCTGCCAAAGAAAACGCTGAGCATACACCGTACCGGCCTCAATGCGCCCTGCCATGACATCATAGGACTCATCAGCCGTTAGCACCTCGTGTTCCAGGGTAATGTCATCGAGTGTCGTACCGAAGGCCTTGGCCAGCATAACGATCTGGTCTTTAAACAGCTCGCCATTAAACGCCAGGAAGCTACCAGGCGAGAGGGTAACGTCCTGCGGTGGGTGGCCAAAGCGCATGTTATCGAACATAACTTTGGGGCTGTTATAAAAAGCCCAATCGGCCTTTTCAGAAATCACAAGCTTGTCGATGCGGCGCGACATGCCGGACATCGCCAGCGGCAGCACCATGCCGACAAAGCCAGGGTGAATACCACTGCCGTAAACAGAGGTGTTGCCGCGTTGACAGGCTTCGCGAACCCGGGCACGATCTTCGGGCGGCAGGTGTTCGGCGTAAAACAGAAACGGCGAGCACACGACGTTTTTGCCTGAGCTGAGCAGGGCGCAGACTTCGTCCAGGCTGGCAAGATTGGGCGTGTACACTACACAGTCGGCGTCAATTGTCAGGATGTCTTCCGTGGACAACAGGGCCGTGATACCGGTGTTTGGCATACCGCAAAGCTGACCAGCGTCCACGCCCTGTTTTTCCGCGCTGTAAACTTTAACACCCGCCAACTCGAGCTCGGGATGCAGCAGGATTCCTTTGAGGGCCTCGCAACCCACAG